>NZ_JBFFMS010000009.1:0-73616 GCF_041554015.1 Psychrobacter sp. | reverse complement strand
GGCTTTTCAAATATGGTGGGCCGACCGCGACTCGAACGCGGGACCAATTGATTAAAAGTCAACTGCTCTACCAACTGAGCTATCGGCCCTGAAGAGTGTATAAAAAAGCACTGCTTTTTAACTCTGCAAGATAAATTTCCTTAAAAAGAAATTTATTAAAACAAGACAGTAAAAACGCTGTCTTTAAACTTATTACATCACCACCGGATAGGGCAGTATCTATAACAAGGGTAATACTAAAGATGGTGGGCCGACCGCGACTCGAACGCGGGACCAATTGATTAAAAGTCAACTGCTCTACCAACTGAGCTATCGGCCCTGAAGAGTATATAAAAAAGCACTGCTTTTTAACTCTACAAGTGAAAATTCTTTTAAGGAAATTTTCGCTAAGCTTAAGCTCTTTATTTATTGGTTACTCAATATCAAAAGAGGCATCAAACTTGTTTCACATTTAGATAATTTGTATCTCTAAACGTGAGAGCACATTATATATATAATTAAGACAAATACAACCCCGAATCAGCAAAAAAGTTAAAAATCTTAGATAATAATGCATATTTTTTAAATTTGAGCTTCATTTGGCTATCAAGTCCCTTTGTATGACAGTCAATTTCTTATTTTGATGAGAATGATTTAAAACTGCCTGCTTAGAAATTTACTAATCTCTAGAGAGGGCATCGACAGGGTCTAATTTGGCCGCATTACGTGCAGGTAAAAAGCCAAAAACCACGCCGATAAGCGTTGAGCAGACAAAAGCGGCAATAATAGAGGTCGAAGAATAAATAACTTTAAAACTATCACCACCAACACGGTTAATAAGCTCGCCAATGGCAAACGCCAGTCCAATACCTAATAAACCGCCTAATATACAGACCAAAATAGCTTCAATCAAAAACTGCTGCATGATATCGCTTTGACGCGCGCCGACAGCCATACGTACGCCAATCTCATTGGTGCGCTCAGTTACAGATACCAGCATAATATTCATGACGCCAATACCGCCGACAATCAGCGAGATAATGGCGATAGAGGATATCAGCAAGGTCATGGCAGCTGTGGTAGATTCAATGGTTTGACGGATAGAGTCGGAGTTACGTATGCGAAAATCATCGGTACCGTGACGACTTTTCATCAGCTCTGAGATGGCAGACTCAGCGGCAGCAGAAGAGATATTATTGTCAATCAGCGCAATAAAGCTTTCGATATAAGCGCTACCTATGAGCCGTGACATCATGGTGGTATAGGGCATATATAGAGTCGGGGAGTCGACACCTCGACTAAAGCCGCCTTCGTTTGGTGCCAGTACCCCAATCACGCGCCCCGGTACACTGCCTATCAGCAGTACCTCACCGATAGGGTTTGCTGTAGTAGGAAAAAAGGTTTCATGGGCATTGCTGTCGATAATGATATCTTGGGTGCGGCGTAAAATACTTTGTTCATCAAAGCCTTGACCCATGGCTAGTGTTTCACCGCTGACATCGAGATAATCTTTACCGACCCCGCTAATACTGGCGGCTTCTTGGATATTACGATAGCGGACGCTCATATTGCTATTGAGCTGCGGACTGACACTAAGCACATAAGGCTGATCTGCAACCGCTTGGGCGTCTTGCGGCGTCAAGTTGTCATCATTATATTGGCGTCTAGGGTCGCCGTAAGGGTAACCGTCGGTGACGGTGATGGTATTGGTACCTAATGAGCTAATATTGGACAATATCTGCGCTTGTGAGCCTTTACCGAGCCCGACAACCGATACTACAGAAGCAATACCAATGATAATCCCTAGCATGGTCAATAGGGTACGCATTTTATGCGCACGCATAGCAAGCAGGGACATTTTAAAGGCTTCAAGCAAACGGTCGATAAAGCTGCCAAAAGCGCTCTTACGGTGCTGATCTATCATCGTCGCTGGCTGGGCTGCGGGACGCTGATAATCGTCGTTTTTATAATCGGCAATGATATAACCGTCTTTGATTTCAATCACGCGCTCAGCTTGGGCAGCAAGACCGGGGTCATGGGTGACCATAATAATGGTATGACCTTGGGCATTTAAGTCTTTTAAGATTTGGACGACATCTTTGCCCGATTTGCTATCTAGCGCTCCTGTTGGCTCATCGGCTAAGATGATATCACCGCCGTTCATCAACGCCCTTGCGATGGACACACGCTGCTGCTGACCACCCGATAGCTGGCTTGGGCGATTATTAACTTTATCTGCCAGCCCCAAGTCTGATAACAGCTTTTCGGCTCGCATATTGCGCGCTTGTCCGTCCATTCCTGCATAGACAGCGGGCACAGAGACATTGTCACGGGCACTGATGTCACCCAATAAGTGGTAACGCTGAAAAATAAAACCAAAGTGCTCACGGCGCAGTTTTGCCAGCTCATCAGGGGCTAAGCGATTCACGGATTGACCAAATACTTGATAATCGCCAGCAGTCGCTTGGTCTAAGCAGCCCAAAATATTCATCAAGGTTGACTTACCTGAGCCTGATTGTCCGATGATAGCCACCATCTCGCCTTGATGGATGGTGAGATTGATATCGTGCAATACACGAATGGTCTGCTCACCGGCTTTAAACTCCCTAATCAAGCCTTTGACCTGCATCAAAGGCTTATCAGTGGCGGCGTTAGCATAAAGGTCTTGGCTGCTCATTTGTTATCCTGCTTTTCTTAATCAATATCAAAGCTGATTTGTCGCTAATTTAAATACCAGTTAGATTTTGTTCTGTTTAAGTTTGGAGTTAGAGCTAGAATGGTCGACCGCCTCTGCCGCCAGCGCTTTTGCTACCATTATCTGGGCCTTCTTCACTTAAGATAACCTCGTCACCCTTTTTAAGACCGCTCAATATCTCTGCATTGACGCGGTTATTGATACCGACTGTAACCGCCTGTTCAACCACTGTGCCATCGGCTTTAAGAACGCGGACACTGGCTTTAGTTGTGGCAGAATCGCCATTAGTATTAACCACACTGGTAGATGATTTTTTATTATTTCCAATTTTATTAGATTTGCCGGCAGGTTGCAGCGCGGCAGAAGGGATAAGCAGCGCGTCTTTTGCTTGATTAATAACGATATATACTTGCGCGGTCATATCGATACGAAAGCGGCGCTCGGTATTGGGCACTTCGATATAACCAACATAATAGATGGCGGCATCGGTCGAGCTGGTATCACTGATTTTTTCAGGAGCCGGTTCAATGGCTTTGAGGGTCGCATCATATTTTTGATCAGGGTTACCGATGATATTAAAATAAACAGGCAAGCCCGCTTGAACATTGATGACGTCGGCTTCAGAGATTTGGGCATTGATACGCACAGTCGATAAATCAGCTAAAGTCACAATAGTCGGTGCGGTTTGATTGGCGTTGACCGTTGTTCCTTGCTCAGTGGTCACGGATACGACAGTCCCTGACATGGGCGCGCGAATGGTGGTATAGCTTAAGTCTTCTTGCGCGGTGCTGACATTGGTCTGAGACTTGCGTAATGCGGCCTGCTGGCTGTTAATATTTGCCGCACTAGTGGCGATAGCGGCTTTGGCGGTATCGATAGCGGCACGGGCATTGGCAACGGCTGCCTGTGCGGTAGCTACCTTTGTCGCTTGCGTATCATAATCCTGCTGTGATATCGCGTCGATAGCAAGTAAGCCTTGTAAACGTGAAAAATCTGCTTTTGCTTGCTTAAGCTCAGCTTGACGGCTTATAAGATCCGCCTGCGCGCTTTTTAAACCTGCTTGACGACTTAGTGATTCAGCTTGCGCACTTTGTAGCGCCGCTTCGCTTTGCTCAAGGCTAGCTTGCTCATTACTCAGACTGTTTTTCTGCGTTATTTGATCAATCTGCGCAATCAAATCGCCTTTTTTTACCTCATCGCCGACTTCAACGAATAGCCGCGTCACCTCACCCGATACCTGCGCACCAACATCGACGGTATTTAGCGCCTTAACCTTGCCAGATGCCATGACGTTATTTTCGATATCACCAATCTCAGCGGTCGCCGTTAGGTAGTTAGGTGTCTTTTCTTCAGGTTTAAAGGTTTTATAGGCTAAAACTCCTAAAATGACGATAACGAGGGCAATGATGCCCCATTTGATGGCAGAGTTTTTGCTGATTTTGCGCATGACGACAATCCAATAACAAGAAAATCAAATGTCACTATAATAGAGGCTCGATGATCAAAAAGAAATGCAAGTTAGTTTGCGAAAGGTTAAGAGGAGAGGTTGTGGCAGGTTTTGTAAGGGTGATTTGAGTCTATGCAGGAAGTGTATCGATGAAAAAGTAGGTTAAGAGATAATATTATGATTAAAGCGACTATTAGCTACTGACTGATTAATCATTAACAGTTTATCACTTTGGTTATTTGGTAGAGAACAAGCGTTTCCCTGATAGCTCTAATGCAGCTTGTAGCAATAGCTCCCATGCCGGCTGGATCACAAGACCTTTGATTGCTTGATCGCAGCGATAAAGTAGGGCGGGCCACGTAGCAGTTTGCGCTTGTGACTGACGACGACAAGCTTGCTGATATAACCCTTGTTTACTGCGCCAAATACCTAGGGCTTGTGGGTTTTGTCCGTCCATTAATTGCATGATTTGGCGCATGTCTTTACTGATAGCCCATAACACCAGAGTTGTCGGCTCATCGGTGGCTTTTAGTTGAAATATAATTTTGGCAACTTGAGCGCTATTGCCAGCAAGCATCGCATCGGACAAATCAAACACACTAAACTGCGCATCACTGACCAACGCCGCTTGTAAGTCATGAATATCTAGTGCGACCTGTGATAGGTGCGCGCTAGAATTGCTATTTTCTTGAGTGGTGGCATTACTATTTGCCATAAGCTGGGGGGCAAACAAATAGGATAAGCGCCATAGGGTTTGATAGGCACTAAGCAGGTGGTGTTCGGTATGTGACATCAGTAGTTGCCATGCTTCTTGCGATAGCCTTAAGCCGAACTGCTGCGCCTGTATCTGCAATAACTGCTGACGCTGCTGCTCATTATATAAATTGCAATCAATAACATGACCATATTGAGCAAATGGCGCAAACCACTTGCTGCTTTGCGCGCGTTTGTCTTGTTTTGGGGTCAGCCATAATAAACTATGACTGTGGCTACCTGTTTGCGCATCGACGGCAAAACGTTCTAGCTCGGCAATAACAGCTTTATCAGGTTTATGATTGCCGGTGACAATCAAAGCACTGGCATCATCAAATAAAGACTGACTGCCAAGCTCTGACAATACTTCTTGCCAGCTCTTAACTGACACCAGCTCGATACGCTTGATGGCGTAATTCTGCGTACGCCAATGCGGACGTAGTGCATCGATGAGCCATTGACTGAGTAATGGCTCATCGCCGTGCGCCAGCCACAAGCCAGCTACAGCAAATGAGGGTTGCTGTAGCTTTGGATAAGCTTGTATAAAAGTATCTTGCATAAAGGCTGATGCACACAAAGTTATGAATATAAAAAACGTTAATAACTCACTAGGCTAAGTTTGAGCTATATTTGAGCCATATTAGGGGTTGGGTACCAGTATCGCTGTAGCCCCTGTACCTTTGCCGATTTGCGCAGAAGTCGTGGCGCTGGCAGCTGTTACCTTTGGCAGGGCAATTGCGACATATTGATCGGTGATACGCCTTGCTAAGCTATCATAGAGCCATTCACGAATTTGCTCCCCTTGCTGATCATCGGTACTGACTGAGGCTTCGTTATACTGATAGCTACGCTCAACCTGAATAGGATTGGTAAGCGTCACAAGCTTACCGTTATCCATGCTTTGATAGCTGACGTCCGCTGATATCACCAAGCGAATCTCTGTTAAGACACCGACCAATTCATAACGCTTAAAACGTAAGTTATTGACAGTAATCGCCGCGATGGTTTCGGCACCAACCTTTTGATTGTTACTAGCAACATCCGCCAGAGTCATGTTGGTAATGACATCAACACCCAATGCTTCTAGTTGCTTTGTGAGCGGCAGCTTTAGTGGAAATGCGGTGCGATTGTCTTCGATAATTACTGCGGTCTTCGCCACATCAAACAGCATGGGCGCATCATAACCGCGTAGTTGAAAGCCGCAGCCACTCAAACTGGCAGTCGCCCCAACGATGGCAAACATCGGCAAAGATGCAAGTAATGCAGTCGCTAGTTTCTGTCTCTTCGACGTATTCGGCATGTGCTTTTTCCCTTACATGTTGTTTGATATGACGGCATAGCACGCGGCTTATCCGTCATGATCGCTATTCTTATTATGATAAGAAAACCTAAAACAGCCGCATGGCATGATTCCTAACCTGCAACCACAATATTGACCAGCTTATTTGGTACGACGATCTCTTTTTTGATCTCACCCGTCAAGAACTTTGCCACCCCTTCAAGCTCGCGCGCCTGTGCTTTTAGAGCCTCAGGGTCGCTGTTTGGTGCCACATCCATCTTGCCGCGCATTTTCCCATTGACCTGCACTACCATGGTAATCATATCTTGTACCAGTGCGCGCTCGTCGACTGCAGGGTAGTTTAGGGTTACAGTATCAAGTCCTAATTGCTCAAGTAAATGCTCACCGATGTGCGGCGCATATACCGACAGCATAATCAATAAATCAACCAAAGCTTCATGCTGTACTTGCAGGTCTTGTTCGCTCTTGGCTTTAAAGTTACTCAGCTCGTTAGCTAGTTCCATTAGGCTAGAAACAGGGGTATTAAGGGCTAAGCGTTTACCCAAGTCACTATCAATCTTGCCGATGGTTTCATGGGTCTTACGGCGCAGGGCTTTGGCTTCTTTGCTTAAGTTATCGGTATTTAAGGCATCACTATTGAGCGCCTCAAGGCTTAAATTGGCAGCAGTTAATGCTTGGATATGCTCAGAGGCAATACGCCAAACTTTTTTAACAAAATTATAAGGACCTTTGAGCGCGTCATCTGACCACTCTAGTGTCTGGTCGGCAGGGGCGGTAAATAGGGTATATAAACGAACGGTATCCGCACCATATTTATCAATGGTAAGCTGCGGGTCAACACCATTATTTTTTGACTTTGACATTTTCTCAATTTTGCCAATCGTCACTGGCTGACCGTCTGATTTTAAAATGGCTTTAATCGGCTGACCGCGCTCGTTAAAGTCAATATCGATGTCTTTTGTAAAGTAATAAGTGGTACTGCCGTCGCTATTCACGCGGTAGAAGGTGCCGGCAAGTACCATACCTTGAGTCATCAAATTGGCAAATGGCTCATCACCTGATACCAAGTTTTCATCACGCATGAGCTTATGGAAGAAGCGTGCATATAGCAGATGCATCACCGCATGCTCGACACCGCCGATATATTGGTCAACTGGTAGCCATTTATTGGCAGCAGATTTATTGACCATATTGGTCGTATCATTTGGGCTTGCAAAGCGCGCGTAGTACCAGCTTGATTCGACAAAGGTATCAAAGGTATCGGTTTCGCGTTCAGCAGGATTGCCACATTTAGGGCAAGTGGTATTGACAAACTCTGGGATATTTTTTAACGGATTACCGCGCCCGTCAGGGACGACATCAGTTGGTAATACCACTGGCAAATCTTGCTCTTCAACTGGCACCGTACCACAATGCTCACAGTTGACCATTGGAATAGGGCAGCCCCAATAGCGCTGGCGTGATACACCCCAATCACGTAGACGATATTGGATCTTTTTCTTAGCAAGAGATTGCGGCTCAAGCTTAGCTAGCATCGCTTCAAACGCTTGCTCGAAATCCATACCATCAAATTCGCCTGAATTGACTAGCGTGTTGCGCTCGGTATAAGCACGATTGTCATTATCTTCTTCTGCATCATCAAAGTACCCTGTAGGGATATCAATAACCTGTTTAATCGGCAAGTTATATTTGGTTGCAAACTCATAATCGCGCTCATCGTGCGCTGGTACTGCCATTACTGCACCTGAGCCATAGCTCATCAGCACATAATTGGCAACCCAAACAGGCACTTCTTCGCCAGTCAATGGATGGGTCACAGTAAGACCCGTATCCATACCTGCTTTTTCAGCTTTAGCCAAGTCTGCTTCTGCAACTGAGCCTTTTTTACAAAGGGCGCAAAAATCTGCAATCGCTTTATTATGCTCAGACGCATATTGTGCTAACGGATGCTCTGCAGCAACGGCTACATAAGTGACACCCATCAAAGTATCAGGGCGAGTGGTAAAGACCTCTAAGCTATTACTTTGACCAGCCAGCTCATAAGGGAAATGCACTTCCATACCCGAGCTACGACCAATCCAATTGCGCTGCATAGTGATTACTTCAGATGGCCAATGACCCTCTAGCTGATCCAAATCATCAAGTAGCTCATCAGCATAATCGGTGATATTAAAGTAATACATTGGGATATCGCGCTTTTCGACCATCGCGCCACTACGCCAGCCTTTACCGTCGATGACCTGCTCATTGGCTAAGACAGTATTGTCAATCGGATCCCAGTTGACGGTTGCAAGCTTTTTATAGACCAAGCCTTTTTTGTATAACTGCAAAAATAACCACTGCTCCCACTGATAATATTCAGGGCTACAGGTGGCAAACTCACGTGACCAGTCAATAGACAAGCCAAGCAGTTTTAGCTGGGCGCGCATACTGTCAATATTTTCAAACGTCCATTTGGCAGGCGGCGTCTGATTAGCAATCGCGGCGTTTTCTGCTGGCAAGCCAAAACCATCCCAGCCCATTGGCTGCATGACTTCATAACCTTTGAGGCGATAATAACGGCTTAGTACATCAGAGATAGTATAGTTACGCACGTGACCCATATGCAGCTTGCCGCTTGGGTACGGGAACATAGACAGCATGTAACGACTAGGTTTATCACTTGGCTCATTGCTGACTTCAAAGCGCTTGTCCGTTGCCCATTTGGCTTGCTGCTGCGCTTCGATAAGCTGCGGCTGATAGTGGCTATTGTCGCTAGAAGTGTTATTAGTATGGTTAGTATTAGCAGTTTCTGCTGTCACGGCGTTGCTCATAGTTGGCTCGGAATTGGTTATTACAGATAAATGAGGTGAAATTTTATAATGCCATAGCATAGCGTAATTTGGCGAAAATTGCGACGATATGATGGGGTGTTTGCTCACCGTAAAGGCGATAAGTCTGCAAAGTGAATAGGCTGATGAATGTTTTCATCGTTATAAACCAAATGCTGTTGTCTGTTAGGTATAATAAACAAAATAATGATCATTGATTTGGAGTTTTTATGACCATCGCTATTTACGGTATCAAATCGTGCAGCACCATGAAAAAGGCTTTTACTAAGCTTGATGAGCTAGGCGTCAGCTATGATTTTCATGACTATAAAAAACAAGGCATTGATAAAGATAGCGTACATCGTTGGGTATATGAGCTAGGTATTGATAAAGTATTGAATAAGCGTGGTACGACATGGCGTAAACTGACTGATGAGCAAAAACAAGCCGCTGATGCCAATATAGATACTGCCATCGATTTGCTGATAGAAAATACCAGTATGATTAAACGTCCGATTGTAGAGGGTCAGTCAGTATTGCTGTGTGGTTATGATGAGGCTGAGTTTGAGGCGACTTTTTTATAAAAAATTCTCATGATGGGCGTAATAAAGCCCGAGCTAAGAACCTCTTAGCTCGGGCTTTATAATACCTAAAATAAACCAAATCACACTGAAGCACCAAATGATGAGGACATAAAGACGGATTTGCTCAGCTGTCCAATCAAGTGCAAACCACTCAATGAGGAAAAATGACTGCCATCCCTCTATCCGTTTTGCGCCGCCATAGCCAATAATCCACCAGCAGTACAAGCTTTCTAGGATAAAAAGCAGACACCAGAGCCACAATGCCATGATTTGCTCCTGTTAATCGGGCAATGATGATCTTAGGTCGCGACTGATTAACGTACCAACGCCTTCGTTGGTGAAAATCTCCAATAGCGTTGCATGCGGCACGCGACCATCGACGATCACCGCGCTTTTGACGCCGCTACGTACCGCATCAAGCGCACACTGAATTTTAGGAATCATTCCGCCTGAAATCGTACCATCTTCAATAAGGCTATCGACTGTTTTTGGCGTCAGTCCAGTGACCACTTCGCCATCACGACCTAATACCCCTTTGATATTGGTCAGTAGCATAAGTTTCTCTGCCTGCAAGAATTCAGCGACTTTACCGGCGACCAAATCGGCATTGATATTATAAGTATTGCCTTCTTCATCAACGCCAAGTGGTGCGATGACGGGAATAAAGTCAGAAGCAATTAGCATATTAATGACATCTTTATTAACGCTGACCACATCACCGACAAAGCCCAAATCAACAGGTACAGCAATACCGTCTGCGCCGATTTTTTCCATCATCAGTTTTTTCGCTAAGATTAGATTGGCATCTTTACCAGTCAGACCAATCGCGCGTCCACCGTGTTTATTGATTAAGCTGACAATCGATTTATTGACATTACCGCCAAGTACCATCTCAACGATATCCATGGTGTTCTTGTCGGTGACACGCATCCCATCGATACGGTCTGAGTGACGCCCAAGCTCTTTTAGTAGATTATCTACTTGCGGACCGCCACCATGTACGACCACAGGATGCATACCAACGGTTTTCAGCAAAACGATATCACGGGCAAATGAGCTTTCAAGCGCAGGATCAGTCATGGCATTGCCGCCGTATTTGACCACGATGAGTTTATCGACAAAGCGTTGAATATAGGGTAGGGCGGTGGTTAAGACTTCAGCGGTGATTTTGGCTTCATCTAAATTCAAGGTCATTATAAACTCCTAAAATACGGTGTTAAGCGGTTAGTTATTACTATAAAAATCATGAATAAAAAATCATGAATAAAACTGCAATCTTGATAAAAATCCGTTTTTTATAACGGATTACTGAGGAGAAATCGCCATAATCTGCGCAGCTAGATTTTTATCAAAAGGTCGACATAGCGCGGCAAATTTTGCTTGAATATCTTGCAAATCTGCCATGCTATCTCCTGCAAAGCGCGCGGTTAAATTATGACTGGTATTCGATTGACGCAGTACACCAAAACCATGGGCAAAATCCAAGCGCACCCCATCGATACAGCTGAGCTTAGTACCCACAGGCAATAAATCTTTGGCTTGCTCTATGCTAATAGGTAGACTTTTTATAGAGCAACTACAAAGCGCTCGCTGACAGGGGCTAAGTACTTGATCGGCAGAAAGCGTCGATGGTGCAGCGGTTGCTTTTATCAGCTGTTGCAAATACACGCACAAACGGGTCAACTGCTCAACGAGTGAGCAATCGGTCAATCTGCTTGCTGGAAGCGGTAAATAATGGTCAGCAGTGCTGACAATGTCCGGCAAATGATGAATGAGCCCGGCAAGATTTATCGGAGTATCAAAACGGTTGCTTGTGGCAGGTGCGAGCCAATGTAGTAGCCTTAAAGCGGCATACATAGCATCATCATAAACAATAAAACGACTGTCATTAAAAATAAAATGCCCTGATAGCTCGCCTGCGAACACAATGTGTCCGGTAGGGTTCTGCATCTGTTGGCGCATCAGACTACTACCCGTTTTGCTGATGATAGGTTCTGCGCCAAGCTCAGCCAGTAGCTTTGGCAAATGGTGCGAGCATTTGATATCAAAAAGAATTTGCGGTAGAGGCTGTGATTGTGATTGTGAATGAGTACAAGCGGCTGGACGTTGAGACAGAGTGACCTTTGCTAATAAATAAAGCAGGTGATCGGGTGTGACCACCTGACCTATATTATCGACGATCATTAAACGATCGCCATCACCGTCAAAGGCGATACCTATATCTGCATGATGATAAATGACGCTCTGCTGCAACTGTTTAAGACGATGCGGCTCAGTCGGATCAGGATTGCCGGTAGGAAAATCTCCATCAGGCAGGTCATTAAGCATGATGACGTGGCGGCAAAAATGCGCAAATAATTGCTTGGCGATATGACTGGTGGCACCATGCATACAATCGATCACCACCACCAGATCCAGCTTGGTTAGAAGCGATTGGTTATCACAGGTATAAAGCGCTTTGAATACTTGCACGATTGCATCGATATAAGGCGCTGCTACTTGCTCAGCTGACAAATAGGTTTGTTCTACCTTAAGATAAGTTTCAGCTGTTTTTTGCCTTTCATATTCAGATAAGCCGCTATTTACAAGTAAGCTGTTATCTAATGAGCGTGCGGTAAATTGCTGCTGAATGACTTGCTGGTAAAGCGCCTGAATGTCTTCAACGCTAGGAGATTGATGATTGACCAACCACTTAACACCTAAAATATCTTTGGCTGAATGACTGGCAGTTACGATAATACCGTGTCCCTGATATTGCTCTGCCCAAAATACCATCATAGGCGTGGTAATCATCCCTAACTGCACAACTGCTAATCCACACTCGCTCAATATATCAGCAAGTCTGTGAGCAATGACATCGCTATCATGGCGTACATCATAGCCAATCACGACGATGTTTTTTTTATTATCACTGTTTTGTTGCACCTGATAAAGGTGCGCAAAGGCATATCCTAAGGCGTGAACAAAGTCATCAGTAAAATGCTGGCGTGAACCACGAATATCATAGGCACGAAATAAGGAGTGCTGCGCAGCAAAAAACGGCATCGTTTACGTCCTTATTATCGTGATTGAGATGGTGGTTAAAAAAACAGCCCAAGAGCGTTGGACATGTAGCTGATAGTTATTTTAGATTAGAAATGCTACTACTGACGACCTGAATGTCCAAAACCACCAGCTCCACGTGCACTGGTATCACTAAATTCTGTCACCACTTCAAATTCAGGACGGGCAACAGGGACGACCACATATTGTGCCATGCGCTCAGCTGGATTTAAGATAAAATCCTCTTGACTGCGATTCCAAATACTGACCATCAGCTCGCCTTGGTAGTCAGCATCGATAAGTCCAACCAAGTTACCCAAAACGATACCATGCTTATGACCAAGACCTGAGCGTGGTAAAATCATGCCAGCAAAATTGGGATCTTGAATATAAACTGCCAAACCTGTACCAATCAAATGTGTGGCACCGGCTTTAATCGTTAAAGGCTCATCAATACAAGCGCGCAAATCAATACCTGCGCTGCCGTCAGTAGCACGAGTAGGTAAGGAAAAGGCAGCATCTTCGGTGATTTTAGGGTTTAAGACTTTAACTTGTACAGCTTGCATAACGCACTCACTTAACGATTTAAGGGTTTTATAAATATAATGAATCTAACTTTTAAACTCTAGCTTTTAAACTTTAGGTTTTAAATACCTAACAACAACTACTTTATCAATAGCTGCTAGCTTCTCACTTTTGATTTTCAGATTTGCATAGGCGATTGATTAAAGAATCAGCACGCTTGCTAAGCCCAAAAACGACATAAAGCCGACAATGTCTGTCACCGTGGTCAAAATAACTGAAGCAGATAGCGCAGGGTCGATATTCATGCGCTTTAGCAGTAGCGGAATACTAATGCCCGAGACATTGGCAGCCGTCATATTGATCGCAATGGCAAGCCCAATGACCGCACTGATTTTCATGTCATGAAACCACAACTGCGCAATAAACGCCATGATTATCGCCCATATGATACCGTTTATCGCGCCAACCCACAGCTCTTTATTTAATAACCATACGCGATTAGAGCCACCGATTTGACCCATGGCCATACCGCGAATGACGACGGTAAGCGTCTGTGAGCCTGCAATACCGCCCATACTAGCGACCACAGGCATAAGAATCGCCAATGCCACCACTTTTGCCAGTACTGCCTCAAACTGCCCAATCACTGCCGCCGCTAACAATGCCGTACATAAATTAATCCCAAGCCAAACACTACGACTTTTGGCGCTGGTCAAAATAGGGGCGAATAGCTCCTCATCATTACTGACACCGGCCAAGTTTTTCATGGTGCTATCGACATCATCTTGGATAATCTCCATGATATCTTCACCATTTAACTGACCGACCAGTTCGCCATGGCTGTTAATCACCGGCGCAAAACGAATATCTTCTGAGCGAAAAATCGCCGCCGCGTCTTGAATATCTAAGCGGTCATTGATGGTGATTGCACTGTCAATCAAATCAGCAACCAAGGTGGCTTGGTCATGTTTAATCAAATCAGCGAGACTTAATAAGCCAAGCAGTTGCTGGCTTTGATCGACGACCAGTAGCTCTTGGCTTTCATCATCAAGCAGCTCAGTATCTTCACGCAGCCAGTTTTGAACATCAGCCAACGTCAAATCTTCTCGCACCTGAATAAGATCAGGATCCATATAACTGCCAACTTCCCAATCGGCATAGGTATCGAGTTTATTGACCTGAATGCGAATTTCTTCATCCAAAGTCGCCATCACCGAAGTACGAACGCTTTCGGTAACGGTATCTAAGATCTCCGAGATATCTTGCGCATCAAGATCTTGCGTAAACAGTGAGATCTCTTTTGAAGAGATGTTCTCCATCAATGGCTGACGTGTATCAAACTCAAGCTCAGCTAATACTTCACCTTTGATGTTTTCTGGTACTTGCGCCCAAATCAGCAGTCGGCTCTGAGTCGGGAACGACTCTAATAAGTTGGCAATCTCATATTCTGACTGCTTCCCTAAAAACTCAGTAATCGCCTCATACGCTTTGTCAGCCACCAGTTCCTGCAAGTACAGCAGCTTATACTCAGCATTAGATTCCGCTGGGTTATAAGCAAGCTGTCTTGCCGATGGCTGTTCAGAAGGGGGCGTTGAGTTGGGCATAAATGTTCCAAGTTTTGCAATAATAATAACTAAAATATAGTCTTAATGTTCAATGAATGAATTCTATTAGCAAGCTGTTTTTAAAGGTTGTTGTCAAAGGTTAAACATTAACGGTTGCCTAATAAAGCGCGAATGTTGGCCAAATATTCATCAGCAACCTTTTCAGGATCTTTGCTGGCCTTTTTCTTTTTCGCTTTGGCTGGCCAGTCGATATGATCTTCTGGTAATTCATCTAAAAAGCGTGATTCAGAGGTGACGCGCATCTGACCACCAGCGCGGCGCTGGGTCGCCAGCGTCAAGGTCAGCTCACGACGGGCGCGAGTAATACCCACATACATCAAGCGCCGCTCTTCTTCGATCGTCTCGCTGAGGATAGAGTTGCGGTGCGGTAGCATTTCTTCCTCAAGCCCCATGATATACACAAAATCAAACTCCAGACCTTTTGCTGCATGTAAGGTCATGAGGTTCACTTTATTGGTATTTTCCTCTTCTTGCTGCTGCTCGAGCATATCGAGGAGCACCAGCTTACGAATAATGGTATCAATGGTGCGGTCTTCATCTTCTTCGGCGCGATTGATCAGCGATTGAATACTGGTATAGAGCATATCAATATTATCGATACGGTTTTTTTCTTGTTGCGGCGTTTTGGCATCGCTACGCACAAAGTCGATATAACCGGTCTCATCAATCATTTGACGGACGATTGGCACAGGGTCGGGATGCTGATCGAGCTCACGGGTATAATGCCCAATAAAGTCACCAAACTCTTTTAAAGTGCCATAAGATTTCGACGGTAAGACGTGAGCAAGACCGGCATGGGTACAAGAGGCGAGTAGTGAGATGCTATGCTCTTGTGAAAATAAGCCTAACTTCTCAAGTGTCGCCGGTCCCATACCGCGCTTGGGCGTATTGATGATACGCAAAAACGCACTGTCATCTTCAGGGTTTAAAATCAGACGCAAATAGCCCATGATGTCTTTGATTTCGCTACGAGCAAAAAACGACTGACCACCTGATAGCTTATAAGGCACTTGCAATTGACGAAGTTGTGCCTCTAGCATGCGCGCCTGAAAGTTACTGCGATAAAGGACGGCGTATTGCTCCCACTCATTACCGAAACGCAGCTTATGCGTGACAATCTCTTTTGCCACCCGCTCTGATTCATCGTCGTCATTACGGCAGTTAATAATGCGGATTTTTTCGCCTTGACCCTTATCTGACCAAAGCTTCTTTTCAAATAAATGCTCATTGTTGGTGATAACGGCGTTGGCAGAGGTCAAGATACGGGTGGTTGAGCGGTAATTTTGCTCAAGCATGACGATTTTAAGTTTTGGAAAATCTTCTTTGAGCAGCGCCATGTTTTCAGGCTTAGCACCGCGCCACGCATAGATAGATTGGTCGTCATCGCCTACGACGGTAAAGCGCCCTTGTGGACCGACCAGATACTTAATCATCTCGTACTGGGCGGTATTGGTATCTTGGTATTCATCGACCAGTAAATAACGAATACGGTTTTGCCATTTATCACGCAGCTCTCTATTTTCACGTAATATTTTGGTCGGCAATACAATCAAATCATCAAAATCAACGGCGTTATAAGCACGCAAATTGCGCTCATATAGTGCATAGAGGGTGGCAAAAATCATCTCTTCTGGATCGTCCAACGTCTCCATCGCCTTATCAGGTTCAATCAGATCGTTTTTCCAATCAGAGATCATCTTGATTGCTTTGCCGACCAGCTCTCGGCTTTCAGCGCCGCTTAAGTTGTCACGCATCATCAGCTCCATCAGCAAACGCTTGCTATCATCGCTGTCCATGATGGAGAAGTTGCCTTTCAATGGCGTATGTATCAGCTCATAACGTAAAAACTGTAGCCCAAATTGGTGGAAGGTCGAGACCGTGAGCCCGCGAGTTTTTTCACTCGGCAACAGTTTACTGACCCGCGCCTTCATCTCACGTGCCGCTTTGTTGGTAAAGGTTACTGCGGTGATGCGCTCAGCTGGCATGTTACATTCTTCGATGAGATAGGCAATCTTACGGGTAATCACCGACGTCTTACCGGAGCCGGCACCTGCTAGCACAAGCAATGGACCGGATACGTAGAGCATGGCCTCGGTTTGTTTGGGATTAAGTTGACTCATAAGGTGACCTGTAAGACATAAGACAAAAAGCAAAAAAAGCTGGCGTTGATAGGACTATTCAATCCATCCGCTAGCTAAGCTTATAGCAGTTAATATTTTGTGACAATTAATCATAAGTGCCGTCATCAAAACGACCATAGAATTCGGTGGGTCATTATAAAGCAAAAACCCTATCTTTGGGTGAGGAGTTGAAAGAGGGATACTGAGTAAAAAAGCGTTTGGTTTTCGTGACTTACACTATATATCCCAGCGCCTATTTTGAAATGCGGATTTGGGCTTAATATAAGGTAACGTCTATATCATAGTTTATATTAAAAAAAACATCCTTTTTTTGCAGAGAAAATGACCGTTCAATGCAGTTAAAAACTAGCTTTTGATTGCCGATATGCGTATAGTACGTAAATAATTTATGCCAGTTGTCACGTCATTGTTGACCACGTGTAATGAGCTATTAAATCAATTAAATAACCACTCAAATATGATATTGATTTAATACGTTGATCTTACGTTGTTAGAAGATGCGTTAGGCGACCAGCCATTAGCCGCCGCATGGCGCAATCTGCAGTTGGTCACGTCTGACATCGTCGTCAATAAGCTTGATAATTGGTTATTACCAGCACAGTAGCTGTAATAGTCACTGATTTGTCCTAATCACTGAGTTATTTAAACAAATTTACTCAACTAAAGTGACTCAATGACAGTTGCTTTGTGTTTTCGTCTGCATTGTGCCTGTCGCCATTGTCACTATTGTGATTATGTGCGGTGCGCTTGACACTCGATTGGGTGAGGAGCACGTATTATCATGTCTGCTTTTAATTGGTCAGCAATCGCTTTTATTTTAGCCGCCATTGGGCTAGTTGTATTTATGCTGGTCGTTCCGCGTTTACTTGGCGGTCGCTCTCAAGGCTCACAAAAAGAAGAGATATTTGAAGCGGGTGTTGTCGGAGCTGGCAGCGCCCGTATTCGTTTGTCTGCCAAATTCTATTTGGTGGCAATCTTCTTCGTTATTTTTGATTTAGAAGCCCTATATTTATACGCTTATGCTGTCTCTGTTCGTGAAGCAGGCTGGCTTGGCTTTGCTGCCGCTGCGATATTTATCACCATCTTGATTATTGGTTTAATATACGAGCTTAGTCTGGGCGCGATGAACTGGGCACCTGCTGATAAACGCCGCAGAAAACCTCGCATACATGCGGCTCCGGCAGGCTTTAATTTGGCAGATATCACGAGATTTGATGGCGTTGATGAGCTGATGGTTGACCCAACAGGTAAGGTGCCTGCGCAGTCATCAGGTCAGATCAATGTCTCAAACAATATTGAGACCAATCGTCGTCATTTGCAGAATATCGATCATATTAATACCACAGGTAATGTTACTTCTGTGGATTTTGCTACGTCTGCACAAAACAGTAGGGTAGAACGCTAATTGCTGCTCGCTATCGCTATATTGTTATAGCCTGATTTGAGCATGATCACTTATTCATAATGGAAGTTATGGCGCGCTTAATGGCAATTTGACTGCCATGTGTCGCTTAAAATAAAGGTTGTATGTTATGAAATACACATTAACAAAAGCCAACCCTGATGCAGATGTCTATCCTGCACAGACCACTCAAACGGTCAATGATCCGCTTGAAGACGAAGTCAATAAAAGCGTCTTTATGGGTCGTCTTGAAGACCTTGTTCATTCAACAGCAAACTGGGGACGCAAGCACTCACTGTGGCCATTTAACTTTGGTACCTCATGCTGTTATGTCGAATATGCCACTACCTTAACTGCCGTTCATGATTTATCACGCTTTGGTGCCGAAGTTATTCGCGCCTCGCCTCGTCAGGCAGATGTGATGATTGTCGCTGGTACTTGTTTTGTCAAAATGGCACCGGTTATTCAGCGCTTATATGAGCAGATGCTTGAGCCAAAATGGGTCATCTCTATGGGTGCTTGTGCCAATTCGGGCGGTATGTATGACATCTACTCAGTGGTGCAAGGCGTGGATAAAATTATCCCTGTTGATGTTTATGTACCCGGTTGTCCGCCGCGTCCAGAAGCCTTGATTCAAGGTTTGATGCTACTGCAAGAGTCGATTACGAAAGAGCGTCGTCCGCTGGGTATTCATGTCAATGAGCAGGGTATCTATCAGCCGCAAATGACGCCTGAACGTGACCGTAAGCAAGCAGATCGTATCGCTGTGAAAAACTTACGTAGCCCAGATAGTATTTAGTTAAGCGGTTTGGTTTAGTGGTTCATAACTCTTAGAAGTGCACGTACGCTTATCATTGCTCAGTTATATTTACTATAGCTCAGTTATGATTAATGAAGGAAGACATCATTCATGGTCACGGTAGTTGAAAACACAGATCCTAACAACATGGATAAGATCAAGCCTATCCCAGCAGTTATCAAAGAGCTGGAAGAAAAATATGCTGGTAAGTTTGTGGTGCAGCACACGGTTGATGAGATTCCAACGGTGTGGGTGGCGCGTGCTGATTTATTAGACGTTCTCTTATACCTGCGCAAATTGCCAAAGCCTTATGTCATGCTCTTTGACTTATCAGCGATAGATGAGCGCCTGCGCCAGCATCGCCAAGGTTTGCCTGACAGTGACTTTACGGTGTTTTATCACTTGATGTCGCTTGAGCGTAATAGCGATGTGCGTATCAAGGTGGCACTAAGTGAAGACGATCTCAATGTGCCAAGCGCGACCAAAATTTGGCCAAATGCCAACTGGTATGAGCGTGAAGTGTGGGATATGTTTGGTATTGCTTTTAGCGGACATCCGCATTTAACCCGTATTTTATTACCAAAATACTGGGAAGGGCATCCGCTACGTAAAGAATATCATGCGCGGGCGACTGAGTTTACCCCGTATTTTTTGAATACGGCTAAGCAGCAATATGAGCAAGAAAACCTGCGCTTTGTCCCTGAAGAGTGGGGCATGAAACGCTCGGGTCGTGACGAAGACTTTATGTTCTTGAACATCGGTCCTAACCATCCATCTGCTCACGGTGCATTCCGTTTGGTCTTGCAGCTTGATGGTGAAGAAGTTGTCGACTGTATCCCAGATATCGGCTATCACCATCGCGGCGCCGAAAAGATGGCTGAGCGCCAAACGTGGCACTCATTTATTCCTTATACCGACCGTATCGATTATCTCGGCGGTGTGATGAATGAGCTACCGTATATCATGTCGGTTGAAAAGCTTGCCGGTATCACCATTCCACCGCGTGCTGAAACCATTCGCGTGATGATGAGCGAGTTCTTCCGTATTACCAATAACTTGCTGTTTGTCGGTACCTTTATTCAGGATGCTGGCGGTATGACGCCAGTATTCTATATGTTTACCGATCGTCAAAAAGCCTATGACGTTATCGAAGCCGTCACTGGCTATCGTATGCATCCTGCTTGGTTCCGTATCGGCGGTACGGCGGCTGATCTGCCACGCGGCTGGCAGCGTCTGGTTCGCGAGTTCTTAGATTGGATGCCAAAACGCTTGGATGAGTATGTCAAAGCGGCACTACAAAACAGCGTGCTTAAAGGTCGTACTCAAGGTGTTGCACAATATAATACCAAGCAAGCACTTGCTTGGGGCGTTACTGGCGCAGGCTTACGTGCCACAGGTTTGGATTTTGATTTACGTAAAGCGCGCCCGTATATGGGCTATGAGAACTACGATTTTGAAGTGCCAGTCGGCTACAACGGCGATGCTTATGATCGCTGTATGGTAAAAGTTGAAGAGATGCGCCAGTCGTTACGTATTATCCGTCAGTGTATGGATAATATGCCGCAAGGTCCTTATAAGGCCGATCACCCATTGGCCGTACCGCCACCAAAAGACCGTACCTTGAACGATATTGAGACCTTGATTAATCACTTCCTCTCTGTCTCTTGGGGTCCTGTCATGCCAGCGGGCGAATGTACGACGATTGTGGAGGCGACCAAAGGTCTTAACAGCTATTACATTACCTCAGACAAAGCGACAATGAGTTATCGTACCCGTATCCGTACGCCGACATTTGCCCACCTGCAGCAGATGCCATCGGTCATTAATGGCTCACTGGTATCCGATGCCATTATGTATTTGGCATCGATTGATATTGTGATGGCGGATTGTGATCGCTAACGCCATAGATGTTAAAAGTAATACAAGTTTATTCATATATTATTGCCAAACTGGCACACCAAAACGCTGTTATTACGCCATAAGCTTAAACAGTGGGCTGAGTGAGGAAAGAAAAAGATTATGAAAATTGTTTCCGATAAAATGCCAAAAGTAGATGTGGCAAGTATCTTAACCGCTGAAGAAATTGCGGCTATCCATGAGTATATGCATCATTATCCGCATCCACGGGCAGCGTCACTCGATGCCCTAAAAATTGTGCAAAAGCGTAACGGCTGGGTCGATGATGCGCAGGTCAATGCCATTGCCAATATCCTTAATGTGCCAATGACTGATATGGATGGGGTAGCCACCTTCTTTAACCGTATTTATCGTCAACCGGTCGGTCGCCATGTGATTCTTGTTTGTGATTCGGTCGCTTGTTATTTGACAGGCTATGAAGCGCTGGCAGCTGAATTAAAAGCGCAGCTCGGTATCGACTATGGTCAAACAACGGCTGATGGTCGTTTTACTCTATTGCCGATCTGCTGTTTGGGTAACTGCGACAAGGGTCCGGCGGTATTGATTGATGAGCACACTTATGGTCCTGTGCAGCCGACCGATGTTGCTCAATTGCTGGAGGCATATCCATGAGTTTAAGTATTTCAGAGCAGATTGCTTGTCGTAACCAAGGTCAAGCGCCAAGTCAGCTCAATGAGCAGCGTATTCCTATCTATGGTGACAAAGCCACAGCGACTAGTGAAACCAAGCCTTTAACATGGCGCCTAGCGCATCATGATGCAGTGCTTGATTTGGCTACTTATGAATCACTACGCGGTTTTGAAGCGCTAAAAATAGCTTTAAACCAGTCACCAGATGCTACCTTAAATACCATCAAAGAAGCAGTGGTCAAAGGTCGCGGCGGCGCAGGTTTCCCAGCCGGTATCAAATGGTCATTGATGGCACAGCCCGATGGTGGACCACGTTATCTCGTCTGTAATGCTGATGAGATGGAGCCGGGCACTTTTAAAGACCGTCTCTTGATGGAGCGTTTGCCGCTACAACTTATCGAAGGTATGCTGATTTCTGCTTACGCCATCGGTGCAACCGCTGGTTATATCTTTATCCGCGGTGAATATATTTTAGCAGCCGAGCGTTTAAGCGCGGCTCTTGAAGAGCTACGTGCCAATAATTTGGTCGGCGACAATATCTTAGGCACAGATTTTAGTTTTGATTTGCATGTGCATACCGGCGCTGGTCGTTATATTTGCGGTGAAGAGACTGCATTGATTAACTGCCTAGAAGGTCGCCGAGCTAATCCGCGTACCAAACCACCGTTTCCACAGGTGGCTGGCGCATGGGGTCGTCCAACAGTTGTCAATAACGTTGAGACCTTACATAACGTTTCAGCGATTATCTTGCATGGTAGCAAGTGGTATCAAGACCTGCCAAAAGCTAAAGGCGTGGTCGAAACCCCAGGTACTAAGCTATTTGGGTGCTCAGGTCTGGTCAATGACCCAGGTCTATGGGAGTTACCATTTGGTTATACCGCACGCGAGATTATCGAAGATTTCGCCGGTGGTATGCAGGAAGGGCGCACTCTCAAGGCGTGGCTACCAGGTGGTGCCTCTACTGACTTTTTAACCGCTGAGCACTTAGATACCGTCGTTGACTTTGACACCATTCAAAAATCCGGTAGCCGTATGGGTACAGGTCTTTTAATGGTGGTCGATGAAGAGCAAGATATGGTGCCACTCGTACGTAACCTTGAGATTTTCTTCCAACGTGAGTCCTGTGGTTTTTGTACCCCTTGCCGTGATGGCCTGCCGTGGGGCGTTAAATTGCTGACCGCTATCAATGATGGTGAAGGGCAGATTGGCGATGTTGAAAAACTAGAAGGCTTAACCCGAGATTTATGGATTGGTAAAACTTTCTGTGCCCATGCGCCCGGTGCGATGGAACCACTGATGAGTGCGATAAAATATTTTCGCCCTGAGTTTGATCAAAAAATTGCGCAGGCGGTCGGTGAAGATGTCATTGATGCGGCAGCCAGTCAACAGCTAGACGTGAAATAAGGAGAGCGGCATGGCAGTCATACATATTGATGGAACCACTGTCGAAGTAGATAGCGCGGACAACTTGCTACAAGCATGTTTGTCACTCGGCATTGATGTGCCGTATTTTTGTTATCACCCCGCCTTAGGTTCGGTCGGCTCTTGCCGTCAGTGCGCGGTTAAGCAATACCAGTCTAAAGAAGATATGGAAGCGGGTCGCGGTCGTCTGGTGATGTCATGTATGGTTGCCCCAGGCGATGATATGTACATCTCGGTCACCGATGATGAAGCAAAAGCCTTCCGTAAGTCGATGGTTGAGCTACTCATGACTAACCATCCACATGACTGTCCAACCTGTGAAGAGGGTGGCCATTGTCATTTGCAGGACATGACTTATATGTCAGGTCATAGCCGCCGTCGCTATCGCTTTACCAAGCGTACCCATCATAACCAAGAGCTTGGGCCTTTTATCGCCCATGAGATGAACCGCTGTATCGCTTGTTATCGCTGCGTGCGTTTTTATAAAGACTATGCTGGCGGTGAAGATTTAGGCGTCTATGGTTCTAATAATCGCGTCTATTTCGGTCGTGATAAAGACGGTCAGTTTGAAAGTGAGTTCTCAGGTAACTTAACCGAAGTCTGTCCAACCGGTGTGTTTACGGACAAGACCCACTCAGATCGCTATAACCGTAAGTGGGATATGCAGTATGCGCCTAGTATCTGTCATGGCTGCTCAGCGGGTTGTAATATCTCAGCTGGTGAGCGCTATGGTGAGCTGCGCCGTATCGAAAACCGCTATAACGGTGAAGTCAACCGCTACTTCTTATGTGACCGTGGTCGTTTTGGTTATGGCTATGTCAATCGTGAAGATCGTCCAACCCAAGCGCTTGAACGTATCAATGATAAACATGTCAAAATTAATATCGATTATGCTCTTGATGAAACCATCAAGCGTATCAAAGATAAAAAAGTCATCGGTATCGGCTCACCACGTGCCAGCCTTGAGACTAACTTTGCGCTAAAAAACATGGTCGGCTTTGAGAATTTCTCAACTGGTCTCAATCATCAGCAGCAAACACTGGTCAATAAATGTATCGAAGTGCTGAGCACGGAAGGTATTTATAACCCAAGTATGACTGATATCGAAAGCCATGATGCGGTATTGATTTTGGGTGAAGATATCACTCAAACCTCATCACGCGTGGCACTTTCTATCCGTCAAGCGGCAAAAAATGAAGCACTTAAAATGGCGGCGGCGACCAAAACGCAGCCTTGGTTGGCTGAGCCTGTTAAACGTATTGGTCAAGGTGTACAAAGCCCCGTCTATATCATCGATGTGACTCAGACCAAACTGGAAGATATTAGTAAAGTAAGCGTCGTTGCGACACCGGAAGATATCACGAAGCTTGGTTTTAAAGTTGCGGACGAGATTGCTAATTTTGCTGATGATTTAAGCAAAATTATTGACCCGCAAACTAGTGAGCAAGATTCTGATACCAATGTTAATACTGACCCTATGCAAGCGTTGGCAAAGCAGATTGCTTATGATTTAATCCAAGCGGATAAACCATTAGTCGTCTCAGGCAGTAGCTTATCATCAACAGCTTTAATAGAAGCTGCGGCGCAAATTACTCAAGCATTGAGTCACAAACGTACTGCGATCAAAGCCACTGAGCAATATCAAGTTGAGGCGCATAACGCCAAGGTAGCAGCAGCCGAAGCGCAAGCAGCAACAGCGCGGCAAACAGAAGATAAAGATCTGTCAGCCAAACCGAACAAGCCTGAAACAGGTGTCAATACTGAAGCACAAGACGATGTCGAGCGCGAGCCTGCAAGCAAACTTGAGCTAAAAGAAGTGGATAAACAGTACCATGCACAAGCGGGTATTTATCTAGCAGTGACAGATGCCAATAGTATCGGGGTCTGTATGCTTGGTGGTCAATCGGTCGAAGAGTTATTAGCGACGGATTTTGATGTGGTTATCGTCGCTGAAAATCAGCTAACCGATGCGATTGATGCGCATAAATTAACGCAGTTATTGACCGATAAAACCGTCATTGCGTTAGACCATCAATTACTTGATTGGCATAAAGATGTCGATATCGTATTGCCAGCGGCAAGCTTTGCTGAAGCCGATGGGACGCTTGTCTCAAGCGAAGGTCGTGCGCAGCGCTTCTTCCAAGTTTATGATAACGAATACTATCATCCGCTAAGTAGCATCAAAGAAGGCTGGCGCTGGTTGCATGCTGTGCACAGTAGTTTAGAAGGGCGTGATGTTGACTGGACACAGCTTGATGATGTGATCAACGCACTGATCGCGACCCATCCTAAGCTTGCGGGTATTAAAGAAGCAGCACCTGAAGCCGATTACCGGATGACGGGTCTAAAAATTGCCCGTCAGCCACGTCGTTACTCAGGTCGTACCGCGATGCGCGCGCCAATCTCTGTCCATGAGCCGATGCAGCCAAAAGATTTGGATACTGGCTTAACTTTTTCAATGGAAGGCTATAGCGGTAAGCAAACGCCAAGCTCGATGATTCCTTTTGCGCAATCTGCTGGTTGGAACTCACCGCAAGCGTGGAATAAATACCAAGATAAAGTCGGTGGACATCTAGTCAACGGTGATCCGGGTATACGCTTATTTGATCAGCTAGAGCGCTTGCCAACGCGTCAATATATTGCTCCAGAAGCGATGTCTACAGCCACGACAGATATGCAGCAAGGACAAGCTAAGCTAGTACCTATCTATAATATCTATGCCAGCTCAATGATGGCATCGCGTAGTCCAATCGTTGCGGAGCAATTACCTATCGCTGCATGGCGCGTGGGGGTTGATGATGCCAAAGAGTGGAATATCGCTGCCGGTGATTATCTGGCGATTGAGATTGATAAGCAGCAAATCACGCTGCCCGTTGAGCTTGTTGGTTACTTAGCAGAAGGCTGTATTGGTTATCCGGTTGGTCAGGTAAGCATCATCCATCCATCAATGCCCGCGTCGGTACGAAAAGTCGATGCACCAGTGACAATGATGGGTAGCATGGCAACTGACAGCGCTTCAAATAATGCTGAAAATAACAATAATCACGCAGCGCCCGTAAGCAGCGCGCCGACCATACAGGAGGTGTAATATGCAAGTGACTCGTATTATCCCTGATGTGCCAAGCTTTTTGGCTGGTATGATGACCTTTGATACTTGGTCAATACTTTTTATGGTCGTACAATCGCTGGTTATCTTTTTGGTGGTGGTTATTGTCGCCGCTTTGATGATTGTTTATGAGCGCCGGATGCTCGCACTTTGGCAAGACCGTTATGGTCCAAACCGTGTCGGACCGTTTGGTTCGCTGCAGTTGGTTGCCGATATGCTCAAAATCTTCTTTAAAGAAGATTGGACACCAAACTTTACCGATAAGTTTATGTTTACCTTGGCGCCAGCGGTGGCGATGTTTACCGCACTGGCGTCATTTGCCATTATTCCTATCTCGCCATCCCTTGGCGTTGCTGATTGGGATATCGGTATTTTATTCTTCTTTGCCATGGCAGGTATTGCGGTTTATGCGGTGATGTTTGGTGGCTGGGCGTCTGCTAATAAGTTTTCGCTACTCGGCGGCCTTCGTTCTGCGGCGCAAACCATCAGTTATGAAGTGTTTTTAGGTTTGTCATTAATGGGTGTGGTTGCCTTAACCGGCTCATTTAATCTACGCGCCATTGTCGAGGCGCAAATTGACGGCTGGTATATTATCCCGCAGTTCTTTGGCTTTTTAACCTTTGTCGTTGCTGGTGTTGCGGTTACCCATAGGCATCCATTTGATCAGCCAGAAGCCGAGCAAGAGCTTGCTGAAGGCTATCATGTTGAATATTCTGGTATGAAGTTCGGTATGTTCTTTATCGGGGAATACGTCAACGTCGTATTGATTTCTGCCTTGATGACCTGCCTGTTTTTTGGTGGTTGGCTTGCGCCGTTTAATTTAGATATTCCATTTATTCCACCAGCTTTTTGGTTCATGATTAAGACGTTATTCTTTATGACCATGTTTATTTTGGCTCGAGGCTCACTCATGCGTCCGCGCTATGATCAGGTGATGAACTTTGGCTGGAAAGTCTGTCTGCCGGTAACCTTGATTAATCTTCTAGTTACTGCTGCGGTCATTTTGATTTTTTCTCCAACGTTATAATCGTTACTAGCCATCACTGATGAACGAGAGTAAAGCTGATAAGGATAATAATCCATGTTTACTACTATAAAAAAGACGGTCATTGGTATTTTTACCATTGTCCGCAGTATGTGGATGGTCAATAGCCACGCCATCAGACCGCGCGATACCATTCTTTATCCTGAGGAACCTGTTCCTGTACCGCCGCGCTTTCGTGGACGCATTATATTGTCGCGTGACCCTGACGGTGATGAGCGCTGCGTTGCTTGTAACTTGTGTGCGGTCGCTTGTCCGGTTGGTTGTATCTCACTGCAAAAAGCAGAGCGCGAAGATGGGCGCTGGTATCCAGAGTTTTTCCGTATTAACTTTTCGCGCTGTATCTTTTGTGGCTTGTGTGAAGAAGCGTGTCCAACGACGGCGATTCAGATGACGCCTGACTTTGAGATGGGCGAGTACGTACGTCAAGACTTGGTTTATGAGAAAGAGCATTTGCTGATTTCAGGACCGGGTAAATATCCTGATTATAACTATTATCGCGTGTCAGGAATGGCGGTAGCAGATAAACCAAAAGGCGCGGCGCAAAATGAAGCGGCACCGATTGATCTAAGGAGTTTGCTACCATGATGAATATTTTGAACCATCCTGAATTGGCAGGGTT
The DNA here is from genome assembly GCF_041554015.1 of Psychrobacter sp. GTDB lineage: Bacteria > Pseudomonadota > Gammaproteobacteria > Pseudomonadales > Moraxellaceae > Psychrobacter. The sequence goes on along the minus strand of NZ_JBFFMS010000009.1, from coordinate 45,776 downwards.
TTACTCACTGGCAGCGGTGGCAATATTTGCTAGCTTGCGCGTGGTAACCCAAGCCAATCCGGTACACGCTATTTTATCGATGATTGTGTCGCTATTGGCAATCGCTGGCATATTTTTTATCTTGGGTGCGCCGTTCGCTGGAGCGCTCGAAATCGTCGTTTACGCCGGTGCCATTATGGTGCTATTCGTTTTCGTTATCATGATGCTAAATTTAGGCATGCGTAATGATGAGCGTGAAGAGCGCTGGCTTGATGCGGGTACTTGGGCGATACCGACGGGGCTAACGATTATCATCGCGGTCGTGCTATATGCGATGATTGGTATGGGTCATAATGAGGCGGCCATGATAGGCGGTACGACGATTTCGGCCAAAGCCGTAGGTACGGTTTTATTTACCAAATATATTATGTTGATAGAAGTGGCAGCATTGCTACTACTTGCGGCCTTGGTTGCGGCTTACCATTTAGGTAAAGAAGCTATCGATGATGAGATTGTCGGTAACGACAGCTTAGTCGCCAATCCAAATGTCGGCAGTATTGAGCTCTATGAAAACGATAGCCCGCATACCAGTCACGATGCAGTAAAGATGGCAAAACCATACGAATATAACGACGTCGACCCGCTTGACTATGTTGGTATGAAAGCAGGTATGAATAAAGTCACGCGCAAGGAGTCAGACTGATGGTACTAGCAGCAAGCGTGGCACAAGAGGTTGCCAATGTGCCGTTTGCCCATGAAGTAGCAGGCTTAGTGCAGCCAGTTGCTGAGGCGCAAAATGTACTGGGTCTGATACCCATGAGTCATGGACTGATATTGGCAGGTATCTTATTTGCTATTGGTCTGTGCGGTGTCATGGTACGGCGTAATTTCTTATTTATGCTCATGAGCCTTGAGATCATGATGAATGCGGCGGCACTGGCATTTGTGGTCGCAGGTAGCCGCTGGGTCGATCCAGATGGGCAGATTATGTTTATCTTTATCTTGACCCTAGCAGCAGCAGAGGCAGCCATTGGTTTGGCAATATTATTGCGGTTTTATCATCAGCGTGGGCATCTCGATGTCGATAGCGCCAATGAGATGAAAGGATGATGTCATGAGTTTATTACCATTAACCTTTATATTCCCGCTCGTTGGCTTTTTGATTTTAGCCTTTATGCGCGATAAGTTAAGCGAGCAGGTAGCAGCGATTGTCGGTGTCGGTAGCATGCTGCTATCAGCACTTTGTACGCTGATTGTCAGCTATACCTTTTTAACCAGCAACCCTGCTGGTACGGTCATCGAGATGCCACTATGGACATGGTTCCAAGTTGGGGATTTCGCGCCAAGTTTTGGCTTAAGCTTTGATGGCTTAGCATTGACGATGACGGGTGTGATTACCGGTATCGGCTTTTTAATTCACCTGTTTGCCGCATGGTATATGAAAGGTGAGACGGGCTTTGCACGCTTCTTTAGCTATATGAACTTATTTGTCGCCAGTATGCTATTACTGGTATTAGCGGATAACTTGTTCTTGCTCTATCTTGGCTGGGAAGGCGTCGGTATCTGTTCGTACCTTTTGATTGGTTTTTATTATCAAGACCGCGCTAATGGTCGGGCGGCGATTAAAGCCTTTACCGTCACCCGCGTTGGTGATGTGTTCTTAGCCTTTGGTTTATTTTTATTATTCCGCGAATTTGGCACCCTTAATATTCAAGAGATTATTGCCCGTGCCCCGGAAATATTTGATATTAATAACCCAACGATGATTTTGACTACTATGATGCTCGTTGGTGGTGCGATGGGTAAATCAGCGCAGCTACCATTACATACGTGGCTTGCGGATGCAATGGCAGGTCCAACACCCGTATCGGCATTGATTCACGCAGCGACTATGGTTACCGCTGGTGTTTATCTGATTGCCCGTCTGCATCCATTGTTTATCCTGACACCTGGCGTATTGTTGTACTGGGTTGGGGCAGTGGGTGCATTGACGCTCGTCGTTGCTGGATTTTGTGCGCTGGTACAAACAGATATCAAACGTATCCTTGCTTATTCGACCATGAGCCAAATCGGCTATATGTTCTTAGCACTCGGCGTTGGTGCCTGGCAAGGGGCTATCTTCCATCTGATGACGCATGCTTTCTTTAAAGCCTTGCTATTCTTATCATCAGGTGCGGTGATACTTGCGGTACATCATGAGCAAAACATCTTTAAAATGGGCGGCTTGCGCAAAAAGATTCCTTTGGTATTTTGGTGTTATATCGTTGGTGGCGGCGCGCTTGCTGCGATACCTTGGGTCACCGTTGGTTTTTATTCAAAAGAAGCGATTCTGTGGGAAAGTTATGCAACCGGTCATATGGTCTTATTTTATATGGGCGTCTTCGGTGCTTTCTTAACTGCGATTTATACCTTCCGTATGATTTGGATTATCTTCTTTGGTGAAGAAAAAACCCATGCACACAAATTATCTGGCGTGTCTTACTGGCTGCCACTTAGTGTGTTGCTAGTCTTATCAACCGCAGTGGGCGCATTTATCACGCCGCCATTGCAAGGCGTATTGCCGGAGAGCGTTGGGCACTTATTAGAAGTGGCTGGTCAAGCACATGGTAAGCATACCGCTGAGTTTATCGCCATGGGTGCGATGGCAGCAGGTTTGATCCTCGCGGCGCTATTATATGTCGTTAATAAAGGTCGACTGCTGACCAGCTTTAAGCGTACACGTATTGGCGGGGCGCTATATCATTGGTGCTATCACGGTATGGGCTTTGACGCGCTATACGATATAGTTTTTGTAAAACCCTTTTTGTTCATCGGCCGCTTATTTAAAGCCGACCCTATCGATAAAACGTGGCTGTTATTGCCTAAGCTGGCATCAGCGGGCAATAAGGTATTGTCTGCGACGCAAACAGGGTCACTTCGAGGTTATGCTGCAAGCTTTGGCTTGGGTATGGCTGTGTTACTCGTGCTGGTAATGATGACGGTGGTATAAGATGATTGAGTTACAACAAACGTGGATGCTACCAGCATTAATCGCCATTCCTTTTATTGCAGGATTGCTATGTTGGCTGGTTGAACGCTTTAATAAACGCTTGCCGCGCTGGATTGCTTTGCTTGGTATGACGTTGACCTTTGCTTTGTCATTGGTACTTTGGCAGCAGGGTGACTTTAGTGGCATGAGTCAGCAAGTCATTGCGCCAGACGCAAATGCACCTTGGGTCGCTGAATTTAGTGTGCCGTGGATACCGAGCTTTGGTATCAGCTTCCACTTAGCGTTAGATGGTTTATCACTGATGATGGTTGCCTTAACAGGGCTACTCGGTATTGCTGCCGTCGCTTGTTCGTGGAATGAGATTCAGCGCCGCGTTGGTTTCTTCCATCTAAACTTGCTCTGGAGCTTGGGCGGCGTCATTGGGGTTTTCCTCGCCATTGATTTGTTCTTATTCTTCTTCTTTTGGGAGATGATGCTGGTTCCTATCTATTTCTTGATCGCACTTTGGGGTCATGATGTGGTTGGCAAAACCAAAGAATACGCAGCGACCAAGTTCTTTATTTATACCCAAGCATCTGGGCTAATCATGCTCGTTGGTATTTTGATATTGGTCATTATTAGCTATGCCCAAAAAGGGGTGGTCAGCTTTAATTATAATGACTTACTCGGCACCTCACTTGGTGGCTGGGAATATCCGATCATGCTGTGCTTCTTTATTGGCTTTGCCGTGAAGTTACCAATTATTCCATTCCATGGCTGGTTACCTGATGCGCATGCGCAAGCACCAACCGCAGGTTCAGTGGATTTAGCAGGGGTTTTGATTAAGACTGCCGCTTACGGCTTGATTCGTTTCGTCTTGCCATTATTTCCAGCAGCGTCACAAGATTTTGCGCCGATTGCTATGACCTTGGGTACCATTGGTATCTTCTATGGTGCATGGCTTGCCTTTATGCAAACCGATATGAAGCGCTTGCTTGCTTACACCAGTATCTCGCACATGGGCTTTGTGGTCTTGGCCATTTATGCAGGAACCTTACTCAGCTTGCAAGGTTTGATGATTCAGATGTTGGCCCATGGTCTAAGCTCAGCGGCACTGTTTATTATGGCAGGGCAGTTATATGAGCGTCTGCACACACGTGATTTGACCTTGATGGGTGGTATGTGGGGTCAGTTCCGCTATTACGCGCCGATCTTGATGTTCTTCTGTGCCGCCTTACTGGGTATTCCGGGTACAGGTAACTTTATTGGTGAGTTTTTAATCTTATTTGGCGCTTTTGCTGATTATCCGGTATTTGTAGTCTTAGCTACCTTTAGCTTGGTATTGGCGGGTTTATACTCTCTTATTTTGATTCATAAAGCATTATTTGGGACCAATAATATTAAAGAAGTGGCATTAAAAGAAACCAAGTCTCATGGTCTGCCGACGCGTCCATTAAAGGATTTGGGCAAGCGTGAGCTGTCATTACTATTGATGCTAGCGGCAGGCTTGGTCTGGCTTGGACTGTATCCACAGCCATTCCTTGATACCTCAAGTCATGCGATGCAGTGGATCAATAACGCTTATTTATATAGTCAAGTAACCCAAGTAGATGCCTCGCAGCTGCTTGATGCAATGGAGGCACGTTAAGTCATGAACGATTTTACGATGAATGATTTGATGGGGCTACTGCCTTATGCACCAATCATTGCGGTAGTTATTACAGTATTGGTGGTGATGATTGCCATCACGATGAAGCGCTCACATATGGTGACCGGTACGATTTCGGTCATCGGTCTCAATATCGGTCTGTTTATTTTGCTTGGGCAAATGGCAGGTATCATCGATAGTGGCACGCTGGTGCCAGCCGCTGAGCAGTTATTTGTCATTGATAACTTTGCTCAGTTTAATATGGTGATTGTCTTTATCTGTGCCTTGGCATGTTGTACGTTGTCTTATGCTTATTTGGCTGACTTAAAAGATCATAAAGAAGAGCTGTATTTACTGATGCTGCTATCAACAGTTGGTGCGCTACTTATGGTTTGCGCCCAGCACTTGGCATCGTTCTTTATGAGTCTTGAAATGCTATCAATACCGCTATATGGCATGCTGGCATATACCTATATGCGCAACCAGTCGCTTGAGTCGGGGCTGAAGTACTTGGTGCTATCAGCGACAGCGTCAGCAACGCTGCTGATGGGTATGGCATTTATTTATGCCGAAGTTGGCTCGTTGGCATTTAAGCCTATTAGCTTAACCTTGGGCGATACGTTTGAGTCGCCATTATTGATCCTTGGCGCGGCGATGATGATGTTTGGTATCGCCTTTAAGCTCTCGGCAGCTCCGTTTCATATCTGGACGCCCGATGTCTATGAAGGCGCACCTGCTCCTATCGCGACCTTTTTAGCGTCCGTATCAAAAGTGGCGATGATGGCACTGGCCGTACGCTTCTTAATCGATACCTCGCTACTGGCATTGCCATCCGTACAAATGCTGCTAATGGTTATGGCAACCTTGTCGATCTTGCTGGGTAACTTACTTGCGGTACGCCAAACCAGTCTCAAACGCTTACTTGGTTATTCATCGATTGCCCATATGGGTTATGTGTTAATTGTTATCGTAAGCATTGGTTCCGCCGCTGATAGTATCTCTAGCATGTATATGGCGATTTATGCCTTTACCTCTATTGGTGCCTTTGGTGTAGTCACTTTGATGTCGAGCCCGTATCGTCTGTCTGGTGAAGCCGATGAATTGACCCATTATCAAGGGCTGTTTTGGCGTCGTCCGGTATTGACTGGTGTCATGACCATCATGATGCTGTCTCTAGCCGGTATCCCATTAACCGCAGGCTTTATCACCAAGCTGTTTGCTATTCTTGCGGCGGTACAGGGTACCAACTGGTTCTTGGCAGCGATGATTATCCTCGGTAGTGCGATTGGCTTGTTTTATTACTTGCGCGTTTTACTCACATTATTTAAGCGTCCAAAACAGTTTATTGAATTTGACGTCTCAAAACAGTGGGGTCTACGTACCGGTGGTATCATGGTCATCGCCGTCACAGCGATCATCTTATTCTTTGGCGTATTACCAAACAGTATGATTGAATGGGCAAGCTTGGCTCGTATTTGGTAACACTAAAAAGTAAAAGCTGAAATAAGTAGTGCTATATCCATACTACTTATTGCTTGTTACGGTTGGAAAAACAAGATGCGCCTGCTTTGTGATAAGCTTGGCGCATCTTTTTTATGTTGGCCCATTTTTATAAAGACAAATGCTAATAAAATATAAGTGATTCATTACTATGAGCGACAATATTCAAACCGTAACCGTGCTGAGCAAAACCACTTGGACACCAAACTTGTTTAGCTTTACCGTTAGCCGCCCTGGTAGCTTTAAATTTACTGCAGGGCAGTTTGTGCGTTTGGGCGTCAACCCCAGTCAGTTACACTACTATAAGCAGAATGAAGCGAATCACATTAACGCTAATGAAGCACCAAACGAAGATATCTTTCGTGCTTACTCGATTGTCTCATCACCCTTTGATGAGGTATTAGAATTCTTCTCTATCGTCATTCCTGATGGCGCGTTTACTTCACAGCTGCAACATTTAGAAGTAGGCGATGAGCTGCTACTCAATACCATGCCATTTGGCTTTTTGACCTTGGCGCGCTATCAAAAGCCACTGCCAAAAGATTTATGGCTGCTTGCTACTGGCACGGGTCTTGCGCCTTTCTTGTCAATGCTACAAGATTTGAAGACTTGGGAAGATTACGAGCATATTATCTTGGCATATAGCGCGCGCTCGATAGAGGAGCTTGCATACCTTGATACCATAAAAAATCTGCAAGAAAATTTTGGTACTTTGGTTGAGCATCCGGCAAAATTAATCTTTATACCGATTGTTACGCGTGAGCCTGTTGAGGGCGCACTAACAGAACGTCTGCCAAAACTGCTGTTAGATGGAACGCTACAAGAGCGTGCGGGTATAGCTTTAGATGTTGAGAGTACGCACGTTATGCTCTGCGGTAATCCAGAGATGGTAGAAGATACCAAAGAGACGTTAAAGTCTTTAGGACTGGTGATGAACCGGCGCGGAGAGGGCAATATTGCGGTAGAAAACTACTGGTAACGAATCTTATAAAGTGTGCCTAAATTGCATATCTTCGGATATTTTAAAAAAATGCTGTCTTTTGAAGACTCCCGTCTGATAGGAGACAGCATTTTTTATATGAGAGGATAGTTATAAGCGATTGGATATCTACAGCCAAAAGCGTAGGGCGTCCTAAATATTGCTCGCAACATTCGTTTCCTCTGACGGTTGGATAGGACCTTGAAATTGTACTGGCTCATCCTTTTCGCTGATAATATCTTCATTACTGTTTGAGGATAATAAATCACGGTAATTAATCTGCGCTTTTAAGATCAATTGTTCTTCTTCAAGCTCACCGTAGTTAACTTGAGCCTTATGTAGCATGCCGATGATTTTCTTATTACTCTTTAGCCAACGATTGATATCAATATAGATGATCTCGCTTTTTGCGCGTGCAACATCGATATAAGATAGGATAAAACCCAGTGGGTCTTTTTTTAGGATGCGGTGGCAGAACCATATAAACAGCTTGATACCTTGACGCTTAAGAAAGGACTCGCAGCGCAAATTTAGGATATCGGTATAGGTCAGTTGCCCAAAGACAAAGCGCTGTACATTGCGATCGAGCTGCGCATGTACCAGACGAAAGTTACTCGCTACCTCGGCATAAATGCCACCGGTATCGACCGTGCAATACAAGCGAAACCACTCTTCATGTATCTCAACACGCAGCTCTAAGATGGCTTTGACATTATCTGTGACATAGGTTTTGAGCGCATCATTGACATAGGCTTGGGTCAGCGGTAGTGCCAGCTCATCTTCTAGCTTATCGGTTGCACGGTTATATAAGTCTTTAATAGACTGGGTCAGGCGCTCCCAACCATCGCTGAATGATTCATCAAAGCGGTAGCCGAGATTCTCAAAAAAGTCATCAAAATTGTCTGAATGATCAATGTTGTCACTCATATTATTAAAGCTACTCAAACTTATTATCCTTATCGTTATAAAAGCGTGACCGATACCAAGCAGTATATAGCAAAAACGAGGCGGGCTAAATGAACGTCAATAACTCATCAGCTTATCTTTATGGTTGCTGTAAAAAAATACGTTGCTCGTAATAGCACGGCTTAATTTAAATTCTCTTTTTTATTTTGCACTGACTGCCTATATCAAGATTGTTACTTAAAATATTGGTGGTGTATCAAAATATTAATATAAGTATCACTATAACGGCAATCCATCCTAAAGCGTCGACAAAGCCGTTTATCAAAAAATGCCTTACATCCACGTCCTTATAGGGCGTGGATGTAAGGCATTTTTAGCTAGGCACTTCTTGCTGATGTTCAATGTACTGCCTAACGATATCAATTGAAGCACCACCACAACTTGATGCAAAATAACTAGGCGACCACAGAGCGCCACCCCAAAGCTGCTGATTGATGGATGCGTAATTCTTTTTACGAATCATTCTGCTGGACACACCTTTCAAGCTATTTACTAGCGCTGAAACACTGATTTTTGGCGGGTAATTTACCAAAAGGTAAACATGATCCTGCTCACCATTAAATTCCACTAGCTCCGCATCAAAATCCTGACAGACTTGATTTAATATCAACCTCAGCTCGTCCAATATCTCTTTGGTAAAAACTTTTCCTCTGTATTTAGTGACAAAGACCAAATGAACATGGATATTGTAAACAACCTGTCTGCCAAGCCTTAATGTGTTTGACATAACATTAGACCAAATGTAGAATAAGATAAATAATTATAATCTATCCTATGAAAACTCTCAAGTTACGCATCAAAGACAAACATGCAAACCAGCTGAATAAATTGGCTGGCGCAGTTAACTTTGTATGGAATTACGTCAATGATTTGAGTTTCAAATACTTGCAACGAACAGGCAAATTCTTTTCAGCTTATGATATTGCAACTTATGTAAAAGGCAGTGGTGAGTTTTTGAATTTGCACAGTCAAACCTTGCAAGCCATCACCGAAACCCACGCTAAATCTCGAAAGCAATTCAAGAAAGCTAAGCTAAATTGGCGTACCAACCACCCCAAAGCTAAGCGCAAGTCACTTGGTTGGATTCCTTTTAAAAATACCGCGATAAAATATTTAGGCGTCAAAAAGGCAGGAAAGAAAAGCCTCAAATCCATCATTCAATTTAGCCTTGCTAAAGGCAAAAAGCTGACCATCGACGTTTGGGATAGCTACAATTTAGCACTCTACACCATTAATACCTGTGAGCTTGTACAGGACAGTCGTGGTCTTTGGTATGCGTGCGTCACCGTTAAAGAATACCCAAAAACTGCGTGTGGTGATAGTCAGGTTGGTATTGACTTGGGTTGCAAGGATTCAGCGACAACCAGTGATAGCGTCAAGCTACAAACTAAATTAACCCATAAATACGCACCAAAACTAGGGATTGCTCAAAGGGCTAACAATAAAAAGCGAGCTCGCGCAATTCATGCCAAGATTAAAAACACCCGCCAAGACCTGATCCATAAGTTTACATCGAAACTTGTCAAAGATAATAATGCGATCATAGTAGGTAAGCTTCACTCAAAATCATTCACCTCAAGCAAACTCGCCAAATCCGTCTATGACGCTGGTTGGTTTGAAGTTAAGCGGCAACTGACCTACAAATGCGAGAACGCAGGTTGCCATTATGATGAGGTAAATGAAAGTTACACCACCCAAACCTGCTCGTGTTGCGGCTCACGCCAAAACAGTCCGAAAGGTAGAGCAGGTCTTGGAATCAGAGAATGGCTTTGCGAGTGCGGTGTCACTCATCAACGCGATATTAATGCGGCAAAAAACATTCTCGCGCTCGGGCTTGAGCGTCTAGCGGTAGGAATCCCTTCACTTTAGGGAGGGGAGGAAGTCAATGATGACCGCCTTTATTTCATAAGCTGAGACCAACTGCGGTGTATATTAAAGATTCACAAAGCTACCATTTTTCAGCGCAAGCACCCAAGCGCAATATCAGCTTGCCGATGGCGATTGTCATTGCAGTTAGCGTGCATGCGGTGACAATTTTTGGCGTCAGTTTTTCGATGGGACAAGATCCTGCCGGATTGATGCAAGACGTTGCCAAAGCGCTAACGGACAATATGCAGCCCAATGAAGATGCGCAGTTTATTGCCAATGCATCACAACAAGGCGGCGGTACGGTGCAAGAGCAATTGCGTCAAGAAACTGACCAAAGCAGCCCGTTATCAGCTGAGCAAATGAGTGAGACGCAAGATGTGATTCGCTTGCAGCGCCAAGTACGCCAGCAGCGCTATCAAGAAAGCTACCTACGTACCACGCTAAGCTGGCGTCATGCAAGCGTAGAGTCTGACAAAGATAGTAAGCAAGCGCAAGATGATATGAGAGTGCAAGAAGAGCGCCTACGTAAGCAAATCGCTACTTTGGAAGCTCAATTGTCTCAGCGTCAACAAACCTATGCCACCAAGTCAAAAGTTGTGACCATGGACAGTAACTCAACGACACATGGTGCTGCAGCAGTTTATATTAATACTTTTCGTGAACACGTCGAACGCGTTGGTAATCTGCAATATCCTGCCCAAGCACGGGCACAAGGTATCACGGGCGAAGTGCGTTTAATGGCCATTATCGCCAATAACGGTAATATCAAAGCCATCCGTTTGCTTGAGAGCTCAAATTCAACTATCTTAGATGAAGCAGCCAAACAGTCAGTCAGGCAAGCCGCGCCATTTGGCAAATTTACCGCGGACATGAAAGACATCGTTGAGCTGCGTCTGATACGTACCTATCGTTATAGTGATACGGTAGAGGTGACGTATTAGCACCAGTAGCCCTGTATCTTAAAGTATTAAACAGATGAAACCCTGATATAGAATAAAGAGTTTATATGGAATTTTTAGGTTTTACCCTTAATGTTGCTACGCTAACCAATAACGCTTTGAGTATTGCGGCCAAAGTTGCACTAGCGCTGCTGATATTTATCATAGGGCGCTGGCTTGCCAAAAAAGCCGTCACCTTTGCTCACGGTATGATGTTACGTGGCCGTTTAGATGAGACGGTCGCTAGCTTTGTAGGCCGCTTGATTTATGGTGTGCTATTGGTTGTGGTCGTTTTGGCAGCCTTGAGTAAAGTTGGCGTGCAGACCACCTCTGTCGTTGCTATCCTAGGCGGTGCAGCGGTTGCAATAGGTTTGTCGCTTAAAGATCAGCTGTCAAACTTTGCAGCGGGCATTATGATTGTCACTTTTCGCCCATTTGTACGCGGCGACTATGTGCAAATCAGCAGTTACACCGGTACCGTGACAGAGATTACTTTGGTGAATACCCATCTAACGACGATTAACAATCATGATGTCATCATTCCCAATAGCGATATCACCACTTCAGCAGTTACCAATTATACTTCATTGCCCAATCGCCGCGTCGATATCACCGTTGGTATCGGTTATGATGCTGATATCAAGACTGCCAAGGATGTCATGCTAAATTTAGCCATCAGCAATCCAAAGGCATTTACGGATCCGGCACCGGTTATCCGCGTCACCAACTTAGGCGATAACTCCGTTGATTTGACCTTAAATGTCTGGACCACCAATGATGATTGGTGGTCAATGCAGTGCGAATTACTTGAGCAGTTTAAATATGCGCTGGATGATAATCAGATTGATATTCCCTTCCCGCAGCGCAATGTCCATGTAAAAGGACTTGACCAGATGATTAATCAGATGGATCAAGCCCAAAAACTGCTGACAAAAAAAGATTAATGATTAGTGGCTAATGATTAATAATAGGGATTTGGGATATTGAGCCCTGACAAAATTTCAATCTCAAAGCGCTCCATCTCATCTTGCTCTACTTGCCCAAGTTCATGGTCAAAACCAAGTAGATGCAAGATACCATGTATTAATAAGTGGCTGATATGCTGCAACGCTTCTTTATTTTGCTCAGTCGCTTCACGTAGCATAACCGCATGACAAATAATAAGCTCGCCGAGGGGCAATGTGGGCATCAGTCCGATGATCGCTGCTGGTAAGTCACTTGGATATGAGAGGATATTGGTTGCATAATCCTTTCGACGTGCTTCTAAATTTAGCTCGCGACCTTCATCCTCGTCCGTAATGTAAATATCCAGCGCCTTGGTCTTTTCTTGCCACTGCTCAGCATCGATATCGTCAAAATAGGGCAGTATCACACCCTCTTTTACCTGCTTGTCGATATAATCGAGTGTCGCCATCATAATTTTCGCTACATTTTCGCGATTATAAAACGTCTGCAATATATCGTCATGGATACTGTCTGCTGCACTGATATCAAGCGCGTCTAGGCTGTCACTATTGTTAAAAGCGTTAGTCAAATTATCATCAATAGTGTTATGAGTATTATGACTGCTGTTTTGGCTCATGCTTTAATCCTTTTTTATATCAATAAAAAATATCTAACAGTAAAAAACCGGATATCAAATCCGGTTTCTTTTTTAAGTGTATTAAGAAAGATTAGAGTTTGGCCGCCGCATCCGTCATGGTCTGTTTGCGCTCTTGCTCTTTAAGCCGCTCAAACTTGCGTTTTTCTTGCAAAGCCAATTGTTCATCATCAAAAACATCATAAGCCTCGACGATTTTTTGTACTAACTGATGGCGCACGACGTCTTTTGAGTCAAATTTTGTGATACGTATCTCTTCGATACCACTTAAGATCTCCATCGCTTGCGCCAATCCTGACTTGCTACCGCGTGGTAAATCGACCTGCGTAATATCACCCGTAACGACCGCCCGCGAGCCAAAACCTAAGCGCGTCAAAAACATTTTCATTTGTTCAGGCGTGGTATTTTGCGCTTCATCCAAAATCACAAAGGAGTTATTTAGCGTACGACCACGCATATAAGCAAGCGGGGCGATCTCAATAATTTGTTTTTCAATCATTTTACCGACTTTCTCAAACCCAATCATCTCATATAGCGCATCATATAAAGGGCGCAAATAAGGGTCAATTTTTTGCGTTAAATCACCGGGTAAGAAGCCCAGTTTTTCACCAGCTTCTACCGCAGGGCGGACGAGTAAAATACGTTCAATCTCATTACGTTCAATCATATCGACCGCACAGGCAACCGCAAGGTAAGTCTTACCAGTACCGGCAGGTCCAATACCAAACGACACATCAGAGGATAAAATATCTCTGACATAACGCTGCTGATTGCCACCGCGTGGAATGATGTTACCTTTACGGGTACGCAGACTAATGGGCGTAAAATCGCTTGGCGCGTTTACATCTTCTTCGTCCTCTGCCGATAGCGCTTCGTCCTCTTCGATGTCCTCATCGCGAGCGAGACTAGATTGGATGATAAGATGCAGCTCTTCTGCGCTGATGTCTTTAGTATTTTGCGCTTCATCGACCATTTTATAAATAATACGTTCGCCGCGCTCGACCCCTAATATGTCGCCACTCAGGCAGAAGTCTCCTTGGCGCTGGCTGATTTTAATATCAAGACGTTGTTGAATGTATTTCATGTGGTTGTTGTATTCGCCCAGCACGGTTTTGAGCTGTGCTGGGGTCAAGGATTCAAATTTGATACGGCGGCTCATGGAATCAGTCAAGCGATTATCCTTGTATTGGTAGCCCGCTGCTATGGTTATTGCTTCTATGCTGCATAGACAGTCGGGCTTCAGAGATAAAGTAGTTATAAGTAATTTATAGCTTTTAATGTACGGCTTTTAGATAATAGAAAATAACGGTTGGTTTAATTGGTAATAAGTTTGGTAGTAAGTTTAATGAATAACCTACCTTCATTATGGTAGATAGATTTTAAATTTCAAGCCATATCAAGTTAGGCAGCGCTTTGTTTTTGTATGGTGATTGCAACGATAATCAATAAACGCTAGAGGCTACAAAAATTCACTCTGTTTTCACTATCGCTTTTTTCTATTGAGCTGACTATACATCCTAGCAACTATCTATCGCCAGTATAGATACTGTCAAGACCACAGAATGATAGGGGATTTGTGGTAATCTATGGCTTAGATAATAGCAGTATAAAAACGGCTCTTAAATCGGAAAAAGAGCATAGGATGTTTTTAACATTATAATATTTTGTATAAGTACTCATCATATATAAAAGCCTGCTAAATGGGCAGCTATAGAAATAATTAGGAATAATAACGATGCAAACGACCAAAGAAAATTTGCCAAAATCTAATCATGCTCACCACGCTGCGATGACTGAACAGCAATTACTGATCGCTGGTGGCGGTCATGTGGGTTTATCGTTTGCGTTATTACTAGCGCATCACGGTATCGCCAGTACGCTGCTAGAGAAAAACAGCTATCCAACCATCAGTCCAAACGATGACCGCACACGTAGTCATTATCTAGACAGTCGCAATACCGCGCTGTCACGGCGTACGGTACAGATTTATCAAGAGATTGGGCTGTGGGATGAGCTGCAAAGCCATGCCTGCCGCATTGATGCGGTACAGATTAGTGAGCAGGGCAGTTTTGGGCGCGCGCAGTTAAATAAAGCCGATGAGCAGGTTGAGTCATTTGGGCAAGTGATGGAAAACGCTTGGCTTGGTCGCAAGCTATTGTTGGCAGCCCAACAAGAGCCGCTGATCACCTTGATTGATAACGCCAATGTGATAGCCCTTGACCAACAAAGCGACAGCGTGACGCTAAGCTTTAGCTATTACGGTGAAGAAGAGCATGAGCAGCAATTGCAAGCCAGCGTTTTGGTTGCCTGTGACGGTCGCGATTCTACCGTGCGTCAGTTATTAGATATTGGCATCAGCACTTACGATTATAAGCAAACGGCTATCGTCGGCGTGGTAGAAACCGATAAACCTCATGAGCATAACGCGATTGAGCGTTTTAGCCCAGCAGGACCACTGGCAGTATTGCCATTAACTGACCCAGAAGGTGATGGCAATGATGACTATCAGGCTGGTTATAGACGCTCGGTCGTTTGGGTCTGCCCAACGGGTGAAGAGACGCAATACTTAGAAGATGATGCGCATTTCTTAGCGACTTTGCAGCAGGCATTTGGCGAGCGTGCTGGCACGTTTAAGACCGCTGGTCGCCGCGGCGCTTATCCATTGACGCGAGTATTGGCAAATAAGCAAGTCGATGGTCGCTGCGTCATTATGGGTAATGCCGCGCACACCTTGCATCCGGTCGCAGGACAAGGTTTTAATCTGTGTATGCGTGATGCCCATGTATTGGCACAAATGATGAGCGCGCAAGTACTTAAAGGTGAAGATATCGGTGATCCAACCCTGCTAAAACGCTATGAAAAAGCCCGTCAAACCGACCAAAAGCGGGTCATACGTTTTTGTGATGCGGTGGTACATGGCTTTACGCATCCTAACCCAGTGATAAAACTGGCGCGTAATGTCGCCTTAGTTGCCTTTGATAGATTCCCGAATATTAAGCCGTTAATTGCCAATTATGCGATGGGTCTAAAATCTTAGTATTGCTAAGCCATCAAAAAACTTCAAAAATCTAAATGCTGCTAATTATTAAAAATATCAGCGGATCATTCAAATAGCGACACAAAGGATATTTTATGAAAAATAACCACACGCTGATTATTGGCGGCGGTATCGTCGGTGCAACCCTTGCGCTAAAACTGGCACAAGATAATAAGCCGGTGACGCTCATCGACGCGCGCCCAAAGCGTGATGAGGCTGATTGGCAGCAAATCCTTGGCAAGCGGGATGCGCGCGTGTATGCGCTGAGTCTTGCCAGCATTAATTTGTTAGAAGAGGTTGGTGCTTGGCAAAAGATAGCAGCGTCAGAGCGTAAGGCTGATTATTGTCAAATGCAGGTTTGGCAGCTAAATGGTAGGGGCGAGCTGCTGTTTGGCGATAGTAAGGATGATGACAATAGCAGTGATAAAAGTAATCAAAATTTGTCACCAAACTTACTCGGTAGTATGGTTGAGCCAGTAGTTATTGAATATGCCTTATGGCAGCGTTTAACAGCGCCTGATGTCAGGCAGTATCTAACCGTCATCGATGGGCAAAAGGTTGTCGATATGGACTGGCTGGGTGCGACACAAGGTTATCGCGTGACTTTAGATAACGATACCGTCATTGATGCAAATTTATTGGTTGGTGCTGATGGTCGTGGCTCATTCGTGCGTAAGCAGGCAGGCATTGAGCTTGATGTGCTCGATTATAGTCAAACGGCGATTTGCTGCGCCATTCAAACTGAAAAGCCGCATCTAGCAACTGCTCGTCAAGCTATGCTACCGACAGGTACATTGGCATTATTGCCGCTCGCTGATATCACTGATGAAGATAAAGCCAACCCGCAACATTGGCAGTCGATTGTATGGACACTGCCACGCAACCAAGCATTGGCTTTGATAGAAGAAACACCGCGCTATATCGCTGATAAACTCGCTGCTGCCAGTCATTATGAGCTTGGCGCTATCCAGCAGATTGAATCAATCGCCAGCTTTCCGTTAGCGGCGCAGCAAGCAAAGACTTATGTCGCGGATAACTTAGTATTAATTGGTGACGCCGCGCATGGTGTACATCCGCTTGCTGGACAAGGTCTCAATCTAGGTATGCTCGATGTAAAAGCATTAAGCAAACAATTGGCGCATGATTATAACCGTAGTGGCGGGTCGCTTTGGGGTACCAATCAAACCTTACGTAGCTATGAGCGTCTGCGTCGACCGCATAATAGTCTGATGATGCACAGCTTTTCTGCGCTTAACTGGCTGTTTGCAGGCTCGCTTGCGCAGATGCGTCCGATTCAGCAACTTCGTAATGAAGGCATGTACCGCGTGGGTAAAATTAAACCGCTGATGCGCCTGTTTGCCAAGCAGGCGAGCGGGGTTTGAGGGTTTAAACTGAACGTTTTATATGAACTAAGGATGGTGTATGAAAACTCATTCATGGATGATGATAGGCGTGGTAATAGCTAGTTTTACATTAGCTTCCTGCCAGTCTGTACCAATAAAAGACTTAAGCCGCAAAGAGTCATATAACACACCTAAAGCCATGATAGAGCCACTTGCAGATACAGACAATGATAGTGTCCCTGACATTATAGATAATTGCCCGAATACTCCTAAGGGTGTGGTGACGGAGGAGTATGGTTGTCCTCTCACCACTATTGGAACGGGTTTGCAAATGGAATACCGTGCCTTTTTTGCTAAAGGTAGTAGTGAGCTAACATCTAAATATCAGGTTGAACTGGATAAAGTAGCGGCAAGAATGAAAGAGTATGATACCGCTATTTTTAAGATTGAGGGGCATATTTCAGAGGATGAAATTAGTAAAGAGTTAAACTCATTACCTAAAAATAGAGCACTGATAATCAAAAACCATCTTCTATTAAAGCATGGTATAGAATCTAATCGATTAATGACTTTAAATTGTGAGACTAAAGCGCCCATCGCTCCTAATGATACTGAGGAGGGCAGAGCTTTTAATCGTCGGGTCTATGGTTTATTAACTGAGCCTGATAATGACTATCCTATCAATTTAAAAACAGGCATCTGCGTTGAGTTTTAAATAGTATTTTTTGATAAATAGACCTCTTGCAAAACTCATAGGTTAAGCTCGGAATTAATGATACCAGCAAACAGCTTCATTCTAAGATCATAGCGCTGACGACGGTTGCGATATTTATGAGCCACGATTTTAAACAACTTGATTAAGCCTATTTTGTGCTCAACCACAATACGGAACTTTGCCAGATAGTGATTGGCCTGTTTGCATATCTCCAATAACTGACCACCACGAGGTTTCTTAAATGGTATGAAAGTTTGGTTATGTAGCTTTGCTAACCCTTGATAACCACTGTCTGCTAGATAGTTAGTGTTCTCAGGTAACCAGTCAGGACAAGTATCTTTATACAGCTTAAAATCGTGGATTGACCCTTTACAGGTTTGCACATCAAGTATCAAACCAGTTTGCCAATGGACGATAACCTGCGCTTTTAAGGTGTGTTGTTTTTTCTTGCCGCTGTAGTAGTCTCTTTGGTTTTTTTTGGACGCTCAATTGGGGTTTCGGTGGCATCGACAATGACGACTGACCAATTGATGTCCTCATCGACACGACTAGGCAGCTTTTTAGGCAATTCAAACTTGCCAGAGTCAATCAGTGTGTCTTCTACTTTACGAATGATACGGCTAGCAGAAGACTCATGAATACCAAAGTCCATACTGATATGATAAAGCGTGCGGTATTCACGCCAATAAGTCAGGGCTAGTAGTATCTGCTCCTTAAGACTGAGCACACTTGGTCTACCTGATTTGGTCTTAGATGCTTCATGCTCTTGCATGGCCTCAAGCATGTCTTAAAAGGTGGCTTTATGAATGCCAGTGTAGCGTTTAAAACCAGCGTCACTTTGTTTGAGTAGCTTATCTATGTTTGGCATATCTATTAAGTAAGTAGAGTTCAATAATATACGTTGTGTCTTACAACTACTTTTGCAAGAGGTCTAATAGCTATCAACTCAATATAAATGTAAAGTTGTTTTTGAAGGTATTCAAAGAGGGTAACAATGCGAATGAAAAACTGTAGCACTTTATTGCTGTTAGCAATATCTATAGCGTTAGCTGGCTGCCAAACCACTGTAACTGCGCTGTCTAAAGAGTTACCTCAACATGAAAACATCAGGACGATGCAAGTAGAGATTGATTCAGATGGTGACGGTGTGCTTGATGCTATAGACGAATGCCCTGAAACGCCATCTAACGTAGTGGTTGATGCTAAAGGCTGTCAAATAATAATTGAGGGAGGTGATGCACTGGAAATGGAGTTTGCTGGGTTTTTTCCATTAATGAGCAGTCAATTACCTGATATTTATAATGCAGAATTTGTGAAAATAGCAGAAAAAATCAATGAGTATCCAGAAGCCAGTGTTTTTATTTTCGGTCATGCAGCCACAAATGAAATTGATGAAGATTTAGCGACGCTTGGTTTTCATTCTTTATCACGCAATCGCGCCCTTAGTATCAAAGATACATTAGTCTTGCAGCATCATATTGATGCTAAGCGTATCCGTACTTATGAGTGTTCAAATAAATTATTGGTTAGAGAGACAGATTATATAAATCCTAGTTTTAAAGCACTTAATATGAAAGGTCTTGAGGCAAAACAGCGCCGCGCAACGTTGATGGCAAGTAGTTCAGTTAATGATTTAATGAGTCTTAAATATAAGTCTGATGTTCAAAGATATGGTAAATACGCCAAGCATTGCGAGCTATTTGAATAATGGCAAATTCTGATAAACCGCAAAAATTTAACCTTACCCCAAAGACGAAAACAATACCATTAGCACTGGTGCGACGATATTAATAATAAAACCAAAGCTGATTGCTAATGGCACGACTTTTAGACCACCTGATTGCTGAATGATTGGCAACGTAAAATCTAAACTGGTTGCACCACCAAGTCCAACTGAGGCTGATGGATATTTACGCATAAAGACGGGTATAAATATCAATGCAAAGAACTCACGTATTAAGTCATTAAACAACGCCACACTACCCCAAATCGCCCCATAAGCATCGGTCATCACAATCGCTGATAGCGAATACCAGCCAAACCCTGATGCCAGTGCCAAGCCTTTTGTCCAAGAGACATCACTAAACATCAGCGCAAAAATAAGTCCGCCAACCAATACCGATAACGTAAAAATAATGCTCATTTCAACGCCGCGCTTATTGAGCAGCACTTCCTTTAAGGTGATACCTGAGCCCTTTAATCCAATACCAACCAATAATATGAGTATCATTAACATGACGGTCATGGTGTTTTCAGGCGGTATATAGTCGGCTGGCAAGAAATAACCAATCACAAAACCTATTACCACGCAGATGACTTGAGTCAGGCTGCCGCGAATACTGACGCGATGCTCTTTAGATTTAATACTAGGCTTTTTGGCATGCCACGGACGCAAACGGTCAAACAGCATCAAGCCAAATAAACCCGATCCGATGGTCAGTATCGATAATATCGTGACATATAGCGCAATCTCACCTACTTGACTGCCAAGGCCCTCAACTTGCGCCAGCTCAATACCGATAAGGCCCAAAATAATAAAGACCAAATAAGACAAGCCTTTATCGGCAACTTTGGTGAGGGTAGGATTGGATGGAATGGCAAAGCCAATAAACATTGGCATTAAAACCAAGACAAGGGTAACTAAGCTTTGCATGGTAAAGGGCTCGCGGCATTTTTTAAAAGGCGTTTTAACAAAGTCTTTTTAGAAGGGGTTTTTAAGAAGTCGAAGATTGTAACATATCAGAGTAACAATACTGACATAAGCAGATAAAATTCATTGAATTGCTGCTGTTCTAAGCGTCTTTTATGAGTATCCCTATGTGCTGAACAGCAGCGCGATATTAATTGAATATAACGCAGCTATCCCGCTTGCTTATATTTGACAGATTCATGATGCTTTTGCATGTCTGACGTGAGGTTACTGAGACTACTTAATGGGCAAATAGCTTGGTTTGCTAATGGCTCAATCACACTGATACGGGGCGTTGCGGCTAAATTAGGATAGTCTGTTCGATAATGGCCACCGCGACTTTCAAGGCGCTGATAAGCAGACTGAATGATCAAAGTTGCTAATTGCAATTGTTTGGCCAGTTGAAAAACTACTAGGCTATCAGCTGTTATAACTTCATCTGAAGTGGGTGCATTAGTCTGATGAAGCTCAGTTTTTTTAAGCCACTGTTGCCATTGCTGTATTTGTACAAACGCTTGTTCTAATGACTGAGCATCACGAGTAATACCCATATATGAGGTCATTAACGTTTTTAGCTCTGTAGTTATTTTGCGAGCTTGATTGGTCATATCTATATTGCTATCCGCTTTATCATAGTGATATGAAGTAGAGGGCACATCAGTAAAAGAGGGGAGCGTAATAGAGTGACTGTCTTTAAGCGTTGGGGCTGCCCAAATGGGAAATGTTGGTAAATCTATGATCTTATTTATGTTCCTATAAATAGCGTTAGTTTCTAGATGCTCTACTGCTTTTAAATAGCGCGGTAAGTCAGTAGCGATATTACGCCCAACGACCACGCATTCCAACAGTGAATTACTGGCCAAACGGTTTGCTCCATGTAAGCCTGTATAAGCGACTTCACCAGCAGCATACAGACCTGCTATATCGGTTGCGCCATTAGCATCAGTAACCACCCCACCACAGCTATAGTGAGCCGTAGGAGCAACCGGAATAGGCTCTTTGGTCATATCAATACCAAGCGCCAATAGCGTCTGATAAATCTGCGGAAAGTGCTCGCACAAGAATGTCGCTGGCAGGTGACTGATATCCAGATGTACATAGCCAAGACCATTTATACTAGCTTGCTCAGCGATAGCACGAGCAACGATGTCTCGTGGTGCCAGTTCTGCACGCGCATCAATATCTAGCATAAAGCGGTTGCTAGTCTTTGGACAATAAAGCCGACCACCTTCGCCGCGCAGCGCTTCTGATATCAAAAAGCTGCTATCACCCAGTGCCAGTCCCGTCGGATGAAATTGAATAAATTCCAAATTTGCCAAGCGGCAACCTGCCTGCCATGCCATGATGACGCCATCACCGACACAGACATTGGGGGCGCTAGCACGCTTAAACAATTGCCCTAAGCCGCCACTGGCTAGTACCACCGCTCGGCTATGAAAGGTAGTTTGGCACTGATTAACATGGTCAAAAACCAGCGCGCCTTGGCATCGCCCGTCGCTGTTTTTTATAATATTTAGCGCTTCATGGTAGGGCAAGATAGTGATATTAGAAGCAGCTTGCGCGTTTATAGTCAAGGCTTCCATGATATAGCGACCTGTAGCATCATCAGCATGAGCAACACGTCTACAACCATGACCACCTTCCTTGGTTAGATGCAAATCGTCAGTTCGTAGTTCAGTGACAGGTTTTGCACTGTGGTTTTTACCTTTACTTTCTTGCGTAATCTGGGTAAAGGGTACGCCTTGCTCACATAGCCATTGAACCGCTTGCTGCCCTGCGTTTAAGATGCTGGCAGTGTTATCCGCTGCACATAATCCTGCACCAGCGATAAGGGTATCGCTGATATGGTCAGCTACCGAATCATCTTTATCTAAGCTTGCGGCGATACCGCCTTGGGCATAATGGCTTGAGCAAACGTCCAGTGCTGCTTTACTTAATATCGTAATATGCAGCGACTTAGGCAAGGCAAGAGCAGTACTCAATCCTGCAAGGCCAGCGCCAATAATAAGTACCTCTGTCTCTACGACAGCATCAGGGCTTTGAGACACAGCACGGTTGCCTTTAGCATTTGAGCAGATCGCGCTCATATTACGCCGCCCCAACATTGGCGAATAGCGCGCGGTCTTTGACGATATCGCCACTTGCTGCTACGCGCTGTTTTTGTGATTCTGCAAAATCAAGCATACGTTGTAGTGGCTTTCTAGCTGCGGCTGCCAGCTCAGGCGTCATTAGTACTTCACCGCTATTATGGATCAGGCACTGCTCGATACCTTGTAGAGCATTCATCGCCATCCATGGACAAAACGCACAGCTTTTGCAGCTGGCACTTTCACCAGCGGTAGGCGCAGCCAAAAAACGCTTGTTCGGTGAGCGCTTTTGCATCTCATGCAAGATACCCAAGTCCGTTGCGACAATAAAGGTATCGGCATCCATCTCATAGGTGGATTGCAGCAGCTTACTGGTCGAGCCAACCACGTCAGCAAGTGCCACCACACTGTCAGGAGATTCAGGATGTACCAATACTTTTGCATTAGGATGCTGTTCTTTTAGTTGCATAAGCTCAGTGGCTTTAAACTCATTATGTACCATACATGAGCCTTGCCAGAGCAGCATATCTGCTCCAGTCTCACGGGCAATGTATTTACCTAAGTGTCTATCAGGACCCCAAATGATAGGCTCACCTTGTTCATGCAAATGACGAACGATATCAATGCCGACTGAGGAGGTGACCACCCAATCGGCTCGTGCTTTTACTGCCGCACTGGTATTAGCATAAACCACCACGGTACGCTCGGGATGCGCATCACAAAAGGCAGAAAACTCATCGGCAGGGCAGCCCAAGTCAAGTGAACATTCCGCCTCCAAGTCTGGCATCAGGACAGTTTTTTCCATACTAAGTATCTTTGCTGACTCACCCATAAAGCGCACACCTGCTACGACCAGTGTCTGCGCACTATGCGCCTGGCCAAAGCGCGCCATCTCAAGCGAATCACCAACACAGCCGCCCGTTGCCAAGGCCAAATCTTGAATAAAGGGATCGACATAATAATGCGCCACTAAGACGGCGTTATTATCCTTCAATAGCTGCTTAATGTTTTCTTCAACTTTCAATCGCTCACTACGCGGCAAATCTGCTGGCATCTTTGCTTTGGCATATTCAATATTCATTTGAGTAGCAATGCGATTATCAGTACTCATAATCGGCGCGTCATACGGATACGTTTTCATAAGTGCAAACCTTTCATGCAATAACGACACATCAATTGCCGCTAAAAGTAAGTCAAGTAAATAGCGCTAAAAAATACACTGTTTTAATTATGCTCATTTTGAGCATAAATACAAGAAATTTTTTATACGTTTATTATTTCTGTAGAACACATTTTGTATAATTACAACTGCAAACTATGATAACCATCTATTCAAGCTATACTGAGCATATGGTCAGTGGCTTATTATTTGAGCTATATTTAACAATTAAAATAAAAGGTAATCACTAACGTCATGACGTTATCTTATTCACACGCTCATCAGCAGGGTAGCGGCACGACTGAGGTCGTCGCAGTACTGGTTGCGATTACTGAGCATACGGCGCGCGTTTTAACTGTTGACCAAGGTAAGCTGTTGCCCAATGGCCCACTTATGCCATTGCATCGCTCACTACAAGCGGGCGTGCGTCAATGGGTTGAAGAGCAAACGCAGCAGCCACTTGGTTATTTGGAACAGCTATATACCTTTGTCGATACCAATAGGCGTAATAATGATGGCCATGCGCTGGTCTATGTCAGCTATCTAGGATTGGTACAAGAAACACAAACGCAGCTACAAAGCCAAGCATTATGGCGTGATTGGTATGATTATTTTCCATGGGAAAATCACATAGATGGTATGCCAACTATCATTATGGACTATATCGTACCAGCATTATTACGCTGGGCAGATGATACAAAAGATCCTGATGTGCAGCAGCGTCGCCGTCAGCGTATTGGTTTATGTTGGGGTGTTAGCGAGACGGTTTTTAATAGTCCTTCTAAGAATAAAAGCCTGCTTTCAAATACAAAGAGCAATAAGCAACCGATACTTAACGAAGAATACGAGAGTAGAGAGTGGATTGCAGAACATGTGCTTCTGCGCTATGAGATGCTCTATGAAGCAGGTCTTATTGTAGAAGCACCGACCTATCCAGCAAGTTATTTGTCCAACACTCAATCTGGTAATGGGGAAGCGACTGAAGCGTTTAAGTTGCCTGATAACTGGTCGCAGCTGATAGGCGCGCCGATGTATTATGACCATCGCCGCGTGATTGCGATGGCTATTTCACGACTGCGTGCAAAAATTGAATATCGACCGCTGATTTTTGGTTTGATGCCAGATGTCTTTACTTTATCGCAGTTACAACAAAGCGTTGAAGCACTATCGGGTGTGCGCTTACATAAGCAAAACTTTCGCCGGCTGCTAGAGTCACAGAATCTGGTACTAGAAACCGGGCAGAGTAGCAGCGCTCAGCGTGGTCGTCCAGCCAAGCTTTATCGTTTTCGCCATGATATTGAACTGCAAAGTTTACTGATGGATAGCAAATTGCCAAAGCGTAAATAGATGCAAAGTCATTATCACTTTTAGAAGTTATTCAGAACCTATAAACTTATTGAAACTTTCAATCTGTTATATTTCCTTGCGAGCCTATTAACTTTACGTTATATTTATGCTCATTTTGAGTTTAAATAAGATTTTCTAGACGATACGCATAATAAGGGCTAATAATGACAATCAGACGAGAGCCAGCATTGGCTGAGGTATTACTTAAACCCTTGGTCGAAGCAGCATTAACAGAAGATCTGTGCAGACGCGGTGATATTACCTCACAAGCGACCATTCCAGCTGATATGCAAGCACAGTTGCAAATCAGAGCGCGCCAATCTGGCGTCATATGCGGTATGGATTTAGCACGCTTATCTTTTGCTTTGATTGATGGAGAGATAGAGTTTGTCGCGCAAGTGCATGATGGTGAACGGGTCGAAGCTGGTACAGTTTTAGCCACTGTGCGCGGCAATGCGCGAAATTTGCTGACCGCAGAGCGTACGGCGCTTAACTTTATGACCCATCTTAGCGGTATTGCGACCGATACAAAGAAGATTGTCGATAGCGTTGCAGAATATCCGGCGCAAATTACCTGTACCCGTAAAACCATTCCAGGCCTACGTATCGTACAAAAATATGCGGTACGCTGCGGCGGCGGACGCAATCATCGTTTGGGCTTGGACGATGCGATTTTAATTAAAGACAATCATATTGCCATCGTAGGTGATATCAAAACAGCGATTAAGAAAGCCCAAGAATTTGCTGGACATCTGATTCCGATCGAAGTTGAGGTCGATACCCTTGAGCAGTTAAAGCAAGCGCTTGATGCTGGTGTGAGTTTGGTGCTATTAGATAATATGTCGCCTGAGATACTGTCGAAGGCGGTCGCCATGTGTCAAGGTCGCGCTAAGACCGAGGCATCAGGCGGTATTATCCCTGAAACCGTACAAGCTGTTGCACAAACGGGTGTTGATTTTATCGCAATGGGTTATTTGACGCATAGCACTAGCGCATTAGATATAGGTTTGGATTTTAGTGCCTAGTCTCAATGTTTATGCTATGCATAGACTTGTTTTGAGAGGGTTAGATAAAGGGTTAAGCTTCTATTGAAAGGTCAGATTTGTATCGATATGCTATGGATTTGGTAAGACGTGAGAATTAAGCGAAGTTAATGATTTAATTGGCTTATCTGCCTATGCTACAATGCCGCTGCTACCGACTATTAGGTCATTGATGCACTTGCACGATGACCCTATTTTTGCCCGATTTGACTAATAGACAAGCGAGCGCTCAGTGAATACTGAAATTATTAAGATAATCCTGGCCTTTATGGTACTGATTAACCCCTTTAGCGCATTGACGTTGTTTTTAGATTCAACGCGTGGTTATTCGATGAATAATCGACGTAAAGTGGCGCGCGTTGCTTGTCTGACAATTTTTATCACCATCAGTTTCTTCACTTTAGCAGGCGAAACCCTGCTTAAAGTTTTGGGTATTTCAATCGGCTCGTTTCAGCTAGCCGGTGGTATCTTGGTATTTTTAATCGCCTTGAATATGATGAATGGCGAGGGCAATCCGGTTAAGCCCGACCAAGAAAACTTCGATGTCGACCATCTGCAAGGTGCGCCGCCAACGATGGCAGCAGCGGTGGTACCGATTGCTATTCCGATGATGATTGGACCGGGTGGTATCTCAACCGTCATTATTTATTCCTCACAAGTTTCCGGTATTTTGCAAGTATCGGCCATCCTCATTGCAGGTTTGTTTATCAGTCTATTTTGCTACTTAGCATTGATGGCAGCCGGTCGTATCAGCCGCTTATTGGGTGATACAGGGCTTAATATTATGAGTCGAATCATGGGGATGTTGCTGGCGGCAGTTTCTATCGAGATTATCGTTAATGGTCTGCGCACCTTATTCCCTAATTTGATTTAGTTTTTATATTATATTCAGACTGTAACAGCTATATCATTGCTCAAAAACCCAAATACTTTTAAAAGGATTTGGGTTTTCTGTTTTTTAAGTAGCGTATTTATTTTACTTAAAGGCTCTTAAGTAGAAATTTGTAGTTTAGCTTTGGTATAAATGCCAAGCCAAATAGAGCATCAATATGCCGACCAAAGCATCAAGGATATTCCACGCTTTTGGTTTGGCAAATAAGGGCTTGAGTAACCGTGCACCATAGCCGAGCGCAAAAAAGAAAAAGAATGAAGCGCTGACTGCTCCGACTGTAAATGCAAGCTTACTACTCGCACCCGTTGAAACCATACCGACCAGCACCAAGGTATCTAAGTAGACATGTGGATTGAGCCACGTAAAACCAAAGCATAGCAACAACGCCTTTTTTAGACTGGTGACGACGTGTCCGTCGACCGTGAGCGCATGCGAGAAACGTACACTGGCATATAAGCTTTGTAGTCCATAACCCAATAAGAATATGACGCCTGCGACCTTTGCCATATTGACCACTTGCGGGTAGCGTGCCGTTACTGCCCCAAAACCACCCACCCCCGCTGAAATCAATAACGCATCACTGACTGCGCAGAATAGGCAGACAAAAAATATGTGCTCGCGTTTTAACCCTTGTTTAAGGACAAAGGCGTTTTGTGAACCAATAGCGATAATCAGGGATAAGCCAAGTAAAAAACCAGAACTGTAATCGGCGATATTCATAATGATGATTTTAACCTTTAGGAAACGCTGACGTTTGCTTACTGGCAGCGCCGCAAAAAGCTGTTAAGATAAGGGATTGAATGGTCGAATGCAATCGGTAAATGGGCGAGGAGCACAGTAAGTCATGGTCATAAGTTTGACAAGAATGCTACAGTCATTTGGGCAAGCACAAGATGATATGCCAGCTGCTGCTGCCAAAAATGCTCAGCAGGCGGCTGCCAATAAACTTACGACTACCACAAATACGGCTAGCAAAAATAACCATCAATCCGCTAATGCCTCTACAGATAACAGCTCTACCCTCAGTGAGCCACAGCGTACCGAGCGTATTTGTGATGCCTTAGCGCAAGTGTCTGATATTCGCACGCCAACCCCATTGACTGATCGTTATTTGTCCAATCGTGCCCACATGCGACCGAGTAACAGACCACCTTTTGACCCAGATACCTTATGGTATCTTAAACATGGACGCTGTCCGATTATGACTGAGCTTGTGAATGTGGTTGATGACGCCACGCTAAATGCCATGCCCATTGAAGCAGTTGCTATTTTAGATAGAATCAATGGCAAATTAAAACGTTACCGTGAATGGAGTAGCGAGCTTAATGAGGAGCAGCAGCAGCAACATAATGAGCGTCAATTTGTCATTGATAAGCTGATATCAGAGAGTATCCCTGAAGCCTTACATCATTACGAGCAGTTGCAGCGCTTTAGTCCCCATCGCACGAAGAACAATGTGGTACAGGGTAAAATGACCGCAGGTGATATGCTCACAGATCTGTTTTTAGAGATTGATTATGAGCTTGATGAATTGTTAGAGGAGCTGCATCAAATAGTGATGAATCGTCTGGCCTCAACCCATCGTTATGTCAAAAGCCGTACACAAAATTAGAGGCAAGCTCCACGTTGTCAGATAATATATCCATATTATTTAGCAGCGACTAACAATATAGGGCTTTAATAGAGCCCTATTTTTTTGTTTAATAACCCTTAAGTATTATCTAGAACAATAATAAATTTGCCAATGAATAAGATTGGATAGGAAGGAGGATGTTATGACCCAAATCACTGCCATGCTTGTCATGTTTGTTTTATATGGGGTACTCCCCGCAGCGGGTCTGTATTTAGGCTACCGTGGCATCAAAAAAGTAACCGCACCTAAAATGCTAGCCTATAAAGCGCTGCCGCAATTGGGTTATATTCCTGAGAAAAGCTTGCCTGCTGACGTCAAAGCTGCCCTTAGCCAAATTAATGCAAAAGGTGAAAAGCTACGCCTTATGTATGGTGATACCAATAATGATGGCAAGATAGATGATAAAGATACAGTGAGTGAAACCTATATCACCATTCAAAATCTGATGGATAAACATGTACCGCAGGCAGTAGCCGATTATCGCCGCTTACATGACTTAGATGTGGGGGATAGCGCGCTTGCTGATACCACAAAAATTAAACATTCTGATGTCACGGGCAAAGAAGCACTGTTGGACATATTGGCCACTATCAATACCCAGTTTGATGCATTACTTAATGCTTCATACCATCAAGATGGACAAAAGCTCTTAGCAACCAATCGATATCTACAGCAGCGTTTTGACAACCCTGACATAGATACAGAGACGCAGTTACTTGACCATGCTGATAAAATAGAGATAATTGAAAATCTTGCGGACGATATGGTTGATAAAGAGATTAGATAGACAGTCGTGAATAATTAAGAGAATCCATGACGGCTGAACAATTAAGAGTAAATGGCTATGAGTGTATTAATAGGCGTTGGTATCATAACGTCAGTGAGCATCTTCTATCTAGGTAGAAAAGGCTGGCATGCTTTTCATAAAGCGGTTGGCATTACGCCAGGCGTACTTGTTTATCAAGATGTCAATGCACCATTATCGCTAGCAAGCATTAGCTGGCAACGACTAGATCTTAATAAAAAGCATCTTAATACTTTAGCCGATAGTCAGCTGCGCCAGCTGCAGTGTATCGATGAAAAGGTAGCCAATTATTATTGCTATCAGCTAGAGCTAAAATCACAAGAAAAGACGCCTGCAATTAGCGAAGCACAGTTCGTATTGCATAAAATGCTACAGACACGGTTGCCTGAACTACTCAGCAGTTATTATCAACTGACAATTATCAAGTCAAATGCTAAAAGCGTTAATAATCAATCACGGGATGAGGCCGGCAAGTTGCTGCAAGAGGTATTAGATACTATTGAACAGCGTTTAAACAGTTTGTCAGAGCAACTAGAGCAGCAGCAATTACAAGATATGCGGGTGATGAAGCGCTATATGGATAGTCATAATCGCTAAGATGTCAGTCATTAGAAAATATGAACTAATACCAGTCAATAAAAAGCTGCCAATGATTATATATCATTGGCAGCTTTTTATTGATGACACTAAATCTAAAACAGATTAGCGCTTATCGCTGCGGTCACGAGTATTACGGGTGCCGCGACTAGCAGGACTACCACTAGTTTTTGGTTTGGCACTACTATTACGATTGTCGCTACCACTGCGGTTATCGCTACGACTGTCAGTAGTACGACGTGCTTTTAGCGGTTTATTCTTGATACGCTCTTGCTTTTCTTTAGCAGCGCCATGTAGACCTGTAACATAACGCGGGCGCAAGTTCACTAGGTCTGTTAAGGTGTTAATATCTTTTCTATCAAGCTCTAAAAAGCGACCTGTACGTAGCTCTTTTGGTAGTGCAATATTGCCATAGCTCGTACGTAACAGGCGGCTGACTTTAAGACCTTGAGATTCAAATAAACGACGAACTTCTCGGTTACGACCTTCTTTAAGCTGCACATGATGCCACTTGTTCACCCCTTCGCCGCCGCCTTCTTTGATATCATCGAATTTGGCCAAACCATCTTCTAACATGACACCTGTGGTCATCGCGCGTGCCATATCTGGGGTAACTTCACCCAATACACGTACGGCATATTCACGAGTGACTTCGCTAGATGGATGCATCAAGCGATGCGCCATCTCGCCATCGTTGGTAAATAATAATAGACCTGTCGAATTAATATCCAAACGTCCAACCATTACCCAGCGGTCATGAGTGAGCTTTGGCAAACGCTCAAATACAGTCGGACGACCTTCTGGATCATTCGCTGAGCAGACCTCACCTTCAGGCTTATAATAAGCCAAAACACGGCGACGTTTTTCATTTTCAG
The DNA here is from genome assembly GCF_041554015.1 of Psychrobacter sp. Lineage (GTDB taxonomy): Bacteria > Pseudomonadota > Gammaproteobacteria > Pseudomonadales > Moraxellaceae > Psychrobacter. The sequence goes on along the minus strand of NZ_JBFFMS010000009.1, from coordinate 15,107 downwards.
CGGTATATTTGATCTGACGACCATCAACACGAATCTCATCGCCTTGCTCAACGCGATCACCGATAGTCGCTGGACCATTATTGACCGTGACACGACCTGCCTTAATCACTTCTTCCATCTGACGACGCGAACCAAGTCCCATACGGGCCAGTGCTTTCTGTAATTTTTCATCTTTCATAACGATTTCCTTGAATCGGTGGCTTTACATTTCTCAATGTATAAAATTGGACTGCATATTATACGCTATTTATAACAGTGATAGAGATTATGTTACGATTATTCTTAATTTCATATCTATATAAGTTGAATAATTTTCATATCATTTGTCGACCCAAATCGCTTATTCAAATAATTGAGAAGATGTTTTTTTATAATCTATATGGCCAATGAATATGCTGCAAATACTAATGAGTATAAGGAATTTGCCATATATACTGTTCATCAGTTAAACGAGATTTTTATTGAAAACATATCATTTTGGTTCAAAATTTAACCACCTATGTTATTATGGTTTTGTTTTTTTATACATGATGTATCTTTTTAGTATGGCTGTCTGATTCTGCAATGCTAGACACTCCTTATATCTATGATTTATAAAGGTCTTTTTATGTTTTTTAATCCATCAAAGTTACTAGGTATAACGTGTCTATTGATAGTTAGTATGGTTTCAGGGTGCTCTAGTATCAATGCTGGGCTGCAAGCAGGTGAGCTGCCACCAAGTGGTACATTTATCGCTGAAAATGGTCTGCATTTTAATATTCAGCCGCTAAACCTAGCGACGTTACCTCCAAAACAAGCAGTACTGCCAAGCAGCAATTTAAATCAGCTAATAAGGAACTCTAGTCGAGCAGAATATCGTATCTCTGAAGGAGATATTTTAAGTATTGTACTTACTGGCTATCCTAACATAGCTCCTGCTGCCTCTGGAGATAGTAGTAATCCTTATGCATCAGGCTTTCCTGTTGATCAGCAAGGATTTGTTCAATTTCCACTGGTTGGACGTATTAAAGCCAGTGGTATGAGTGTGCCGCAATTTACGGCCAATTTACAAAAACAGTTACAGCGTTATCTTAAATATTCAGATCCACAAGTTAAGATTGTTAACTACCGTGGTAACAAGTTTTTTATTGATGGTGAAGTTAAGCAGCCTGGTGAATTTGCAATTAATGATGCACCAGTTTCGTTATACAGTGCGATTTCTATGGCTGGTGGTGCAACACCGACCGCTGATTCAAACAATATCGTGTTTAACCGTAGAGGTGTAAGCTACAATCTTGGCTTACAATCTTTACGTCAACTAGGCAGTTCTGCCAACCAAATCTATCTTCAAGATGGCGATTCAATCCACGTTAATAGTCAAGACCGTAACAAAGTCTATGTTCTAGGAGAATTTGGCAAGGTAGAGCCGGTACCTATCCGCGAGCAGGGCATTAGTTTGGCACAGGTATTGGGCGAATCAAAAGGTCTTGATTCTAATACCGCAAATGCTGCTAAAGTATATGTCGTCCGCGATAACCTCAATACAAGAACAACCGATATTTACTATGTGGATATGCAGACGATTACCAGTTTTGCGCTTGCCAATCGTTTTGAGATGCGTGCCAACGATATTATCTATGTAGATCCTACTGGCTTAACGCGTTGGAATCGTGTTATCAGTGCGTTATTACCATCAACTTCTGCAGTTAGTGTTCTTTCGGGCTTATAAATAATAGGTAATAACTATCATGGCATTTGATCATATTCTTGTTGTATGTGTGGGTAATATTTGTCGTAGTCCAATGGCAGAAGCCCTTCTAAAGCAACGTTTTCCTAATAAAACGATTGACTCTGCTGGGGTGGGTGCTTTGGTTGGGCATGCTGCTGATCCTGCAGCCATAGAAATTATGGCAAAGCAGCAGATTGATATTACCAGTCATATTGCGAAGCAAATTGATGAGCAACTGGCGAAAAAAGTGGATCTTATTTTTACTATGTCAGACGGTCAAACCAAGTGGATTGAAGAGCGCTGGCCTTTTTGCCGCGGTAAAACCTTTAAGCTTGGTCATTGGATGAATAAAGACATTGCCGATCCTTATCAGCATGAGCTGAGTGCATTCGAGACTGCACATCAGGATATTGTTGAAGGTATAAAACAATGGGCCGACAAAATTAGCTAAATGACTGCTGAAAATAAATAATTATTATAAAAGATCAATACTAAACGATTACCTTAAGTGATGAATATACCGTTATGAATACAGATTCAAAGAATGTATCAAACTCTGCCGCTAAAGAAGACAATGATGAAATCGACTTAATGGCGCTACTTTTTGCCATTTTGCGTGGCTGGAAAACAATCATCTTTTTTGCTGTTTTGGGTTTGATAGTCGGTATCTTGTATAGTCGGTATGTAAACCCTACTTTTCAATCAGATGCATTGATCCAAATAGATGAGCAGTCAAAGGGTATTTCAGCGTTAGGCTCAGATATCTCTGAGCTAATAGGATCAGAAGCTAGTAAAGCCCAAACAGAGGCAGAGCTCATTAGATCTCGTATGATATTAGAGCCCGTTGTCAATTTATTGCATCTGCGTATTAAGCTTTCTGATCCTAATATTGGGTTTATGGATCGGGTGACCAGAGGGAGTAATCCTACCCAGATCAATAAACCTGAAGGGGTTTCACTTAAAACAGAAGACGGTCAAATACAAGTCAGTCAGTTTAATGTCTCACAAGATTATCTAAATCAAACATTTACCTTAACGCGCTCTGCGACAGGGTTTGTCTTAAGTAATGGCTTTGATGATTTTAAAGGTAAGATTGGTCAAGCGCATCAGTTTAGAGGCACAGAAGGCCAAATTCATATTACAGTAAATGATCTGCCAGCCGATGGATATCCTATTCATATTACTAAGCAGTCATTACATAATACAACAAATGATATTAATAATGCGCTTTCTGTAGTTGAAAAAGGTAAGCAAACTGGCATCATTGAGATGTCGATGACAGGCCCTAATCAGCAGCAAGTGACATCAATATTAAAACAAATTATTGTATCTTATGTAGATCAAAACCAATCGCGCGGCTCTGAGGAAACCACTCAAACTATTAATTTTATGGAAACTCAGATTCCAACTTTAAAGAAAAAATTGGAAGAGTCTGAAGAAGTATTTAATAGATTCCGTAAAAAATATGGCACGATTGATGTTAGTAAAGAAGCTGAGTTATTGTTAACAGAAAACTCGCAAATCGATGTCCAGCTGAATGAGCTTAAGCTTAAAAAAGCTGATTTGACTACGTACTATACCGAAGAGCATCCATTGGTTATCCAGATCAATGAACAGCTCAAAGTGCTTAACGATAGAAAGCAAGATATAGATGATACTATTTTAGGGTTGCCCGAAATACAAAGAGAGTTTTTACAGCTCTCTGCTGATACCGCTATTAATAGAGAAATATATTTAACTTTACTAAAAAACTATGAACAGTTAAAAATTGTTCGAGCTGGGCAAATTGGTTATGCACGTATTATTGATCTACCGATTAATACCTTCAAAGCGATTGCGCCGAAAAAACTGCTGATTTGGGTATTGGCTACTTTATTAGGTACGATGCTTGGTACGATGCTAGTGCTTATTAAAAATATGCTTCGAAATGTGGTCAAAGACCCTGAGCGTCTTGAGGCTAAGACAGGTGTACCTGTGATTGCAACCATTCCTCGTTCTCCAGTGCTTACAAGGTTTGGTAAGAAAAAATCACCCAATCGGCTACTCGCTTATGCGGACAATAATAGCTTAAGTTATGAAGCCATTAAGAGTTTAAGAACCAATCTGATGTTTGGGATGCCAAGCAAAGGGCGAGCTGGTCAGCGTGCCAAAGTTATCTTGATTACTGGTGAAAGTCCGGGGGTCGGTAAGTCTTTTATCTCGTCTAACTTAACAGAAGTATTTGCGCAGTTGGATAAAAAAACTTTAATCATAGATGCGGATATGCGTCTGGGTGAGTTGCATAAAGTATTTAATATGGACCAACACAACGGTTTGGCCGATTATTTAACCCAAGATACGACTCATCTATCGAGAGATACGACTCAGCTAGTAAAAGTCGATGTTGTCCAAGAGTCTGGTTATCTAGCAAGCTTTATCCATGCAACAGGTATTGATAATATTGACTTTATGCCTCGGGGCGAACATCCGCGCAATCCGGCTTCGCTATTAGCCAATGGTAGCTTCGATCACTTAATGAAAGAGTTAAATCTTCATTATGATTATATCGTTATCGACTCACCACCGATATTAGCAGCCTCTGACGCCATGATATTAGCGCAGCATGCTGATAAAGTGCTGATGGTGACACGATATGATGACTCTATAGAGGGACAATTGGTATATGCTGTCAATCAGATGAATAAAGCCAATATTAAAGTAGATGGCATTGTCTTAAATGATGTACAACAAGGCATTTTGAGCAAATATAGTTATCACTATAGCTATGCTTATGGCAATAATAACTGATGTATTTAGATCAAATTATATTACTTTGCTTATTAGTATTTAAACAAAATAGTTGCCTGTTATGCCAATAGATTCAAAAACTATCACGAAAAAAAATAAAGTCTCTTCTGTACAGTCTGATAATTTTGCCGAGCGTACTGCCAGTATATTGTTGGGTCTACCCCGAAGTATCAAGCGCAGTATACTGATGACAGCTGATTTTATTATGTCAGTGGTTTGTCTATTCTTTGCTATTGCTGCGCGCTACGGATATCTAGACCATAATGTGAGTTTGTGGTTATTAAGTATCAGTGCATTAGTTCCCGTATTATGCCTATATGCTATTGGGTTTTACAATGGCGTGGCAAGAGGGTTCTTTGATGCGATGATGGGTAGCGTCTTACAGCTTTTCTTTGTGCTCATCATCATTGCCCAAACCGTTTTATATTTTAAATTGCTACCTGGCATCCCTCGTGCAGTGCCGATATTATATTTGTTTCTGTTTTTTATATGGCTATGGAATAGCCGCTTAACGATTAGAGAGCTGCTAGCAAGATGGCAAGGTCAAAGGCTACAGCATAAGTATGATGACTATGATAACGTCGTTATTTATGGGGCAGGGGAAGCAGGAAAAGAGCTGTTAGAGGGTCTGAAAAACTCCCATAAGTATAATGTCGTGGCCTATATTGACGATGATCCGCAGCTCACCGGCGCTTATTTACTTGGTAAAAAGATTTATCCTGCTGATAGGTTGGTCAGTTTGGTCGATGAGCTTGATATTGCGCAGGTTTTTTTGGCGATTCCTTCTATAAGCCGTGGGCAAAAAAGGCAGATTATCGATAAATTATCTGGTATTGCTATTAAAATAAAAGAGCTACCAAGCTTAGAAGAAATTGCTGATGAAAAAGTCACTGTCAGCAGCATGCGTAAAGTCGATATCTTAGATGTATTAGATAGGCAAACCGTCGAGCCAGACGCAAAGCTACTGCAGATGAATATTAAAGATAAGTGCATACTAGTGACGGGCGCTGGTGGCTCTATTGGTAGCGAATTATGTCGGCAAGTAATCAAGAACCAGCCAAAATGTATCGTACTTTATGAGCTATCTGAATTTGCACTCTACAGTATTCATCAGGAGCTAATAGCAAAACAAGCCAATGATCCCATTTATCAAAACCTTGAAATTGTCGCTGTCATCGGTAGTGTGACAAATGAAGACAATTTGCTAAGAATATTTAAGCTATATAGTATACAGACAGTCTACCATGCGGCTGCTTATAAACACGTCCCGATGGTAGAGCATAATCCTTTTGAGGGTGTTATCAATAATACCAAAGGTACCTATCATTGTGCCCGCGCTGCCATCAAAGCAAATGTTGAGACGTTTGTTTTAATCTCGACCGATAAAGCAGTGCGCCCGACCAATGTTATGGGTGCTTCCAAGCGCTTGGCAGAGTTAGTCTGTCAAGCGCTAAGTCAGACAAATAGCCAAACCTGTATCAGTATGGTGCGCTTTGGCAATGTATTGGGTTCATCTGGTTCTGTCGTACCAGTGTTTACCAAACAAATCCAAAAAGGTCTGCCTATCACCGTAACCCATCCTGATGTTACTCGCTACTTTATGACCATCCCAGAGGCGGCGAATTTAGTGATTCAAGCAGGCGCGATGGCATCTGGCGGTGAAGTCTTTGTATTAGATATGGGTGAGCCCGTCAAGATTGTTGATCTTGCGCATAGAATGATACATTTAAGTGGTTTTGATGTTAAGGATTCTGCACATCCAAATGGTGATATAGAGGTAATTTTTACTGGCCTCAGAGCTGGCGAAAAGCTCTATGAAGAGCTGATCATCGGTGAAGATAATGTTGAATCTACTGATCATCCTCTTATCATGCAAGCGATAGAGCATAGCTTCCCATTAGCTGATATTGAAGCAGTACTGTTTGAGCTGACTGAAAAGCAAAAACAATTTGATGTTGTTTGGCTAAAGCAGCAGTTTAGACAGTTTGTAGATGGATATAAAGAAGGAACTAAAGCTGCATAGCTGTTAATAAGCACTCTAAATACTACTCTTCAACTGAAATTAGTTAGAAGAACAAAGGAAAATTATGCTAGATATTAAGAATATAAAAATCGCAGTTATTGGGCTTGGCTATGTTGGTTTGCCATTAGCGGTTGAGTTTGGTAAGCATCGCCCAGTGATTGGTTTCGATATTAATACTAAACGTGTGCAAGAGTTAAGAGATGGCTTTGATGTGACGCTTGAAGTAAATAGTGAAGAGCTCAAATCCGCTAGCTCATTAAAATTCACTACTGAATTAAATGATATTACTGATTATAACTTCTACATTGTCACCGTACCGACGCCGATTGATGAGAATAACGCGCCAGATCTCACGCCGTTAGAAAGTGCTTCGGAAGCGGTAGGAAAAGTCATAAAAGCTGGCGATATCGTGGTTTACGAATCTACGGTTTATCCTGGTGCGACAGAAGAAGTTTGTATCCCTATCATAGAAAGAATATCTGGTTTGACATTTAATCAAGACTTTCATGTTGGATATAGCCCAGAACGTATCAATCCAGGAGATAAGGTAAATACCTTAACTAAAATTACTAAGATTACTTCAGGCTCAACACCAGAGGCGGCTGATTTGATTGATAGTCTTTATGCTTCTATTATTACGGCTGGTACTTATCGCGCAACATCCATTAAAGTTGCTGAAGCTGCAAAGGTCATTGAAAATACGCAGCGCGACTTAAATATCGCTATCGTTAATGAGTTTGCTAAAATCTTTAATATCATTGGTATAGATACGCAAGCGGTATTGGATGCTGCAGGTAGCAAATGGAATTTTCTTAAATTTAAGCCAGGTTTGGTTGGTGGGCACTGTATTAGTGTGGATCCCTATTATCTGACTCATAAAGCCCAAGAAGTTGGTTATCGACCAGAAGTTATTCTCGCTGGTAGACGTATCAATGACGGTATGGGGCAGTATGTGGCTACACAAATGGTCAAAAAACTGGCGCGTAGTAAAATACACATCGATGAAGCAAAAGTATTAGTACTTGGTTTTACCTTTAAAGGCGATTGTCCTGATACCCGTAATACCAAAGTCATTGATATTATCAAAGAGCTAAACAGCTTTAATATTAATGTTGATGTCTATGATGATTGGGCGGATAAGCAAGAAGTAAGTGACCATTACAGTATTGAATTGATCGATGAATTGCAAAAGGGCTATTATGATGGCGTCGTGGTTGCAGTTGATCATAGTAAATATAAGCAGATGGGTGTGGATGCAATTAGAGCGTTAGCTAAACCAAATCATGTTGTCTACGACGTTAAGCATGTATTCCAAGAAGGCGAAACAGATATTCGCTTATAAAAACTTAAGGACATTACAATGAAAAAATTTGCACTGATAGGCGCAGCTGGTTATATCGCTCCACGTCATATGAAAGCTATCAAAGAAACTGATAATGAGTTATCTGTCGCTTATGATATCAATGATTCTGTTGGTATTATCGATAGTATCTCTCCTAGTAGTGAGTTCTTTACAGAGTTTGAACGTTTTAGCGATTATTGTTATCAGCTTAAGCGCGATACTGACAAAAAAATTGACATCGTTTCAATTTGTTCTCCCAATTATCTGCATTATTCGCATATTGCTGCTGGTCTTAGAATGGGGGCAGATGTGATATGTGAAAAACCATTGGTACCTACTGAAGCGGCTCTTGATGAGTTAATAGCTGTTGAAAAAGAAACAGGGCATAAAGTCTATAACATACTACAGCTTCGTCATCATGATGCGATATTGGAATTAAAAGATAAAATCGCTAATGAAAATCGTGCTGAAAAGTATGAAGTAGAGCTGACGTATATTACTTCTAGAGGTAAGTGGTATCTGGAAAGTTGGAAAGGTGACTTAAATAAATCTTTCGGTATAGCGACGAACATTGGCGTGCACTTCTTCGACATGCTACATTTTATATTCGGTGATTTAGTAGAGAGTGAAGTCTACTATACAGATGAGACTAAAGCTGGTGGCTATTTAGAGTATGACAAAGCTCGTGTACGTTGGTTCTTGTCGATTGATGCCAATGATTTACCTGAAAGTGTTAAAGGAAAGCAACCTACTTATCGCTCCATTGATATTGAAGGGGATGAGATAGAGTTTTCAGGTGGTTTTACTGATTTGCATACTATTTCTTATCAGGAAATCCTCGCAGGGCGTGGCTATGGCTTAGAAGATGCACGGTTTGGTGTGAAAACGGTTGAAAATATCCGTTATGCCAAAGATTCTACTACAGATGAGTCTAGACTACATCCGAATGTCAAAAAACTATTGATAGGATAGTAAGATGAACAATAATGTGCACATACATCCTTCAGCAGTCATTCATGATGATGTTGTCATTGAAGATGATGTTTATATAGGGCCTAACTGTATTATAGGCTATCCACCCGAAGATAAATCTGTGTTTCCTGAAACGCCTTATACCGTTCATATAGGTTCAGGTACAAAAGTTACTGGAAATGTGACTATTGATGCTGGAACTATCAGGAACACATATATTGGAAGTGACTGTTTTTTGATGAAAGGTGCTTATGTGGCGCATGATGTCATTATTGGGAACAAAGTCACGCTATCTAGCCACGTAATGCTTGGAGGCCATGTAGAGGTCATGGAGGGCTCTAACTTAGGTATGGGCTGTATTGTTCATCAGCGTCAAAAGATTTGGCCTTATTGTATGATTGGTATGGGGGCAGTTATAACTAAAAAGCTGGTTGTTGAGCCTTTCTCTATATATGCTGGCAACCCAGCAAAGAAAATAGGAAAGAATGATAGAGGCGTTGAGAAAAGCGGACTTGATGAACATACCATGACTTCCATACAAGAAAAATTCAACGCAAGCAGGTGATTATTATGCAGTTTATTGATCTGGTCGCACAACAAGACAGAATAAAAGACAAACTAAATGCCAATATCCAAAAGGTATTAGCTCATGGTCAGTATATTTTAGGTCCTGAAGTACATGAGCTTGAAGAAAAGCTAGCGGCATATACAGGTGCTAAGTACTGTATTACTTGTGCCAATGGTACTGATGCGCTACAAATCGCCCAAATGGCATTTGGTATCGGTCCTGGAGACGAAGTCATCACGCCAGGATTTACTTATATTGCGACAGCAGAGACGGTCGCGGTACTAGGTGCCAAACCTATCTATGTAGATATCAATCCAAAGACTTATAATCTAGATGTCAAGCAACTTGAAACAGCTATCACGCTGCGTACCAAAGCCATTATTGGGGTTAGCCTCTATGGTCAGTGTGCAGATTTTGACACTATTAATGCTATCGCAGCGAAACATAATATTCCGGTCATTGAAGACGCTGCACAAAGCTTTGGCGCTAGCTATAAAGGTAAAAAATCTTGTAATTTAACGACAGTTGCCTGTACCAGCTTTTTCCCTAGTAAGCCGCTAGGTTGCTACGGTGATGGTGGTGCTATCTTTACCAATGATGACACGCTGGCGACCGCAATACGCCAAATAGCACGTCATGGTCAAGATCGCCGTTATCACCATATCCGAATTGGTGTGAATAGTCGGCTAGATACCTTACAAGCAGCGATACTACTTCCTAAGCTTGAAATCTTGGATGATGAGATGCAAGCACGTCAGCGTGTGGCGGAGACGTACAATCAGCTTTTTACTGATGTTGGTATTACTACGATGCCCTTTATCGAAGCATACAATCAGAGTGCGTGGGCGCAATATACGATTCAAGTTGATAATCGTGACGAGATACAAGCTAAGCTGAAAGAGCAAGGCATACCTACAGCCGTACACTATCCTATTCCATTGAATAAACAGCCTGCCGTTGCGAATAGCAATGCAATACTACCAGTAGGTGATGCGGTCGCTGAGCGGGTAATGAGTTTGCCTATGCATCCTTATATAACATACGAGAACCAAAAAGAAATCTGTAAAGCAATAATATCTAGTTAAAATAGAGTTGTTTTATGAAGAAGAGCTAAATTTATGTTTTTGCAGATTAAGACTCAAGTAGATAGAATAACAAGTAAGTTCACTAAAGGTAGCTATAGTCATAGTGTTATAGTTTTAACTATTGGGACAGCTATTGCTCAAATAATCATGATTGTGACTACACCAATTTTATCGCGTCTTTATGATCCTGAAGATTTTGGTTTACTAGCTACTTTCTCCGCTATCTCAGGAATAACAGCAACAATTGTAACTTTGCGTTATGAGACAGCTATTCTAATTCCAAAAAAAGAAAAAGAAGCAGCAATACTGGTTTTATTAAGCTTATTGCTAGCTGTAGTATTTTCGTTATTTTTTACGCTTGTTAGTATATTAATACCAGTAAGTATTTATAATTTAGTAGGTATAGATGGTAAAAATATCTTTTATACTCTAGCATTACTACTAGGTGGTGTGTTTTCAGTAATTACAATTAATCAGAACTGGCTAAATAGAAATAAACTCTACAGTTATATGGCTCTTGTTAGATCAGCACAAAGTTTTTTAATAGCTGGCTTAGCAATAATGTTTTCATTAAATGGCTATTCTAACGGTTTAATTTTGTCGCAAATATTAGGCGTTGTGATAATTGGTATGATCTCATTTCTACTGGGCCGTACAGCAATAAAAATTTGGGATAAAAAATATTTAAAATTCGTTGCGAATAAATATAGGGATGTTCCAAAATACTTACTCCCTGCATCTGCAATTGATGTTATAACATTACAGCTTCCTGTTTTGCTTATTGCGATATGGTTTGGACAAGCACTAGCGGGCCAATTTAGTATGGCATGGAAGCTTCTAATGATGCCTATGAGCTTAATAGGTAGTGCTATTGGACAGGTTTTTCTACAACGTTTCGCAATAGCTATAGCGAATAAAAAAGAAGCGAGAAGCTTACTAATAAGAACATGGTCCATATTATTAGTTTTAGGCATACCTCCACTCTCAATAATCTTATTTTTTGGCGATGATATTTTTAATTTAGTACTAGGCGCTAATTGGTCAGAAGCTGGTCGTATCTCCTCTGTTTTGGCTATTATGGTTTTATTTATGTTTGTTTCATCTCCAACCTCTGGGACTTATTTAGTTTTAGGATTGCATAAGTTTAATCTAATATTTAGTGTTTTTTCGCTTATCACGCGATCTGCAAGTTTGTACTATGGATTTTTAACGAATGATATTTTTTTAGGGCTAATACTATTTGTAGTATTTGAAGTTATTCAAACAACCTCATATCAAGCTTTAGCTTGGTACAAATTAAAAGATTAATTATGAATGTATTGATTATTCCATCTTGGTATCCGAACAAAGCTAGCCCGTTATCAGGTATTTTCACTCAAGAGCAAGCTGAAGCTATTGTAGCTATTAAGCCAGAAGTGAACTTGTTCGTTAGCAAGTGGGGTCATGAATTTTCTGCTTTATCGGTTCGTGAAACTTGGCAATGGCCTAAGAAGATTTGGTGGGCTTGGACTGAGCGTAAAAATCTGATTAACAAACGGAATAATGTTTACGAAGTATTTAATGCCAAATTGAATTGGAGTAAAAGTTTACCTTTAGGTGGAATTCAGCAATTAATTGAAGTCAATCATCGTAACTTTGATCTAATACAGAAAAAATTTGGAAAAATTGATTTAATACATGCTCATGTTAGTTATCCGGCCGGTTATATTGCTTCGATTTTATCTAGAGAGTTCAATGTACCATATATCATTACAGAACATATGGGTCCTTTTCCTTTTCCAAGTTTAATGAAAAACGACTACCCAATACCTGAAATTAGTCAAGCTTTTAATCAAGCTTCTACTACTATAGCTGTAAGCAAATCCTTGGCAGATAGAATAGCATCATTTGGCTATTTAAGACCCCAAGTTATTCCTAACCTAGTTGATGAGCGAATCTTTAATTTAGAAAAGCCTACTTCCAAAAAGACTATTTTCTTCACGCTTTGTGGCATCACCGCACAAAAGGGAATCGATCATCTTCTTGAAGCTATTGCTTTATGGAATCCGTCAGCAGAACATTTTGAATTTCGCATAGGGGGGTCAGGTCCCATGTTACATACTTATCAAGCTCAAGCCAAAGAATTAGGTATATGTAAGCTTATAAAATGGCTGGGCCATATAAATAGAGTAGATGTACCAAATCTTTTTCAACAATGCCATATTTATGTAATGCCTTCGCGACATGAAACATTTGGTGTTGTTTACGCTGAAGCCATCGCATGTGGAAAGCCAATAATTGCTACTAGGTGTGGGGGGCCAGAATCTATAGTAAATGAAAATAATGGAAAGCTTGTTGATATTGGTAATATACAAGACCTAAGTAACACTATGCGCGAAATGTCTAATAACTTAGAAGCTTACGACCCGAAAATAATACGTGAAGATTTTGAGGAGCGATTCTCAAGAAAAGCTATAGCTAGTCAAATTTTTAACTTATATGAAAACGTATTAGCTCATAACACTAATATAAAAAAAATATCTTAAAATAGATAGTTATATACATAAATTAAGGTGCATTATTGATGTGTGGATTTCTAGGATTTATTTCAGAAAGTAATTATGAGGCACTTTTAGTTGATGCTCTTGATACTATTAAGTATCGTGGACCAGATAAGCAATTAACTATTGTGCAGCAATCTGAAAGTTATTATGTTGGTTTAGGTCATGCTCGTCTTTCAATTATTGATTTAAGTGATGAAGCTTCTCAACCATTCATATCAAAATGTGGTCGTTATCACCTTGTTTTCAATGGTGAAATTTATAATTATAAAGAATTGCGAAATGAGTTATTGATATTAGGATTTGATTTTAATACTGACTCTGATACCGAGGTGCTTTTAAATGCTTGGATAGCTTGGGGGTTAGAAGCTTTACCCAAATTCATTGGCATGTTTTCATTTGTTATGTTTGACAAGGCTGCTAAAAAATTAGTTCTAGTTAGAGATGCTTTTGGCATTAAGCCTTTTTTCTATACCTCACCCCAAGATAAAAAAGTTTTCTTTGGTTCTGACATACGTGGATTACTTAAACTTCGTAATACTACTTTCGAGCCTAATTTGCAAAGAGCTTATGATTATTTAGTACATGGTGATTATGACTCTACTGAGATTACGTTTGTTGAAGGAGTCAAACATGTAATGCCAGGGCATTATTTGGAGTTTAATCTAACTACTGGCAATATGACTGAACCTAAAACTTGGTGGCACCCCGATCTAAGTTACACTTCTACGCTTAGTTTTAATGAAGCAAAAGATAAATTACGCACACTATTTTTAGATAGTGTAAAGCTACATTTACGTAGTGATGTCCCATTAGGTATCGCTCTTTCGGGTGGCGTAGACTCTTCAGCTGTTGTGTGTGCAGTTCGTCATCTTGAACCAAATATACCAATTCATACATTTAGTTATATTGCCTCTGATAGTCGTATCTCTGAGGAAATATGGGTGGATCTAATTAACACAGATGTTAAAGCAATAGAACATAAAGTCGTTTCAGACTCAGCAGAAATGCAAAAAGATTTAGATAATATGTTACTGATGCAGGGTGAGCCTTTTGGCGGTACAAGTATCTATGCACAATATCGTGTATTTAAGTTAGCAAAAGAAAGTGGTATAACAGTCACTTTAGATGGTCAAGGTGCAGATGAATTGCTAGCTGGTTACAATGGCTATCCAGGTAGAAGGCTATTAAGTATTTTAGAAACTGGCAATTTAATTAAAGCAAACTCTTTTTTGAGGAATTGGGCTACCTTTCCTGGGAGGAGTTATAATACTGCATGGAAGAACCTTGCAGGTCTAAAACTTCCTGATTGGTTATATAATCTGGCTCAAAAAACTGCTGGTCGTGATATTTATTTATCAGGGTTAAAGTTAGATTACCTAGCGCATAGAGGTGTTAATCTCGAAATCGCTAGAGCGAATCTATCTGATGATAACAAAGGAAAGCGAGTTAGAGAAGCTTTGGCTGATGCTATTAAAAGCAAGGGTCTTCCTTCATTATTGCGTCACGGTGATCGTAACTCAATGGCTTTCTCTATTGAAAGCCGTGTTCCTTTCCTAACGTTGCCTATGGCTGAGTTTTTATTAAGCCTACCTGAGGAGTATTTGATCTCCAACAAAGGTGTAACCAAGCATGTCTTTCGTGAAGCTATGCGTGGCATAGTTCCCGATAGCCATTTGGACAGAAAGGATAAGATTGGTTTTGAAACTCCAGAAGCAGAATGGTTAGTACGTATGAGTGACGCTATTGAGACTTGGATAAACGATGCGCCAGACATTCCTTTTATCAATAAAGAGGATTTTTTAAGGGAGTTTGAGCAGGTAGTTGCAGGGGAACGTAAATTCGATACTAAGGTTTGGCGTTGGGTCAACTATCTACGATGGTATACTTTAATGCAGATAAATATTGATTTTAATTAAATATTTTGTATTATTTCTCAGCTATTCTAGCAAGGCTCTAAATTATTTAATACATTATATCATGTTAGTAATTTAATTCCGTATGGAATATTAATAATAAGTTGCTGTAAACTTATTTTTTAAAATTATTATTTTATATTAACAGAAATTTTAATAAGTATAG
>NZ_JBFFMS010000008.1:0-82228 GCF_041554015.1 Psychrobacter sp. | reverse complement strand
TATTAGATAAAAACTAGTTAATCGTAACTTGGGATACCGCACGTAAAAGTACCGCATTACCAGTAGACAAAGTCAGGGTTACCCGTGATGTGGTTACAAACGAGACTTTTTGTCCATCTTTGACCCAGCTTTCATTGGTCGTTACATTGGCTTTTGCTTGCTCACCTGAAATCACAATATTGTCAACATTGATATCATAGCGATAGTTTGAAGTATTGCTCCAGCTATTTTGTAGCAGCTTTAAATAGGCGTCTTTATCCAAACTGGTAGACTTGCCTTTTCTTGACAATGAAATCAATGCCTCATCAGAAACCAAACGCGCGACCTGATTGGTATTTTGACTATTAGCCGCAGCTTTCATAGCAGACGCGTAATTCTGTACTAAGGCTTCTGTCATAGTTGCTGCCTGCGCATCGATAGTCATGGTGCTAACAGCGACTATTGCGGTCACACTAGCACTTTTCATCAATAGAGCCAATAGCCCTGTTCGCCAAAATTGTTTCATGATATTCCTTAGTGTGAGCGCAGTCTATTCTTAACGGCTGCGCTACTCGTCGTAAATTATAGAACACTGTTTATATCCAATAGCTGCTCTATCTATAACAGCATCTGCCGTTGATCCTTTATTGACAACTGAATCAGTGTTCTCTTAATCAACATGTTTAACAAGAATTTTATACTAGATTTTTAGCAGCCTCTTGTCAGGCTAGTTTTAGCCTATCACTTAATTCTCACAGCTATGTGACACCCTGTGTAATTCTTGCGATAAATCTCACAGGGCACACATTTATTTATTATCATTTATTGTCAGCGTTATAGTCTTCATAATGCTCATCATCACTCAGCTTCATACCCAAACGCTCAACACGTCTGTCCATCATTTGCCGAGCTAATGCTTGCATGTCTTCAACACGGTCTATCTCATCAACAATTTCAAGACCCAATAGTGTCTCAAACACATCTTCTAAAGTAACCAAGCCCTTGACTTCGCCATACTCACCAACCGTAATAGCAATATGGATACGGTTTTTGAGCATCAGCTCTAGTAGATCAAATAACTTCATTTTTGAGAATACAAAGGTGATATCTCGTTTAAACTGCGTCAATGGTCTATCGACAGCATGATTCACCTTTGCCAATAGCATGTCCGTTTTTAATACAAAGCCTGTAATATTGTCCAAATCACCGTCATAGATTGGTAATCTTGAGAATGTCAGCTTTGGGCGATCAACCAATAATTCTGCAACGGTTTTATTTTCTTCAAACGCCAGCATCACTGAGCGCGGCGTCATAATATCTTCGACTTTAATAGCACCAAATGCCAGTAAGTTACGAATGATACGCGACTCTAATGGGTCGATCTGTCCTGATTCTTCACCAATACTGGCAAGCGCGGCAAACTCACGACGGCTAAACGCCTGCGGCTCTTTACCGCGTACAAGCAGCTTGGTGAGCTTCTCTGATATCCAAATAAGTGGATACAGTAGCAATATAATACCGCGGACAAAATAAGCAACAACGCCACCTAGCTGGCGCCAGTATATTGTTCCAAGCGTTTTTGGCATAATTTCCGACAAAAACAAAATCGCTAATGTCATGATTGCAGAAAACAGACCAAACCATGCACTACCAAATACAATCGTTGCTTGTGCACCAGCACCAATAGAGCCTAAAGTATGCGCCACTGTATTTAGGGTCAAGATAGCTGCCAAAGACTGATCGATATTATCAACCTTTAAGCTTTTCAGCATATTTGCTTTTTTTGGATTGGTTTCTTGAATGTCAGCAATATATGACGGGGTCATGCTGAGCAATGCAGCCTCTGCCAACGAACAGATAAATGAGATACCAATCGCTACTACCACAAATAAGATGAGCAGTAGTATGCTACTAGCACTTGGGTCTGCCAAAGCTTCAGCCGCCCAAACCGTTTGGGGCAGCAATGTTACGCCCGATAATACTAATAATAATTTGATACTCAAGCGAGTATCGCCACGCATCGTCGGGGGAGGTTTGGCAGAGGCGTCTTTACGACAAGCACGCGAACGATGTAAACGAGGTACAGATACAAAAGAGGTGAACAAGTTAGGTAACCTAAATAAAGAAGAAAAAGGAAGTCACAATATATCATGAGCAGACGGCAGCAGTGAAAAAATATTATCTGATACAGTATGGATTTTTGCTATATAAATAAGTGAATATCACTCAGTGCCATGGCATAAACCCTACTATAAAGACTGATGCCTATCTGCCTCTGATAGTAGCATTGCTATGCTTATTTCACAATAAATCGCTATATATTCCAATAATCACGATACACTTTAGAATCAGAAAATATCAATTTACTTTTTTAATATAGTCGCTATTTAATCTTAGGCTTATTTGGTAAATGAATAGATTGCATATAGTATAGACAGTTTAAAAACCAAGCTAGGCAAAATGGCGCATGTTTAACCAGTCTTTAGCTTAAGAAAAACATACCCAGCTTATGATTAACAGTTACCAAGTCCGGTATTTTTTGCTACTATGCGTCTAAATTAATTGTTATCTATAACTTGTCGAGAGAAACTATGTTGTTATTTATCCAAGCTGCTCATGCTGCAGAAACTGCCGGTGCCGCTTCATTATTCGGTCAAATTTTACTACCAGTTGCTTTTTTCGCTATTTTTTACTTTTTGGTGATTCGTCCACAATCAAAACGTACTAAAGAGCATCGCGCTATGGTAAATGCTTTGACAGTCGGCAGTGAAATCATCTTTGCTGGTGGTTTGATGGGTCGTATCAAACATTTAGAAGGCGATTATGCAGTGGTCAGCTTAAACAATAATACTGATATCAAAGTACAACGTGCTTCTGTTATTTCAGTATTGCCAGCTGGTACTATCGAAAGCGTTTAATCGTGACTCGGCAGTATGCTAATTGATCACTAAGATAATGATTTACCGTTATTATTTTCAGTATCAATTAATAGTTGTAATGACTATGAAATGACCGTACATTATTTACGGTCATTTTTGACTTTACCGTTTTATGTTTTACTATCATCGCGGATGATCGCAGTGGCACACTATCATGGCTGCTATAGCAACTGAATAAGTGCCGCCTCACTGTTATCGCTAACTTCCCATCGGCTAACTTGTGACCTGTGTCGCCAGTAGTTTATCAACTTAAAGAAGTGATTATGCAATATCCCGCTTGGAAATACCTACTCATCATCGTCGTACTAATCATTGCCGGTCTATATGCTGCTCCTAACCTATACCCTGACGAACCTGCTGTACAGATAACCAGTGCCGCAGCAGGTACGCAGCTGTCTGAAGGCATCTTGACTGAGTCGCAAGGCTTATTAAAAGAAGCTGGCTTGAACTACCATGATGGTACGTTTAAAGACAACAGTGCCCTAGTACGTTTGGACAACCCAGTTGATCAGCTCAAAGCTCAGGAAGTATTGAGACAAAATTTGGGTGAGAACTATGTGGTTGCACTGAATTTAGCGCAGACAACACCGCAGTGGTTACGCGATATCGGCGCAAAGCCCATGAAACTCGGTCTTGATTTACGCGGCGGTGTCCGTTTCGTCTTAGAAGTGGATATGGACAAGGCGCTTGAACAACGTCTGACCAGTGCCAGTCGTGATATTCGACGCGACCTAAGAGCTGAGCGTATTGCGGTTAAAGGTATCAAAAACGACAAGCGTACTGTGGTATTGCATTTTTCTGATACAGACGCTCGTAACCGCGCACAAAACGTGTTGCAAAGCTCGATGGGCAATACTTTTACGCTGCAATCTTCTATCGATGAGCAAGGTCCTGCCCTGATTTTGGCGTATAACGATGCGACGCTTGATGAAATCAACAGCTATGCGGTCAATCAGAATCTCACCACCCTACGCAATCGTATTGCTGAGCTTGGGGTAACAGAAGCCTTGGTACAGTCACAAGGCGCTAGCCGTATCGTCGTTGAGCTGCCTGGTGTACAAGATACCGCTGAGGCAAAACGTGTCCTTGGTCGTACAGCCAACCTTGAGTTCCGTATGGTCGCTGAAGGTGCCGAAAATTATACAGGCGGGATACCGCCTGCCGGTACTGAAGCGTTCCCATTTGAAACCCTTGATGGACCGCCTGTATTATTAGAGCGCCAAGCGATCGTCACTGGTGATAAAGTCACCAATGCTCAGACTGGTATTGATGAAAGCGGCTCACCTGAAGTTAGTATCACCTTAGACAGTGCTGGTGGTAAGCTCATGCAAAACGCTACCCGTACCGCGGTTGGCAAACAAATGGCTGTATTGTTTATTGAAAACAAACAACGCATCGCTTACGAAGAAGACCCAGCCACTGGCGAAACTGTTGAAGTTCGTACGCCCTATGCTGAAACAAAAGTCATTAACCGTGCCAATATTCAAGCGGTACTAGGCTCATCATTCCGTATTACCGGTCTTGATAGTAGTGCTGAAGCCGCTGAGCTTGCACTGTTACTACGCTCAGGCGCATTGGCAGCACCAATGTATTTCGTTGAAGAGCGCACCATTGGTCCATCACTGGGTCAGGAAAATATCGATAAAGGCTTATTCTCTACGCAGGTAGGTTACTTATTGGTCTTTGCGTTTATGATTATCTTCTATCGCCTGTTTGGTGTGATTGCCAATATCGCTCTAGCGGTTAACGTTATTATCATCATCTCTATTATGTCCATCTTAGGCTCATCACTGACGCTACCTGGTATCGCTGGTATTGTATTGACCATTGGGATGGCGGTCGATGCCAACGTTCTGATTTTTGAGCGTATTCGTGAGGAGCTGGCAAATGGAGTGAGGCCGAAATCAGCTATCGTAGCGGGTTTTGATCGTGCTTATAGTAGTATTTTCGATGCCAATATCACAACCTTACTGGTCGCCTTTATCTTATTTGCGATTGGTACAGGTCCGATTAAAGGCTTTGCGATTACTTTAGCGATTGGTATTGTCAGCTCGCTGTTTACGGCCATTTTGGTCACCCGTGCGCTGATACAAATTGCTTATGGTAAGCGTAAATCTATCAAACGTCTGAGCATCGGTTAGGAGAAAACTATGGCCATCGATAATAACAACCCCCTAGAACAACAGAACAATCCTGAACCCAACGGCTCAAATAGTACAGCAACTGGACGTGGGCGCAAAAAACCGCGCCGTGATGGTAAGGGTAGCAATACCCAAACCAATAACGCCACTACTAAGAAATCAGCCAGTAAAAAGCAGCGTAGCGGCGAACATGCGAGTAAAGACAGCCACGTGCTCGCGACTGCCGCTATCGACCCTAATTTAGACTTAGGTGATGCTGCTGACGATGCTGCTGCTTATGCCGAAGGCGGTATCAAAGCCGTTGGTGATCAGCGTATTATCCCTTTTATGAAGATAGAAAAGCCCATGGGTATTTTATCCATCATCTTGGTAATCGGTAGTATCATTGCGATTGCGGTCAATGGCTTAAACCTTGGTCTCGACTTTACTGGCGGCGTGTCAGCAGATGTGCGCTATGAGCAATCTGTTGAGCAAGGTGATGTGGTCAATGCGTTAGCAGATAATGGCTTTGATGATGCCATTGTGCAGTATCTTGGTACCTCGCAAGAGCTGCTCATACGCTTGCCCCCCCAATCTGATAACGTTGATGGGCTTAATGCTAGTCTTAGTGATGCATTAAAACTTCCTAATAATGATGTTGAAATCAGCAATGTAAATATCATCGGTAGCCAAGTAGGTAATGAGATTTATCTAAGCTCTGTCATGTCGATTGTACTCGCACTAGCCTGTATGCTTGGGTATGTCGCCCTACGTTTCCAGTTCAAGCTGGCGCTTGGTGCGGTATTGTCCTTGTTCCATGATGCTATCGTGACCATCGGCGTCTTTGCCTTATTTGGTTTCCCGTTTGATTTGACAGTGTTAGCGGCTATCTTGGCATTGATAGGTTACTCATTGAACGATACCATCGTCGTTTATGACCGCATTCGTGAAAATTTCCGCCGCGTCCGTGGTATCACGCCGCGTCAAACGATTGATCTGTCATTGACAGAGACGCTACGCCGTACCATTATGACTATTTCTACGGTATTGTTAGTTGTCCTTGCGATGCTATTTTTGGGCGGTGATGGTTTGTTCTGGTTCTCAGCGGCGCTGTTTATTGGTCTACTTGCTGGTACTTACTCCTCAACCTATATTGCAAGCTCGATTCCGCTAGCGATGGGTCTATCACGTGATGACTTTATTGTTAAAGTAAAACCTGAGTTTGAAGAAGAAATCGTGACCTTTAATGATCCAAAAATGTATGAGCAAGATTGATAATGGCATTTGAGCTTACTGAGTAAACTCTCTCTTAAGTAAGTTAATAAGCGTTATCATGACAAAAGCACCTAGACTCTAGGTGCTTTTGTCTATGTATATCTCAAACAAAATAAATGATTAAACCGATAGTTAAAAGTTCGAACGCTGCTATGACAGCTTATCCTTAACACTATTTATAAACATGCTAAATTTGCCTGTCTAAGTGATTGTCTTATGTCAAATGCCTTACCGCCAACCACTATGTCGCCCATTGATACTCGCTATGCGCGTATTATCGCTATTGCATTGCCGGTATTATTGGCAAATCTTGCCATGCCGCTGCAAAGTGTGATCGATACGGCAATTATTGGCAATATGAATGATACGGCAAAGCTTGCTGGCATCGGGCTTGCCGTACAGCTGCTCTCCTTGCTGCTTGTCAGTTTTAACTTTTTGCAATATGCGTCATCTGGGCTGTCGGCGCAAGCATTAGGTCAACTGAATAATAAAGATTTCTCTAACAATAACCATGTGCCATCACCGCTATTGTCAATCTTACAACGTGCTTTGGTTTTGGCATTTATGATTGGCATGGTTTTGCTGCTGACAAAGCCTTGGCTCATTGATATCGGTCTACGGGCACTGTCCGCCAATCCTGACAGTGGCGCTGCGGCAAAGACCTATTTAGATGTGCGTTTTTGGGGTGTGATTGCTGAGCTGATGAATTTTGCTTTTATTGGCTGGTTTGCAGGTCAAAGTAAGACTCGTTATATGCTATATCAACAAGGTTTTATCGCCATCGCTAATATCATTCTGACACTATTCTTTGTCTTTGCGATGGATATGGGCTTAGTCGGTGTCGCCTTGGGAACAGCAATAGCTTTTTGGATGGGCGTGGTTCTGGCATTATGGCTCAGTCGTCTACATTTGAAAATCTCTTGGCGAGCATTATTTACCGCTGATCCGCAGCATTTTAGTAAGAATAAAATGCTTAGGCTATTTTCATTAAATAAAGATATTTTTATCCGTACGCTTATCCTAACCTTAAGCTTCGCTTGGATTACTCGCTTGTCTGCCCAAAGCGGCGATATCATATTGGCAGCCAATGCCATTTTATTACAAGTATTGAGTATCTCAGCCTTTGCCCTTGATGGGGTGGCAGTTTCTGCGGAAACCTTGAGTGGACAAGCAGCTGGACGACGCGACTGGGTACGATTTCGCATCATTGTCAAGCGTACCGGTATCGTGAGCTACGGTCTTGCTATTATTCTAAGTGCGATATGGTGGCTTGCAATGCCTATATACTTAGCGTTTATGACCAATATCGATGCTGTCTTTAGCCTCGCCTATGATTATCATCTATATGCTGTTTTACTACCACTGGTTGGGGTTGGTGCTTATTGGTTAGATGGGATATTTTTTGGTTTAACAGCAGGTAATATTATCCGTAATGCAGCCCTTATACTCGCAGCTATCTTTTTCCCCTTGAGTCGGCTACTTTATGAGCAATGGGACGTAACTGGCATTTGGCTTAGCGTATGGAGCTTATTATTGCTTAGAATGTTGATACTCGCTGGGTTTTTATATCATGCTCATCAAACAGGCAGCTATGAAAAACTCCAGCTTGACCATTGATTGATCAGCATTGCACCATCACTCTCTTATAAAATTTGAGAATACATAAAACAGTAAACACTAGGACATGACGTGAACACTCAATCAAATGAGATCCATAAAATTCAAGTACAGGGCTATGACTGGGCCGAAGGTTTTAAAAAAAGCTTGCCAGTTGCCATGGGTTATTTGCCTGCAGGCATTGCCTTTGGCGTGTTGGCACAAGTGGCGGGCATACCAGTATGGGCAACGATTATGCTCAGCATTGTCTTATACGCAGGTGCCGCTCAATATGCCTGCTTACCGATGTTAAGTGCTGGATTACCCATCGGTAGTATCGCTACCAACATCGCTGCCATTAATCTGCGTCACGTCTTTTATGGTATGCCCCTATTGCAATATCTTCCCAAAAACAAAATAGCCAAGAGCTATTGCTTGTTTGCCCTAACCGATGAGACTTTTTCGGTCATAACCAGTTTGCCGAATGAATCACGGCAATCTTTGATAGTGCCCATAAGTTTCTTTAACCAAAGCTGGTGGGTATTAGCAGGTGCGATTGGGGTGATGATTGGCAATACTCTCAGTGATTTGGTACCCCATTTAGATTTTGCTTTGGTGTGTTTATTTGCCATTTTGGCGTATGAGCAATTTCAAAGCATCAAACGTTACTTCCCTATTATTATTGCGGTTATTGCTCTGGTCGTCGCTTCATTTTTCACTAGCAGCTGGCTATTATTGGTCGCCATTAGTATCTGTATACTGATGATTTTAGCACGAGGTTTTTGGACAAAATTGAGCGCGGTGGGAGATGATCATGAACAGTAGTTATCTGATTATGGCAACGTTTGCGATGGCAGCAGTGACTTTTATGACCCGCGCCCTACCCGCTTTGATACCCAAAAAGCTGCTTGATACCCCTTGGCTACACAGGTTAAATGAGAGTTTACCGCTGTCTGTCATGGTATTGTTAATTTTGACCAGCTTGTCCTATCAAGGTCTATTGCAGAATACAGCTTTGACTAGCCCAGAGCTGCATTTATTAATGGCACAAATTGGCGCTCTGTTACTGGTATTGTTTATCTATCATATTAGCCGTCAACTACTGGTCAGTATGGTGGTCGGTATCACTGCGATTAATGGATTTTTATGGTTATTTGATGCTTTTTTAATTTAAAGAATCACGCTTATCACTCTGTCTTTTGGTAATGCATTTTATCGTCAATCTGATTGCAAAAAGGCTGAATTCTCAATGAATCCAGCCTTTTTTAATACTACAGTCTAAGATATAAAGAAACTTATAGCTCTTCTACACCCATCATATCTACTGGTGTATCCGCTACTATCTGTACCCCTTTTTTACCCTTTTTAGCCGTATCATTACGCTGCTCTTGCAAATGCTCAAGATAGGCTTCGTTGATTTGACCAGTGATATAGCAGCCATTGAATACCGCACAATCAAAACCTTCAACTTTACTGTGCTTAGTGTCTTTTACCGCTTCAATCAAATCGTCCAAATCTTGGAAAATCAAACGATCAGCGCCAATGATATCACGCACTTCTTCGACGCTATGCCCTGATGCGATAAGCTCGCTACGCACTGGCATATCAATACCATAAACGTTTGGATACTTAACCGGTGGCGCGGCACTGGCAAAGAACACCTTACGCGCACCGGCGTCACGTGCCATTTGAATAATTTCATGACAGGTGGTACCACGAACGATAGAGTCATCAACCAAGAGGACGTTTTTACCTTTAAACTCTAACGGCACCGCACTCAGCTTTTGACGTACTGACTTTTTGCGCTGCTGCTGACCTGGCATGATAAAGGTACGACCGATATAGCGGTTTTTCATAAACCCTTCACGGTACTTGACGTTCATCTTCAATGCCAACTCCATCGCTGAGGTACGCGAGGTATCAGGGATAGGTATAACCACATCGATATCGTGATCTTCACCCCATTCAGCAAGGATTTTATCTGCCAGTTTCTCACCCATACGTAAGCGCGATTTATAGACAGAGATATTGTCCATAATCGAATCTGGACGGGCAAAATAAACGTACTCAAAGATACAAGGCGTGTATTCTTTTTGCTCGACGCACTGATGTGTGTGCAGCTTATGGTCCAAATCAATAAAAATTGCTTCGCCTGGCTTAACATCACGAACGATAGTAAAGCCTGAACCGGTCAGAGCAACCGATTCTGATGCCACCATATATTCTGTGCCGCCATTGGCCGCCATGCGCTTACCAAAGATGAGCGGACGAATGCCGTTTGGATCGCGAAACGCCAATAAGCCATGACCTGTAATCAAAGCGACTACACCATAAGCGCCTTCAACACGACCATAAACCGCTGTCACTGCTTCAAAGATGTCAGCAGGCGTTGGGTGGGTTTTGTCTAGATTTTGCATCTCGTGTGCCAGCACATTGAGCAAAACCTCAGAGTCTGAGTCGGTATTTAGATGGCGGCGATCTTCTTGATAAAGCGACTTTGCCAAGCTCTCAGCATTGGTCAAGTTACCATTATGGGCAAGGGTGATACCATAAGGCGAGTTGACATAAAAAGGCTGGGCTTCAGCGCTGCTTGACGTACCAGCAGTCGGATAACGCACATGACCGATACCGAACTTACCGACCAGCTTTAACATATGGCGATTCATAAAAACGTCACGTACCATGCCGTTTTCTTTACGTAAATATAAACGTCCATCTTGTAAAGTCACAATACCTGCCGCATCTTGCCCGCGATGCTGCAACATGGTTAAGGCATCATACAAAATTTGGTTGACCGGCTCATGAGCTGCGACCCCAACGACTCCACACATAGTTGTATCCTATTTTGAATTTGAACCACACATTAAAAACACAATAACGGCATCAATACTGACCAAGTCGTTTTCGTTTATGACCTATCATATGCCGCCAAGCTGATGATGTTTGCTAAGATTAAAATCTTTTTTAAAAAGAGAATGACCTATGACACAAACGGTTGATGATTAAGCTCACTATTAAGCCTTGATCATTGATGGATGGTATTTTACGAATATTAGATGCGGTTGAATAGCTTTTTATTCAACCCTTATGATTGATTAACCTGATCCCAAGCCATCCCAAACATATCTGAGACGAGCGCTTTACCAACAGGGGCATAAGGTAACAGTTCGGGTGCCAGTATAGATGTTTGCCACTGCGGCATTTGTACCAATAGCGGCGCACTAATACTAAGAACCACCAAGACCATCAGCACATTTTTAGCCGCGCCCAATAGACCACCTGCCATTTTATCAAGCACACCCAAACGCAAGGTTTTTAAAACCCCTGAAAACACAAAAGCAACTAGGTGCATGATAGCCAATATCGCAATCACTACCAATAAAAAAGCACCAGCCATCTGTAAGACAGGGTTCTGGATGATACTCGATAACTGCGGTGCTACGGAAGCGGCCAATCGACTGGCGGCAATAAGAGCGATGAACCAACCGACTAGACCGACTGCCGTCTTAATCAAACCCACTTGAAAGCCGCGCCATAAACCTATTAGCACCACAACAGCAATCACAATGTCTAAACCACTCATGTTTACCGCCTCGTTACTTTGTTACCTTGTTACCTTGTTACCTTGTTACTTTATATCTATGGTATCAGGTGTTGCATTAAGTATTGAATAATATGCCTTCATACTTTTAATGTCATTCACATAGCTTCACTTAACTTTCCATCGCGTCGTAATAACCACCGATAGACTGTATACAAGATTGTACAAGCCCAGGCCCTTTGTAAATAAGTCCTGAATACAGCTGCACAAGCTCTGCGCCCGCTTCGATCTTTTTGACGGCTTTAGCGCCACTATCGATACCGCCGACCCCAATCAATGTCACTTTACCATCCAGCTGATCAGAGAATTGTTGTAAAATCTGCGTACTAATGTGGCTGACCGGTCGACCTGATAAGCCGCCTGCTTGATCGCCATCCGGCAAATCTTCGACGCCTACGCGGCTCAATGTGGTATTGGTCGCAATCAAACCATCAATCTCAAAATCCAGCAGTTGCTGAGAGATATAATCTACCTGTATTGGATCTAAATCAGGTGCGACTTTTAGAACCAATGGCACATAAAAACCGTATTCTGTTGCCAATTGACTGTGGCGATTTTTGATCGCATCTAATAGATGGGTTAACGCTTCCCCGCTTTGCAGATCACGTAAATTTGCGGTATTTGGCGAGGAGATATTGACAGTGATGTAGGACGCATGTGGGTAAACACGCTCTAAGCAGTAAACATAGTCATCAGCCGCTTTTTCAACTGGCGTTGCAGCATTTTTACCGATATTGATACCGATATTGCCTTTGTATTTACAGCGCTGCACATTTTCTATGAGGTAGTCGACGCCTTCATTGTTAAAACCCATACGGTTAATAATAGCGTCTGCTTGTTTAAGCCTAAATAAACGTGGTCTGTCATTACCAGCTTGCGGTTTTGGCGTCACCGTACCCACTTCGATAAAGCCAAAACCAAGCTCAGCTAAGGCATCAATATAATCGCCGTTTTTATCCAGTCCAGCAGCGAGCCCAACAGGATTAGCGAACTGCAAACCCATGCAATCAGTTGGCTGCATAGATTGACCATAAACCAAACCTAAAACACGCGCCTTATGAGCTTTATCCAATAAAGATAAGGTCATTTCGTGCGCGTGTTCAGGGTCCATATTAAACAAAAAAGGGCGAAGTAAGGCATAAGACATAGTAACGACAGACCCTGCTTGAAAGTGAAAATGAATAGAGAAAACCGATATGGGCAAGCGCAGCGATTATATCAGCTTAGTCGAAATAAGACCAAAGTTTCATCAGCCAATTTTACTATAAAGAATATATAGTGCATTCAGTATTAAAACGATATAGCGGGACTGGAATAAATTTTACGCACCTTCTGTCGGCATAGAATAGACATAGCACGCCAGAAAAATTTATTCCAGTTCTGCGTTACAATGTAGCGTATCTACTTTATAGGATATCTATTTTATTTGGCATCGACTATAAACAACTACTTTCTATAGTCGATGTAGCTCAATTACTAAGGGACAGGTCGACCATCCGCTAGAGCAATCCAGCCTCGCACGATACGGTATAAATGCCAAATAAAGGCAACACCCATAATAATAAAACCAACGCTAGCCAGTAATACCGAGCCGACAGCGATATTACCGCTGTCTGCCATGATACTCACGCCAAAGCTACCAAGGGCAAAGGTGATGATGCCAATACCCACGATAAACCATACGATACTGTACCAAAATGTTTTAATCTGCCAGTCAAAGTGGGTAGCAAGCCATGTACCTTCAGCATCACGACGTTTGGCATAATTCATAAAAATAGGCACAATCCACAGCAAACCGGCAGTAAAATAACTGAGTACATACAATAAATAGGTAATGTGGTTATAAGTCACTAAAGAGCGGTTTTGATTATTATTCATATTATCACCTGTCATGGCATAGTGTGCTGAATGCAAAGCCCTAGAGGCAAATGGGACATAACTTTTAAGGTAAAAAGCAAAGTAAAACGTTTGTGATAGCCATTTTATAGTGTCTAAGCATTACTTTTTCAATAAGATTTGCCGTCTAAAGGGGTTTATCAGTATAAAAGCGCTTGGCTATTGTTGGATAGAGTTTATCCCTATGCCCCTTGTTCCTTTATGATGAGGTTACGGTAGCTTGCACCTGAATCGCTTTGGTCAGCAAATCTTGCTGCATAGACAGCTGAGTGAACTGCCAGCCTTGCTGTTCAAGCTTACCAAGGGCCGCGCTCACCACTGCTTGACTTGGGTTATTAAAGCTCAATTGCACCGTCTCACCAGCAGCTATCACTTGCGCATCTACAATACCTGAACTCGTCAACAGCGTATTGACACTATTAGCAGCAGGTATGGCTTCAGCTCCATCAGTAGTATTGGCAGCCGCTAACGCATTACTATCAACATTGCCTGCTTGGGCACGCAACCAAAAATAATCAGCAACCTGTTCCTGATACTCGCTTTTGCTATTATTGGCTGCTTGATGAATACTATAACCGCCATAACCGCCAATAAATAATAATAAAAAAGCAGACAGTAATAGCAGCGCTAATTGGTCGCGAGAAGACAATGCCTGCCAGCGTATAAACAGCAGGCTTTGATAGTCTTTTATTCGCGTCGACAATACCCCGGTCTGCAGCATCGCTGTGCTACGTTTGGTACGGCGCTGTAGTATTTTCATCATTATCCTTTATTGACGCCGCTGCTATTTTCTAAGACATTGACCGTTACTTGACCGCTAAACTGCCCTTGCTCATTACCATTTACTTGCTCTAGTTTTGCCGTTAGACCTTGTGCGACGAGTGTGGCTGTAAACTGATCAAGACTGCCGCGATCAGGCGCTATTAAGGTAAAGCTAAGTGCTGACGGCTGCATAACCAATGCTTGTGCCTTTAATGAGGATTGTTTGATCAAAGGTGAGATACGCGACAGTGCTGCCATATGTGACGCCGGTGCTTGACCATCGCTGCGCAGTTTTGGCTGTAACTGTACTTGTAATTTGGTGCGCGTACTAAGCGGCTCATTTGGAAACCAAGACTGATATTGTGTGGCAATCTCAGTCTTGGTCGCAGTGGTAGCCTCATTATATTGATACCATTGCACCGCATCGGTCGCCATTTGTAGTACCAGTGCCGATAATGCTACCATCAACGCCACACGCAGATAAGGTGACAACTGCGAATCCGTTGACTTAACAAAAAAGTTCAGGGCATGACGCTCTGGATTATCTAGTGGTTTTGGCGGCGTCACTAGTGTGGTTAATAACAATTGATACTTGGCGATCATCTCCGCTGTGATCGCGGTAAAGCCGCCTGCTGGTATATTAGGTTGTGCGACCACATTTAGACTAGTAAGTCCATCATCAGTACCAGAAACGTCATGGATATCAGCAACAATGTTATCCATGTTCCCAATGTCACCAATAGCAGGTACGATTAAGACCTCGCTTAAGTGTGGAAAGCGCTCAAAGATTAACGGCAGATAACTGATGCCCATCCCTTGATATAAGGATTGGCGCAGCAGCATGGTTTCTTTGTCCTGATATAAGGTGATTTGCTGCCCAGCCCCTTCTTCTGGTAATGGTAGTAATAGAAAATCAGGCAGCAAAGCGACGATATTCATGCCAGCAAGCTTTGCGCTCTGTTGCCATAACTCGATATCAGTCTGTGCCAGCGCATAAAGATGATGGGTGTTGTTATGACTCATTTGCCGAATAGCCAATTGCTCAACAGGCGTTAAAGACGTCTCTTCAAACAAGTACTGCTTGCCACTAGCTCCCAACTGCTTAAGCTGAGCGCTGTTGAGCTCCGTATCAACTTGTAGCATATGCGTAGACGGAAAATAAAGACAAATGGCTTTTTGGCTATTTGCTTTATAGCGACTATAGATATCCTGTAGCTGCTGCCAACCCTCGACCAACTGCCAATGCTGACTGTCTTCATGCCAAACGGCTAGTGGACTGTGCTGCGCTCTTAACCAAACATGTAACACCAAATGCGTCCTCAATTATTAAAGCCATAATATATCAAAGCTATCATTTAGCTAAAAGGCAGATGCTCTAGGACCATCAACAGCAGCACACTTATAAATCATCGATAATCACTTAGATTAATAAGGCTGATCCGGTACGAAGCGAGCCGTCTCGCGTGCCATACCTGCCATCACAAAGTCCATCTCAAACACACGTGCTTCTGCTAAAGAAAAAGACTCAGGATAATCACCCGTTAGCAGCCCTGCGATATAAGCCACAATGGACATATGACAAACCACTACCAGACACTTAGCTTCAATATCAGCAATCTCATGTAACGCTTGACGCGCATCATCAGATGGCGTGAGATTGTCTTGTACGCTTGATGGCACAGTAGGCAGCTGCGCCTGTAACGCTGCCAGTGTCTGCTGCGCCCTCACATAAGGGCTGACCACAAAATAATCCGGCTGATAATGGGCAGTGATATACTCGGCGGTCTGCCTTACTTGCTGCTGACCAAAATCAGTCAGCTGCCGCGCACTGTCTGGACGCGTCTCATCCTCTGCTTGACCATGGCGCATCAAAATAATTTTCATACGATATCAGCCTTTTTTATTGTTCTTATACCGCCAGTGCAAATTATAAGTAACTCTCTTTTAGTGACAGACTATTGCTATTGCACTAACAACTTCTTATTACTTATTACCCTGCTTATCTTTATCCTCTTTTGCTTGATTGCTTGCTGTTTGCATTTGTGCAGTCAGTGAAGCATTACTGTGGTCGTGCTCCATAACAAATTCAACATCACTACGGAACCCTGCTTCCATCAAATGCAGAGCAACACCAAGCGCCGCTTTGTCTTCATAAATGACGGCATGTAACGCATGAGTAATAGGCATATAAATGCCTTCTTTAGTGGCTTTTTCATGTACTTGCTGAATGGTATTCACCCCTTCAGCAGTTTGTCCCAGTTTTTTGACCGCTGCATCAATCGTCATACCACGACCAAGCATATTACCGATACGATAATTACGACTTAACTCAGAGCTACAAGTGGCATACAAATCCCCGACACCTGATAGCCCTAAAAAGGTCAGCGGATTGGCACCAGCATGTACACCAAAGCGACTCATCTCTGCTAAGCCACGGGTCAATATCATCGCTTTGGTATTTTCACCAACCTCGTAAGCCGCTGCCATACCCATAGCAATGGCGTAAATATTTTTTAGCGCGCCGCCAAGCTCTACACCGCGGATATCGTCACTAGCGAACACTCTAAAGAATGCGCTATGTAACGCCGCTTGTACAGCATGACGTAGTGGCTCAGATTCACTAGCGATGACCGTAGCAGACGGCATGTTTTTCATGATTTCTATGGCAAGATTGGGACCTGAC
The DNA here is from genome assembly GCF_041554015.1 of Psychrobacter sp. GTDB lineage: Bacteria > Pseudomonadota > Gammaproteobacteria > Pseudomonadales > Moraxellaceae > Psychrobacter. The sequence goes on along the minus strand of NZ_JBFFMS010000008.1, from coordinate 65,377 downwards.
ATCACACCAAAATTTACTTCAGGTAGCTCGTCTTTGATGATGTCACTCATCAAGGCAAAAGTATCTTTTTCCATGCCTTTGGTCAAAGAAACAATTGACTGCCCACTAATAAAAGGGGCGATACTTTTAAGGGTTTCGCGAAACGCCAATCCCGGTACAGCAATAAAGATAATATCAGTATCTTTTACCGCCGCTTGTAGATCATGACTGTATTTTAGACGATCATCAAGCTTATAGCCTGGCAGGTATTTTTTGTTCATTTGCGACTTTGCCATCGCTTTAACCGTACGCTTATTGCGCACCCACAGCGTCGTATCGCAGCCGTTGCGCGCCGCTAAGTTTGCCATGGCTGTACCGAAACTGCCGCCGCCCAATACTACCAGACGCAGTTTGGTCGGGTTATTGTGTATCTCTGCCATGTTTTTTGCCACAGCAGATTCCACCACACTTGGATTTAGCTTTTTACGTCCAATACCAGATTTGGTGGCACGCTCAATGATACCAGACAACAATTTGTTTTGTTTTTCAGCCATTTTTTGCTCAGCTTGAATATTATCTACATTGGTATCTGTGGTTTTGTCATTAGCGCTTGTCATATGTTTTATCCGTGTTGACTGACTTTATGATAAATTGGTTTATGCTGAGTATACAGTGAGCGCAGCAAAATGTATGAACAATTATTTGTACAAATTAGTGATATGAATGACGCTACCAGCTCAGCCAAACGGCCATTCTCCTCCAGTTATCGTCTAGCTGTGCAGTTTACTCCCTACCAGATTGGGTGATAATAGCCTCTATTGCTCAAAGCGTGTCAGTGGCTCAATATCAATTGGCTTACGCGTCGGCATATCACAAGGACTGCTTCCAGTATAAACAAAAGCCGTGACATAATCATCGGCACTCACATCAAAATACGCTTTAACGGCAGGCTCATTACAGAGTAACCCCGTACGCCAAACTGTGCTAAATCCCTGTGCCTTTAGCGCTAAAATAAGGTTTTGAACCGCGGCGCCCGCACTCAGCATCTGCTCAAAAGGGGGCACTTTTTCATGGGCTTTCATCTTTGTGACGACAGTGATGATAACAGGTGCCCGTAATGGCATATTATAAGTTTTTTGTCGGTCTTTCTCAGATAATGTCTCGCCTTCTTGTACCGCTTTGGCTTCAGCTGCCTCCAAAAATGCCCGACCGAGCTTATGACGAGCATTGCCTTGTGTGACGATAAAGCGCCATGGCTGTAGCTTTTTATGATCTGGAGCGGTCACTGCGCAATCGATAGCGGCTTTTATTTGATTCTCAGTTGGCGCTGGGATACTTAGATTGCCGATACTGCGCCTCGATTTAATCCAATTGATCAATTGTTCATCGGTCACTTGTGAGTTGGTTACTATCGGACTTTCGGTGTTGCTTGATTCATTATTATTATGATTTTGACTTTTTTCAGCGGTACTCATGGTCTATCCTTATTCATTATTATAGGTGTTTTGCTGTTAGATACATTTGCCCATGATAGGCAATATTATTATGGTTTTTTAAAATAGAAGTAAAAACAAACCAGCTGCTACTATCTTGTTATAGAGCCATCAACAGTAGATAACAGCTGGCTTTTAATCTGTAAAGCATTGGATACAATCTATGCCGCATCCGAATCTTCAGTGCGATGCTCCATTTTTAGATAATCTTCTGACTGCATCTCAAGCAGACGCGAACGGGTACGCTCAATCTCAAACGCCAGTTTTTGTCCTTGATACAATTCAAGAATCGGCTGTTGAGCCCTTACCAATAGTTTGACACGGCGATCATAAAACTCATCAACTAAGTAAATAAAGCGCCGAGTTGGGTCACGCATCTCATCATTTAAGGCGGGTACGGCGTTGATAAGTACGGTACTGAACTGTTTGGCAATTTCGATAAAGTCCGATGCCGAACGCGGCTCCATACATAAATGGCGGAAATCACAAAATAAGATGTCTTCGGTACGCGCGTTAATTTTGATTTCTCGGCCATTGATGATGATGGGCTCGCTACTAAATTTTTGGTTGTTAGATAGGCTGGCAAAACGGTTGGCAAGCCAGTGATGATTGGCTTTGGTCATAGGCGACTCGTACAGCTCAGCTTGTTGCAAGACACGCAAGCGATAGTCAATACCTGAGTCGATATTCATAACGGTCGTATGACGTTCAACTTCAGCAATAGCCGGCATAAAGCGATCACGGTGCAAGCCATCTTTGTAAAGACCTGAGGGCTCAATATTTGACGTCGCCACCAAGGTAACACCTCGGTTAAAGAGCATGGTAAACAAATCACCTAAAATCATCGCATCAGAGACGTTAGAGACAAAAAACTCATCAAAACAGATGATAACGGCTTCGGCATAAATGATATCAGCGACTTTTTCTAATGGATCACTCTCGCCTTGCAGCTTATGTAATTCTTGATGGACCCGCTGCATAAAATGATGAAAATGTTGACGCATTTTACGCTCAATGGTCAATGAATCATAAAACATATCCATCATCCATGTTTTACCACGTCCTACCCCGCCCCACATATACAATCCTTTGGGTGCAACAGGCTTTGCTTTAAAAAAACTAAAAAAGCCTTTTTTTTGTGCTGCGCTATCATTGAGCTGATGGTAAAGACCATCCAAGTAACTCATCGCCAAATACTGCTGCTCATCACGAGTAAACTCATCCGTGCTGATGGCTTGCTCATAACGCTGTAAGGGAGATAAACTCATAATACGACTCATCATTAAACAAAATATATATCAAAATAAAGTGTTGATACCGACAGTTGTTACTAACTTATGATTTTTACACTGAGATAGTAGCAACTGGTTTATCAGAATGGCGTATCACAACCACTCTTTAGGTTAACACAGCTTAAGGTCGCACAAATAATCTGTTAACGTCTAACAATACGAATGGGCGCAAAGCTATATTGAGTAATTCAAAGCATATCAAACGCTCTGTCGCCAATACTATATATCGCCGTTATACGTATGCTGCTCCAAAAGTTTTTTCAGCTCAGACAAGCGCCCATGAAAAAAGTGCCCCGCGCCATCAACAATACTGACATCAATCCCCAAGCGCTCTGCAAATGCTTGCATATTACTTGGAGCAATGACCTCATCCGCATTCCCATAAATCTCAAAGGTTCTATCAGCGGGTAATTCTATATTGCTGCTGTCGTTTTTTTCGACTGAGGGCGCAATGAGTGCAATCTTTGCTATCTCAAAATCATCCAGTCCCCATATGTGCGGCGACACCAGTACTTGCTCAGCCACTCGCGCTGTCACATAACCGCCGAATGAAAAACCCCCAAGCCACAATTTACGTGCCGGAGTTTGCTCAGCAATCCATTGTAGCACGGTCAATGCATCGACGACTTCCCCGTCTGCATAATCATGCTCACCTGTTGATTGTCCAACACCGCGAAAGTTAAAACGTACCACGTGCATACCATTATCACGAGCAAAGCGGTACATGGTCGTCACCACTTTATTATTCATCGTCCCATCAAACAGTGGATTGGGGTGGCAAAGCAGCGCGACAGTATCAGTATTTGGGTCAGTAGGATTGTCTTGTTGCCATAGCGCGTCAACCTCTAGCACGCCAGCAGGAGCGGGAATCAATTGCATATAGGACTTATTAGTTAAGAATGAATCAGACAATTATCCTAGATATGGTTTATATTTCAAGTGATTTGCTGTGTATTGCGACTATCTATGCACTTTTTTACTGTTAATCATAAACAAAATCTTGCGAACAGCCACATATTACTAGCAGCTATTAAACAAACTGAGAGCATGACCGTCTTTTTCAGTAGGTAATACAAGCGCAATATCGAACACAATAACCGCCTAGACACTCAATATACGAATAGGTTAAATTCATCCTATCTGTTAAAGCCTTTACTCATCGCTACATTACATCATTGTTTCATTGCCTCATTACTCAATAAAATCTTTAACGTATTAGTGGGTCAATTTTAGGTTTATACTTTTATTTTTATGTTTATGTTTATTTTATTGGAATTAGGGAACACTTATGAAGACTTTTAATAAAACCGCTACTTTAGCAGCTACCTTAGTCGCGGCCCTCACTTTGAGTGCCTGTCAAACCACGCCTTCATCGCCGGTCATTCAACGTGCCAACTCTATTTATGAGACGACCGGTATTGCCAAAACCAAGATAAAAGCTCAGCAAAACGCACTAGATAGTGCTAAGACTACTTGCCGAGGCAAACAGGTGATTATCGTTGATGATCAGGTGAAATATAATGGTATCTTAAATGAGAGTACAGGGCGTATGATTGGTCAAGCAAGTGCTGTGCTCGGTACCATCCTTGGTACAGGTTCACCAAATTTGTCACGTGATGATGATTATGAATACATGATCAGCTTCCGTTGTCAGTAGGTCATGTTATAAAGCTACATCGATATATGTAGTATATTAGCGATCATTTAGAGCCAATAAGCTTGCGATAAAGAGACAATATCAATCGCTGCTTGTTGGCTTTGCTGTTTATGTAGAGGCTATTTATGTAGAAACTGTTTGTATAAAGACTTTTGGGTTAAACTACCCTATCTTGTTTTTTATGTCACCTAGCTGGTCCCTAAGCCCTCACTATCTCTGGTCCATTATTATGCGTAAACCCAACCTGTCCAATACCAAGCACGCTAAAGTATTAGCGCCTGCCAAAGATTTAGCGACCTTGGAGGCAGAGCTGGCAGAACAAGAAAACAGTCTAGAAAGTAACTTAGAAGATACCGTGCTGCGCCTTAGTGACTATCTATTAGCGGTCGATATGGTGATTAAGCAAACCTTTAATCATCGCGTATGGGTCAAAGCTGAGATACGGAATCTATCCAGTAAAGGTGGGCATTATTACTTTGAGTTGGCAGAAAAAGATGATGATGGACAAGTCATTGCCAGCTGCCGTGGCAACCTATGGCGCTTTAAAGCCGCGCGCGTCTTAGCCAAGTTTGAGCGGGCGACCGGTATGCCACTAGATCGCGATTTGACCGTATTACTCAAAGTATCGGCGGGCTTTCATGCGCAATACGGCTTCTCACTCACGATTGAAGATATTGACCCAAGCTATACGTTAGGCGATTTGGCACGTCAGTATGCAGAAATGGTTGACCGCTTGGCAGGTGAAGGGTTATTAAACCTCAATCAGCAGCTGCCGACCCCATTTGATATTGAGCATGTGTTAGTCATTGCGCCTGAAAAAGCTGCTGGGCTAGGCGATTTTCAAGCCGATGCTGATCGCTTAGCCAGCACGGGCGCTTGTCATTTTCATTATTATCATGCTACTTTTCAAGGCAATCATGCCCCAGCAGAAATACGTCAAGCCATTATCAGTGCCCAGCAGCAATTTGAAAATACTTATCAGCGCCTGCCAGATTTATTAGTGATTATCCGTGGAGGCGGCGCTGTCGGTGATTTGGCTTACCTCAATGATTATGAACTTGCTGCCCTCGTCGCTGAGCAGCCAATCCCTGTTTGGGTTGGGATCGGTCATGAGCGTGACAAAGTCATCTTAGATGAAGTGGCACACACCAGCTTTGATACGCCGTCAAAGGTCATTGCAGCTATTATGGCGCATTTAGCACAGCTGGTCACTCAGACACTGCAATACCAAATGCAAATCAAACAAGCAGCTCAGCGTCAATTAAATACCGCTGAGCAACAGACGACACGCCAGTTAAGCCAAATACAATCGCAAACCATTGGTCAATTAACCGCCCTGCAAAAAGACAGTGCTTATGCGTGGCGTAGTATCCAGCAAAGCGCCCAGCGCCAAGTAAAGCAAGCTGCCAGACTAACCAGCGATTTGCACGCACAGACTCAAGCCTCTGCTTATCAGCAGTTAGCCCATGCCTCTACACACAGCCAACACAGCCGACAGAGCATTATGCACAGTGCCCAGCAGCAGCTGATACAAGCGCAACGTGATAGCGCACATCTGCGTGATATTGTACTACTGCATCGACCCTCTCGTATTCTGGAACAAGGTTATAGTATGCTGACTGATGAACACAATAACCGTATACTGACCAGCAGTCATCAGCTCTACCCTGAGCAAACCGTTCATATCGTCTTAAAGGATGGTCAGGCAAAAGCACAGATTGTTGATGTCTATGTTGATGATAAAACGCCAGAATCTGCAAACGCATCCTCTTAATCGTTTAGCAATACAAAATATCTGTAACCGTTATCTATCTATTTTGATTTTTACTATTAGGAAACCTTATGACAACCCCTACTCGCAAACGCAAAAAAGCCGCCCCAAAAACCTTTAAGGCAGCTTATGATATCTTAAAAACCAATGCCGCTGAATTGCAGCAACAAGATGAGCCTGATATTGACAATCTTATGACCACTGTTGAAGAGTCGATAGCCGCTTATCGGATTTGCGAGACTCGTATCAATGCCGTACAACAAGCACTAGATGCTGCCTTTGCTGAAGACGGTAATACCGAAAAAACGCACAGCTAAGCTGTTTTATTCTGGCTCATCGACCTCAAATACTTGGCGCAGATAGGCAAGATAGGTGTCATTATTGATCATCGTCTTGCCTGGGCTATCAGACAGCTTAGCAACTGGCTGACCGTTACATTCAACCAATTTTAGGACGATATTTAATGGCGTGATGCCCATATCGTTGGTGAGATTGGTGCCGATACCAAAGCTTGTCTTGATTTGACCTTTAAAATACTGATGTAAGTCCCACGCCTTATTCAAATCCAAACCATCACTAAAGGTTAATACTTTGGTTCTTGGGTCTATTTTTAGTTTTTTATAATGCGCAATTGCTTTATCGCCCCATACATATGGGTCGCCGCTATCATGACGCAGACCATCAAAGAGCTTGGCAAAATACAAGTCAAAATCGCGTAAAAACGCATCCATGCCAACGACATCGGTCAGCGCAATACCCAAATCACCGCGGTATTCATGTACCCACGCTTCAAGTGCCGCTTTTTGCGAATCGCGCAAACGTACATCCAATGCCTGAAATGCCTGCATAAACTCATGCGCCATGGTGCCAATGGGCGTCATGCCAAGCTTTTTTGCCAAATAAACGTTGGATGTGCCGCCCACTATGTTTGGCTCAGCTTTGTGCAAGGTCTCAACCACATGGGCTTGCCAGTCTTTATTAAACCGTCTACGTGTACCAAAGTCAGCGACGATAAAAGGGGGAATATCACGGTTATTGCCAGCTTGTTCAGCCGCATAATGATGCAACAATGCGACTTTTTCATCTAAGCGGCGCTGTCCTTCTTTAAGCACACTGCTGTCTGTCAATGCCTTGAAATACAGCTCATTGACTATCGCTAAGACAAACACCTCAAAGAACATCGCCTGAATCATCGGACCTTCGATATCGATACATAGACGACCCTTATCATCGGTGCTGACCGTGATAAAACGGCGTTTTAACTTAAATAACTCCAAGTAATCCACAAAGTCTGAACGCATAAAGCGCAAGCCACGCAGGTACTCTAGCTCATCCTCTAAAAATCGCAATTCACATAAGCTGTCTAGCTGCTGCTCTAATTGCTCTTTGATACCAGCAAGTGGATAAGCGGCCTCTTTATTATTGCGACAGCGAAAGCGGTAGACACCATGGGTCTGCGGAAACTGATGTAGCATGGCTTGTAGCATGGTAAATTTGTACAAGTCGTTATCAAGTAACGAGGTAATAATAGGCTCAAAAGTTGTAGAAGTATGGGTAACGGTCATGTTACAGCCTTAAATACAAAAATGAAAAATCGCTAAACAAAGCCAGCGATAAAATAGGTGGACATCACGATATGTACTGCTGATGGAACAATTATAAGCGTTCGAGTATAACGAAATTTAGCGTATTTTTCAGAGTTGACTATCGATTGCAGCAAAATTACTACGAATCATTAGGCTAGCCACTACATTATTAACCGCATTAACCGCCTACCACCTACAAAAAAGACGCTAAGAATAGTCTTGGCGTCTTTTTATAAGGCTCCTAAACCATATTGTCTACTAAGGGTTTGCAGGTTTAATCAACTTTACGAGTGGCGCATAGCCTGACTGCGGCATCACACTGACAGGGATAAACTGCAATGCGCCGCCATTGATGCAATAACGCAGACCGCCGCGGTCCTTTGGACCATCAGGGAACACATGACCCAGATGCGAATCTGCGACCCGTGAACGAATCTCGGTACGTACCATGTTAAATGCCCTATCATCATGCTGCGTAATCACTTGCTTATCGATTGGCTTGGTAAAACTTGGCCAACCACAGCCTGAGGCATATTTATCAGTTGATAAGAATAATGGCTCACCGCTGACCACATCGACATAGACACCGGGTGCAAACAAGTTATCATATTCATGACTAAACGCCCGCTCAGTGCCGGCCTCTTGCGTAATATCATATTGTGCTTTGGTCAAGGTATTTTTTAGCGCGCCTTTATCAAACCCAGCATAACGCTTAGGATCTAAAGTCTCAGCGACCGTCTTTACCGGTGCAAGCTTAGTACGTGCTGTGTCTTCAGGCTTGTCATCAGCAAGGCTTAAATCAACATGACAATAGCCATTTGGATTTTTCGCTAGATAATCTTGATGGTACATCTCAGCCAAGTAAAAGTTGTCCAATACTTTGTTTTCAACGACTACCTTTTGCTTATATTGGCTTTGTACCCGCTTGAGTGCGGTATCAATTACCGCTTTATCTGCTTTGTCGGTGTAATAAACGCCAGATCGGTACTGAACGCCGCGGTCATTACCTTGTTTATTAACACTGGTTGGATCAATTACACGGAAATAATATTTTAAAATGGTATCAAGGTCGGTTTTATCCGCATCATAAGTGACTTTGACCGCTTCAGCATGCCCTGAACCACGGATGACTTGCTCATAGCTTGGATTAGCCGTATCGCCATTGGCATAGCCTGATACCGCATCGACAACACCTTCAACGCGCTCCATATAGGCTTCTACGCCCCAGAAACAGCCACCTGCCAGATAGATTGAGCGGGTATTAATCGCCTTACCTTGGTCATTATAATAAACGCCGTCTTTTTGCTTGATGGTTTCAATTTTACTGTTGTTATCCAATGCTTGCGCGTTTGCTGGTTTCGCGCTGCCAGCCTTTAGCTCGGCAAAATCATTATTGGCATTTTCAGCAAGGGCATAAGCTTGCTCTGCCGATATATTGCCTTTAACCAGATGTACCAAATTACCGTTTTTATCAAGTATGGCCCAGCTTGGATAAACCTGCACGCCAAGCTTATTAATCAGCTCGCCTGATGCATCAATCAATACGGGCAGCGTAGGATAATCGGCTTGCACGCCCGCATACCAAGTGCTGAACTCTCCATCTGCTTTTTCATTTAGATGACCGGGACTTGCTACAGTGACAACATTTAAATCAGCAAATTTAGGGTCCATGCGCCATGCTTCAGTTTCTGCTAGCGTCCCTAAACACAGTGGGCACCAGCTCGCCCAAAACTTAACCAAGGTAGGTTTATTAGGGCCAATCACCGCAGCGCCATTTTTACCCAGACCTTTAGTTAGCTGCGGCAATGCTTGCATAGTTTTGAGCATGTCGGATGGCAACATATCACGTGAGCTTTTCACGCCACTATTTTGCTTATTTGTGCTACTACTGACATTATTTCCTGCACTACTCACCTGCCCGCACGCGACCAATATACCGGCACTTAAGACCGTTGTGACACCCAACGCACTGATATTCTTGAGCCAACGTGATGCCTTATATGATGACTCTAATGCTGAATGGTTAGTATTTTTATTTGCCTGACTATTAGCATGATCATTATTGGTGTTATGAGAGCTTTTTTTATGTGGCATGAGCGATCCTTTTGACGAAGTCTTACGACCATAAGCTAGAGGTTATAAGGCAGCTTATGGTCTTCTTGCGCTATCAATTAAAGTGAATACGTAAAGGTTTTGGCGCGATAAACATACTATAAAAGGGGCAGCCAAACTTAGTAAAAGCCATCAGACAAAATATAAATAGAATGTGAAGATAAAGTGAAAACCCAATGCTGTATCTGTACCTATCATAGTGGCTTTAATTTAGGTAACTTTAACTTAGGTGGCTTTAACTTAGACAAGGTAGCTTTGGCTTAATAAAAATAAGGCATGCTTTAAGCATGACTACCATATTAGAGTATCTTAATAGTATATACCGTTAATGGAGTTTATTTTAATAGTAAAAGAGTGGCTGCTACACTTTTTTAACAGCATGGAAATAATATAGTGACAGAAGAATTTGGTAACGCTGTTTTTTGAATAAAATAATGATGATGATATAAGTCGCCATATAAACCTAATGCTTAACTATAGTGAATTCAGTATTAAAACGATACAGCGGGACGGGGATAAATTTTACGCAGCCTCTGTCGGCGTAGGCACAGCAAGCCAGAAAAATTCATCCCCGTCCCGCGTTACCATATGGCGTATCTATTTTATTTAGAATCGACTATATAGTAATGAAACCAAGCCCTTACACTTAGTACTTAAATCTAGCTCTTAGCACCCATAAATCTTGCAACATATTCGTCAGCGGGATTATGGCGTAAATCGCTTGGTGTACCTGTTTGCACCAAACGTCCACCATTCAAAATACTAATACGCTGACCTAGCTTGATAGCTTCATCAATATCGTGGGTGATAAACACAATCGTCTTATGCAATCGTGCTTGTAGCTCTAACAATTGATCCTGTAGTTGAGCGCGAATCAAAGGATCGAGCGCCGAAAATGCCTCATCCATAAGCAAGATAGGATTGTCCATTGCCAAAGCACGTGCCAGCCCAACGCGCTGCTGCATACCACCTGACAGCTCATCAGGATAGCTACGCTCTAGATTGGACAGACCAACTTCATTGAGCCAGTGCCGAGCTACCTCATGACGCGCTTTGAGACTCATTTTTCGTACCCGCAAGCCGTAGGCGACGTTTTGAATGACGGTCAGATGAGGTACCAGACCAAAATGCTGAAACACCATACTGACGGTTTGCTGACGATAGTGCTGCAGCTCTTTATCATTGAGCGCTAAGATATTGATAGCGGAAGCGGCTTTTCCCTTTTCTATCGGCAGTGCCTCATTGTTTTTAACCACTAAGCTAGGCGTTAGTTTGGCAGCAGATTCTTTAGCATTAATCGCCGTATCTACCCATATTTTGCCACTGGTTGGATCAATCAGACGATTGATATGACGTATCAAGGTTGATTTTCCGGAGCCTGACAATCCCATAATACAATGCAGCTCGCCCGCTTTGACCGCCAAATTAATATCATAAAGCCCGACCGAATAGCCTGTTTGCTCCTTTACCGCAATACTATCCATGCCCTCAGCCAGCAATGCCAATGCTGTTTTTGCTTGTGCGTGACTGGCGTTATATATCTTACTGATATTTTCAAGCTGAATATGATTCATGGTCGGTCTCTTTGTTGTTATTTTTAGAATGGCTATTTATTCAGATTAACTCATGTGGTTAAGTAGCGTTAAAACCGATATAAAACATTATTGCGCCCATCCATACTTACTTATTAACCAATCGGGCGTCTACCGGCTTCAATGGTTTTTTGACGCGCACGCTTACCTTGCCCAAACGCTTGAGTAATGCGGTCGATGATAATCGCCACGATGACAATCGCCGTACCCGCTTGTAGACCTTGACCAATATTGAGCGTCTGAATAGATTGTAATACGTCTTCACCCAGACCTGGCGCTCCAATCATGGATGCCAATACCACCATCGACAGCGACATCATGACGGCTTGATTTACCCCTGCCATGATACTGGGCAGCGCTTGTGGCAGCTTAATCCAAATGAGCAATTGCAGATGTGTACTGCCAAACGAGCGTCCGGCTTCTACCATTTCATGATTCACTTGCGTGATACCCAAGGTCGTCAGGCGAATCAGCGGCGGTAATGCATAGATAATCGTCGCAAACAGCGCTGGTACTTTGCCGATACCAAATAACATCAGTACGGGTATCAGATATACAAAGCTTGGCATGGTTTGCATCACATCTAATACAGGCGTCACAATCTTACGCAATAGCTTACTTCCTGACATAGCAATGCCGATAGGAATCCCAATCACCACCGTCACCCATACCGAAACGATGAGCAGTGCCAAGGTATCAATCAACGCACCCCATAAACCAAATGCCCCAACTAAAAACAGACCAGCACCGCAGGCTAAGGCAAACCAAATCTTGCGTACAGCAAACCATGCTAGCACCGTCACAAGTGCAATGATGAGCCATGGCGGTATGAGCGTTAATAAACGTTCAATAGGAAGCAATAAATAGGTTAAGGCGACGGTACTGATGGTGCGAAAGACATCGCCATGATTGCGAACGACGCGGGCTAAAGTGTTATTTAGGGGAGATTCTAGTGACCATGAAGGGAAGATAGATGATGCGCCTGCTAGGTTCGTACTAGAGGTTGTTGTATCCGTCGCAGCACCTGATAAGCCAATACCTAATTTGGCTGCAAGATTGGTAGCCGCCTCATCCGATAGCCACTTTTGCCAAACTTGAGGGTTATCGCGCAGAAAAATAAATGCTTGCTCATCCCCACTACGCTTGCTTTCTGTCATCTCTAAAATAGCACCATTCAGCTCAGCGGGGCTAAATTGCACCTTTTTAAAAACATTGGCAAGCTTAGGATTGGCATCGATAAATGGGGTAGATACGGCGATCCCCAAAGGCGATACAGGGAATCCAGAGACACAGTCTGATGTGCCATCAGCCAGTAATAAGTCTTGCCAGCAGGCATCATCATGAGCTGGAAACTCTAATGCGGCAAAATCGTATTTTGCCATCAGACCGGTCGGCTGCCAGTAATAAAATAAGAGCGGCTTGTGCTGCTCAAATGCAGAAGCAATCTCGGCATCGAGTGCGGCACCCGTGCCGGGATGGACATTATTAAATCTACTCTCTAAGCCCGTATTTTTGAGCAATCGCGTATTAAAAATCTCACATGTCCAACCAGATGGGCAGTTCATAAAGCGTGATTTACTGGGGTTTTCGGGGTCTTTAAACAGCTCAGCGTATTTAGGAAGATCTTGATAATGACGTAGACCTGGGTTTTCGTCCAGTACATATTTAGGTACATACCAGCCTTGGGTTGCACCGCCCTTAAGTGTATCACCGATGACAGCGACTTTATTTTGCTCAATAGCCTGTGTCATGATGGGCGAGCGCCCTATCCACTGCTCTCCAATGACTTGGATATCATCTTGCGACAATGCCGTTTCAAGTGCAGGACCTGCGCCTGGCACCTCCTCTACCTGACAACCGTAGCCGCTCTCAGTGATGTACTTTAAAACACCACTTGTAAACTGACCACTCTCCCATGTCAGTGCCCCAAATTTAATCGGTGCTTGGCAAGCTGGCACGGCAGCTGATACTGGCAGCGATACTAAGAGCGAGCTTATAAGCCATAAGCTCATTGCAATCCATTGGCGCACGGTATGCTCCTATTTATTATTTTTATGAAGACACTTGTCTTTTGGCTGCTATGAGCACGTAATAAACCCAACATCCATGGTGAGGTTATTATCCGTTGTCATCTAACACTTATAAAACTATTGTTTAACATTATTATAAAGTGTAGCGATTTATAGCACTGATAACAAATGATTCTTTGGACAAAAAAATAGCACCTACCCTAGTAGATGCTATTGATAAAAATCAGTAAATATTATCCATTGAGTACGGGCGTTATTTTAAGAATAGCGCCATCGCCTTTTTAAACAAACCACCATAGGGCGGTAATAATATGTTTAGCCCATTTAATTTGGACTGTACGAAGATAGGCTTCATATGACTTAAGCGATCAAAGCCAGCTTTACCATGGTAAGCACCTGTACCTGAATCGCCAACACCGCCAAACGGCAAGTCATGCTGCGCCACATGCATAATCACCTCGTTGATACATAGTCCGCCCGATACGGTATTGGTGCGAACTTTATCAATATCGCGGTTATTATCACCAAAGACATATAGCGCAAGCGGTCGTGGACGCCCATTGATAAATGCAATGGCTTGATCAAGAGTGTCATAGTGCATGAGTGGCAAAACAGGTGCAAATATCTCATTTTGCATCAAATCGCTCTCAGGCGCAGGCTCGCTAACAATAACCGGTGGCATAAGACGCGTTTCAACATTAGAGATCGCATCAGTGAGCCTATAGACGCCTTCACTGGATAAGTTCTCTAAATACCCTTTTACACGCTTAAACTGCTGAGCATTGATAATACGCGAGTAATCAGGATTGTTTTCGATATTGGGATAGTGCTTCTCCATCCACTCTCTTGCCAGACGCACAAACTCATCATGATGTTGACGCTGGATCAGTACATAGTCAGGGGCGATACACGTTTGGCCTGCGTTTAAAGTCTTGCCCATCATCACACGATTGACGGCATTTTCTAGGTTAGCTCCCTCCAATACTATGACTGGCGACTTACCGCCAAGCTCAAGGGTGACCGGGGTTAGATTGGGTGCTGCTGCTGCCATTACCTTTTTACCAACAGCCGTAGAGCCAGTATAAAGCAGGTGATCAAAAGGCAGCTCACTAAAAGCCGCTGCAATCTCAACTTCACCGATGACCACACAAACCATATCTGGTGAAAAATAACGTGAAATGGTTTCTGCAAACGTTTGCGCAAATTGCGGCGCTGCCTCACTCATTTTAATCATGATACGGTTGCCAGCGGTAATCGCGTCAATCATCGGTCCTATCGCCAAAAACAAAGGATAGTTCCACGGTACCATGATACCGACTACCCCTAATGGCTGTGGCAAAATCTCATTATGGGCTGGCATATATAGTGCCGAAATCGAGACACGCTGTGCCTTCATCCATCTTTTACCGTGTTTTTTGGCATGACTGATCCCTGTAAAACTCGGAAACAGCTCGGCAAACTGAGTTTCTGATTCACTACGATAGCCAAAATCTGCACTGATAGCATTAGCAAGCAGTTGTTGATTGTCACTTAGCATCAGCTCTAGATTCTCGAGTTGGTCTCTACGGGTTGCCCAGTCATTGATCGGCTGACTACGGCTGAGCTGTTGCATGCGCGCAAACTGTGACTGCATATCTGCCACATTCTTAATGATACTCAGACCTTCGTGCTCATCGTATCGAGTATGTATTGCTTGAACCTGAGTGTTTTGATCGCTGTCTGTCATATATCTTCCTTGTCATATACGTGAGAGTCAGCACGTTTTTTTAAATTTAAGACTCTATAGCTATTATTAGGCACTAAAAAACACTCTATTATCCTTATAAACGCATTATCTGTGCAATAAAGCCTAATAGCAAATACGACTAAAAATTATTTTCTTCGATATTACTTTTGTTTAGTACTAGTCAATGTAGCCCATTGATTCTTGAATGAACAGCTCCGTTAATGCACCCATGGGTTTGTATACGATACGTATCTGCCTAGGACGATATGGTCTTTTACGGTTACTTTATGCCTTTATTACTTTATGCCCTTATATAGCCAAGGCTACATAAGTTCATTCCAGATGCTCTATGCGTTCTTTATATTAAACTGACCATACCTTTATAGCTCAATATAATTAAAATTAAAATTTGGGCGACAATATGAAAACTGCTACACTCCATGACAATAATAGGAATAATAGACAGCCCTTTTTATATAACAAAAATATAAGACAGCCACTCTCATGCCAAATACTATACAGGCGCCTAATACGCAGCCTCTTAATGACACCCTCATCACAAAGTCAATCATTGCTGCTGACTACGTGCCTACCCTTGATGCCATGCTATCTCGCACCCTAGCGCGTATTGCTATTAAAAAAGAGCAAGGGCTGCGTACGCCTGACGAGTTATGGATTGTCGATCACAACGACGTTTACACCCTTGGGCAAGCAGGTAAAGAAGAGCATATCTTACAGCGTACCAACACCCCTATCATCAAAACGGATCGCGGTGGTCAGGTGACATGGCACGGACATGGTCAACTGGTCATGTACTGGCTGTTTGATCTAGACAGTATCGGCTGGAGCGTGCGCAATATGGTCTCTCACGCTGAGCAAGCGATTGAGGATGTGGTCAATGACTGTCTCAAGAGCCCAGCATCGACTGACGCCAACCTTATCAGCGCCCGTGCCCGCCGTGATGCCCCTGGTGTCTATCTATATGCTGATATGGTTACAGAACTGGATAGCGCTGATAATAGTGATGAGACAGAAGCTGATAATAGCATTATGATTGGTAAAATCGCATCACTTGGCTTTAAAATCAAACATGGTTTTAGCTATCATGGTATCGCTATCAATTTAGATTGTGACTTATCAGCATTTAATGCCATCAACCCTTGTGGTTATGCTGGCATGCAAATGTTGCGTTTGGCAGATTTTGTTCATATGAACCAAGCGACCCATATACAGCCCAATCACTTGCCGCTTGCCGCTGACCAAAAAACCCTGAGCTATGAGCAGTTTACCCAACAGCTCATCGACAATATCGCACAGCGTCATGCAGGACAGATACCCCTACGTGAATCAGCGCCAAAATAAGCATTTTTTGCATAATCTTTTTTTGCATAATATCGTGCGCGCTTAGACTTAAGCATTGTGAGAAAATTTGATTCAAACTTGTTATAATCGCACACGGCACAAATTGGGCGCAGTAACGAACCTTGGACGCCAATTTTAACCCTTTACGATTCAAACATTCATAACAAAAGCACATTGGAGTATTTTATGGCAGATTTTAATAAAATTTTGGACGCAGGCGACGTCGACGGCGGTATTATTAATGTCGTAGTAGAAATCCCAACCGGTAGTAGCCATAAAATTGAGTGGAATCGCGAGTTGGCCGTATTTGAGCTTGATCGTGTTGACCCACAGATCTTTGCCAAGCCTTGTAACTATGGCTTTATCCCTCAGACCCTTGATGAAGATGGCGATGAGTTAGATGCGCTTATTATCACTGAGCAGCCTTTGCCTACTGGTATTTTCTTAAAAGCAAAAGTCATCGGTGTGATGAAATTCGTTGATGATGGCGAAGTTGATGACAAAATCGTCGTGGTACCTGCTGACGACCGTGATACAGGCAATGCTTATAACAGCTTAGAAGATCTGCCAAAGCAGCTGATTAACCAGCTACAGTTCCATTTTAGCCACTATAAAGACCTCAAAAAAGCAGGTACGACAGTGGTTGAGTCTTGGGGTGACGTGGAAGAAGCCAAAGAAGTGATCAAAGAATCTATCCAACGCTGGAAAGATCTATAAGTTAATAAGAAGTACAATTGATAAAAATACCGCAGATATGATGATAACTGCGGTATTTTTTTGCTTGAATTTTGCCAGTATAACGAGGGTATAATACCCCCTCTACTTACTCATCATACTCAAATAGGGACAGTCATGTTTGATTCTGATTCAGGCTCAAAACCTGCCAAAGTAAAATTACCGAAGACGGTTATTATGATGGTCGAAAAAGGCAATCTGGTTATGGCTATTAAGACGTTAGCCGCTGATGAAAATATCAGTATGGATGCTGCAAAATCTCGCATCGATGCTTACGAGCTTGCTCTCAAAAACGAACAGCAGCAAAAACTTAACAGTATCGCCAATAAGCAAGGGATTCCTAGTAAAGCCTTTAGTTTCGATAGAGAGCAAGCTGAGGACGACACTGAACACTTAATCAAGCGTAAAGTCAAAAGTACACCGTCTGAACAAGGCTTTCAAACTTTGCAAGATGGTCTTAACAATCAGCTTAACGATTTGGGCTATAAAAAACCCTTACTGCCCTATTGGGTCAAGCGACTACTTATTATTGCTATCATTATGGCAGGGTTATTTTGGATAATGTGGCGCGTGTTTAGCTAGTCTGTATTAAGTGGTCTGTTAATAGGTTTGAAGGGTGAAACAGCTGGTTCTCTTGGGATATAACCAAACTTTCAAGCCCTTACTAGGATACCGTCATTATAATAGGAGTAAACCTAACGGCATATTCTGTTAACTTCTCTATATCCCTATTTTATATACTTTAAGTGCCAGATTATGAAGATGTTCACTACTTAGCCATCAACAACTCTACCGCAACCTCAAAAGCATACTTATCTTTAATGGTGATACTTACGTGACCTTTATGAGCATTAGCGATGGCCTGCACGATAGATAATCCTAACCCTGTACCTGCATACTGATGGCTAGTCTTATCATGCCGATAGAATCGCTCGAATAATTTATCAGCCTCACTCTGATCTAACGGCTTGTCTAAACGATTGGTGATGGTTATTCTTAACCACGATTGCCTTGAGGGTTGAATATGATCTTTGGCTACATGACGTGAGGTGGTTGAGGTAAGGACGCTAGCGGATATCATTATAGTGCTGTCACTAGCAGCATAATAAATGGCATTTGACATAAGATTGGCAAACAGCCGCTGCAATAAGCCTTCATCCCCTAGCACCATTTTGAAATCACCCGATTTCTCAAACGTTATCTCACGATCCTCAGCAATTATTTCATAATAGTCTACCAGCTTTGTGATCAAGCTCTCGGTATTAACAGGACTTATCTGCGAAGCACTCAGCTCTTTTTGGGTTTTTGCCAGTAACAGCATATTGTTAATCATAGCGGATAACTGCTCTAACGTGTCATGCTGATGGTGCAGTTGTTCAACATATTCACTGCTTGCTCTAGGCTTACTTAACATCACTTGGGTTTGAGTGCCAAGCGTCGCAAGCGGCGTGCGTAATTCGTGAGCGATATTGTCCGAAAAGCGTGATAGCGATTCAAAATTACTTTCCAGCTTCTCCATCATCAAGTTATAAGACTCAGCCAGTGGCCGTAGTTCTATGGGCATATGACCAACCACTACTCTTTCGTGTAGTTTTTCAGGATTAATGCTCTTCATTTTTTGGACGATAGTCGCTAATGGCGCAAAACCCCAATAAACACTTAATGCGGCGATTGATACCAGCAATAGTGTGATCGCAATCAGTATCATACTCAGATGACGGTTAAACTGCATAAGATACTGATGATGAACATCGATGGGCAGCGCAATAAGCGCTAAAACCTCATGATTTGCAATGATCATTGCTCGGTAATGTCTATTATTGATTTTGATCGTAAACTGCTGCTCGTGATAGTTCTGTTGTAATTGCAACAAACTAAAGTCACGGGGTAGATCATTGATGAAATTACTGGGATCGCTGGACAATAAATTGCCCTTTTTATCTGATATTAGGGTTTTTAAATCATAGTCTAACCAAGAAGAATGCAGATGATTGTCATCGATAATTGATTGAGACTTTGACACTGTAAAGGGCTCTACTTGCTCATTAAAATTCGCCATGCGTTTACGCAGGTTAAAAGCTGCATGGGTAATAATCTCTGAGTCCATTTGCTCAAAGTGCTCGTTAACAGAGCGCTGAACCCATATATAAATGACAACTTGAGAGACAACAACAAATATGGTCAGTAAAAAAACAGTACGCCATAACAAAGGCCAGCGTCGATTCTTAAATTTATCTCTCATTTTATTTTAGATCGTCTTTGTTGGTGTCAGCATCGCCCATGCTACTGTCTGCGCCGACATCGAGTGGCTCTAATCGGTAGCCCATACCGCGTACCGTATGAATAAGCTTGGTATCAAAACCATCATCGATTTTGATTCGTAGCCGTCTGATAGCGACGTCAATGACATTGGTATCACTGTCAAAATTTATGTCCCATACTTGTGAGGCAATCACAGTGCGTGGTAGTACTTCACCTTGACGCTCTAGGAACAGCTGCAATAAAGCAAATTCTTTGGCCGTTAACTTGATGGGGGTATCGCCTCTATATACACTACGTTTAGCAATATCCATTTTTAGATCCGCGATATGTATGACCGTGCTTTTATAGTCTGATTGATTAGCACGGCGCAGTAGGCTTTTTATTCTGACTATCAGCTCAGCAAAAGCAAAAGGCTTGGTCAAATAATCATCACCACCAATTTCAATGCCCTTAATCCGATCGCTTAAATCATCTTTAGCGGTTAAAAATAACACCGGCGTATGCTTGCCAGCGGCACGGTAGCGCTGCACTAGCTCAAAGCCACTGACATCAGGTAGCATTACATCCATCAGTACCACACTGAATTCCTCAGTCATTAGCGCATGATAGCCATCTAGACCGGTCATATAATGATCGACAATAAAGCCCGCCTCCGTTAAGCCTTACTTAATATATTCTCCAAGCTTTTCCTCGTCTTCTACTAACAGCACTTTCATCGTTACTCACCTTCTTCCTAGCATTATGGTTGTCAACAGCATAGCACTAACGTTATTAAATTATCATTTATATGGATAGCAAACGCCCCTCTTACTACAGCGCTCTATAAATAGATATGAGTGCTAATATTTGGCTCTCATGACAAGCAGATGACAATATTGTTGTATTTCAAACAAAAACGTCATGTCCGTGTCATCTAGCTGTCAGCCTCTATTTAGTATTCTAAATCAACGCCACATAGAAGCTTATGTCAGATACAGAGCACTTCTATGCGTTAAGCGATTGTCTTACTTAAATGGTTTATTCATCAATAATATGTAAAGGGTTTTAAATGAAAAAATATAGCAAATCAACAAAAGCAGCTTTACTGTCAGTATCAATGTTAGTTGGTATGTCGGCGGCCAATGCACACACCGAAAACCTAGATGCATCCGTTGTTAGTAATTGCGATGCGGTCACTACTTTTGCCAAGAACGCAGATCATAATGATGCACAGATGTCTGATGCCCAAATGAAAGTCTTTGTTGATGCTAGAGTTGCTTGTCAGGTTCAGCACCAAGACCAACATTTGCAGTCGGAAAAATATTTTGTAAAAAACTATAATAGTGAGAAGTAATACTAAAAGATTACTTGAGATATTGAAATCTTAATATTTGAAGATGACAATATTGTAATCTTAATGTCATGTGCCAGTCAGAATGAATAAGGTATCATTAAGACTGGCTTAACGGCTCTACCCTTAATAAACAGCTTTTAATCCAATCAATAGGAATGAATTATGTCAAATTTTAAATCACTGTCGAAATCAATCGCCATGACTGCCATCGCTCTTGTGGTATCAACGTCAGCTCTGGCACACGATCCTAAAATGCATGCTGAAAAAGATCAGATGAACTGTGAAAAAATGCAAAAGCATATGCAGATGATGCAAAAAATGGATCATAGCAAAATGGACATGAATGATCCTGCCATGAAAGCCATGATGACTAATATGAGTAAAATGAAACAGATGTATCAAAAGCATTGTGTGACTACTGAGACCAAGTCTTAGAAATCTTAGCTCTGTTAAATAATAGCGCTTCTCTGACAACAGAGATAAATTAACGGAAATAAGTTTTTAGGAAAGCATATGAAATTTTTATTGGGTGTGCTCTTTACTGTATTTGTGGCAATCGTTGGTATGTTTGCGGTTGTCAGCAGTGGTATTGTCAATGTGGGTGCAGATCAAGAGCATAGCCCAATGATGTATAGCCTTTTAGAAACTGCGCGCAATCGCTCCATAGAACATGCCAGTAAAGATATCAAAGTACCTGACTTAGAGCAGGTCGATATGATTAGCTCAGGTGGCGCTGATTACAAAGATATGTGTGCAGGCTGTCACTTGTCTCCCGGTGTAGAAAAAACCGATCTTAGCGCAAGCCTATATCCCAAGCCGCCTAACTTTACCAAGGCTGATATTGTCAAACGTTATCAAACTGAGGATGGGGCAAAGCAAAGTTTTTGGGTCATCAAACACGGGATTATGGCATCGGGAATGCCCGCATGGGGCGCCTCCCATGATGACGATAGAATGTGGGCGATGGTTGCCTTTATCAGATCGTTACCTGAACTTAATGAAAACCAATACACTATGTTAACGACGAGATTAGACGATGATATGTTGGACATGTCGTTTGATGGTGAGATGGATATGACAGGTGATGGGTCAGAAATGCAACATTGATTTTTCGTAAAAAAGGCAGTGCTAAATAGTGCTGCCTTTTACAATGTAAAGTGCAACAGCACCGCGGTATTCGATGGTCATGCTGAGACTTTTAGAATTTCTAATGAATAAACAGACGCTCAGGAGTGGTTTTATGAGACGCTATAGTAATAAATTTATTGATCAACGTAATCTGACATCTGGTCGAGCTCTCTCAGCGATTTTGCTATTGCCATTATCGCTAACGATCGCGGCTTGTAGTCAGCCTAACGCCACTGCTACTGACTCAAAGCCAGCTACTGAGCCAACTATTGCTACGCAGAACGTCGAAACCACGAAAACAGAGCAACCACAAACTGAAGTAAAGGCGGTCAGTACTCCTTTAGATACTCAGTCAGATACTCAATCAAACATCCTGAAAAATATCTCAGCCACGGTTTATAAAGATGCCAACTGCGGCTGCTGTAAAGAATGGGTAAGCTATGCTGAAGACCATGGCGTCAATGCAACCGCGCAAGATGTGGCAGATGTGTCTTTATTCAAGGATCGCTATGGCGTACCACAGCAGATGCGCTCTTGTCATACCACTGTGACCACTGACGGTTTTGTCTTTGAAGGACATGTTCCTGCTAAGCACATGGCTCAATTCTTAAAAAACCCTCCTGTACAAGCCATTGGTCTTGCCGTACCTAGTATGCCTGTCGGTAGCCCTGGTATGGAATATCAAGATAAATTCATGCCCTATAAAGTGATGCAGCTTAATAAGGATGGCACGACAGAAGCATACGCCGCTATTGAGTCGCCTCAGCAGCAACTATAGTGCTGACCTAGATGTGAATAGATTCTGTTAACTATCGAAAATATTATAACAATAAGCTTAAAAACCATTTCATCAATTAAATTAGGTCATCATTATGAATAAAAAGAACATATTGAACCGCCGACGTTTTTTAACCGGATCCTCCGCTGTCCTTGGCGCCTCTTTAATGCCGACCATTGCCAGTAGTGCATTGGGACATTCGAGTCGCTCAGGTGCTCAAGGCGCTACCATCAATAGTGATCAAAACGTTCATAAAGTACCTATATTGACTGGTAAAGAGTTTGATTTATACGTTAGTAAACAGTCCGCTATTGTCAACGGTAAAAAGAGCATGGCAACGCTCATCAATAATTCACTACCAGCGCCGACGTTAAAGATGCGTGAAGGTGATACGGTGGTGATACGTGTTCACAATCAGATGGATGAATCAACCTCTATTCATTGGCATGGACTACTAGTACCGTTTGAGATGGACGGGGTGCCGGGTATTAGCTTTGATGGCATTCCTGCAAACAGTACCTTTACCTATAAGTTTGAGCTCAAGCAGTCAGGCACCTATTGGTATCACTCACACAGTGGCTTCCAAGAACAAACCGGCATGCTAGGCGCTATTGTCATTGAACCCAAAGGTCGTGAGCGTCATCCTATCGATGAAGACCACGTGATCGTGCTTAGTGACTGGACCAGTCGCAACCCGCACAATCTCTTAAAGCTGCTCAAACAGCGCGCCGACTTTGACAACTATCATCTGCCAGACTTCAAGAAGCTACTGTCTGATATCGCTGAAACGGATATGAAAACCGCGTTTGATAAACGCAAAATGTGGAATCAGATGCGCATGATGCCCACTGATTTTACTGACTTGTCGGGTGAGACTACCTTTACCTATCTTATCAATGGCAAAACCACCGCGGCTAATTGGGCACAAATCGTTAAAGCAGGACAGCGCGTTAAGTTACGCTTTATCAATGCCTCAGCGCAAACCATCTTTGATGTGCGTATACCCGGTCTCAAAATGGCTGTGGTGGCAACTGATGGCATTGATGTCGCACCCGTTGCGATTGATGATTTTCGTATTGGCGTGGCTGAGACCTACGATGTCATCGTTACCCCGACCAAAGAGGCGCATACCATATTTGCCCAAAACATAGACCGTTCAGGCTATGTCGCCGCAATGCTTGCCACCAAAGAAGGCGCTCGTGCCCCAACGCCTTCTATGGACAAAATCGAGTGGCTCACCATGGCAGATATGATGGGCGCTATGGGTGCGAATGGTTATAAGGCCAAGCATGCCAAAACAGAATACGATTTTAAGAGTGATATGCGTGTGGACAGTCCACGTATGAACCTTGATGATCCCGGTATCAACCTGCGCAATATCAATAGGGATGTACTGAATTATAGTCAGCTGCGCTCTGTCGATGAGGCTATATTTGCAGAGCAGCGCAAACCTACCCGAGAGATCGAGCTACATTTAACTGGTAATATGGAGCGCTATATCTGGGCGTTTGATGGGGTTAAATTTAGCGATGCGACACCGGTCAATATTAAGCCGGGTGAGCGCGTGCGCATTACCTTAGTTAATGACACGATGATGAATCACCCGATGCATTTACATGGTATGTGGAGCGATTTGCGCATGCCTAACGGTGAGTTTCAGGTGCGCAAGCATACTATTATGGTGCAACCAGCACAAAAAATCAGCTTTGATGTCACAGGAGAAGCGGGTCGATGGGCATGGCATTGTCATCTGCTCTATCACATGGAAGCCGGTATGTTTAGAGAAGTGGCGGTCATTTAAGCAAATCTTTGATTGATAGGTGAGAGATGAGATGAAAATACATAAAGTAGGTTTACGGTTCGCTGGGGCATCATCATTGGTATTGCTAGCATCATTTGCTAATGCTGCTGATCCGTCCACTACTAAAAAAGCCATGACTATGCCAAGTATGGATCATAGTAATATGGATATGTCGGACATGGATCATAGCGGTATGGATATGTCAGGTATGGATCATAGCAGTATGAACATGTCAGATATGGATCACAGCGGTATGGATATGTCTGGCATGAACCATAGCAATATGGATATGTCCGGTATGGATCACAGCAGTATGGATATGTCAGGCATGGATCATAGCAATATGGATATGTCGGGTATGGATCACAGCGGTATGGATATGTCAGGCATGGATCACAGCGGCATGGATCATGGCAGTATGGACATGTCAGGTATGCAAGGTGGTAAGGCTCCAGCTGATGCTCGTAGTGCTGACTATTCAAATGGTGTCCCCTATGGACAGTATGGTAAGCCTATGATGATGGGTGATATGCCATTATGGGGCGTTTCTGTAGATGATTTAGGCTATCAGTTTGATGACGATCAGATTAATTATGAGGTTAGTGCTTGGTATGGCGTAGATGAGCGCCGTCTTTCTTTGCGTAGTGAAGGTAGTATTCAGACCGAAGGTGATAAAGAAATCGATAGCCTGACCTCACTATCTTACTGGAAGCCGCTAAGCATTTTCTGGAATGGATTGGCCGGAGTGGCTTACGATACCGAGAATGATAAGCCTGCCATTATGGCGGGTATTGAGGGCACAGCACCTTATTTTATTGAAACCGATGCAATGGCTTATCTGTATTCTGATGGACAAGTCCGATTGGACCTTGGCGCAGAATACGAGTGGCGTTTGAGCCAGCACTGGGTTGTGATACCGGAAGTTGGTCTGTCAGCTTTTAGTAAAGACGATATTGACAACCATATTACTAAGGGTTTCAATGAATTAGAGACTGAAGTTAGGTTGACTTATGAAACCTTAAGTCGCCAACTTGCGCCTTATGTGGGTGTGAGCTATGAGACAGCGCTTGGCAGTGCGCGTGGTCAACGACGTCAGCATAATGAATCAGTTGATAGCAGTAGTTTGACTGCGGGGGTTAAATTCTGGTTCTAATATTATTAATATAATAGGAGATATACTATGAATGCTTCAGATCAAAACAACATGAATCATCAACAGGGCATGAACCCGTATGTCAAGTTCACCTTGATGATTGTGACGTCTACGGTTGTGATGTACATCATGATGTATTTCAATACTTATGAGTGGGATCATATTTACTTTAGTGAAACCCGAGCTTATATGGCGCTCTACATGGGTGCGGGTATGGCGGTCATTATGCTGGCCTTTATGGGTAATATGTATAAAAAAACCAAAGTTAACTTGATGGTTTATGGGCTAAGTGTGCTGATGTTCGCCATCGGTATTTGGGGCGTACGCTCTCAAGCAACCGTCGATCAAGTCGATTGGATGCAAGCGATGATACCGCATCACTCGATTGCTATTTTGACCAGTTCTAGAGCAGATATTGAAGACCCACGTGTGCAACAGCTCGCTGACGATATTATTAAAGCGCAAAAGCGTGAGATCGCTGAGATGCAGGCGCTTATTAAAGATCTAGAATAAACAATAAACAATAAACAATAAACAATAAACAATAAACAATAAAACAACTAAAGGATGAGAGATTAGACGGGAGGGGTCGTTATGAAAACAGCAATGGTTTATCGTATGGTCAAACCTGATCATGTTTGTCCATTTGGTTTAAAAGCACTCGATCTTTTAGAGCGCAATGGGTATCAGATCGAAGACAAGCATTTGACTAATGATGCTGAAACCCAAGCGCTAAAAGACAAATTCAATGTCAAAACCACACCGCAGATTTTTATCAATGATGAGCGCATCGGTGGCTATGATGATTTGCAAGCGTTTTTTGGCAAAGAGGTTTCTCAAAGCGCTGAGGTAAGCTATACGCCGGTGATTGCGATATTTGCCACTACCGCGCTCGCTAGTATTGCACTCACTTGGGGTTTTAGCGGCACATTGTTTTCGCCTCAAACCCTAATCTGGTTTATTGCCTTATCCATGCTCGTACTTGCTATCCAAAAACTGCAAGACTTAGAGAGCTTTACCAATCAGTTTTTGGGCTATGACTTATTAGCGCGTAAGGTCGTTCGTTACGCTTACGTCTATCCTTTTGCTGAGGCTTTTGTCGGTATCGCGATGTTGGCTGGTGTTGCATGGCTAAGTTTGGTAGCGGCTGTGGTCGCGATATTTATAGGTACTGTCAACGGTGTGTCAGTATTTAAAGCCGTCTATATAGATAAGCGTGAGCTAAAATGCGCCTGCGTTGGGGGCAACTCAAATGTACCGCTTGGTTTTGTGTCTTTGACTGAAAACATCATGATGGTTGGTATGGGTATCTATATGCTGATTAGATTTTCAGGCCTATTATAGTTCTGATAGCAACTTACTTTAGGGCATAAATAACTGTAGAGATAAATCACACTATATTGTTAATTTGGCTATATAATTGATGCTATCAACAGTCAGTAGAACAAAGCCATGGCACCGCTTAAATCTTCTATCGTAAATAAAGCAATCATTTTTTTAACAGTGGCGATGTGCTCTATGTCAGCCATGTCTTTAGAGGTTTACCAAACAAAACGGTTGGCTTATCAAGGTTATGCTATACCGCAGTCAACCCCTGAGGTAACTTCCTATCAAGAACAGGGCACACGTGATGTTGAACGAGGTCAATCTTATCAAAGAAATTTTGACAAGGGTGAGGTTCGATCTCACACGGTCTTTGCAATAAACATAACCATAGACAAAATATGCGTCAAAATTATATCAAGAAAAGCGAGTTGTATTAAAAATTAGCCTTTAAAGCATCAAAAAAGGATACCGAGGTATCCTTTTTGCTTATAAATAATAACTACTAATAGCTATCGTCTAGTGATGCTCACCCGGTAAGATTCTGGCAAAGGCGCGCTGAGCAAGATTTGGTTTTTTATCGGTAGTCTGAGCGATGCGAGTGCTTGGAAAAATACGATAACCCATTGATTGGATACCAACGTTAATCGCTGGTGCTAATGAGTAAGTAGCCGATGCAAATTTTCCCATACCGCTGGCAATGCTGTTTGGCTTATGAACAATTGCTTTGGCGACCATCATAGCCGCCTCATCTGGCATAAGCGCTGGCATATAACGATACAGCTTGGTTGGCTCAATCATCGGCGTGCGTACCAATGGCATAAAGATATTGGTGATTGTCACATTGTCGCCTTTGACTTCGGCAGCGAGGCAACGACTAAAGGCATCCAAGGCCGATTTTGAGGCGACATAGGCGGCAAAACGCGGACTGTTTGCCAAAACACCAATCGATGAGATATTTACTATTTGACCTGTTTTACGCTCAATCATCGTTGGCAAAACCCCAAGGATAATTTTGACCGCGCCAAAGTAATTGATGTCCATGGTGCGCTCAAAATCATGGAAACGCTCTGTAGATTCGTGAACTGAGCGACGAATCGAGCGCCCAGCATTATTGACCAATACATCAACGTGACCAAAGTCTGCCAAAATTTGCGTGCTGACGTTTTCAATAGCTTCCATATCAGTCAAGTCACAAGGATAATAACTTGCCTTGCCGCCTAGCTCTTCGATACTTTCTTTAACCGCTTTTAGCTTCTCTTCAGTACGTGCCAACAAAATAACATGAGCACCGCATTCACTAAGCAAAAAAGCAGTGCGCTCACCAATACCGCTTGATGCCCCTGTTATAATAATATTCTTGTTTTGAACTGCTTTGCTGATTGCTTTTTTTGAGGGGTTGGCCATGAAACGTCCTTTTAAAAATTAGACTTCCGTTAATATTTCCCTAAATCATAGCAAAGAAATATGCTTTAAAGGAAATAAATCCGCAATAAAGCCAGTTTAACGGCATATCGCTGATTATTAGATAAAAGATCGATTACTTTGTGCTTAGCATATGCTCTTTGTTCTTTACTGCTTATTCATGAGCATGCAAAAACGCTTCTACCACTCGGAACTGTCCGGCGGTACTTTCTTCACCATACATGGCTTGGCGAAACGCGTTAGAGTTCGGAATACCGGTGGTATACCAAGCGATATGCTTGCGAGCAATTCGGCAGCCTGAGTATTCCCCATAAAAACCGTATAGCTCTTCTAAATGCGCCAGTACAATCTTTTTGATATCGCTCACTGTAGGTGCATCAAGGCTCTGACCAGTACGTAAAAAATGCTCGATATCACGAAATATCCATGGCTGTCCTTGAGCGGCGCGTCCAATCATCACCGCATCACAGCCCGTCAGCTCATAGACACGCTGCGCTTTTTCTGCGCTATCGATATCGCCATTGGCAATCACTGGGATACTGATGCTTTCTTTGACCTCACGGATGAGCTCATAACGTGCCTCGCCAGTATACATGTCCTCACGCGTACGTCCATGGATAGCAATAGCAGCTATGCCCGCCTGCTCTGCTCGCTTTGCCACACGCAGAATATTCTCGCGCCCATTCTCATAGCCCAAGCGCGTTTTTAAAGTGACAGGCGCATTAACACTATTTACCGCAGCATCTAAAAGACGCGCAACCAAATCTTCATCTTGCAGTAATGCTGAGCCTGCCAGCTTACGGCAGACCTTTTTGGCAGGGCAGCCCATATTAATATCAATAATCTGCGCGCCGTTATCAATCTGGTACTGTGCCGCTTGCGCCAATTTATCCGGTTCAGCACCGGCAATTTGTGCTGAAATGGGTGCGATTTCGTTATCAAAATTGGCGCGATACAAAGATTTTTTGCGCGCATAAAGGGCGGTATCGGCGATAATCATCTCACTGACGGCGTGACCTGCGCCAAAGGATTTGCATAACCTGCGAAAAGGATTGTCTGTCACGCCAGCCATCGGCGCCACCATCAGACGGTTTTCAATCGTCAAGCCACCAATCATAAGAGGCTGTAATAAAGGATGGTCATTAGCAATTTGTGCTGACGACTCAGAAGCAACTGGATTATTTATAGGCATAAAAAACGGCTTGATTCATGGTAAAAACAAGCCGTTATTCTAAGGGTTCGTGCGCATATTGCAAGTTATTCACGTGAATAACTTGCCCTAATACATATTAAATATTCATAGCCAAACCGTCTATTTATCAAACACACTACCCTGCTCCAAGGTAATATCTTCATCATGCTCTTGCATACGCCAAGGCAAGCTATTAGGTGATTCATCTAAAAAGTATAGATATTTTTCGAATTGATCGATGATATCGTTAATGACTGACTCAGATTGATAGCCGTACAAGTCATAAGTTTGACCGCCCCGGCGCAGATACACTTGCGCGCGGTAAGAATGTTCCTGCGCTGTATTGGTAGTTGTGCCTTTTTTATAGTAGTCAGGGGTATCGCGATGCGTTAAGCGTACCTCATACCAGAATTCTACGTCATCGCCACGTTGTAGCTCCAATACCGCACGGTTATTGGTGACATCATAGTTTACTTCAGGTAGCCAGCCTGTCTCTTTAAACTTTTCGGCCACTTCAGTCATCGACGACATAACCGTGCCTTTAATATAGCCTAAAACATCCTCACGGCTCGGCTGCTCAGTGATGTAATCGATTCGATCACGCCAAGCATCAAGCTTAAGCAGATGCGGCGGCAAATGATTTTCGTTCGCCAAACTCTCATTACGGTGACCTTCGATACGTAGCGCGCGCCACATACCAAACATCGCTATAAGTATGATCATCGTAAACGGCAAGGCGCTGACGATAGCGGCGGTTTGTAGCGCCTGTAGCCCCCCTGCTAGCAACAGCACAGAAGCAACAACGCCTAGTATCACCACCCAAAACGTGCGCTGCCATGCTGGCGTATCACTGCGCCCACCAGCTGCCAATGAGTCAATAACCAGCGACCCTGAATCAGATGAAGTAATAAAAAAGGTAATAATAAGCACCACTGCCAGTGCCGACACCACTTGCGTAAAAGGCAGATTCTCAAGTAACTTAAATAATGCAATGGCTTGATTGTTCTGTACTTCGCTAATTAATGATTCATAGCCTTGTACCATAATCATATGCAGCGCCGTATCACCGAACACAGCGAACCAAAAGAAAGTAAAAATTGTCGGTACTAGCATCACGCCCGCAATAAACTCACGAATGGTGCGACCACGACTGATTTTAGCAATAAATATGCCGACAAACGGTGACCACGAAATCGTCCACGCAAATATAAACAGCGTCCAACTGGTAATCCAATCGCCATGTTGATAGGCCTGCAAGCTAAAGGTACGCTCAACGATATTGCCCAGATAGCTACCAGTATTTTCCATAAAGGCATTTAAGATAAATACTGAAGGTCCAACGACAAACACAAATAGCATCAGCGCTGTGGCTAGTATCATATTCAAGATAGACAGTCTTTTTACCCCTTTGTCCATCCCGGCCAATACTGATATCAGTGCCAAACCCGTAATCAAAGTAATGGCAATGACCTGTACGGTGCTATTGACTGGGATACTAGGGACTAAGTAATTTAAGCCGGTGTTAATTTGTGAGACTGAAATACCCAAACTGGTTGCCAGTCCAAACAAGGTGCCCAAGATGGCGAACACATCAACCGCGTGCCCGATAGGGCCATATATTTTGTCACCGATCATAGGATAAAGTGTGGAGCGCATTGATAAAGGCAAACCTTGACGATAAGCAAAGTAAGCCAATGTTAAGGCAACAACGCCGTTGATTGCCCAAATATGAAATCCCCAGTGAAAATAAGCAATCTGCATCGCTTCTTTGGCAGCAGCAATGGTTTGAGGCTCTGACAGCGGCGGTGTTGCAAAATGTAGGACTGGTTCAGCGACACCATAAAACAGCAACGCAATGCCGTACCCTGCCGAAAATAGCATCGCAAACCATTCAATGAAGTTGTATTGCGCAGCGCCATGATCAGGACCAAGTTTGATACT
Source organism: Psychrobacter sp. (assembly GCF_041554015.1). Lineage (GTDB taxonomy): Bacteria > Pseudomonadota > Gammaproteobacteria > Pseudomonadales > Moraxellaceae > Psychrobacter. The sequence continues at coordinate 33,706 of NZ_JBFFMS010000008.1, read as the reverse complement.
GCCATAAGAAGAAAACGCCAGCACTACGATAAATATCAAAAATAGCGCTGTTGCCAGCATATAAAACCAACCAAACGTCTCAGTGGTAAAATTCAATACTTGCTCGAACAGACTACTGGCCAGTTGTGGGTTGACTGAAGCGCCTATCACTAGCAATATCATGACAATTGCCGTCGGTATAAATACTGGCATCAAGATGGTAGAGCGAGATAACTTACTCATGGGAAGTGATATCCTCAAAAGATTAACAAGACACAATAACAGTGCGGCAGTGCATTGTAGGATTAGTATGTTTACCGCTAAAGGCTAAAAGCATTTAGATAGAGTTGGATAACCATGATATTTATCACAGTCCTTGCCAAAATCCTAGATAATCGCTGATTTTGTAACACTACTTTAACGATTATTACATGACTATTACCAAGCAATAAAAAAGGCAGCTTGTTAGCTGCCTTTTTACCATTTCATAAATAGAGTTGACCCACTATAAAGTAACGCTTATTTGCAAGATTAACCTTCGATCACTGCTGCTAGTTGCTTAGCCATTGCAGCAAGCTCCTCATGATCCGCTTGCGTCACTGCATGGCGACCAAGCTCATGGATACTCGATGGGATCAGGTGCACATGATAGTGAAATACTGTCTGCCCCGCTTCTGCGCCGTTTAGCTGCATTTGGATAATGCCTTCACGCTTAAATACCTGACGCTGGGCTTGCATCACCTTTTTAGCCGTCATCAATACCGCTGCAGCGTATTCAGGCTCAAGCTCAGCCAAATCCACCGCTTTTTGCTTAGGAATGACCAAAACATGTCCCTTTGCTTGTGGCATGATATCCATAAAGGCGAGAGTTTTGTCATCTTCATAAACCTTATGATATGGAATGTCACCAGTTAGCATTTTGGCAAAGATATTATTGTCGTCATAAGAGGTTTGCTGATTGGCGTGGCTCATTGTTTGATTCCTTAAACGCTTATTATTAAATAAATTTCAGTATTATGGGGTTGCTTGTATCATGAAATATAGTGGACGAAATTTGGCTTAAGTACAAGTGCCGGATAATCACTGATTGATCTTCATAAACCGACCTAGCGCTCTCGTTTTGATTAATTTATTGGCAGCTCATACGCGATAAATGTTATATTAATCTACTCTATTAACGACCCTATCATAATGGATTTGACTGCCTTGCCAACTCAATTATCTCATAATACTGACACTGATACACAGTCTGCTATAGACGCTAGCCTAAACCATGAGGCAGGCGAGCAAGCGCTTGAGGTGAATAATCTGCCAGTCATTGACCCCAATGCTATTATCTTAGCGCATGCATTGACTGACAAGACCATCAGCTGGCGTATTCATAACTGTAAGGTTAGCAAAAACACAGTAACGCAAGATTTACCGCTGCCGTTTTTATACCATTATGACAGTTTGGACGATGCTGTTAAGCAGACATACCCCTTGACCCCAAAGCTACTGGCACAGTTCAACACCCCAATGAGTGTTCATGATGCTGCTAAACTTATGGGTATTGACGAAGCACTCATACCCAATCCATGGCATGTCAAAGTGATTGGCTCATTGGTGGTGTTTAGTGAAGCATTACAACTCGCTGTGCGCTTGCACTGGACCAATACTGGCAAAGAGACGCAGCAGATTTATACCCAAAATAAAGAGGACGCTATCTTTGCCGCTTTTAAAGATTGGCAGTTTTTTGGTCGTATTGATGTACTGTATAAAAACGACAAACAGGCGCTGATTAGTGTAGATGAACAAAGCATCGATACAGAAACCCATAAACCGCTACCGCTGGTGATAGAATCCCATACTGAATATCAACACTTGCCAGCAACTCACGCTTTGGTGGTCATTGCCAAGCTTGAAGCCGACAAGTCTGAACTTCCTTGGTTTGAAACCGCTATTTTGGAGTGGCTTGCATAAATGATTGACTTTCAAGTCTTAAACATGATGGGTTAATTGTTTTCAGTTACCCATATCTAATGGTATGGTAACGCCTTAGTATTATTCACTAGTACTCACCCTGCATAAAAAGCACACTATCAATATCGCAGCGGTGTCTGCACACATTAATAAATCTCGCTCATTTGTAAGGAAATATCACATGGATTATCGCTCAAAAACTTCTACTGGCGGTCGTAATATGGCAGGCGCTCGTGCCCTATGGCGTGCTACAGGTATGACTGATAGCGACTTTGGCAAACCGATTATCGCCATTGCCAACTCCTTTACTCAGTTTGTACCGGGTCATGTGCATCTAAAAGATTTGGGCCAAATGGTTGCTCGTGAGATTGAAAAAGCGGGCGGCGTTGCAAAAGAGTTTAATACCATTGCTGTCGATGATGGTATTGCTATGGGCCATAGCGGTATGCTGTACTCATTACCGAGTCGCGATTTGATTGCAGATTCTGTTGAATACATGGTCAATGCCCACTGTGCCGATGCGCTAGTCTGTATTTCTAACTGCGATAAAATCACCCCAGGTATGCTCATGGCAGCCATGCGCCTCAATATCCCAGTGGTCTTTATTTCAGGTGGCCCAATGGAGGCGGGTAAAATTATTGCCAGCACGGTTGCACACAGTCATAATAATGACGGTGGTAGCGATGTCCATAGCACTGATAGTAAAGGCAATGCCATTCGCAAGCTTGACCTTGTTGATGCGATGATGGATGCTGCTGATGATAGCATTAGTGATGAAGATGTTGCCGCGATTGAAGCCTCAGCATGCCCTACTTGTGGTTCGTGCTCTGGTATGTTTACTGCCAACTCAATGAACTGCTTGACCGAAGCTTTAGGATTGGCTTTACCGGGTAATGGCTCGTTATTAGCAACCCATTCACTGCGCCGCGAGCTATTCTTAGAAGCAGGTCGTACGATTGTGTCATTGGCCAAACGTCGCTATGAGCAAGATGATGATTCGGTACTACCGCGCTCTATCGCCACCAAGGCAGCCTTTGAAAATGCCATGACCCTAGATATTGCGATGGGCGGCTCAACCAATACGATTTTGCATCTACTAGCTGCCGCTAATGAAGCCGAAGTTGACTTTAAAATGCATGATATCGACCGTCTAAGTCGCGGCGTGCCTTGCCTATCGAAAGTTGCTCCTGCGTCACAAAAATATCATATGGAAGATGTGCATCGTGCGGGCGGTGTCTTTGCACTATTAGCCGAGCTTGATCGTGCTGGTTTGCTGCATACTGACTTGCCAACCATTCATAGTGCCACGATGAAAGAAGCCATCGATAAATGGGATATTATGAATCCTGACAATCTTGAAGCGCGTGCACGCTTTATCGCAGCCCCTGGTGGCGTACGTACTACTGAGGCCTTCTCACAATCAAAAGAATGGTCAAATCTGGACGTCAACCGAGAATCCGGCTGTATCCGTAGTGCCCAGAATGCCTATTCAGCTGACGGCGGCTTAGCAGTACTATATGGCAATATTGCTGAGCGGGGCTGCGTGGTCAAAACGGCTGGCGTTGATGACAGCATTTTGGTTTTCACTGGACGTGCGCGCATATTTGAATCACAAGATGACGCGGTAGCAGCGGTACTTGATGATCAAATCGTCGCAGGCGATGTGGTTATCATCCGCTATGAAGGTCCAAAAGGCGGACCGGGTATGCAAGAGATGCTGTATCCAACCACCTACCTAAAGTCTAAAGGCCTAGGTAAAGAGTGTGCGCTACTTACAGATGGTCGATTCTCTGGTGGTACATCCGGCTTGTCGATCGGTCATGCCAGCCCTGAAGCCGCTGAAGGCGGTGCGATTGGTTTAGTGATGGAGGGTGATACTATCCATATCGATATCCCAAACCGTACCATCAATATGCAGGTAAGTGATGCAGAGCTAGCTGCTCGCCGTGAGGAGATGGAAAGCCGCGGCAGTAAAGCGTGGAAACCTGTGAGCCGTGAGCGGTTTGTGACCCCTGCTCTACGTGCCTATGCCGCCATGACCACCAGTGCTGATACTGGCGCTGTACGCGATGTCAGTCAAGTTGAGCGTTAAACGTCACACTTAACCTAACGTTTTCCAGTGATATGAAGCCTGCGCAATGCAGGCTTTTTTTTCACCAAAAAACAACGTATCTGTCTATTTAAACACCATCTGATAACGATTTTTTGCGATATTTAAATGTTTTTACCGTCATTATAAACAGCTATTGAATGTGACTTTTTAAACTTTAAATGAAACATAACAGCGTGCACCAACCTCATGATTGAAAATTACAACTTATTCTTATTGGTTTGCGGCATTGCCTTCGTATTCGGTGCGTTATTTCCTATTATCTTTAAACGCACACCTATCTCCTTGCCGATGCTGCAACTAAGCTTCGGTCTACTGATGGGCTATTTTTGGACAAGTTTGACCTTTTTAAACCCTATCGATAATGGGGTCATTATCGAAAAACTGACTGAAATCGTGGTGCTGGTATCTTTGGTCGGTGCGGGTATCAAGATTGATACCGATCTATCTTGGCGCTTATGGCGTCCAACGATGCGCTTACTTTTGATTACCATGCCCATCGGTATTTTTGCGATGGCAGTCTTAGGTTATTATGCCTTTGGTATGACAGTAGGTGCTGCGATTTTATTGGGTGCTGTTCTAGCCCCGACAGATCCTGTACTGGCTTCTAGCATTCAAGTTGGACCGCCCAATACCGGAGGCGAAGATACACCACGCTTTACATTAACATCAGAGGCAGGGCTAAATGATGGTCTGGCATTCCCTTTTGTATATCTTGCGATTAAAATCGCAGAAGCCTATAGCGAAGGCGAGCGTTTTACGGGAGAGATGCTGTGGTCTTGGTTTACCCATGATGTACTTTGGAAGATTGGCGCAGGCTTAGTGGTCGGTATCCTTGTTGGCAAATTGATGGCAAAGCTGGTGTTCTCACAATATAGCCGTGAGACAACGATGTCCCAAGGCTATGTCGTCATTGCCCTAACTTTAGTGGCATATGGTTTAGCAGAGTACGTCGATAGCTACGGCTTTATCGCCGTGTTTGTGGCAGCATTTGCCTTTAGGCGCTCAGAATGTGAGCACAGCTACCATCACAAATTGCATGATTTCGCCGAGCAATCAGAAGGCTTACTGATGTCACTGGTGCTGGTCATCTTTGGTATGTTCTTAGGTCAAGGTTTGCAAGCAGGCGTTGAGCTGACATGGCGTGTCTATATTGTCAGCTTTACTTTCTTATTGCTGATTCGTCCGCTTGGCGGCTTTATTGCTTTATCAGGACTCAATTTACCCCGTACTGAAAAATACGCCATATCAGCCTTGGGTATCCGCGGCATTGGGACATTATATTATTTGTCCTATGCGCTTAACCAAGGGTTTTTTAATGATGAAGACGCCCTAAAGCTTTGGATAGTATGCTCCATTGTGATTTTAGCCTCTATTTTTATCCACGGTTTAACGGCAAAGCAGCTGCTTAAAATGACGCCAAAGCAAGTGCAATAATAGGCCAAAATAATAGGCTAAATAGCCTTTTTCTCATTAACAGCTAACGCTCACAAAGCATTAAGTCTGATTAACGCTCAGCATCAATCAGACTTAATACTGCTTCGGTCAGCGCAAACTGGCGGATATCATTGAGCATAGTCACATCAAAGTTATGAATAAAGGCAAACGATAGCTGCCGCTCAGGATCGCACCACGCAACTGAGCCGTTATAGCCCATATGACCAAAAGCTTGTGGCATATCATCTGGTGTAGTATCGGCAGTTATATCAATACGATTATTTTGACATATACTAAAACGGCGATGATACCCCAGGCGCCAATCCATATGAGCTGGCATCACCGCATCCATACCAGTGACCTGCGGCGTTGATAGCTGTTTAAAAGTTGCCTCATCAATAAGCGTCTTTCCTTGCCACACGCCCCCACTGGCAAGCATCGCATAAATCGTTGCCAATGCCTGGGCTGATGCAACGCCATTAGCAGCAGGAATAGAGGCTTGCAAGGTCTGCGGATGATAATAGTCGATCGGCTCTTTGCTCGCGAGTAGCAAGGCTGCTTTATAATTTTTAAGATTCAGCTGACTGTTATCAAAGTACAAACGATTGATTTGTGCTGTATCCAATGCTGGCAATGTTTCAGCTGCTGCATTATTATTATCGGCTGCTTTTAATTGGCTTACAGATTGATTGGCAGCTTGTTGTTGCCAGCAGCCGTAGCTTGGTAAATGACGATAAGTCTGCAACGTATCTACTGAATCTGGTTTTAAAACAGGTTTATGACGGCGAGAGCGTGGCTGCGGTTGGGCATTTTCTTGTACGTTCTCGATTGTATCTTCTGCTGAGTGAAAATTTTTGACCAATCGCGCCACTTTGTCGATTTGATTGTCTGGCACCCCAAAATAACAACTATCCGCAATACCTAATGGCTCCGTTAGATAATAACGCAGCGCCTCAGCTAGCGTCATATCAGTAACCGCTTCTATCACACCGCCCAATACCCAACCATAAACCAAAGCGCTGTACGCACTGTCATATAAATCAGCTTGCTCGGGGGCAGTCACGGGCATTGCGGCAATTTTTTCTAGCATCATATTCCAATCAAGGACGTTTTGATTATCGATATCGATACTTTGAATCGAGAATAGATCGGCTTGATGTGACATCACGCTTCGTAAAGTGATGTTATCTTTATTGTGAGCCGCGAATGCCGGCCAGTAATGAGCAATCGGTAGGTCATAATCCAGTTTTTTTTGTGAAACCAACACATGAACCAGTGTTGCCAAGATACCCTTTCCAGTTGAGAAGTTCAAAGATAATGTATCTGTACCCCATGCCAAATCCGCACGCGCCAGTCCCACACTTGCTTGCGCGATACATTTTCCAGCCTGATAGACCACCAGTGCCCCACCAGCTGGCGCATCATCAAGCTGCAAATCTTTTAGCAACTGCTGCAGGCGAGATTGAAGATGATTGTCATTATCTTGGCTGTGATTTTGATGAGTGATTTGAGAGTTATATTCTTTATTATTTATCATCTGTGCTCTACTTGGTTTTATAGGTGTGAAATTATTTATATCAAACATAATAAATTGTGCTATTCGTCTGTAGCCTAACGGGTGTCCATAAGACCGCAAATATTATGTCAGTTGAAAGCCAACTTTAAATGGTTAGCAATAAAAAAGGCAACTCTTTGGTCGCCTTTTTTATTAGATTGATAGGAGTTAACGCGGCACTAACAATCGATTATGAACCTCTTCTGCAAGTTTAGTCAAACCATGACTACGCCCGCGCTCCATAGCCGTATCCATTTTACGTCCGCGTAACCAACCAGCCCGCAAAGCAATGGCAGCACCAACACGATTGCCAGAGCCGCAATGCATGGCGATTTTTTTACCATGATGCTGACGTAGTATGTTATCAAATGCCAGCATCTTTAGCTGTTTCAAATCATTAGCGCCACTAATGGGTAGCTGCTCATAATCCATACCGGCACTCTCAACAGCAGCTTTTTCATCGAAGCTTAGCTCATCATCAGCTTGCAAGTTAATCACTACCTCAACCGCAGCTGCAGCCAACGCTGCCACTTTATCCTCATCAAGCGCCCCGCATACAATGGTATTCTCATCAGGACGAAAATATGGCTCAAATATGGTGGCAAGATTGATGCCATTATCGGTAGCGCTTTCAGCATTGTTATCTGTACTGATGTCTGTACTGACATTCGCCTTAACATCTGTATTTTGAGCATGATCAACAGAGTTTGTTGCCGCCGCTAGATTATCAGAAGGAGCCGTGCTTGTCGCATTTTTATGTAAAGTCATAAGGATACATGTATTCGTTAGCAATGGTATTAATATAGAAATAAGAGATTATTTATCTGTATCTTGTGTAATCACACCGGCAAGATGCGGCTTGTCATTTTTAGCACTAAACAAGCCAAACTGACAAGTATCTGCTTTGTCTGCTAACTGAGTCAATGGTTCAGCGATAAGCTCTACTTCAGATGGTAAGAAAATAGGCAGCTTAAATGATACCTCAACTGTGCAAGCATCGGGCAGCTCGCCCATCATCGCCAAACATTTTGCTTTTGACCACATACCATGGGCAATAGCTTTTGGGAAACCAAAGGCACGCGCAGACAATGGATGCAAATGAATCAGGTTAAAATCCCCAGAGACAAAGGCATAACGGCGACCGATATCCTCTGGTACTTCAAAAATACTGTGCACGCCCTCTTCGTTGACCGCAGGCTTAGTCGTTACTGGACGAGGTGCGCTCTTTTTATCCTTACTACTGGCAGGTTTTTTACTGCGTGATAGATAGGTAGATGTGCCTTCCCAAAGGATTTCGTCTGCTGATGTTACTGTGGTGACAAAATCAAACTGCTGACCTTGGGCATGGTCACGCAAATTATCAAACTTTACTGCCATGGCAACCGTTTCATTCTGCTCAATAGCACGGTACTGGGTCACGCTGTTATCGACATGTACTAGCCCTAGCATAGCAAACGGAAATGGCTCTTTGACCATCATATTCATCTGTAACGCTTGTGACAGTACCGAAAAGTAGGTGATTGGCACATGACCATTGTCTACAAAACCACAAATCTTACGATAGTCATCAAGATTACTTTGGTCAATATGCAAGTCATCTACATAATAAGTCGCTTGTGGCAACTCATCGCGGCTGACTTTACCACTGTTACCGATAGGCAACAGGCTTTTGACAATATTGGCATAGGTAGTATGGGCTTTTGGCAACGCGTCATAATGTTTGTCTGACATAATAGATCCTAAGTAGGGCTTGAGCAGTTTTTTGGTGATAGTAAATATACTATGAATGGATGAGTTAACATATAGGGTAAGCGCATAAAACAGACGCAACGTTCTTTAACTTATTATTACTGTGTTTTTATCATAAAAAAGCCACCCTTGGGCAGCTTTATTACAATTTATCAGCAATTTTTCGTAAGCATATGTGAGCTAATTTTAATACCTTGTTGAATCAAGACTATGAACGACCAGCTTTATAGCTCACGCAGCCATCACTCTTATTTGTATTTTTAGCCAATAGCAGGGCAATTATGCACCCAATAAGCTTTGACCACAAACGCGGACGACGTTACCATTTAGACCACCAGAGGCAGGTGATGCAAACCAAGCGATGGTTTCTGCAACGTCAACTGGCAAGCCACCTTGGCTCATCGAGTTCATACGGCGACCTGCTTCACGGATAGCAAATGGAATCGCTTCAGTCATTTGCGTTTCGATAAATCCAGGCGCAACCGCATTAATGGTCATGCCCTTGGCATTGTCTTCTAACTGTTTGGCAGTTGCATTGACCAAGCCAATGACCCCAGCTTTTGAGGTCGCATAGTTGGTTTGACCCAAGTTACCAGCGATACCTGAGATTGAAGACACACAGACGATACGCGCATCATTTTTTAATACATCGTTATCTAGTAAATAACGGTTTAACTTGGCGATACTACCCAAGTTAATATTGAGCACCATATCCCACTGCTTCTCATCCATATTTGCCAGTGTTTTATCACGGGTAATACCAGCATTATGAATCACGGCATCCAAACCACCTCGTTTTTGCGCCGCTTCTGCGATTTCTTTACCAGCGTCATCGCTAGTGATATCTACTGTCAAAGCCGAGCCACTGATTTCACTTGCTACTTTTTGCAAGTCAGCTTGCTGCTGCGGTACATCTAAACAGATCACATGGGTGCCTTCACGAGCCAATACACGGGCGATTGCCTCACCAATACCGCGGCTTGCACCAGTGACGAGCATGGTTTTGCCGCCCAATGGCTGGTTCCAATCGACATCGACATTAGCGCCGTTACTGACACGTACTACCTGTCCTGATACATAGGCTGAACGCGCTGAAGTGAAAAAGCGTAGCGTTGAGTCTAAGTTTTGTTCAGCACCTTCTGCCACATAGATAAGCTGTGCGGTAATACCACGCTTGAACTCTTTACCGACAGACTTCACAAAACCTTCAAGGGCACGCTGAGCCAATGCCGCTTCGATATCCGTCAACGCTTCTGGTGGACGACCGATGACAATCACTCGACCTGATTTTTCGACACGGCGCGCCACACTATGAAAGAACTCATATACTTGTTTGAGTTCTTCAGCATTACTGATATTACTGGCATCAAATAATAAAACTTTGAACTTATCATCACTACCTGAATTGACTTTGGCTTTAATGCCTGTCTCCGTTAGGATATCTTTTACAGCATCACCACTGTTTACAAACACTTCCGTATGTAGCTCTGACAAGATACGCGCTACTGACGCACTAACTGCATTATCGCCACCATTAGCACGTCCAACTAGGACGCTGCCACGTACCAAAGGCTGTCCACTATCAAAGCGGTCAAGATCTACAGGCATTGGTAAACCTAGGTTCTTTGCGACCTTTTTACCAATAGACGACTGAACAAAATCACCATAACGGTCTGACATAATATAATCCTTTAATTGATGAGTAAAATAATAGTAAATAAGAATAAGATGTATCTATGATGAAATGCACGCTATTAAAGTGCCTGTAGCATAAAGGTACGTGTACAAAGCGGCATTTACATCAGCATTTATAAATAATATGTGCTTATAAAATAGGTTAAAAACGCTCTTAACTATACACATTCATAGGGAATAAGTCCAAAAGCCACTAATGTCCATAGCAATATGTAGACAAGCCAGTATACAGGAGGGTCTGTTTTTCTGCCGTTAAAGGATTTTAATATATGCTAAAATAAGACCTATAAGTTATAGCAAACCCATTTATCGATAACAATATATTATCAAAATTGCGATTATGCAATGTTTTTAATCGATACCAGTCAGTTTATAAACCCTGTATTTGTCCTTGCAAACACTGTCATATCCGAGGTTAAGCGTCACATCGTTTGCTAAAGAGATACAGTAAGGTTATAAAAAACGTCTTATGCTGTATGGCAATAATGTGTAATATATAGCGCAATAAATGGTAATACGCATTCAAGTACGTTCAGAAAAAAGACTGTTATTATTTAATGACTTCCCTTTCCTACTTCTACCCATATTTTTTAAGGATAATATTATGAGTAACAAAAACAATCACCCAGATAGCCCTGTTGTTGAAACCTCTGTGGTAAAAGCCAGTGATACAAAAAGCAGCGAGACTGCTGTAAAATCAGACGCCACTGATGCTAAAAAAACCGACACAAAAGCAGCAGAACCAAAAGCTGATAGCGCTAAGAAAGAATCTTCAGTAAAAGACAGTGTCACTGCTGCTACAAAAGAGGATAACGCCTCTAAAGAAAGTGCCACGAGCCATAACAACGATAAAAAAGAGACGGCTAAAAAGCCTGATACAGCTCCTACCAAAAAAGCAAACAGTGTGGCAAGTAAAGCCAATACAGTAAAGCTTAGCTCAGGTCAGAACCGTGTGGCTATCTTAGGTGGCAACCGTATTCCATTTGCTCGCTCAAATGGTGCGTATGCTGATGTTAGTAACACTGACATGCTAACGGCTGCGTTAGATGGTTTGGTTGAGCGTTTTAACTTACAAGACGAAAAAATCGGTGAAGTGGTTGCAGGTGCGGTCATGAAACTGAGCCGCGACATCAATCTTACTCGTGAAGCGACATTAAATACGGCGCTTAACCCACATACCCCAACCTATGATATCTCTCAAGCCTGCGGTACTGGCTTGCAGGCGACCTTTGCTTCTGCCAATAAAATCGCCCTTGGCATCATCGATTCAGCCATTACGGGCGGGGTTGATACGACCTCTGATGCGCCTATCGCTGTTGGTGATGGCTTACGTAAAGTATTGATTAAATTGGGCGCAGCTAAAGACAATAAACAACGCTTAAAAGCACTCATGGATTTAAATCCAAAAGACTTACTTGATACGCCGCAAAATGGCGAGCCACGTACCGGTTTATCTATGGGCGATCATCAAGCGATCACCACCCTTGAATGGAACATCAGCCGTGAAGCGCAAGATGAGCTTGCTTTTAATAGCCATCAAAACCTAGCACGCGCTTATGACGAAGGTTTCTTTGATGATTTAATCACGCCATATAAAGGTCTGACTCGCGATAACAACTTGCGCCCAGATACCACTTTAGAAAAACTTGCTAAACTCAAACCTGTCTTTGGCAAAAAGAATGCCAAGCCAACCATGACCGCTGCTAACTCTACGCCATTAACAGATGGCGCCTCTTGTATCTTATTAGGTACTGACGAGTGGGCTGCCGCACATGGTCTAAAACCATTGGCTTATATTACTCATCAAGAAACAGCGGCGGTTGATTTTATCGGCAAATCTGGTGATACAGAAGGTCTATTGATGGCACCTGCTTATGCCGTACCGCGTATGCTTGAGCGTGCTGGCTTGACGCTACAAGATTTCGATTTTTATGAAATCCATGAAGCTTTTGCGTCACAAGTCTTGTCAACGCTAGCTGCGTGGGAAGATGAGAAGTTCTGTGAAGAACGTCTAGGTCTTGATGCGCCACTAGGCTCTATCGATCGTAGCAAATTAAACGTCAACGGCTCATCACTTGCCGCAGGTCATCCATTTGCTGCAACTGGCGGTCGTATCTTAGCTACGGCTGCTAAGCTGCTAAATCAAAAAGGTTCAGGTCGTGCACTTATCTCTATCTGCGCCGCCGGTGGTCAAGGTGTGACTTGTATCCTAGAAAAATAACAGCATAGCTCGTAGAATTTATCAAGTCGTCACACCTACCCTTTAATCTATCGATTAAAGGGTATTTTTTTATCTAGACAATCTTAGATACTGTATTAGAACAATAATGAAGCCTGCGCGACTCATTAGATTGCAGCATGCTGTGCTAAAGTAAGTCTCTGTTTAAAACATAATAAAAATATCTATCAGGAGCGCATCATGGGTAAAAACCCCTCAATAATTAACCCAACCTCTTTAACTGAGCAAGAACGCAGTAAATTAACCTCATCTGAACAAGCAACTTATATCAAACGTATGGATAAAGATCTCTTAAATGATGAGCTAAAACGTAAGATGCACTTAGACTTAATTGACAGCTATGATGAAGAGCTTGAGAACGAGATAGACGATTATGTACGTGACTTTCGTTTTGATGGTCGCGAAATGAGCGAGCAAGAACGGTTAGATCGGCGTACTTACTTTCAGGAACTGGTGCGTCTGCAACGGGAGCTGATCAAACTGCAAGATTGGGTCGTTGATTGCGGCGAGCGCATTGTGGTGATATTTGAAGGGCGTGATTCTGCGGGTAAAGGTGGGGCGATTAAACGTATCACCCAACGACTAAACCCGCGTGTTTGCCGAGTGGCAGCACTACCTGCACCGACCGAACGTGAGCAGTCACAATGGTATTTTCAGCGTTATGTGGCGCATCTACCTGCTGCTGGTGAAATCGTCTTATTTGATCGTAGTTGGTATAACCGTGTGGGCGTTGAGCGGGTCATGGGGTTTTGTACAGACGCGCAATATGAAGAATTTTTCCAATCGGTGCCAGAGTTTGAGCGGATGCTGGTACGTTCAGGCATTCGCTTGGTAAAATATTGGTTTTCGATTACTGATGATGAACAGCATTCTCGCTTTATGAGCCGGATTCATGACCCTCTTAAACAGTGGAAGCTGTCGGCGATGGATTTGCAATCACGGCGGCGCTGGGAAGATTATACCAAAGCAAAAGAGACCATGTTTGAACGTACGCATATTCCTGAAGCGCCTTGGTGGGTGGTTGAGGGCAATAATAAAAAACGTGCTAGGCTCAACTGTATTGCCCATTTACTTGAGCAAATCCCTTATAAAGAAGTGCCACGCGATGAGGTAGAGCTACCTGATCGTAAGCGTGATGATGAATATTATCGCGAGCCTATTCCTGATGACATGTATGTGCCGCCGCGCTATTAGTATTGTTCTAATCTTTAAAATATCACTCATAACAAAGCAGCCTGACAAGAATATCAGGCTACTTTTTTATCTCATACTAAAAATGAACTCTACATCGTATAAGTAGCTTGCAAGCTATCAATCTTACCTGCTAATAGACGCTCAACCTCGTTTTTAATCCTAAGCCCAGCGACATCCGTGCCCATTTGCACCGCAAAACCTACTGGTCGACCACTTTGGGCTTTGGAATTGATCCAAACCACCTTACCGTTCATGGGCAAACGCTCGCTAGAATTGGGCAAAGTGACAGCGATAAAGACTTCATCGCCCAGCTTTTGCACTCGATCAGACGGCACAAACAATGCCCCATTGGTAACAAAAGACAGATAGCTTGCATATAGCATATCTATGTTTTCAATATGACAGGTTAAAATCCCACCACGTCCTGGCATTGCCATAGTCAGCTTCCTTTATCCATGAGGTTTATAGTAATTTTGACACAGGGTGATGTTGCATGGTGTCAGAGCATAAATACTGACAATAATTTTAGTAGTATGCACTGACATACAAACGTATTTTTAAGCTTTATTAGCGATTATAAGTAAGCCAACTCTTGCATCAGCTTATCATAGGCAAATTTTTCTTGCACGTTTTGTTGCAGCGCAGTTTTTGTCTGCTGTAAGCTATGTACAAACGCCTCTAGAGCATCATCAGTAGGTTGATGTTCCGTTAAATTGATTGGAAAATGAATGTCTTTTTGCTGCGCATCAAAGCCCAATCCAACACGGCGGATATCGAGTATCATAAGTTCAGACAGCTGGATAAATTCGGCAATATCAAGCTGGGTTTGCCAATAGTCACTTGCCGCCACACTACTGCGCTTACCACTACGCAAAGCCTGCCATGTCGTCAGCCATAGTGCGCGTTTGCTATACCATGGCGCCTGAGCCAGTGTCACAGCAGCTAAAGGCGCGCCATTTGCCAGCTGGATAAGCTGCTCAATAGCACTCGTACCAACCGCTTCACGATGGATAGTACTGCCCAAGGCTTGAGTCACATAAGTCACTGCGATAGCAGGGTCAATCGTCTGTAATGCCAGCTGCTGAACACGGCTCTTAATCGTTGGCAATAGCTGCGCAGGGGCATCACTAATCAGAAATAAATGGACTTGTGCTTGGGGCTCCTCCAAAGTTTTAAGTAGCGCATTGGCAGCGGCAATGGTCATCTTTTCAGCATGATCGAGTACGCAAATACGCATCCCCTGCCCGCCTTGATAAATAAAAGGCTGTAGAGCACGGATATCGTCTATTTTTATTTTTAGTGAGGCGTTACTAGCAGTCTTCGTAGGTTTTTTATCTTTTGCCGTGCTATTCGCAGCCTCATTATTATTAGCATTATCGGCACTGACTGGCAGGCTCACTAGCGGTAATGTCTGCAAGCTTGGATGCGTACCTGATCTGAGCCATTGACAGCTCTCACAATGACCACAAGCACCAAGTGGATGCTCATCGCGCGCGCGGCACAATAGCCATGCTACCAAGCGCCATACAAAAGCGCGCTTGCCCATCCCTTGCATACCAGCCGCTAACAGTGCATGTGGTAATGATTGCTGCGGTGCCAATACACGCTGCGTCAGCTGTGACCAAAGCGTCTGTTGCCATGGCAGTAGCGGCGCAAAATAAATATCATCAGTCATATTTGTCCGCTCACTCATGGCAATCGTTGAATTCTTTCATTAAGAATTAGTTTGAAGCATATAGCATTTTTTGCTTAGGCTATTTTAAGGCGCTTATATTAAAAGTCAGATCTACTCATAGCATTTAGACGATCTAAATCCTCTTGTGTATCGACACCTGCCGGTAATGGGCAAGCCGCTTCTGCGATAGCAATTTTCCCTCCATTTTCTAGTATTCGTAACTGCTCTAAGCTCTCTAATATCTCAAGTGGCGTCTGTGGCCAGTGAACAAACTGCTGTAGTAGACTAACGCGATACGCATATAAGCCCAAATGACGATAGGCATTTTTTGGCGGCTGTTTATCATTTTCACTAGTTAATATCACATCACGATCACAAGGAATCGGGGCGCGGCTAAAATACAGTGCCCGCTGTTGCTCACTTGACGTCTGACTGACCACTTTGACAACGGATGGGCGCATAAAAGTATCAAAATCATCAATCGGCTCACATAAAGTTGCCATCACACTCTTTGCGTCTTGCACCAATAATGTTTTAACTTGCTCTAACAACAATGGCGGTACTAGTGGCTCATCGCCTTGCATATTAATCACTATATCTTGGGCAGCCCAGCCTTTGATGGCAGCCACTTCAGCCAAACGATCCGTGCCCGAAGCATGCTCGCTACTTGTCATCACTACATCAAAGCCTGCATCTAGGCAAACTTTTGCAATCGATTCATCGTCAGTGGCAATACACATATCATCAGCAAAATCTGCCAATTGTGCTTTTTCAGCCACCCACAGTATCATAGGCTTACCGTGAATCGGCAACAATGGCTTATTAGGTAAGCGTGTACTTTTTAGACGCGCAGGAATGACGATATGCGTTTTGATGGGGCTAACGGCTAATGACATGATCTGTTCCTATAAAACCTTTTAAATCTTTATATGATAAATGCTATGAGTTTACTTTCTTAGACTCTTTGCTGCCAACGATGTTTAAGGTTTGCAATTGCTGTTGTAACTGCTCATAACAACTATCTGACAATACTGCCGTCACTGGCAATACCCATAATCTGCTGATCAGCTTATCATATTTGCTACTCAGCGCTTGATGGATGGTCGCCTGCGTGATCAAAGCTCGTATTTTCACCGCATCTTTACTGGTCACGATAATAGGATGGTCAGCATACTGTAATAGCTCATCCAGACTAAAGTCATAATGGTCAGGATAAGGATGCGAGATAACCTCAAGACCAAGAGCATTTAATGTATCAAAAAAACGTTGAGGGTAGCCAATGCCGCTGACCGCATGTACCTGACTGCCTTTCTTAGGTGCTATCGCTCTTACTACCTCTAAGTCATCTATGTAATTATTAGATGACCACAACAGCTCTAAGTTATCCGGTTGTAAATGCATGGTTAACTGCCCAGTTAGAGGCGTACTAGGGTCAGCTTTATTGTCTATTGAGCATGTATCCGGCTTTTGATGATAAATGACATTTGCATCCTTTAAGCGTGATATGGGTTCGCGCAAAAACCCTGTCGGTAGCAACTGTTTATTCCCAAACCCTCGCGCCGCATCTACGACTACCCATTCGACATCACGTTGTAGCACATAATGCTGCAGGCCATCATCAGCGATGATCAACTGCAGATCTGGATGAGCGTCTAGCAAAATAGCAATTGCTTGCTGACGGTTGGGAGACACTGCCATCGCAGCACCTGTCATATTGACAATGAGGCATGGCTCATCACCCACGATACTAGGCAAGCTCTCTGCATGAACCAATGCTGGCATCTGACTGCTATCACCGCCATAACCGCGACTGATAACGCCAACTTTTATACCTTGCTGCTGCAAATGATGAACCAAGGCAATAATCAATGGGGTCTTGCCACTGCCCCCCACCGTGATATTACCAATAACCATGACTGGAATAGGCGCCCGATAACTGGCAAAAATACCTGCTTTATAAGCTTGACGGCGCAGTACCATCAGCAGTGCATATAGCCAGCTTACGGGTAACAGTAGCCAAAGCCAAGCGGCTTTACGTTGCCATGCACCTGTTATTATGGTTTCAATATTCATAACTATTCAAAATCACGCGCATACATTTGCGCATAATGACCTTGCAGCTGCATTAGCTCAGCATGGGTACCAAGCTCAACTATCTGACCTGCGTCTAGTACAGCAATACGATCAGCAGATTCAATCGTGGTCAATCGGTGTGCAATGACCAGCGTTGTGCGATTTTTCATAATATTATCAAGGGCCTTTTGGATATAGTACTCTGACTCGTTATCCAAAGCACTGGTCGCCTCATCCAATATCAAGATTGGTGCATCTTTTAAAAGGGCACGGGCAATCGATAGGCGCTGACGCTGACCGCCAGAGAGCTGCAAACCTTCAGCGCCGATTTCACTTTGATAGCCATTTGGCATTTGCATAATAAAATCGTGAGCAAAAGCATCTTTTGCTGCCTGCTCAACTTCAGCTGGGGTTTTATGAGCCAAACTGCCATAAGCAATATTATTAAAGACCGTCGTATTAAACAACACCACTTGCTGATTGACCATAGCAATTTGGGCGCGTAAGCTCTCAAGCTTAATGTCTTCAATAGGCATGCCGTCTAGTGTAATCTGTCCTGACGACGTCGATAAGGTACGGGTCAGCAGATTAACTAAAGAGGACTTGCCTGCGCCGCTTCGCCCAACGAACGCCACTGTCTCGCCTGCACGCACATCCAAATTAAAGTCATGTAGTGCCACAGTTGAGTCTGGATAAACCAAACTGACATTATGCAGTTTAATCTCACCTGCCAAGCTAGGGCTCAGTACACCAGTATCCACTTCTTCCGGCTCATCCAGTAAGGCAAATATCGACTCACCAGCTGCAAGCCCTCTTTGCAGCTGTTGATTGACATCTGTTAGTGAGCGTACTGGCTTACTCAAAAGACCTGCTGCTGCGATATAAGAGATAAACTCACCTGCTGAGATATCATCTATCACCGCAGGACGCAATGCCAGCCAAACCACCACCGCCATTGCCATCGCCATCAATAACTGTACCGCCGGGGTATTGATACTATTGGTCACAACGACCTTCATGCCTTGGCGTAGGTTCTTCTTAGACGTCACATCAAAGCGCTTGGACTCGTATGCTTGTCCGCCATAATTTTTGACCACCTGATAACCATTGATGACTTCATTGGTAATATGACTGACATCCCCCATCGTTTCTTGAATACCTTTTGAAAGCTTCAGATAACGCTTTGATGCCACACGGATAAGCCACAAGATAGGCGGCAGTACCACGAATAAAATCAACGTCAAACGCCAATTGCTATAAAGCAAAAATCCCATCAAGGCAATCACGGTCAAACCGTCACGTAATAACGTTTTCATCGAATCAGTGCTGGCAGCAGTGACCTGCTCAACATCAAAGATAAGCTTGGATGAAATCGTCCCTGCTGGATTTGCCAAATAGAACGAGCTTGGCAAACGTAGCAGCTTATTAAACACCTCTACGCGTAACTTATAGACCAAGTTTCGTGACACCAATGCCGTATAGTAATTACCCAAAAAGCTGCCCACACCGCGCACGAAAAATAGCAATACAATGATAAAAGGGAACAAATCCTGCTTACTTTGATCGTTCTGATTGATAGCATCAGTGATATATTGTAAGAGTTTGGCAATCCAAATCTCGGTAGCAGCATTAATGGCAAAACCAATAATGGTAAGCAATATTGCCCACCAGTATGGTTTTAAATACGCCAATAAACGCATGAGAGTTTTGCTTTTAGGCGGATGCAATGTCACCGCTGGTGGTGCTATTAGCGTTTTAGCAGAAGTTTTTGTAGAGTCAGATTCATAAGCTTGGCTCATAAAAGCCTCAATGTAGGTATAAAATAAGAGTAAATGGCACTGATAAAGCCCTAACATATAATGATGTATGAACTATGTCGCCATAAAAAAGGGTGATAACGCTTAAAGCATTTTATAAGCTTATTCAGGTTTATTGTGGTAACGCTTGACCCAGTGGTACAACGGTACTGATGTTTATATTTAAAAAACCCAACTTGCCAGCGATATCCATCACCCTTACCACTGATTGATGAGTGGCATTGGCATCAGCAGCGATCACAAAGAGCATATCACGATTACTACCTGCCTCTTGCTGTAACATACTGGTGAGCTCAGCTTCATTGCTACTAGCGAGGGTAATACCATTGACCAAATAGCTGCCATCTTCTTGTACAGCTACCTCGATACTGTTTTTCTCTTCAGTCAGCGCCACACCTTCTGCTTCAGGTAAAATAATATTCAAGCGGCTAAAGTGATTGAACGAGGTTGCCAAAAGCAAAAATACAATTAAAAATAATAAACAATCAATCATCGGAGTCAGATTGATTTCGAGTGGCTCAACGGTCGGTTTTCTAAAGCGCATATTACTCTCTTCAATAGACTTGATAGTCGATACTTACCACTAATATACTCGATGCATAATGTCCACAATGCCAAGACTTTTAGCCCAAAGATGCTCGAAAAATCGCTATAAAGTCGCCGTCGCCGTTTTATCTAGATCAAATCCTTCATTTAAAGGCTGATCTCTTATGCTAGCATCTACTGCAGCATAAGTAACTTGCTTAGATGTCTGAGTGTTCTCTAACAACTGATAATCATACAACTCTTGAATCATCAATCCCGCTTGGGTTTCAAACTGCGCATTGATGTCGATGATACGGCGCTGAAAATAGCGGTAAGCGACCAGCGCTGGAATCGCAACGATCATACCAGCCGCAGTGGTAATCAGTGCTTGCGATACCCCGGCAGCAAGCATGGTTGGGTCTTGCATGGCACCATCGGTAATGGCGAGAAATGATGAGATAATACCTAATACCGTACCCAGCAGACCAAGTAAAGGGGCAATCGCCCCAATAGTACCGAGCATATTAATGTTTTTTTCCAGCTCATGCACTTGTACGCTGGCACGGTTTTGCATATGCATCGTCATCGACTCTAAGCCGTACTGACGATAAAGCAAGCCCGTCGCCAAGATGTCACCTAGCGCCGTCTTTTCTTTGACGTTCATGAGCTGCGTGCGACCAATATCACCATTTTCACGAAGACGAGTGATCAGCTGCTCACGCAATCTATTTGGCGCAACTTTATTAAACTGTAACGTATGGCTGCGCTCAATAATAATCACCAATGCTAAAATAGAGCACAATATAATAGGTGTCATCAGCCAACCACCCGCTTTTACCAACTCCCACATATCCACTCTCTTTTATATTTGCTAAGGATAGCTGTCATCAACATGGTTTGGACAAGCATAAAAACGTATTCTATTTTTAAGCCTGTGCTTCCATATACTTAATTAAAGCGGCTAATTGATCTTGACTGTGGAAGAATATCTCAACGCTACCCTGCCCGTCTTTTTTATGTTTTAGCTTCACTTCAGCACCGAGCATATCTGTCAATCTTTGCGTCAAACGTTCAACATCACGAGACTGCACTTGTTCGCTGCGACTCGCTTTTGGCGCTGGATGCAAGATTGATTTAACGAGCTTTTCCGCTTCCCGTACGGTCATAGCGCCATCGATAATCTTTTGAGCAATGATAGGCTGCTGCTCAGACGATAAGGCCAAAAGTGTGCGCGCATGACCCATATCCAAAGCACTGGTCGCTAAATGGTCTTTGACGGTATCATGCAATTGATTTAAGCGTAGAAGGTTTGATACGGTCGTACGGGCTTTACCGACGACCTCAGCAATCATAGCGTGGCTCATACCAAATTCAGTATGAAAACGCTGTAACGCGGCGGCTTGCTCAATCACCGATAGATCTTCACGCTGGATGTTCTCAATCAATGCCAGAGCAATCGCAAGCTCATCTGACAACGCACGCTCAATCGCTGGAATAACAGATTTGCCTGCCATTTTTGCCGCACGCCAGCGGCGCTCACCGGCGATAATCTCGTGAGTAACAAAGGCTTCGCTTTTATCTTCTGTGGCGAGTAAAGGACGAATGACAATCGGCTGCATAATACCATGCTGTTCGATAGAAGATGCCAACTCTGCTAATGCCGTCTCACTCATATCACGGCGCGGCTGGTATTTACCCGCTTGCAAACGAGCAACATCGATTTGTACCAAACTGATTTGGTCTTCAGAGCCGTTAGTCTCGCTCACGCGGTTGCCGTTGGCAGTATTTTTATTTATGGTACGTGCTGGTCGAGCTTTACGCTGACTGGCATCTTTTGGCTCAGAAGCGGCAGTGGATGTGGCATTAGCACCCGTGTTGCCCGTCGCTTTTGTCTCTATGGGATCAGCTACAGACTGATCGCGCACAGCCATATCGTCTTGCAAGGCAGAGGCGGTAATTTGCTTTTCTTTTTTGATTGACCCTAGTAAGGCATCTAAACCTCGATTGGCAGCCAACCCTCTTTTCTTCGCCATGATTACCTATCCTATAACGCTCAAATAAAAGCCAAATGTTTTTAAATTCAGTGATGAATACGATGTTCAATGTTTTATTATTTAGCCGACTAACCTTATGATTCATTGCTTTTTTATCATCAGTTATTTTGTCTTATCTTAAGACAACTATCGACTTTGTTTCATGACTTCCGCGGCCAATTTCTGATAAGCACGTGCGCCCTTTGACCATCTCTCATAGGCAATGACCGGTAACCCATGCGCAGGCGCTTCTGCCAAACGGATATTTCTTGGAATAATTGTGTTGTACATAACTTCACCAAAGTGCGCTTCTAGCTCCGCTGACACATCACGAGCGAGTGTATTGCGCGCATCAAACAAGGTTCTGACCACGCCGCGAATATATAATTTAGGGTTTAACTCTGTTAAACGCTCTATCGTTTGCGATAAGTCCGCTAAGCCTTCTAACGCATAATACTCGCACTGCATCGGAATAATAACGTTATCTGTTGCCACCAATGCATTAATCGTCAATAAGTTTAAGCTTGGCGCGCAGTCTATAATCACATAGTCATAGGCAGGTTTCTGCGCTGCTGCTTGAGCCTCAATCAAATCTGCCATTGCCGTTCTAAATAACTCATGGCTATTGTTTTTACTCATCAAGGTGATGTCCATACCGGCCAAGTCACGATTGGCACCGATGACATCGAAACCAGCAGGGCTACGAACAATAGCGTCAGATAAAGACACACCATCCAACAGCACATCGGCTATCGTCAATGCTAGCTCATTCTTATCGACACCCGTACCGCTGGTCGCATTGCCTTGTGGGTCTAAGTCAATGAGCAGTACGTGCTTGCGTTTGGCAGCCAAACTGGCGGTCAAATTTACCGCCGTTGTGGTCTTACCCACACCGCCTTTTTGATTCGCAATCGCTATGATTTCCATACACTCACTCAATTTATTTAAGATCTGTTACCAATTTTATTAATACGCTCTTGCGCTAAAAACATAAACACGAGCACAGCACTGACCATAATCAAGACAGTTTTATGATCAGTGCTGTGCTCATAGCTTAGACATTTTTATAAGACAATTCAATTAAATGACGACTATCGTGTAAACGTGGCACCTCTAATTTGATGGTCTTAAATTGCCAATCGCGGCTCAAGGCATGCAGCTCTTCATCACTTGGCGCTTTGCCTTTCATCGCACATAGATAGCCATGAGCTGCCAATCGCGGCTCGGCAACGGCAACAAAATCTATTAAGCTGGCAAACGCTCTAGAGGTAACCACATCATAGCTTGCCTCATGCGCCTCAATGCGCGATGCGATAGGCTGCATATTACTCAAACCAAGCTCACTGCTGACTTGCTTAATAAAGCGGATTTTTTTCTGATTGCTATCAAGCGCTGTACATGAGCGCTCGGGCTGACAAATAGCAATAATTACTGCCGGCAAACCAGCACCTGTACCAATATCAAGCAGCGAGCCTGACGGTAAATGGGTTATAATAGCCAAACAATCGATGACATGTTTGATGAGCGCGTCTTTTGGATCAGTGATCGCGGTCAGATTATACGCTTTATTCCATAATAAAAGCTGGTCTAAATATAATAATAGCGTGCGCTGCTGCTGGGCACTCAAGGTTAGCCCTAACTCGTCTATTGCTTGTGCTAAGATATTCGCCAATGTCGGTAATTGCGCGCCAAGCTTTACAAAGCCTGTCGGATCAACATAGATATTGCCCGTGTTAGCAGAGGATAAAGAAGATTGAGTAGAGTCTGACATACAGGGGTTTATCCATTTTTGACATGTGAACCGACTATTTTATCATGCAGGCTGTCTATTGAATAGTTGCAGATTGCGCCAATGTGCGCCATCTTATACTATCTGCGCCTATGTTGAGCCGTTATTCTTCTTTTACTGTTCTGTTATTATCGTTTTATAAGTACCATTAGTAAACTTTTATTCGCTAAGATATATTCGCCCATGATACAAAATTGCGTTTAATGACTGCTTTAAAAGATAGCAATATCTTGTAAGATGATCTATTTATATAAACGCCAATATATCCATTACCAGATCAAAAAACCAAAATTAATCACCATCTAATACTTTTAAGCGACTGACCTTATCCCTATGACAGAACAGCCAAACATCCCCCTGAATAAAGACCAAAAAGACGTTAACGATAATACCGCAGAGGCTATGATGCCTATGAGTGACTCAAGTGACAAGCAGCCCGCTCAAGACCAAGCACCCGATAAAGAACTGTTGAATAAAGCTTCCTTAGATAGGAAGCGGTTCAATAAAAACGTAAAACGCAAAAGAATGGCTCGCACGCCGGCAGAAAAAGTCAACACTTCTGATTCGGCAGCCACCAGTATGACAGCTCACCCTATATTTACCGACGTCAGTCAGCGCTGCCTTGTCGCGGCAAATCAGCTTAAGCGCTATAGTAAACCCAGTCTGCTGCCAGCCGATACCCGCAGCGCACCAGATTTAGATATTGGTTTTGGACAACAGCGGGCACTTAAAGCATTGCATACGGCACTCGATATCCATGCCAGTGGCTATCATGTGTTTGCGGCGGGCGAAAATGGCTTGGGTAAACGGACGGTGATCAGTCGCTTGCTCAGTCTTATCGCAGCCGATGCTCCAACGCCGGATGATTGGGTATATGTACACAATTTTACTGATCCTCGTACACCATTAGCCCTGCGTTTACCTGCTGGTCAGGCCACTGTCTTACAACATCAAGTCAACACGCTATGGCAACAAGCTAAGAAACGACTGAGCCAGCGCTTTCGCAGCGATCAGTATCAAAGCAAGATAGAAGCCATCAAAAATGACACCCATCAAAAAGAAAGTCATGCCTATGATGTGCTCAATGCTGAGGGCAAACAATACGATTTAGCCTTAACATTCCGCCCATTTGATAATAAAGCTGTTTTTGTTCATCCAAGCCAGCTGTCAACAGACAGCGGGGAACCGGCTGATAAAGATAAAAGCGTATCGAATCGCGATAAGACAGCGGATATTACTCTTGAGACTATGGATACTAAAGCTGACAATAGCGCTTACGGTAGCGAATATGAAACTGAGCTGAATAATTTTGCGCAAAAAAACCACATGCAAAAACGGCTCAGTCAGCTGACGATTGCTTTGGAGCAGTTAGAAGATGCGGCCAATGATGCTATCGAGTCGCTACATCGCAATATCGCTAAGCGAGCCCTACAACCACTCTTTGCCCCTATTTATGAGCAGTTCAGTGCTCAACCACCGGTCGTTGAATACCTAAAGACGGTATTTGCTGATATGGTGACTCATGTTGAGCGTATCGTTAATGGAGATGATGAAGAGTTTGTGACGGCACTCCTTGCCACAACCCCTAGTCGTTATGCGGTCAATGTGATTAGCAGCCATGAGCCTGATAGTGGTGCGCCCGTTATCTTTGAAGATCTGCCGACTCACTTAAACCTTTTAGGTCATGTAGAGCAGATCACTCAATTAGGTACGGTGACGACCGATGTCAGCATGATTCGTGCCGGCGCCTTACACCGTGCTAATGGTGGTTACTTATTACTCGAGGCCAGTCACCTACTTGAGCATCCTTATGCGTGGCAAGGTCTTAAGCGGGCTCTGCAGTCTCGCAAAATCAAACTGTCCAGTCTTGAGCAAATGCTGACCTTAACAGGCAGCTTATCCTTGTCGCCTGCGCCCATCGATCTTGATATAAAAGTTATTTTGTTGGGTGAAGCTGATTTATATTACGAATTATTGGAGCTTGAGCCGGAGTTTGATGCGGTATTTAAAGTGCGTGCTGATTTCCATGATGACGTGGTTCGTACTCATGAGCATGAGCTAGCGCTGGTTGGCAAAATGGCAGATATTATCGATTATGCCAATCTTTATCCGTTTGATAGAAGAGCGCAAGCTGCCCTGCTTGAGCACTTAAGCTTGCAAGCAGAGGACCAAGACCGTCTGAGCCTGCACAGTGATTTACTGATCAAACTTTTGCATGAGTCCAACCGTCATGCGCGTTTGGGCGGACAAGATATCGTCAGTGCCAAGCATGTGCTACAAGCTATTGAGGATATGGATGAGCGCTCAGGATACTTGCGCGACCTGTATTGGGATGAGCTCAAAAATGGGCAACAGCTTATCCAGACCCAAGGAGAAGCAGTTGGGCAAGTCAATGCGTTAACCGTAGTGAGCTATGCCGATAGTGAGTTTGGTATGCCCGCCCGCCTTACCGCGGTCATTCAACCAAATATCGGTACGGGTGAAATCCTAGATATCGAACGTGATGTTGATTTGGGCGGTAGCTTGCACGCCAAAGGCATGCTGATTATGACCAGCTACTTACGGGCATTGTTTAGTCAGCACCATGCGCTAAATTTTAGTGCGTCTTTGGCTTTTGAGCAAAGCTATGCGCATATCGATGGTGATAGCGCAACCGTCAGTGAAGGCTGTGCGCTATTATCTGCCCTAGCAGACGTCCCTATCAACCAATCCCTTGCGATTACAGGCTCTATGAATCAGCTCGGTGAAGTGCAAGCTGTCGGTGGCATCAACGCCAAGATAGCAGGTTTCTTTGATGCCTGCCGCGAGCAAGCATTGACCGGACAGCAAGGCGTGGTCATTCCTATGGCAAATGTAAAGCAGCTTATGCTGCGTGACGATATCATTGCCGCTGTCAAAGCTGGCAGCTTTCATATCTATGGCGTCAATACTTTGAATGAAGCCCTTACCTTGATGACGGGCTTACCTATCGATACCATGAATAAAAAAGGTCGCTACCGTAAAGAAACGCTGTTTGGTAAAGTATTAAGTCGTTTAATGCTCTGGGATGAAAACCAAAACACAGATGACGACATTGATGATAAACAATCAAAAAAGAAAGCCAAAAAAAAGCGTAAAGCCAAGCGCCAAAAGGATGAAGATAAAAAGAAAGCCGCTAAGAAAGAAAAGACTATCAAAGAACCGCTAAGTAAAGAGGACAATGACATTATCGTAGAAGAAATTGCTATAGATGAAGCATACTAGATATTAGGGTGCTTTCTGCAATGCTCTATCATAATCACCAGCTGATGCTCATACTAATATGAATAATCCGCTGACTTTATAATCGTGACATTACAAAGGTTATCTTTTCATGACTGTATCTCATACTGACATTGCTCATACCGACATTGCTCGTATCAATGATCTCGGTAATCAGCAGCCCGCTAATGAGCAAGCAAACGCTGTTGCAGCCTCAGACAGCAAAGCCTCTGATGATGCAGCCGATAGCCGTCATGGCGCTGCAACGACGGCGCGGCAGTGGCAGGTGTTGTCGCAATTACAGCGTAATCGCTGGGTCGGTACCACCCATGTCTATGAGCAGCTGATATTGTCAGGTTTTGATATCAGTCTGCGCACGGTACAGCGCGATCTAAACGCCCTTGCCAAACGTTTTCCTATCGAAAAAAATAATGCCAATCCACAAGGCTGGCGCTGGAAAGATGATGCACCATTACAAAGCTTACCGCATATGAATTTATCACAAGCGGTTGCCTTTAATATGGTGGAAGCCAATTTAAGTCAACTGCTGCCGCCAGTGATTTTGGATGAATTATTTCCTTGGTTTGATTTGGCACGTCGCCAACTTAAAAACAGCAAAGTGACTCACTCATGGATTGATA
This sequence comes from Psychrobacter sp., assembly GCF_041554015.1. Classification (GTDB taxonomy): domain Bacteria; phylum Pseudomonadota; class Gammaproteobacteria; order Pseudomonadales; family Moraxellaceae; genus Psychrobacter. The sequence continues at coordinate 5,993 of NZ_JBFFMS010000008.1, read as the reverse complement.
GAGTTCGTATTGAGCCTGCAACTCAGCCTTTGATCGCGCCGCATATCGATTTGGACAGTAAAGACAATATCTATCATGCTTTATTTTATCAATTACAAATCAAAGCCTGTTATACCCGTAGCAACAAATCCCAAGCCAGCGAATATACTCTAAATCCTATCGCCATCATCCAGCGCGGCGTGATTATTTATCTGCTCGCAACCCGCACTGATGATAGCGAAACCATCATCCGCACCTTTGCCTTACATCGATTTGCCAGTGTAGAGATATTAGATAGCGCAGCAAAAACCCCTGATAATTTCCAACTCGATAACTATCTAGATGCGGGGGGCATGGGCTTTAGCCACCCGTTATTTAGCCAGCTGCCCAATCATGGCAAATATACCGCGATTGAGCTACAATTTACCAAACAAGCCGGCAAAAGCTTAACGGAGAGTAAGCTTAGTGACGATCAAGTGGTTATTATCAATAGTAATGAGACTTTGACCATACAAGCAACGGTAAATCTCACCTCACAGCTGGTTTGGTGGTTGCGAGGTTTTGGTAATGGTCTACTGGATGCTAAGCCAGACCTACTTTATCAAGCGGTGTTAGATAAAACTTTGGGTGATTATTAATCTTCCACACCGCCTTTACAAACATCTCTATAGCTACCTGACCATTTACAAACCCCTAGCATCAAAAGGATTACTATGTCGATCACCACCCCATCGCCCCTACTTTCAGATAGCTTAAGAGGGTTGGGTTTAGACGCAGGTACTTTATTTTTTGGTCTCAATTATGAATTTACCAAGGTTGAGCGCACAGGCTTATTTAAAAAGTTAAAAAAGCGCTTTAATAAAAACGCAAATTCCATGGATCTTGATTTGGCTTGTGTGTTATATGATGACAACTGTACCATCAACGATATGGTCTGGTTTAAGCAGCTGCGCGACAAAGCCGAATCGGTATGCCATCAAGGCGACAGTCTCAATGGTAAAGACCGCGGCGAGCAAGCAATGTATCTTGCACCGCTTGATCAAGAACAAATCAGGCTATATCTGGATGAAATACCTACTCATATCACCCATATTGCTTTGATTGCCAACTCCTATTACGGACAGCCCTTTACCAGAATTGAGAAGGGTGAGATTCATCTTAGCGATGATGAAGGCAATCGCTCTTTTGAGGTCAACCTAAAACAATTACCGCGTGACTGCGTGACACTGTGGGTCGCACATTTGCGCCGAGAAGTAGATGACTGGCATTTAACCCTACAGAATCTGCCCCTTCCTGCCAAAGACTTGAGCATGGCGGCGCAGCAAGTGGCGCATGAATTAGCCCGCGCCCTGCCCATTCCGCAAGCGCTTTATAGTTAAAGCTCTATAATTAAAAATTAATGCCGCGCCTAATTAAAAATGGTCAATTGCTTTATAAAGCAATTGACCATTTTTATTTGGTATAGTGAATTCAGGCTTAAAACAATACAGCGGGACTGGGATGAATATTACGCCGCCTCTGTCGGTGTAGGCGCAGCACGCCAGAAACATTTATACCAGTTCTGCGTTGCAATATAACGTAACGATTTTATTGAGAATCGACTATAGATAGTAGCCTTTTATTACAAGCGCTCACCGCAGTGCGGACAAAAATTCTTTTGCTGCACCTCTCTTTCACGGCGCTCAAGCTCTTGTTCGCGCAGTACTTGTAACACAATATCCTGTGCTTGCTCTTTGTCTAAGCCAAGCTCGCGGCGGATTTTATCAATCATCATCTGATTTTGCACCAAGTCAAAATCACTATCTATCAGCTGCCCTCGAAAGTCTTGTTCAAGCTCTTCACGGCGCTGACTGAGCTCGTTTGCCAAGCCCGTTGCCAAAATACCAGCAGGCAATGCTGCCAAACCAACGCCCAAGATAGTAATGATGGCCCCTAGTATTTTGCCAGCATTGGTAATCGGTGTCACATCACCATAGCCCACTGTCGTTAGGGTGACTACCGCCCACCACATGGCTTTTGGTATCGATTCAAACTCTTCTGGCTGTGCATGGTTTTCTACCAAATAAATACCACTAGAGGCGGTCACAATCATGATTATTAAGATAAAAATAACCGCTTGAAATGAGCCTTTTTCTTTACTAATCACCACCAGTAAAATACGCAATGAAGCAAAATAACGGGTGAGCTTAAGAATACGAAACAGACGCAAAATACGTAAGAAACGCAAGTCTATACTGACAAAGAAGTTCAAAAACGCAGGAACAATGGCAATTAAATCAATCAATGCAGAGGGGCTTTTTAGCCACTCCCAGCGCTGTCGCCATGTGGTATTGCTTGGCTTAGCTTCAGCGACGCTCCATAGGCGAAGCAGGTATTCAATAGAAAATACCACAATAGAAAAATTCTCAAACCACGTAAAGTATGCTTGATAAGGGTAATACCAATTATCGACAGATTCTGCAATCACTGCCGTGACGTTTGCCATAATCAGTAAAATAAGAAAATAATCAACATAGCGACTAAAGAGCGTGTCATGCTCATCGTTTTGCAAAACATTGTAGACAAAAAGACGCAAGCGCCGTATAGATTGGAATAGCATGCCGTCCCTATGCGGTGTAACACCGAGCTTAGATGAACAAAAAAGCCGTTATGAGAGTCTGATTATACTAACTTTGTATAGTAAATGTGGGTAACCACTATCAAGATTATCGCCACTGCGAAAAAAGCCATGCGTAATAACCGCTCTTCAGCACGCAGCTTATGACTCCGTTTTTGGGCAGGCAACAAGGACAAGCCACAGCTTGGGCAACAAGCATCTATCTGATCTAATACTATCAATGAGCGCGCGTTTTCACAGCGCAGTGGAGAATTACTACAGTAACCAAGCATGATAGATAACCGATCCCTTTATAAAATAATGGCGCATCAATAATAGCAAAAACCGACGATCAAAATAGCTTATACCATCAGCCTTAAGGTATCTATATCTTTCTCATTGTAACTTTACGCTGCAATCCCTTAACATTTCACTTAAAACCTTACTAATAGTATGGCTTTTGTATTATAATAGATTGGAGATGTTACAAGTTAGTCTCAAGTCTAACACTCTATGTCGCTACTTTATGCCATCCCTCATAGAGTAACGATCATCACTTAAATGTTGAGGAATTAAACAATGAAACTATCATCCCTAGTTTTAGCCGCTGCGACTGCCCTTACTATGACAACAGCTTTTGCTGTACCTGCGGGTACTTGGACCGTTGCCGCGGGCGCACATTATGTCGATCCTAAAAATGATAATGGTGATGTCACTATAAATAGCACAAACTACGCTGTAGATGTTGATGGCGATGTCCGTCCAACGATCAGTGGTGAATACTTTATCGCCAATAACATTGGTGTTGAGCTACTAGCTGCCATCCCTTTTCATCATGACTTTACCTTAACGGATGCGTCTGATAATGAAATCACAGGCAGAACTCAGCATTTACCACCGACGCTGTCATTACAATATCACTTCGATGATTATAACTTGCCTATGAATGTCAAACCGTTTGTGGGCGTTGGTGTAAACTACACAATGTTTTTTAAAGAAAAAGCAAATGCTGTCGGTAATGAGTTAAAGCTTGATGACAGCGTTGGTGTTGCTGGTCATATCGGTCTTGATATCCCATTTGCAGCTACTGAGTCTTTCCGTATTGATGCGCGTTATATGGACATCAAAACTGACGCGACTTTAAATGGTGATGCTATCGGCGAAATCGACATCAGCCCTTGGGTATACGGCATTGCCTTTGTTAAACAGTTTTAATTTAGCAACATGCTAAGCTAACTATTAAAAACAGAAAAGCCAGCTTAGTTGCTGGCTTTTTTATATCTATTATCTATTAATTGCTGAAATAAAAAATATAAAAAAGACCATCCGCAGACAGTCTTTTTATTATTCATTTAACGGTTAAATAGTGATTGAGCCTATAGCAACATACGACGCGGATCTGCAAGCAATGTTGCGACATAACGGGTAAATACTGCCGCATCAGCGCCATTAATCACACGGTGATCATAGGATAATGACAATGGCAACATGAGGCGCGGCTCAAAGGTTTGCTTGGCAGCATTCCACTTTGGTTGCATAGTCGCTTCTGATGCACCCAAAATACCAACTTGTGGCCAGTTAACCAGTGGCGTAAACGCGGTGCCACCCAAAATACCTTGACTTGAGATGGTAAAGCTTGCGCCTTGCAAATCCTTGGTGCTCAGTTTTTTATCACGGGCTTTGATCGCCAGCTCGCCGATTTCAATGGCAATTTGCTTGATACCCTTTTCGTGCGCATTTTTAATCACTGGTACGATTAGACCATCATCTGTGGCTACCGCGATACCCATATTGACGCTTTTACGTAGGATAATTTGGGTATTGTCATCGCTTAAGTGACTGTTAAAGCGTGGATGCTGGGTCAATGCATAAGCCGTTGCTTTGACGATAAAGGCTAAAATAGTCAGCCCAATACCTTCAGCTTTCATGCCACCTTTCAGCTCATTACGCAGATTTTCTGTTTCAGTGATATCAGACAAATCAAACTGTGTTACTTGTGGCAAATAAGTATTGTAGTTTAGCTGCGGTATCGACACCTTTTGCAGGCGACTCAAATCTTGGGTCTCTGTTTCGCCCCAGATATCAACGTTACTCATATCAGGCAAGCTTGGCAAGCTAGCTCTAGAAGTGCCAGCTCCAGTAGCTGGCGCAGCTTGTTTAGTCGTCAAGCTTTGCTTCACGTGGGCAAACAAGTCTTCTTTTAAGATACGCGCATTTAATGCTGAACCTTTTACTTCACTGATATCCACACCCAACTGGCGGGCAAGTTTACGTACCGCAGGACCAGCATAAACATCAACCATCTTTTCATTGACTTGGGCTTCGGTAAGCTTATTATCTTCGTTTGTCGTTGCACTGGTTGCAGGTTTAGAAGCTTGCTTGTCCACTTTCTGACTTGACTCAGCTTTTTTATCGGTAGCAGCAGGTTTTGCCTCTTGCTCTTGCGATTTCGTCTCTTCTACTTTGGCTTCACTTGCAGTATTGGCATTGTCTGAGCTTTGAGCAATGATGACAATAAAGTCTTGACCATTGGCAACCATATCGCCCGTTTGTACCAGTATTTTCTCAACCTTACCAGATTGCGGCGCTGGTACTTCAACCGACGCTTTATCTGACTCAATCAGCAAGATAGACTGATCGGTAGTGACCATATCGCCGACACTGACCATAATCTCAGATACTTGTGCTTCATCAACGCCTAAATCTGGTAGCGCATGCGTGGTCGCTGTGGCTGCTTGTGCAGCAGGTTGAGCAGTATTTGACTCAGCTGTTGCCTTATCATCCTGCACATCTTTTAGCGGCTCTTCTTGCTGGGCATCAAAAGACTTATCTTGCGCATCAGCAGCAGGGGCTTCTGTACTTTGACTGTCGTCTTGACTATCAGTCTCGCTTTCAAGCTCGATCAGTACCATACCTTCACTGACTTGATCACCAATCGCAACACTGATTTTAGTAACTTTGCCAGCAGCAGAGCTTGGTACTTCCACTGAAGCCTTGTCAGACTCTAGTAAAACTATATTGTCGTCTTTTGCAATGACATCGCCAACTGCAACCATAATCTCACTGACTTCGGCGCTATCGACACCCAAATCGGGGGCTTTAATGTCCATGTTTCATTTCCTTGTCTTATGGTTATTTTTCTTCGACGTCATCATCATTCAGTAAAGTTGCATCGGCTTGATCTTCGGCGCGACCTTCACTACTTATCTCTTCATCGTCTTCAGCAATAAACTCAGGTACAGGAGTCGGATTGACCTTACCAGGGGCTGGAGCGTCTGGAGAATGGTCATAATAAGGCTGTTGTTGCCATGCAGGCGGATGATCGATATCAATATTCAAGCTTGAGATGGCGTCCTTAACCAGACGCATTTCTACTTCGCCTTCATCAGCCAAGCGTTTTAGAGTCGCGACAACGATA
>NZ_JBFFMS010000007.1:0-94609 GCF_041554015.1 Psychrobacter sp. | reverse complement strand
TTGCTTAAGCGCCTTAAGACTGTCCATCGTCCACGTATGAGCAGGTGGGTTGTTCAATGTTAGCGTTGCAGTATGACCATCAATCGATAGTTTTAAGTTGGTATAATCCGTCATGATCAAACATCCTTATCATAAAATCATTTTATTCATATAATAGGTTAGCGCAGCTGGCTCAATGCCTCGTCTTGCATGAGCTGACGCGAGACAATCACGCGCATAATCTCATTGGTGCCTTCCAAAATTTGATGTACGCGCAAATCTCGCACATGACGCTCAAGCGGATATTCATTGAGATAGCCGTAACCACCGTGTAGTTGCAGTGCTTCGTTAGCGACATCAAAACAAAGATCAGTCGATAAGCGCTTTGCCATTGCGCAATAAGTAGAGGCTTGCGCATCGTTATTATCGACTTTGCTCGCCGCTAAATACAGCATTTGTCGTGCGGTGATGGTTTGAGTCAACATATCGGCAAGCTTAAATTGAACCGACTGTAAGCTGGCAATCGGGCTACCAAACTGACTGCGCTCTTGTACGTAATTGGTCGCTGTCTCAAGCGCCGCTTGCGCTGTCCCTACTGCACAGATACCAATATTAATCCGGCCGCCATCAAGCCCCTTCATAGCAATACGAAAGCCTTGACCTTCTTCGCCTATCAAATTTTCTACTGGAACTTTGACATCTTTAAAGCTAATCGTCCGTGTCGGCTGTGCTTTCCAGCCCATTTTATGCTCGTTTTTGCCGTATTCAATACCAGCGCTATCAGCATCAACTACGAACGCTGAAATCCCCTTTGGTCCTGCGCCGCCCGTACGTGCCATGACTACCAATATATCGGTTGAGCCCGCCCCTGAAATAAAGGTTTTTTCGCCATTAAGGACATAATATTCGCCTTGCTTATCGGCTTTGGTGCGCAGTGATGCGGCATCAGAGCCCGCATTAGGTTCTGTTAAGCAGTAGCTGCCAAGCCATTCACCACTGACCATATTTGGCAAATATTTTTTGCACAATGTATCACTGCCAAACTCACCAATCATCCAGCCTGCCATATTATGAATACTCATATAAGCAGCGACCGCAGTATCACCCCATGCTAGCTCTTCAAAAACCATGGCAGAATCTAAACGCGGCAAGCCCAAGCCATCATATTCAGGGTTGGTATATAACCCTAAAAAGCCAAGCTCGCCTGATTTTTTGATCACATCAATTGGGAAGTGCGAGGTGCGATCCCATTCAGCGGCATTGGGCTTTAGCTCTTTTTGGGCAAACTGTCTGGCAGTTTGGCGAAAGGCAATTTGGTCATCGGTTAATGAAAAATCCATGGGGTCATCCTTGTGCTGAATAGGGTGTATTAAGTCGTCAGTGCAAATATAGGTGATTCAGCGTTAAATTGAAATAGTCGTATTGACACCGCGACTTGCTTCATCATCAAACCAGCGCGCCGTAACAGTCTTGGTTTGGGTATAAAATTGCACTGCTTGCTTACCATAAGGACCCAAATCACCAAGCTTGCTAGCACGTGAGCCTGAGAATGAGAACATCGGTAGTGGCACAGGAATCGGCAAGTTAATACCGATTTGACCGACTTGGATGTCTTGCTGGAACTTATGCGCGGCAGCTCCTGACTGAGTGAAGATAGCCGTACCATTACCATGCGGGTTGGCATTCAGCATCTCTATCGCTTCATCTAAGCTATTAGCGCGCATGATACACAGGACAGGTCCAAAGATTTCTTCTTTATAAATTTGCATATCGCTAGTGACATTATCAAAGATAGTTGGGCCTACAAAGTTGCCCTTTTCATAACCTTCAACCGTAATGCCACGACCATCAAGTATCAAGCTCGCTCCTTCTTCTACCCCTGTGCCAATCAAATGCTCAACACGCGCTTTTGCCGCAGGAGAAATCAATGGACCCAAATCTTTATCATGTTTACCGGCTGAGACTATTAAACCTTCTGCTTTGGCCTTAATATCATCAATCCACTCACCTGCAGCACCGACTAGGACAACGACAGACAGCGCCATACAACGTTGGCCAGCAGCGCCAAAGGCAGCACCTGCTAGCTGATTAAGGGTTTGCTCTTTATTGGCATCTGGCAGGATAACGCCATGGTTTTTCGCGCCCATCATACACTGAGCGCGTTTACCTGATTGACTAGCACGCTCATAAACGTGTTTGCCGACGTTGGTCGAACCAACAAAAGAGACTGCTTTGATGTCAGGATGATCACAAATCGCATCAACGGTAGCTTTGCCGCCATGGACGACGTTTAGCACCCCTTCAGGTACACCCGCTTCAACCGCAAGCTCAACCAGACGCATGGTCACCATCGGATCCTGCTCAGAAGGTTTTAAGATAAAAGTATTACCCGTGGCAATCGCCATTGGGAACATCCACAGTGGAATCATCGCTGGGAAGTTAAACGGCGTGATGCCTGCACAAACACCCAGTGGCTGCCAAATACTATAGGTATCAACGCCTGAGGCAACGTTTTCAACAAAGTCGCCAATCTGCAAGTTGGCAATACCCGCTGCATGCTCAACCACTTCTAAACCACGGAACACATCACCGCGTGCATCAGCAATCGTCTTGCCCTGCTCTGCGGTCAAGATTTCTGCCAGCTCATCCATATGGTCGCGAATCAGCGCCTGATACTTTAAAAAGATACGAGCACGTGTAGTAATCGGTGTTTTGCGCCACGTTTGAAAAGCCTTTTGAGCGGCAGCGACGGCTTGATTGATTTCATCATCAGTGGTTTGCGGTACTTTGGCAATGACTTCTTGAGTGGCAGGATCAGTAATATCAATCCATTCGCTAGTATTAGAATCAACAAATCGACCATTGATGAGCTGCTGAACGTGGTGCATAAGATATCCTTATCTTGTTTGCAAGACTGTCATTAGCTGACGTCTTAGAATATTGAAAGTTTTGAATTTATCATTTTGTTATATGATTTTAAAATGATTTATTTCGTATCGTTATTGACTATAACAATAAAACAATTTTAGGGTCAAGCTCTTTATGTTGCTTTTAGCAAAGTTAATGTTAATGACCGATTTATTTATCATTATTGGTAAGTTATTCGCGACAATAAAAAAAGCCCATGAGCATTCATGAGCTTTTTAGATAAAGATAATTTTAAAGTGTTGTTTAAAGCATGCCTAAAAATGTGCCTAGTAATCTTTCATAGATTGCTTGACCGCATCGATGGCCGTTGGATTATCTAGGGTAGACATATCACCAGTAGGCTTATCCTCTGCTAACGCCCGAATGGCACGGCGTAAGATTTTACCAGAGCGTGTCTTTGGTAGTGCTTGCGGGAAATAAATCGCCGCAGGCCTTGCAATACCGCCTAAGGATTTTACCACCGCGCCAATGACCTGCTGCTCAAGGCGGAAGCGGTTTTCAGTGGTTGCCACCAGTTCATGGTCTTTTAGCACACAAAAAGCTATCGGCAGCTCGCCTTTTAGCTCATCTTGAATACCCACCACCGCGCACTCTGCGACCTCGGCATGGGTACTAATCGCCTCTTCAATCTCTTGAGTACCCAGTCTATGACCGGCGACGTTGATGACATCATCAGTACGACCTAGGATATGAAAATAGCCGTCTTCATCAACGACTGCATAGTCTGACGTCGAATACTGATTGCTATCCGTTAAGCTAAAATAGCTGTCAATAAAGCGCTTATCATTACGCCAAACCGTGGTCAAACAGCCCGGTGGCAAGGGTGCGCGAATTGCCAGTAAACCTTTTTCACCCGCTTTACATGGTTCTCCAGTTTCTTCATTGATGACCTGCGCATCGTAGCCATACATAGGATAGCCAGGTGAGCCTTGTTTATGCGCTTTATCATTAAACTTGGGCGTATTACTTAAAATCGGCCAACCTGACTCTGTCTGCCAATAATGGTCTAAAATCGGTACGCCTAAATGCTTGGTCAGCCAGCTGGCAGTCGACTCATCTAGTGGCTCACCTGCCAAAAAGAAGGATTTGACGCTTGAGACATCGTAACGCGTCATCCATGTCTCATCTTGCTTTTTGAGCATACGTACACCAGTCGGTGCGGTGAATAAGATATTAACCTTGTTGGCTTCTACAATTCGCCACCAGATACCAGGATTTGGTAGATGCGGTAAGCCTTCATACATAACACTGGTCATGCCGGCGAGCAATGGCGCATAGATAGTATAAGAATGCCCAACAGCCCAGCCGATATCGGATATCGCCCAAAACGTCTCGCCCGCCTTACCGTCGTAGATATAGTCCATCGATGTGGTCAGTGCGACCGCATGACCGCCCGTATCACGCTGTACGCCTTTGGGTGTGCCCGTCGTACCAGAAGTGTAAAGCAGATATGATGGCGTATTAGACTCAAGCCATACAGGTTCGACGATAGCATTGGCTTCACAGCTGATCCGGCGCTCAGTGGCATAGTCGACATCTAGCTCTTTTACGTCAAACGGCAAAATACCACGGTTGACCACCACCACATGCTCAGGCTTGGTGGTTGCCTGCTCAATACCTTGATTGACAAGGCTCTTATAATTGACGACTTTACCACCGCGCAAACCAGCATCTACTGTGATGACCATTTTTGCCTCAGCATCATCCATACGAATGGCTAAGTTATGGGCAGCAAAGCCGCCAAATACCACCGAATGCATCGCACCGATACGCGCACAGGCGAGCATGGCATAAGCGGCTTCTAAAATCATCGGCATATAAATGATGACACGATCGCCCTTCTCAATACCATGACGTTTTAATATATCGGCAAAATAATTCACTTCTTTATAAAGGTCGTTATAAGTCAAACGGCGCTTGGTGTAATCGGTATAAAACTCAACGTTATTGCCCAAGTCTTTAAAGGCATCGACCACAGCAGGATAGGTCTCTATCAGTTCTTGATTAACCTCTGATGACAGCCAAATAAAGGCGTCCTGCTCTGCGCGCTCTGCAAGGTGACGATCGACACAGTTATAACAAAGATTGGTTTCACCGCCGACAAACCACTTGGCAAATGGCAAATGACTGTCATCAAGGATTTGTTCAGGCTCTTTATGCCAATAGATACGCTTGGCTTGCTCTGCCCAAAACGCTTCTTTATTTTCGATCGATGCGCGATAAATATCAGCAAACTCTTGAGTACTAGCAGCTTGAGTGCTAGTGAGTGTCTGAAATGTTGGGGTTGACGCTTGATTGGTCATTGCAGTGGCGGTTTGCGCGCTCATAGTAGCTGTCCTTAGCATAAATGATGGGTGATGCGATATGATGTGTCCGATAATATCATAATATAAGACTGGCTATCCCGGCCAGCTATCCTTACCAAACTAAAAAACCGATACACTACGTATCGATTTAGTGTATCGGTTTAAAATGTAGCAGAGCCAATCATAAAGGTCAACTGTTAAGCAAGCTATCTGCTCAATAGTTGACCTACGTGAAAGATTATACGTCGGACTGTTTATACTTCAGTCTGATTGGCATACATCTCACGCATCACTTTTTTGTCATGTTTACCAACCGAGGTTTTTGGTAGCTCGTTGACAAACTTAAACTGATTGGGCACGCCGTATTTTGGAATAATACCGCGTGATACCGCCTGCTCGGCCAGTGCTTTGATATCTTCAGCTTTGATATCTTCAGCTTTGGTATCTTGGCAGTTTGGTTTAAGTACTACCAGTGCCAATGGACGCTCGCCCCATTGCTGATCAGGCACCCCAATCACCGACACATCTGCTACCGCAGGATGTAGGGATAGGATTGTCTCAATCTCTAGCGAGGAGATCCATTCGCCACCTGATTTAATCACATCTTTTAAGCGATCGGTGATTTTGATATAGCCATCAGGACGTATATAAGCAATGTCTTGGGTGTGCATATAACCGTTTTCCCATAGCTCTTTGCCAGCGTCATCATTTTTTAGATAGCTTTGGGTGAGCCACGGTGCGCGTAATACCAGCTCGCCAGTATTGTCTTGACCCATACCGACCGGCTGATTGCTCCCTCCCCATACTTGCGCATCTACCATAAGTACAGGCTTACCCGTCATACAACGGCGGGCGATATCGTCTTCTTGACTCAGCTGCGGCTCATTAAGACTAAAATCCGTCAAACTGATAAGAGGCGCAGTCTCTGACATCCCATAACCGGTATAGACTTCAATACCCTGATCCATCGCCGCTTTTGCCAAGCCCTCTGTCAATCGTGAACCACCAATGATCATTTTTAGACCATTAAAGCTGGCACCGCGATCTTGCGCTTCTTTGAGGATCATTTGCAAAATGGTCGGTACACAGTGGGTGATACTGACCTTCTCATTAATAATCAAATCCATCAACAAATCGGGGGCATAACGACCCGGATAAACTTGCTTCAGTCCTGTCATGGTCGCCGTAAATGGAAAACCCCATGCATGGACATGGAACATCGGGGTCATCGGCATATACACATCGCCATAGCTGACGCCTTGCTTATTTGGCAACATACCAATCGACGCCGCTTCAGTCAGCGTATGCAGTACCAATTGGCGATGACTAAAGAACACCCCTTTTGGGTCACCTGTCGTACCTGAGGTATAAAAGGTCGTAGCAATGGTATTTTCATCAAAATCTGGGAAATCAAAATGGTCAGCAGCGCCATCAAGTAGCGCTTCATATTCCCCTTTGACACGGTTCTGATTGCCACCGAATACGCCGTCAGAAGTGACACCGTTATCATCTAGCCAAATGATGTGCTCGATGCTGGAGTTTTCAAATTGATAATCTTTGACCAGTGGCGCAAATTCAGAATTGAGTAGCAGAACTTTTGGTTTTGCATGATTGATGGTATAAAGGACTTTATCGGGTGACAGGCGGATATTGACCGTTTGCAAAATATACTCTGACATCGGTACAGCAAAGTAGGATTCCAAATAGCGGTGACTGTCCCAATCCATCACAGCGACCACGTCACCAGCATCAAGATTTAAGCCATCTAGAACATTTGCCAAACGATTGATACGATTAAACAAATCTTTGTAAGTGAAACGTTTTTTATCTGCATAAATGATTTCTTGATCTTGTGAGACGGTTTTGGCACGGTTTAATAACTGCTTGACCAATAGCGGAAAATCATAGGCAGATGGCGCGCTGTGATAGATATTTGACATAAGTTTGACGTCCTTGTTTATAGTATTTTTGGGTGCCGATAAAAACTGACTGTCATGTATAATTACAGGCTGATATTTTTATCAATAACCTCTTGATAGTAAGAAAAAACCAGCCTTATGTAAAGGCGTGACACGTAAGTAAGACAATACTCGGTGTTCAGAAATAATCGCCTTTCACTCTCTGAGCTTATGATAGCTTATTCTATCTCTTATATTCATTTATCTGGCATTAAGCAGGACGCGGTTTTGTTTTTACCATGCCAAAACTTGCCACTAAAAGCGCCAATATTTGCACAAATAATAATAGCCAAACGGTCAATGACCACTCCCCATGAGCATAAACGATACCGCATAGCCATGCACCCATGGTACCACCTGCATAATACGCCATATAATACAAACCTGAGGCTAATGAACGTCCTTTTTTGACATTGACGGCGATATAACTGATGGTTGCCGCTTGGGTGACAAAGACGCCTGACGACATAATAGCAAGCCCGACAACGATGCCCCATAGCGGCGTGACCAGCGTTAATAACGCCCCAAGCATCGAAAAGATTACTGCCACTCGAACGGTGCGCGCTGCCCCAAATCGGCGTAACAGTGTCGTCGATAATGGTGTAATAACGACGCCGATTAAATATACTGCAAAGATATTGGCAAGGGCGCCGGTACCAAGCTCATAAGGCGTGCCAGCAAGATGCAAGTTAATAAAGGTAAAGCAGCCAACGAGTGAAAACAGCACACAAGCACCGAGCAAACATGCCGTTACCACGTAACGGTTGGTCAGATGCTCGCCCAGCGTCTGCATCGCTGAGCGAAAATTTGGATTGGCCACAAAATGTTGCGACGATGGCAACATCTTGCCAACCCAGAGAGCTCCGATAAGTGTCATGGCTGCCATCACATAGTAGCCTGCACGCCAGCCTATCAACTCATGCAGATGACCCAGCAAAAACCGCCCCATAAAGCCGCCGAGTACCGAACCTGAGACATAAAAAGACATCAGCTCTGTGACAGCCCGCCCCTCAAATTCCTCACCGATATAGGCAATGGTCACCACCGTAATACCGGGGACAGACAATCCTTGCATGAAGCGCCACATCCCCATCCAGCCAATACTTGGGCTTTGGGCAATCAATGCTGTGGGTATCGCTAAAAATAGTAACGCACCAACAATAAAGGATTTGCGACCGACCGCATCAGACAGCATCCCTAAAAACGGTGACATGATAGCAATCGCCATTACTGTTGCACCAACAACCATCCCTGCCTGCACTTCAGTAGCTGAAAAATCCACCATTAGTACTGGCAACACAGCTTGGATAGAATATACCTGCAAAAAGGCAAACATTCCTATCAAACCGATCGTTAGCTTCAGTATCCATGAAGGAGAATCAAAGGATATCTGTGTCGTGTTGTTATTTATATGATTATTCAAAAGAGTGCTGACTTTAGAAAAGGCTCTTTTAGCTTAGGCTAAATGGGCGTGGGTAATAGAAAGGTGACAATACAAAAGGTAAATATATAGCTGAGTGTCAAAGTAATGAAATAGTAAAGTAATGAAGTAGTATTTTATCACAGCCCATATCACACTCAGATTTTGCTATGTTATTAACATACGCTCAACACGTTAATGGTAATCGCTCGAATGGCAGTAGCCTGCAAATTTAAGCCTAGAACGATAAAAACGGCTTATAAAGCGCTCAATAACAAACTGCGAATAAACTCAAACACCTATTGAGTCAGCCTAGGTAGGGTGCTATTTTACAGTCCCTGATTGTATATGGCACTTATCAGCCACAAAAATGGGCGTAAAATAACGATTTGTCCGCATTTCTGCTACAGTACCGCCCCTAGTATCACATATATTACCTGCCGCTTTAGCTAAAATACTATGCTCAATTTAAGAAGGATGTGAGTCATGATTAATACCAAAATATATAAGTCCGTCTATACCTTAGCGGAAAAACTGCTCGAAGCCGATAGAAAAGGACATCAAGAAGCCTTTAATTGGCTGTATGGCGAGCTAAAAGCAGTTTGTGTCGATAATGAAAATACTGATAAAGACCACCCAGAGCAATGGGAGACGCTGGCAGACTTCACCGCAGACTTTGACGAAGCGTTAGTCATTTATGACAAAGCGCTTGAGAAAGCCAAAGCCATCAACTCAAAAGACCATTTATCATCGATTGCGTTTTCGATGGCGGTTATTCAAGTTGAGTTGGGACAAAAAGATACTGCAATCACTAGCCTACAAAACGCAAAAATCACTGCCAATAAAATCGAAGATAAAGAGTTTAAAGCGGAAATCGATGAATTGCTTACCAAGTTGTTAGTAGAGTAAACCGCTCAAAATTTCAATCCGATGCCAACATAACATCAAATCAATACATTTTTACCTTCGTATGTTGGTACATATCCTGCTATCTTTTTTATGGCAAACTTTATATACCTATACATACACCTGACGATATATTAGTAGCCGTAAGGCCATTAATATACTTTAAGAAAACAAACCATAAGGATACGTATTAATGAGCGATAAAATCATAGATTTGGGTGCAGGATTTTGGAACATTCGTGGTACGTTTCGCCTAGGCGGTGTGCTGAATATCGGCACGCATTGCTCATTGATTAAGCTTGCCTCTGGGCGGTTTATTTTTTTAGACAGCTATACCTTGACTGATGAGGTACGAGCGCAAGTAATGACGCTAACCAATAATGGGCAAGATGTCGAAGCCGTGCTGAACGTGCATCCTTTTCATACGGTACACTGCGCGCAGATGGCAAAAGATTTTCCGCAAGCAACCTTTTATGGCAGCAGTCGCCATCATAAAAAAGTACCTGAGGTACAGTGGGCAGAAGAGTTGGTCGAAAGTGATGCGGTCGCTAAGCGTTATACCGAGCTTGAATTTTCGCTATCACAAGGCATCCACTATATCGCACCCAATGAGATGATCCATGCAGGTTCGCTGCTGGTATTCCATCCTGCCAGTAACAGCTTACACGTTGACGATACGTTTATGAGTCCGCCGACCAAATTACTAGAAGCGGTGTTGCCTGAGTTATTGCTGCATCCAACGACCAAAAAAGCGCTGAAAAATGAGCCAGACGCCGGTAAGCAATACTGCGATTGGGCAAGCAACTTGGCGCATGACTGGCGCGAGGTACGCAACTTTTGCGCAGCACATTCTTATTTGGTCAAATTTAAAGAGGGTGAGTTTGAGAAAGCCTTATTAAAAGCGATTGCAAAAGCACGTCCTAAGCTTGAAAACGCGTAATGACGGATAATATAAATAAAGACCCTTGATTTATGAAAATCCACTTAACCTATATAACAACCTCACCCATTTTGGCTGAAATTTGCTACAATACGCCCAATTTTGAGTGACTATTTTACCAAGCTTTATAATGACTAAGCACCAAGTCTTATACTGACTGATTTTATTACTATATTGAGAGCATGTTATGGGTTTTAATTGCGGCATTGTCGGTCTACCAAACGTGGGTAAATCCACCCTGTTTAACGCCTTGACCAAAGCGGGTATCGCCGCTGAAAACTTTCCATTTTGTACCAAAGATCCCAATACTGGTATCGTTCCAGTACCTGACCCACGCCTGAAAAAACTGGCTGATATCGTCAACCCTGAGCGCGTATTGCCGACAACGATGGAATTTGTCGACATTGCAGGTTTGGTCGCTGGCGCCTCAAAAGGCGAAGGCATGGGCAACCAGTTCTTAGCCAATATCCGCGAGACTGATGCCATTGCTCACGTGGTACGCTGTTTTGATGATGATAACGTCGTCCACGTTGATGGTCGCGTCAGCCCTATCGATGATATCGAAACCATCAATACCGAGCTTGCATTGGCAGATTTAGAGGCTGTTGAGCGTGCTATCCACAACCAAACCAAAAAGGCGAAAGGTGGCGATAAAGACGCGCAAGCATTGCTTGATGTGTTTAAAAAAGTTGAGCCATTATTAGCAGAAGGTAAAGCGGCACGTGCAGCAAACCTTGATAGCGATGAGAAAAAACTCATCAGAAGTTATGGTCTAATCACACTAAAGCCTACCATGTATATCGCTAACGTTGCTGAGGACGGCTTTGAGAATAATCCATATCTTGATGCGGTACGTGACTATGCGACGGGCGAAGACTCTATCGTTATCGCGCTATGCAACCAAATCGAATCTGAGATTGCTCAGCTTGATGAAGACGATAAAAAAGACTTCTTAGCTGAGATGGACATGGAAGAGGCCGGTCTTGATCAAGTGATTCGTGGTGGTTATGATTTGCTTGATATGCAGACTTACTTTACCGCTGGTGTAAAAGAGGTCCGCGCATGGACAGTCGCTGTTGGTGCAACCGCTCCTCAAGCCGCTGGTGTGATTCATACCGATTTTGAGCGTGGTTTTATTCGCGCTGAAGTCATTGCTTATGATGATTTTATTGAATATAACGGCGAAAAAGGCGCTGCCGCTGCCGGTAAATCACGCTTAGAAGGCAAAACCTATATCGTGCAAGATGGCGATGTGATGCATTTCCGTTTTAACGTTTAAGGCTTAACCTTTTAACATCTAACACTAGATAGCGTGTTTACACAGTCTTAGCATAGAACAACCAAAAGCCAGCCTTGATGCTGGCTTTTTTTATTATACTGGGAGCGACAACCATTAAATAATAAGAATAAAGGATTAGGTACTATGATCACCCTTATCAATAAACCCTTAAATAGCCGTAGCCATTGGGCAACACTATTTAGTGCCCAGCGTTTAGGCAGCCATAAAAAAGCCCCTGCCGAGGACAGTGCGCGCTCTTCTTTTCACAAAGATTACGACCGATTGGTGTTTTCACACTCTTTTCGGCAGCTAAATCAAAAGACGCAAGTTCACCCATTGACCAATCAGCTCGGTATTCATACCCGACTTACGCATTCGCTAGAGGTTTCTTGTATTGGGCGCTCTTTGGGTATTATGGCAGCAGAGAAGCTACATGATAAACTGGATGGCGGCTTACCAGATGGCGTATCGCCCGCTGATATCGGCGTCATCGTACAAGCGGCCTGCCTTGCCCATGATATCGGCAATCCGCCGTTTGGGCATGCAGGAGAATATGCTATTCGTGACTGGTTTATGGATTCTAAACGTCAAACTATTCTGAACAATATGAGCCACAATGAGCAATTAGACTTGCTGGCTTATGAGGGTAACGCACAAGGATTTCGCATACTTACCCGTAATGAGCATCACCCTGATGTGGGCGGTATGCGCTTGACTTGTGCCACGCTAGGCGCGTTTATGAAATACCCTTGGCTTGCAACGCATAGTAATCATGACCTTCAAAGCAGTCATCAAAGCACGCTGCAGAGCAGGATATCCGCTCAGGCAGAAAAAAAGGCACAGAAATTTGGCTGCTTTGATAGTGAAGCTAGTCAGCTTGAGAAGCTGGCAGCCCACCTCCATTTGCCGCGCTCATTGCACCATGGTGGTTATGCCCGTCATCCGCTGGCGTACTTATTAGAAGCTGCCGACGATATTTGCTATGCGCTGATAGACTTAGAAGATGGTATCAATCTAAATATGCTGACGTATCACGAGGTTGCAGCGATATTTTATGAGCTGATTGGTGAGCGACCTTGTACCATTAGCTTGCCTGCGCATATGTCCATCAGGCAACATTTGGCGTCGCTACGTGCACGGGCAATGATGCGATTGGTCAATACCGTCACTGATGCCTTTGTTGATAATAGCGAGGCGATGCTAGCGGGTACATTACAAGGGAGCCTATTTGCTCACTGTGATGCGACCGTTCAACAGGGTATTACTAAAGCCAAAGATTTGGCGCGTGAAAAAATCTTTAATCATCCAAGTAAAGTGCGCATGGAGCTAATGGCCAATCAATGTCTGCATCGCCTGTTAGATGCTTTTATGCCGTTAGCTTGGACAAATGAGATAAGCACACCGATGTCCTTTGAGCAACAGCGACTGCTTATGTTGCTACAGCCACATCTTGATGAGCATCACCGCGTTTTAACAGATGATATTTATCAAAATATGCTCAATGTCTTAGACTTTATAACGGGTATGAATGACCATGAAGCTTATCGTTTGGCACAAGAACTACAGGGACATTGGGGAACCATCGTCTAGAACCTAGGTCTAAAAATCAAATTATCCGCTAAACCGAGCTATTTTATTCGTATTTTTACAATGAAATGAGTATGATAGACATCTATTGGTTAATTTTGAAATATTATGAGCAGTCGCGAACAAAAAAAACTTCAAACTCGGCACGCCTTTTTTAATGCAGTGCTTGATTTATGTATGACAGGACAATCTTTTAGCTCTATTAGTCTCAGGCAAGTCACGCGCGAGGTTGGTGTGGTGCCGACCGCATTTTATCGCCATTTTGACGATATGGAATCGCTTGGTCGCGCTTTGGTGATTGAGGAGCTGGGCGGTACCTTAGCAACTTTAAGTGAGAGTCTACATATTGGACGTAAACGCAGCTTTGAGCGTCAAATCGCCAAGAGTATTCAGCTATTTTTACATATGGTCAGCGAGCAACCATACTATTGGCAGTTTTTGGTCAGTGAGCGCTATGGTGGCTCGGATGCTGTCCGCAAAGCCATCAATGAGCTTATCAAACAGCATGGACAAAGCCTAGCAGACGACTTGGCGCTACAGCCGGCGTTTACCCATATTAATACTTATGATCGCAGACTGCTGGCTGAGGCTGGGGTCAATATGTTCTTTTCTTGGATTATCGATTGGCTAGAGCTGACCTATACTGAAGATCATGATGATGAAGTGGACTTGGCTGAAATTGAGCAGCGCAAGCAGCTGATGCTACATAATTGTACGCGCCAAGCGCAGATGTTATTTTATGGCGCTTATAATTGGAAATCTACTGAAGAAACCCATCTAAGTGATGAATAACAGATATCTTTGAGTGCCATTTGGTAGTTATTATTTCATGATAACCATCAAAAGCTTGGTCGAAAAGCCCAAAGTCGCTGCGTCACCACGCGAACCTCTTTGGGCTTTTTGTTGTCAGTATTCTTGTCACTGCTATTATTACTATTAGCGCTATTGGCATTACTGGCACCATCGTTCGTATTGCTGCTATTGCCTATATTATCTGTCGCAGTCTTACTAATAATAATGGTTGCATAGCGCTGTCTTACCTGACCAACAGTTGCATTATCCGTAGCAGTGATAAGTGCTGTAAACGCTTGGCTATCAACAGCTAATAAAGGTGTAATGGCTTTTCGCTGCTTTTCATCAAGCGTACTCAACATTGGCAGCTGCCATATCTCATTAATCGATTCGAATACCTGCTTTTCTCGCAGCTCAACGATGCTTTGCATTTGCTGAGCAGTTGCGCCATCGATTAGAGCAGCCAGTACTACCGGACTGGCTGTATTGATATTAATAGGCAAATAATGCGGCACTACTGTGATATAAGGTCGTAACGCTGCCAATACCTCCGCATTGACACCTTTCACATTTTGCAGCTGATCCATATTGACCAATCCTTGATTGGGCACGTCGCTATCTGCTGAACCATTTGACTGCTGACTGTAAACCGTACTTTCATCACCGCCATCTCGGTAAACTTCACTGTCTGCATCTTGATAATCAAGGATAGCAATAGCAATATCTGGTGCCAAATTCAATTGGGTCAAAAGCCTTTCAAAGACGATTAAAGCTGGTGTATCAACTGCCCCATTTTGATAGAGATTATTGATGTTAAAGCGACTGGCTTCATCACGCATCTCAATGCCAATACTATGCGTGCCTAAAGTATAAGGAGGTATAGGCTTTGCCCAAATATCTTGCACGCTATCAGTGTCATTAAGATGAGCATCAGCACGAATCATCGTAACGGCCAATTGCTGACCGGCGTCGATATCGTGTAAGAGCTGGTTTTGATCAAATAACAAGCCGCTGCGTCTAATGGCAATTTTTTGGCTGGCAAGCATCGCTCCTGCAACCACTGTAATACTGACCACTAATAATAAAATAGTCAGTAGTGCGACACCGCGCTGAGAATTGGCTTTCATGGGCATAGCGGGCATGCTTGGCATATATTAAATTCCGTTCTCTGAATTATTATTATCTACATTGCCATTGGCTGTATCACTGTTGCCGTTGCCGTTGCCGTTGCCGTTGCCGTTGCCGTTGCCGTTGCCGTTGCCGTTAGAATTATCAGGGGTATTATTTTTATTTGCATGATTATTTGGTATTGGCTGGACAGCAAGCGCCCACTGCCAAGTGATCGGCATATCTTGATAAGTAAAAGTGATAGCAACTCCTTTCGGTAGCAGCATTGTCTCAGCAGCCTCAGTCTGAGCCGTAGTTGACACCGCCCCTTGTCCAAATTGGCTGTTCAAGCTGGCACTGTTATTATTGTCTTTACTGGGAAACTTTGTACTGATTTCTGGCAAATACGCGTGCCATTGCCCTGCTGTCACGCCTTCAAGCAAGACACTATCCAAGCTGATGCTATCACTGCCTCCCCCTATACTGGCATATTGACGGCGAATTAAACGCTCATCAGCAAAAATATATTCAACGTGCTGCATGCTAGGACTGCTTTGATAACGGGGATCAGGATCAGCAAAACGGACAAAGCTGATACGCTCATTATCCACCCTCATAAAAGGCTCAGGCGCAGGCTGTAGCGCATTTTCTTGATTGCTATTATTTGCCTTATCAACATTTAGGGCAGCCGTATTTTGAGTATCTACTGCTTGATAAGGAATGATTTGTCCCATATCTTGCTGTAATTGTAAGTACGCATATTGTAATACAGCCAAGTTATCTGCATGGAGCTGGGCCCGTTCTCGAGCGCGGTTAACGCTATCGAATACCTGCCAGCCTGCCACTGCAAGCATGGCAAATATCGCCATGGCAACCATCAGCTCAAGCAAGGTAAATCCATGCTGCGATCTCACAGAATACCTCCATTTGGGTTTGCGCCGGTCAAATCCAAACTGCCTATCTCTTGCTCAGGATTGCTAAGTATCATATTGATATCATTAACCGCGTTACCCGCTTGACCATCTATGATGGGCGCAACGGCGATATTCACCTCTTTTAATGCTGGCGTTATACCGCCGCTTACAGTCATCGTAATTTGCCAGTCACGACCTTGAGCATTGATAGTTTGGGTACTGTTAGCTGTTAGCCATGTCCCTTGAATACGCAAATCAGCAGCAGCATTTTGGGCAACAAAATGCGCAAGCGTGCGCGTACGCAGCACATCTACCGAGCTCAAATAAGCGCTACTTGCACGGCTCGCCGCAACTGCCACTACTGCTAAAATTGCCAAAGCAACCATTACTTCTATTAAGGTAAATCCGCTCTCGTGCTTGGATGCAGTAGGCGTTTGGCCTATTTGAGCAAAATTGTCATTATTAGTCATCCGCTAAGACCCTTTTCCTATCGATATACTGCCATCAGGCATCAGGGTGATAACCTCACCGACCAAGCGTGAATGATGGCGTATCTCGATGGTAACCGGTGCCGCTTGCCCTGTGCCAAACCATAAAACTTGTGGTACGTTTTGGTCGGTAAACCACGGCTGTAACGCTTGATGTTGTCCTGTACTGGATACATCTCCAGCATCTAGGCTTTGTATGGCCAAGCTCACCCCAGCGGGCAACTCAGGTAAGCTAACTTCCGGCTCAAGCTCCCAACTTGGCGTCGGTAATGTATTGCCTCCAGAGGTTGACATATTGGCTAAGTCAGCGGACAGCTCCATTGAATTTTTGGATGTGCTATCGCCACTAGAAGACGTTGAACTGTCTGTTTGATAAGCGATATAAGGATTGGATAGCGTAACGATAACCGGAGCAACTTGACCTTGCTTATTTGCTTGCAGGCTCAAACCCATCGGCTGCATACGCTCAGCCGATAACAGCCGAACGTAGCTCAATGAATCTGTCAGATGCTCATAAAAAGCGCGGTTTTTACGCGATTCGCTACTACCGACCGATAAACTCATCATGCCAGCAAAGATAGATAAAATAACGACGACGACGACGATTTCAACCAGCGTAAAGCCAGATTGGGTATGATGAGCTGTCATCAATGATGAGGGTTTTGACATGCATTTTGACATACAGAAATCATCTAGGATGGCGTCATTGCTTTAAAAATGACGTTATATTGGATGTGATATCAAACGAGAAAGGATTGATTGTAACCAATAAAGGTTAATGTGCTGCCATACAGAAGATAACAACACGGACCGTTATAAAATAATAGCTGACTGCGTTTAAAATAGAATAAAAAGCTAGTAATTGGTATTACGGTGTTCTTCTGACTCAGTTTCTATTTGCTCTACCAGCTCTTGCATATCCTCATCCATCACCTCGTCATCGACCGCTGGATAATGGCTTGGCAACTCAAGCATTTGCTGCACAAAAGCATAACGCAAGGTATCACGGCGACCTAAGTAGCGCTGATAAAAACTTGAGTTTAATAATCCTGCGCCGCCTTGACCCATCGCCCAAATCGAGGACAAATAATCGCGCGTACTTAAGCTGCTATGCTGCTCTTGAAGATACGCACTGATAATATCAATCAAACGCTTCATGCGCTGACGACGAATATCGTAAAGCTCACCAAACAGGCGATTCAAACCCGTCACCGATGCCGCCAAACGCTCTTCAATTTGGTTCAGTAGCATGGCTTTTTGCGGATTAAACAGTTGCTGGAAAATCATACGTGCGACGCCTGCCGATGGACAGTCATCAATACGGTTAATCTCAAACAACTGCTCTTCGTAACGAATAATAATACGCAAGTAGAGCTCATCTTTACTAGAAAAATGTTTATACAGGGTACCTTTGGCCAAATCAAGCTGGTCTGCCAAACTGTCTAAAGTGATATCACCATCGCCTGACTCAAGTAGCAACTGCTCCGCCATTGCTAAGATATTCTCTTCTCGTGCCTTGAATTGATGCTGACGACTCATAACCTCTCCTAAAACTTGACAATATCATGCATATGACCACAGTTTGCATTGGTCTATCGCCCTCTAGAGTATGAAGCCATACCATGTCTGCGCGAGCACCACAATAAAGGAATATGCTTATGTTTACTAATTAATCGTTTATAATCATGCAGTTATGTTTGTATCTATCAATATATCATCGATAAACGGTCGCATGGTCAATAAATGACTGAGTGGTCATAGCATAACCATTTTACTGGTACTGCGCCAGTAAATTCTCAAAGTTTTTTGCAGTCAACATTCCCACTTCCTCTGCACTACAACCGTACATCTCTGCGATACAGCTGGCGACATAAGGCACATATGCCGGCTAATTGGGTCGACCACGTTTTGGCACAGGCGCTAAATAAGGGCTGTCGGTTTCGATGAGTATTCTGTCCCTTGGCATATTTTGCGCTGCATCTTTGATATTTTGTGCACTCTTAAAGCTAACAATGCCAGAGAATGAGATATAAAACCCTAAGTCCAAAGCACGTTTGGCCGTCTCCCAATCCTCAGTAAAGCAATGAATAATGCCATGTTCTGCACCTTCTGCTTTTAGAATATCAATGGTATCTTCTTTGGCATCACGCATATGGATAACAAGCGGTTTTTTCAGGCTTTGGCTGGCATGAATATGACGGGCAAGGCTGTCTTGCTGTGCTTTTTTATTTTCTGTCGACCAATAATAATCCAATCCCGTCTCGCCTATTGCCCATACATGGTCAGCATTTGCCGTTTCTATCAAACGCTCAACGGTTGCCGCTTGTAAGACATCGATGTCCTCACAAGGATGAATGCCGACGCTCATACCAAGATTTAAGGTGTCATCGCCATATGTTTTGACGATATTGGCAATTTCATCGTATTCAGCAAAATCACACATAATCGCCATGGCACGAGTGACATTGGCTTCCTTCATCGCGGCAATAGCGCCTGACAATTGACCGTCGTACTTGGTCAAATCTAAACGGTTAAGATGACAGTGACTATCGGTAAACATAAGTAATCTCGTTATTAAAAAATAAATAAAATATCTTAGAACAATGTCTTAGAAAAAGACTTAGCAATCGTAAGAGTATTCATTGCTTTGATAAGGGCGCTTTTCAAGTCATGATTAGCAAGCTTATTTTTAATGCAAAGGCAGCTTTTAATGAAGCGGAACTACGCGCATTACCTCTTCTATGGTCGTTACCCCTTCACTAATACGCTTTGCTCCAGATAAGCGCAGCGGCTGTACGCCTTCACGGTATGCTTGTTGTTTAAGCGCATCTAAATTGGCATCAGCGGCAACCAGCTTCTTTAGCTCATTCGATAAGGGCATGATCTCATACAGTCCAACTCGACCTTGATAACCCGTATGGCGGCAATGCTCGCAACCCTGTGCCTTATAAATCTGCGCTGGCACGGACGCGCGCCACGGCTGTACCAATTCTTGCCACTGAATAGCAATCTCGCTGTCTTGGCCTACATTGAAGGCTTGCTTACAATGCGGACATAATGTCCGTAACAGACGCTGCGCCATGATGCCCAGTATCGTGGCCGAGGTTAAAAAAGGCTGAATACCCAAATCATGCAGACGGGTGATTGAGCTTGGCGCATCGTTAGTATGCAGAGTCGATAGTACCAAGTGCCCTGTTAACGATGCTTGCACCGCCATATTGGCAGTCTCAGCATCGCGAATCTCACCGACCATTATGATATCAGGGTCTTGGCGCATCAAAGAGCGAATACCATCAGCGAAATGCAAATCAACCCCTGGATTGACCTGCATTTGATTAAAGGTGGGCTCAATCATTTCAATCGGGTCTTCAATAGTACAGACATTGACCTGCTCAGTAGCTAATTGCTTGAGCGTACTATATAAGGTGGTCGTCTTACCCGAACCTGTCGGACCAGTGACCAATATAATACCGTTTGGATGCGCGGTCAGCTCGTGCCACGTCTCAAGCTGCTTACCAGATAAGCCAAGCTGAGCAAATGAGCGCACCAGTACCTCAGGGTCAAATACCCGCATGACCAGCTTTTCACCAAAAGCAGTCGGCATCGTGGATAAACGCAGCTCAGTCTCTAAGCCTTTGGGCGTACGGGTTTTTAGTCGTCCATCTTGCGGCTTGCGCTTTTCTGCGACATTGAGCCTTCCCAAGATTTTAATACGTGCCGTTACTGCGACGATAATCGCAAGTGGCATCTCATACACACTATGCAATACGCCATCAATACGAAAGCGTACCTTGCCCATCTCGCGGCGTGGCTCTAGATGAATGTCGCTTGCACGCTGCTCAAAAGCATATTGCAATAGCCAATCAACCACTTTGACAATATGTTGGTCATTGGCATCGGGGTTGGTATTATCGCCCAGCTGCAATAGCGCTTCGACATTGGTAATATCAGACGCCGACCGCTTATGTAGGGAGTTCGCGCCCGCTATTGCTTGCGTGACTTGATAGAACTCTTGCCGGTAGCGATTGATTTGTTCAGGATTGATAAAAACCGTACGATAGCTTTTTGACTTAATGAGCTTTTCGATATTGCCATGCCAGTCGGTATAAAACGGCTGATCGGTACCGATAACCACTTCATCAAGTGTCACCTCAATCGGCAAAATATGCTGCGAGCGCGCATACTCAAACGACATCAGCTGCGTGACCGCCGGTACATCTACCTTTAACGGATCAATACGCACCAGTGGCATATCTGCTTTGGCAGCTAACCATTGATTTAACCATGCCAGCGTTAACTTATTGTCAGAATGACTATCAAGCGCATGACTATTTGGCAGACCAAACTCACTAATGGTCAATAGCGGATGCTGCCCCTTAGTGCGGCGACTGGTAATAACGAAATTATAGCCGCGTTGATCGATGACTTTATCTGCCAACAACTCATCAAGACACCAACGTAAATCAATCACTATCGAGTACGGTTGAGCGGGCATAATTTTCTTCTTTTATGGTTTAAGTCGTATCATTAATGATTATATGCACTGCAATGTTTTATATTTCTACCACTGCGGTTATCTGTAATTCGCCCGATTCCAGCAATTGAAAACTGACATCAACAGTTTTATAACGCATGATAAATGGTGTATGTGTCTCTTTACGACGATAAGCAGGGCGTGGGTCTTGCGCTATTAACGCTTTGATAATATCAAGATCAGACCTTAATATCTGCTGTTGGATTTTATCAATGACTGCGTTTACCGTTACTTTTTCATTGTGAACGGTTTTTTCTACTTCATTATGACTACTTTGATTGGCGATAATTTGCACAAACTGCTCATAAGCCAATTTAGTAATCGTCACATCCAACAAATGCGGCGCAGAGGGCGCAAAACCGCTTTGAGCATCAGGTAAGGCATCGCTATAAGCCACATAAGGCTTAATATCGATAATGGGCGTACCATCTATCATATCAGCACCACTGACGATAAGTAATACTCGTCCTTCTGCAATCTCAATAGCTTCAAGCTTCACCACAGACAATCCAAGCGCGGATGGCCGATACATACTGCGACTGGCAAACACGCCAATTTTTTGATTGCCACCCAAACGTGGCGGGCGCACTTGCGCACGAAAGCTGCTATCGGCTTTATTAAGCTGGCTGTCATCATTAAGCAGCCCGTCTTTCTTTATCTGCTTTTGTTTAGGTAGATAGTTATGATGAAACTGCCAGCTGACCCAAATATGGCTAAAATCTTCCAGACCAACAAATGCCGCTGGCGTATCATAAGGCGCAATCATCTCAATCACGCTGGTGAGCGCTACCAAGTTTGGCTGTCTTGGCGCGCCAAACTTCTGTGAAAGCGGCGCACGATGGTAACCGATAATCGGTGCTATATGATTACTTAAAGCAAAATCAGTCTGAGAAGACATAGATCAAATCCAAAAAAACAGGTTTTTATAGTTTCACACAAGCGCTATAAAAGCCATCTATAGTTAATTATAGATAATAACTCACTAACGATATTCCATTTTATCATGCCATACCAAAGCTGCTTGACAGATTTTTATTTTAAAGTTTGTTATGATGAGCGAGAAATTTATTGAGAATGGCTTGCATTCATCAATAATGGCTTAAAAATCGCAGTCATGTACGCCGCCTCAGCTTATAACGCCGAATAATAATGTTAAAATAACAGAGTGATGGCTCAGTCAGCATTGATAGCACTTATCTTCTATTAAAATTTTGCTCCATTTTGACTTTATCATGGAAAATGAGTATTCAGCATTTATTTAGATTGATACAGATTACCACTTACTAACGAGGAATTTATGTCAAAACTCCGCACCGAAACGGTTACAGAGGTTCATCATTGGAATGACGCCCTATTTAGCATCAAAACCACACGCGACGACGGCTTACGTTTTCGTAATGGTGAGTTTGCCATGATTGGTTTGGTCGTTGATGGCAAGCCGTTACTGCGCGCCTACTCAATTGCCAGTCCTAATTATGAAGAACATTTGGAGTTTTTCTCTATTAAAGTACAGGACGGTCCATTAACTTCGCGTTTGCAACATATCAAAATCGGTGATGAGCTATTGGTCAGCAAAAAACCAACGGGCACTCTCGTATTAGATGATCTACTGCCAGGTAAGAACCTCTATATGCTGTCAACCGGTACAGGTGTGGCGCCATTTTTAGCATTGGCACGTGACCCTGAAGTCTATGAGCGTTTTGAAAAGATCATTTTGGTACATGGTGTACGCGGCGTTAGTGACTTGGCTTATCGTGATATGTTCGAAAACGAGCTGCCAAATGATGAGATTTTTGGTGAAGACTTCCGTGAAAAATTTATCTACTACCCAACGGTCACTCGTGAAGAATTTAGAAACACTGGTCGTATTACTGATTTAATGAAATCTGGCAAATTTTTTGAAGATATCGGTTTGCCTCCGATGAATAAGGAAGATGATCGCGTCCTCATCTGCGGTAGCATGCCATTTAACGCTGAAGTTTCCGCTATTTTAGATGGTTTTGGTCTAACCGTCTCTCCGCGCATGGGTGTGCAGGCAGATTATGCCGTTGAACGCGCTTTTGTGGGTTAAAATCTAAATTTTTATTCAAAATAACATAAATAATTCTTGACGGGTAAATTTAGGCTGCTATAATACGCAGCCTATACAGAGATAACCCTGTAGCCCAATTCGATAATGTTTGTAGTATCTAAACTTTATCACCTAACATGCCAGTGTGATGGAATTGGTAGACATGACGGATTCAAAATCCGTTGCCTTTAAAAGCGTGTCGGTTCGAGTCCGACCACTGGTACCATATAGCAGTCTGTAGTTGTACGATGATAGTCAATGAGCCCATACGCCTAAAGCGTTTGGGCTTTTTTGTGTCTGTAGTTATCTGTATAAAAATGAAATTAATAACAGTCAACTTAACAGTAATGACCCTTTTTACTGTTTTCATAAGCTAAAATGACTCTCTAACGATAAAAGTTAAGATTAGAAACACTGTTAGAAAGTCAGGTTCTAATATGGTCTAGGCGACAACCCATTATACTTTTGCTGTCTCAGGCTTAGATATCGCTCGCCACAAAATCACAAACAGCGCGTCAAACTCTTTATTGATTGGAGTATGGCTTTGACGCATGATATGCATAAAGCCCAAACGACTGATAAAACCCATAAACACATCAAATAGAATGTATAGCGGCACGCTGTCGTTTAATACCCCTCGTTTTTGCCCATCTTCAAGCACATCCAAAAATGCCCCAATCAGCTCTTTATTTTCATAAATAGCAATACTACGAATGCGTGATACCGATATCGAGGACAGCACCATCACTGCATCAGGATGGCTGTCGACAAAATCAAAACAGACCCAAAGTGTCTTACGCAAACGATCTTTGACGCTATCAATCCCTTGTAAGTGATCCATGATGCGCTCAGCCAGCCTACCAAGCACGATATCCATAATGATATTAAACAGGGTTTGCTTATCACCAAAGTATTTATAGAGCGTTTGCAATGACACATTGGCGGACTTGGCTATTTGCGCCATCGTGACTTCGCTAGGATCAAAACCTGCGAACACTTTACGAACCGCTTTTTCAATCTTATCCAAGGTCGCAGGTCGCATATCTGATAACGATGCCAAGCACTGAGTAGTATTAATACTACTCTTTTGATCGCCTCTATTCATGCTCATGACGCTCTACTCCCCTTACGATCTACTTAGACGACAGTCAGTTTCTTTATTTAAAAAGTGGTTTTATTTAAGGTAATACACATTACTATTTATTTTAGAGATATTGTGCAAAGCCTTTTGCTCATCTAGTATATCTTCTACAAGTTTTTATTTACAGGGATT
This sequence comes from Psychrobacter sp., assembly GCF_041554015.1. Classification (GTDB taxonomy): domain Bacteria; phylum Pseudomonadota; class Gammaproteobacteria; order Pseudomonadales; family Moraxellaceae; genus Psychrobacter. Next base: position 70,127 of record NZ_JBFFMS010000007.1, on the reverse strand, counting down.
TGTAATAGCAAACTACAGGGTAATATAAATTACCCTAAATATTAATTTAAATACCATGATTATCAAGGATGAACTGCATGAGTATTGAAGCCTTTGCCTCAAACTGGATGACCGAAGAACATAGCATGGTCTATGACAGTGCTTTAAAGATGTTTAAAAGCTGGGAAGATAAAGACGAGCAGTGGCGTGAAAACGGCATGATCGATCGTAAAGCTTGGCACGAGGCAGGCGATATGGGCTTTTTATGTGCCTCAATACCTGAAGAGTACGGCGGTGGCGGTGGTGATTTTGGTCACGAAGCCGCTATTTTGTTGGCTCAGGCACAGGCAAACCAAGCGGGTTTTGGCGGTATGGTTCACTCAGGTATTGTTGCGCCATACATCTTAAAGCATGGTACTGAAGATCAGAAAAAAGCATGGATACCTAAACTGGCTACGGGCAAATCTGTTGGCGCTATCGCAATGACTGAGCCAACGACGGGTTCCGACTTACAGGCAATCAAAACCTATGCGGTAAAAGACGGCGACGACTATATCATCAACGGTTCAAAAACTTTCATCACAAATGGTCAGCACGCAAACCTTATCCTTTTAGCTTGCAAAACTGACCGTGAGCAGGGCGCTCAAGGCGTGTCTCTGATTGTCGTCGAAACGGATGGCTTAGAAGGCTTCGAGCGTGGTCGTAACCTTAAAAAGACTGGGATGTCCGCTCAAGATACCTCAGAGCTGTTCTTCAGCAATGTCCGTGTGCCACAGAAAAATCTATTAGGCGGTATAGAGGGTCTTGGCTTTATTCAAATGATGCAAGAATTGCCACAAGAGCGTTTAATCATTGCGCTAAGCGGTTGCGGCGCTATCAAGCTGGCGCTAGAGTTGACACTTGAATACGTAAAAGAGCGTGAAGCCTTTGGAAAGTCAATTTGGAAATTCCAAAACACGCGCTTTAAGCTCGCTGAAGTTCAAGCTGATTACCTAGCAGTAAGGGCGTTGTGTGACTCTGCTGTTGAATCGATGATTAATGGCACTCTAACGACACCGCAAGCGTCATTAATCAAGTATTGGGTGACCGAAAAACAGTGCAAGGTCATGGATGAATGCTTACAGTTATTTGGTGGTTACGGCTATATGACAGAGTACCCAATCGCTCGTATGTATGCCGATGCTCGCGTCCAAAAAATCTACGGCGGTACCAATGAGATTATGAAGGAGCTGGCTTCACGCTTTATGTAGTCGCTTATGATTGCGAAACGTACGTTTTCCTCAACACTTCATTATTGAACACATATCCAATGCAATATTAAAGGGACTTATTATGACCCAGACCGCTTATATCTATGATGCCATTCGCACCCCACGTGGCAAAGGCAAAAAAGATGGCTCCCTCCATCAGGCATCACCTATCTGGTTGGTTCGTACGCTACTAAAAGAGATGCAGCAGCGCCATAATTTAGATACCAGTTTGGTAGACGACGTTATTTTGGGCTGTGTGACACCAGTCGGTGAGCAGGGTTCTAATATCGCACGTATCGCCGTTATCGACGCCGATTGGCATGAGAGCGTGGCAGGGTTAACGCTGTCACGCTTTTGTGCGTCTGGTTTAGAATCCATTAACCTTGCGGCAACCAAAGTCATGTCTGGTATGGAAGACTTAGTCGTTGCCGGTGGTGTTGAGTCGATGAGCCGTGTACCCATGGGTATGGACGGCGGTGCTTGGTATATGGACCCTCGTGTAAACGATGCGGTTCAGTTCGTACCTCAAGGCGTTGGCGCTGATACCATTGCTACCTTGAAAGGTTTTAGTCGTAAAGACGTTGATGAGTTTGCATCAGAGTCACACAGAAGATCCGCTGCGGCTTGGGAAAAAGGCTACTACGATAAATCAGTGATTCCAGTCAAAGATCTAAACGGTTTATTGCTATTAGACAAAGACGAAACCATTCGTCCAAACACAACGGTTGAGACGTTAGCTGGCCTAAACCCATCATTTATGATGCCCGGTAAAATGGGCTTCGATGGCATTATTCTTGATAAGTACACCACGATTGAAAACGTCAATCATGTTCACCATGCGGGTAACTCTTCGGGCATTGTTGATGGTTCAGCATTATGTCTTGTGGGTAGTAAGGCTGCTGGCGAAAAAGCTGGTCTAAAACCACGCGCTAAAATCACCATGGCGTCTGTGATTGGCTCAGAACCAAGCATTATGTTGACTGGCCCTACCCCTGCCTGTAAAAAAGCATTGGCTAAAGCCGGTATGACTGCTGCTGATATCGATCTTTGGGAGATTAACGAAGCCTTTGCTGCCGTACCTCTTAATACTGCTGATGACTTTGGTCTCTCACTTGATATCGTCAATGTTAATGGTGGCGCTATCGCTATGGGTCACCCACTAGGTGCGACAGGTGCGATGCTACTGACCACGGTGCTTGATGAGCTTGAGCGCCGCGATCTAAAAACAGCAATGATCACCCTGTGTGTCGGCGGCGGTATGGGTATTGCGACTATTATTGAACGTGTATAAGCCTCAAGTATGACTGATATAGTCTAGATATGGACATAACTTACGCATAAACATAAGGATATCAAATGAGTACTAATAGCGTAGATGCCATCAATGCATTGAAAGACTTTTCTGCCGAATCTGGTCATGGAATTATCACCGTCACTATTGACCAAACCGATCGTAAGATGAACGTCATTGGTGATGGCTTTAATGACGCCTTTGCTAAATTGACTGACGCTTTTGTCAACGACCAAGAAGCAAAAGGTTTGATTTTAACGTCTGGTAAATCAACCTTTGTGGTCGGCGCAGATATTGATCAATTAGCGACGATTAAAACCGCTGAGCAAGCGTTTGACTTGGTTGAGGATTTAAAAACGAGCCTACGTAAACTTGAAACTTCAGGTAAGCCAGTAGTTGCTGCCATTACTGGTACGGCATTGGGTGGCGGTTTAGAGCTGGCTTTGGCTTGTCATTATCGTATCGCTATCGATTCCCCAAAGACAGCGTCTAAAACCAAGCTGGGTCTACCTGAAGTCAAGCTTGGTCTGTTACCTGGTGGTGGCGGTACTCAGCGCCTGCCACGCTTGATCGGTATTCAAAAAGCACTTGAGCTGATGACGCAAGGCAAAGAGCTTAGCCCGCAGCAGGCGGTTGAAATTGGTCTTATCGATGATATCGCTCATGATAATGATGAGCTTATCAGTAAGGCAAAAGCGTGGATCAATGCAAATCCAACAGCGCAGCAGCCTTGGGATAAAAAAGGCTATAAGATCCCAGGCGGTGACAGCAATCATCCTAAAGTAGTACAAGTATTCTCTATTGCGCCAGCGATGGCAAATCAAAAATCGCATGGCAACTATCCAGCAATCACCCATATTTTATCTAGTGTGTTTGAGGGCTGCTTAACGGATATCGATAACGGTCTTAAAATTGAGTCGCGCTTTTTTGTCGCCTGCGTGCTATCAGATGTGTCTAAAAACATGATTAATACGCTTTGGACACAGCTGAACAGCATCAAAAAAGGTCAGTCACGCCCAGCAGGGTTTGAACGCTCTAAAGTGAGCAAGGTCGGTATCCTTGGCGCCGGTATGATGGGCGCTGGTATCGCTTACGTCTCAGCCAAAGCGGGTGTGGAAGTGGTGCTGTTGGATACGGCTATCGAAGGTGCTGAAAAAGGCAAAAGCTATTCTACTAAGTTGCTCGACAAGGCTATTAGCCGTGGCCGTTCAACACAGAAGAAAAAACAAGCCTTATTAGACCTTATCAAGACTACAACGTCTTATGACGATTTAGAGGGCTGTGATTTAATCATCGAAGCAGTCTTTGAAGATGTGGATATTAAAGCAGAATGCACACGTAAAGCTGAAGCCGTTATTCCAGAAACTGCCGTTTATGCTTCTAACACGTCAACCTTGCCTATTACTGAACTTGCCAAAGCCAGCAATCGTCCAAACCAGTTCATCGGTCTACATTTCTTCTCGCCAGTAGATAAGATGCCATTGGTTGAGATTATAGTAGGTGAAGAAACAGACGATGCAACGCTAGCAAAAGGCTTTGATTATGTTGGTCAAATCGGTAAGACACCGATCGTGGTCAATGACAGTCGCGGCTTCTACACTTCTCGCGTCTTTGGCACTTATGTATCAGAAGGTATCGCTATGCTTGGCGAGGGTATTCACCCACGCAGCATTGAAGTAGCAGGTATGAAGTCTGGTATGCCGATGCCACCACTTGCACTGCAAGATGAGGTATCACTAAGCCTGTCACTACACGTGATGGAGCAAACTAAAAAAGCATTGCAAGCTGCAGGCAAAACCTTTACCCCGCATCCTGCCATGCCAGTGGTAGAAAAGATGGTCAACGAGCTTGGCCGTGAAGGTAAAAAGGTTGCTAAAGGCTTCTATGACTATTTTGAGGATATTGAAAAACGTCTATGGCCTGAGCTCACTAGACTGTACCCAACGACAGATGAGCAGCCGACTCAGCAAGACTTAGTAGAACGCCTACTTTACGTGCAAGCCAATGAAACTGCGAAGTGCTTTGAGGAAAACGTCGTACGTACTGTGGCTGATGCCAACGTCGGTTCAATCTTCGGTTGGGGCTTTGCACCAAACCAAGGTGGTACGCTACAGTTCATCAACTCAGTAGGTGTCGATAAATTTGTAGAGCGTAGCCGCGAGCTTGCTAGCAAATACGGTCAGCGTTTTGAGCCTGCGCAAATATTAGTAGAGATGGCTTTAAGTAGCGAGGAGTTTGTAGATGGTTAATCAAGCTGATGTTATGAAAGACTGCCTGCAGGGGTTACGCGTCGTTGATTTGACGCGTAACCTACCAGGGCCTTTTGCGACTAGGCTGCTTGCAGACTTGGGCGCAGATATTATTAAGATTGAACCACTTAATGGCGATCCAGCCCGCGCTTTTGGCGAGCTGTTTAGCGCGTTAAACCACGGTAAAGAGACTCAAAAAGTTGATTTTCGTGATCCAGCAGGTATTGAAGCTATCAAAGCGCATCTTAAAGAAAGCGACGTTATGCTCGATAGCTTCCGTCCTGAGGTGCTTGAGGGTATGGGATTGGACGCTAAGACTTTGCATGCAATTAATCCTAAGCTGGTCATGGTGTCTATTACTGGTTATGGCGTGGCTGATAGTGATGACATCACTCACAATTGGGCTCATAAAGCGGGTCACGATATCAACTTTATGGCGATGAGCGGCGTGCTTGACCAATTGAAAACCGCAAATGGCGATCAGGCAATGCCTAATATCCAGTTTGCGGATTTGGCAGGTGGCAGTGATACAGCAGTGATTGCCCTTTTGGCTGCTGTGTTTGCAGCACAGCGTACTGGCAAAGGTCGTCACGTTTCGGTCAGTATGACCCATAGCTTATATCAGCATTTAGTCATGCCAAAAGCGACTGGTAAATTGGTCGCGAGCTTCTCCGGTAAAAGCCCAAAGCCAGAGCATGACTTCCTAGGTGGTCTACTACCCTGTTATCGTTTATACAAAACCGCCGATAGTCGTCATATGGCAGTTGGCTCTTTAGAGTTAAAGTTTTGGCAAGGGTTATGTGAGGTATTAGACTTGCCTCATCTTAAGAGCACACACTGGCAAATGGGTGTTATGCCTAATACTAAGGACAGTCAAGAAGCAGCGCAAGTGGTTGCTGATACCTTTGCCAGTCACGATCTTGCTCACTGGCAACAGGTTTTTGAGGCAGCCGATGTTTGTGTGACCCCAGTCTTAACATTAGAGGAAGCACGTGCGCATCCATTATTTGCCCACCAAGATGCGTATGGTGCAACATTGGGCTGGCAGTAAAGTGACATACTAACGCTGACATTTAGAGCTAAGCGCCAAAAACTAAGGATAGGTTATTATCGCCTCAGTCATAGTCTCGCGCATTTTCTAGTTTTGCCAAAGAACAGTCGGTCTATCCTTTAATCAGGCCAAACCGACTGCTAGCCTAGCATCAGACTATGATCACATTGTTTTAATACAACAGATGCGCCACGCTAGTAATAACCACCAAACTGATAAGCGTACGTAGAATAAAAATCATAAACAGCTCTAGCACATTAAGCTTGATATTTGATTTCAATATCAGCGCGCCAACCTCAGACATATAGATAATCTGGGTAATAGAAGCAGCCCCAACGATAAACCTTGTCATCTCACTCTCAATACTTTTACCGACCAAAGCTGGCAAATACATATCAGCAAAGCCCATAATCATCGCTGGAGCAGCTTCTGCTGCTTCTGGAATTTGTAGCAATTCAAGCAGTGGTACGAGCGGTGCCGATAACCAATTAAACACAGGTGTATACTCGGCTAAGCCAAGACCGATGGTACCGATAGCAAAAACCACTGGAATCAAACCAAAATAGATGTCAAACAAGTTCTTTAGGCTGTGTTTAAAAACTTTACCCAAGCTTGGCATAGAGTGCGCGCGCGTGATGGCACGGTTGAGCGCCCATTGATAGGTGGTGTACTCAGTCGGAATCTCTTCATCAAGCATGCTCTTACCTGAGTGATAAGTATCAGGCTTTAAAGATAATGGCGGTATGCGCGGCATAATAATGGCGGCGATAAAGCCCGTTAAAGCAATGGTCAGATAAAAATATACAAAGTTATTGTCTACGCCGATGGTTTTGGCAACCACATAAGTAAAGGCGATGGAGGTAACCGAAAAAGTCGTCGCGATAATAGCGGCTTCGCGCTGACTATAATAGCTCTTATCATACTCTTGCATGGTAACAAGCAGGCCAATGGAAGCGGCACCAAACCAAGAGGACATAGCATCGACCGCTGAGCGACCGGGCAACTTAAACAGTGTAATAAATATTTTACTCGACAACGTACCCAAAAATTCCATCAAACCAAAATCAGTCAAAAACGGCAGCGACAAGATGGCAAAAAAGAACAAAGGAATCAAAATCGGTATCAAATCTTCAAAAATGACGCCGCCGGTATTGCGGTTGATAATAAATTCAGGACCGATTTGTAGATAAATCATCCATACAAATAACGCCCCTAAAAACCGCGTCACTAGCCAAAACCAATTGACATCAAAGAGTTTGGCGCGCATAGAATCAGCTGGCAGATTGGGGGCAAACAGCTTGACCGTCAGCGCTCCAATAAAAGAAACCGTAACAAGCGCTAATGCAGCATAAGTGACCGAACCACCAAGCAATGCTTGCAAGGTGTCGGTCAGCACGCCCAATAAAATCGTGACCTTACCATCCCACTGAAATGGAATAATAAATAAGGCAATACCCACTGCCGAAAACAATAAGAACTTCCACATTGCAGCACGCCACTGTGTGCCTTGCGGTGTCTCTGACGCGCTAGCATGATTGCCCAATATGGGCTGCTGCGACTGATCAATAACTTCTGACATCTGATTCCTCCTTGATAGACGACGCACGCCAATTTTTCCCTTTGGCGGTCTGACCGATAGATGGTTTAAGCGAATTGGTTATTTTTATGACAAAGCAATGTTTAGCTAAAGCTGCGAAACGCTTTACCCATGTCAATCAAAAATTCATCCGCCTCATCAACTTCGTAGATGAATGGCTGAGTACCTTTGATATCTGCTTTTAATGCCTCAAGTAGCTGCTGTTTAGCGATGATTCTACGATAACCTGCCCCAAATCCTGCCGCTAACGGTTCGAAATTTGGGGTTTTGATATTGACCCCAATTAAAGGTAAGCCACCCTCTTCCATATACCGGCGAATCTCTCCATAACCTTGGTTGTTCCATAACAACACAATCAATGGCAGCTCAAGCTCAGCGGCGCAGATGAGCTCGGCAATGGTAAACTGAATCCCACCATCACCAATTAGACTAATGACCGGCGCTTTTGAGCCAATCATAGCCCCAATAGCAGCAGGCAAACCATATCCCAAAGTGCCAAAGCCAGTTGATGAGTTAAACCATCGACGCGTGGCTAATGCTTCAAAGCCAAGATTGCCACTATAGACAGGCTGGGTTGAATCGCCAACAAAGATGACACCTTCTACCTCATCTCTGATCAGCTGTAGCAATGCATTTTGACCAGCAAAATCTGGTGTCATTTCTTCTATCAACGCTTGCTTTACCTTTGCTACTAGCGGTGCTGCTTGATGATTCAGCGGTTGACTCTCTAAGCGCGTACATAAACCGCTGATAGCCATTTGCGCATCAGACAAAAGCGCAATATCCGCTCTAAACGGACGCTGTAATTGCTGAGCATCGCAGTCGATACGAATCAGCGTGCCATTGATTTGGAACCCACAATTAAAAAATACATCGTAATCAGTCTCACCAAGCTCAGTCCCTATCGCTAAGACCAAATCCGCCTCGCTAATGACAGCGCGACCTGCGTCTAATGATTGGTTGCTACCCAAACTCAGCGGATGAGCTGGCGGCAACAAACCTTTAGCATTAATAGTCAAAAATGTCGGCGCATCTATCAATTCTGCCAGTTTTTGCGCGTCATTATCAACATCAACGCAGCCACCGCCATAGAGCAGTACTGGGTTTTTTGCCACTTTTAAGGTTTCAACAATCAAATCTAATTGTGCAGGATGAGGTAACGGTTTGGTAACTTGTGGTTGCGTCAAACGATGATGAGCAGCCTGATTATTTTCAGGATTACTTAGTTTAGGTGGTTTAGCGACATGGCTGGCATCAGCGGTAATTACATCGATAGGCAACTGGATATGCACCGGTCCCGGACGCGCGCCATTAAATAAAGCAAAAGCTTCGGCAATGACTTTTGGTAACGACTCAGGCTGCCAGATGGTTTTACTCATAAGCGCAACCTTACTGACCATACCTTGCTGATCATGTAACTCATGCAAATGCCCTTCACCGCTGCCGGTATGCTGCACTTTATTGACACTAGAGATCACCAGCATCGGTATCGAATCTGCCAATGCTTGCGCCATCGCCGTCATGATATTGGTCATGCCGGGTCCGGTGATAATAAAACACACTCCGACTTTACCAGACGCACGATAATAACCGTCAGCCATAAAGCCTGCGCCTTGCTCATGACGCGGCGTCACATGGCGAATATCAGTATTGGGCAGACCGCGATATAGCTCGACCGTATGTACGCCCGGAATACCAAATACCGTCTCAACCCCATAATATTCTAACCACTGTACGAGCAGCTCACCGCAGGTTAGAGACGAGGTAGTTGGCGAGGCAACTGGCAATGAAGAAGGCGTCTGTAAAGAGTGCGTCATGAGTCAATCATCCTAAAAATTCAATAGCAATTAGATAAGTCGTTCAGTGTTAAACCCAAGCTGCCCTTTAATCCCTTATAAAAAGCAGTTTGCGATTATAAATCATTCTTAATAAATGGCTTTGACTTTATCGTCGTAGCGCACGCCCGGTAGGATACATAGCATCTCAAACAGCAAGTTTGCCGCCAACACTGACGTATTACCAAACGGATCATACGGCGGTGATACTTCTACCAAGTCGCCGCCAACCACATCAAGTCCACGCATACCGCGAATGATTTCGATACCTTGCGTTGACGTCAAGCCGCCAATTTCAGCAGTACCTGTACCCGGAGCAAACGCAGGATCGATGCCATCAATATCAAAACTTAGATAGACAGGACCATTGCCTAGCTTTTCGCGCACTTCCGCCATCAGCGGTGTCAGTGACTTATACCAGCATTCTTCAGCAGGCACTACCCGAAAACCTTGCTCGGTTGACCAATCAAACTCTTCAGCGCTATAACCTGTACCACGCAAGCCAATCTGCACCACACGGTTACCATCAATAAGGTTTTCCTCCACTGCGCGGCGGAACGGTGTACCATGGGCAATTTTTTCACCAAACATTTCATCATTGATATCAGCATGCGCGTCGATATGCACCATCCCGACAGGACCATGTTTTTTGGCAAGCGCACGTAAGATAGGCAAAGCAATGGTATGGTCGCCGCCTAACGTTAGTGGAATGGCGCCATGTTTGACGATTTTATCGGTATAGAATTTCTCAATAATATCAACGCTTTTTAGCAGGTTGAAAGTATTAATAGGGACATCGCCGATATCAGCAACTTGTAAGGACTCAAAAGGGGCTGCGCGCGTAGCGACATTATAAGGGCGAATCATACGTGATTCATCACGAATCTGACGTGGCCCTAGTCTGGCACCGCTACGGTTCGACGCACCGATATCTAAAGGGACGCCAACGAATGCAACATCTAGCCCTTCTGCATCCGCTTGAGTTGGCAGGCGCATCATAGACGCAAAGCCGCCAAATCTTGGCATGTCATTACCGCTTAATGGTTGATTAAATTCCATCATTCACATCCTTGTTTTATTATTACATTTATCAAGACAGATAATTTCTCTATACCTTTGACCATACCTAACTACATAGATATAGACCATGGTAAAATTTAGAAGTAAACTTCTGAATTTTCGTAGTAAGTAAGATTTATTCGTTATTTATAGAAGCTTAAACAAACTCGACAGACTTAATGAATACTAAGGCATCACCCTATATGCTAGATGAACTAATAAAGATAGATATAAAAACCCTGCGAAGTTTTATGGCGATTGTCGAGTGTCAAGGCGTGACGGCGGCGCAGTCGCGCTTAAATATCACTCCCTCTGTCATTAGCGGACATTTAACTCATTTAGAGGACAGACTGGGCATGACCCTATGTCATCGTGGGCGCGCAGGTTTTAGTCTAACAGAAGATGGTAAAGCAGTTTATGAGGCTTGCTTGAGCTTTAATGAAGCCGTTGCCAGCTTTCAGCACCAACTGCATTATATTCGTCAATTGGATTCGGTTCGTGGCGGTCATATTCGCCTATGTTTAACGGATCAGATGCCGACGTTTTTTTATGATGCTTTGCAGCAGTGCTTAGCTACCAGTTATCGTGACAATCCGCTTATCCATTTTTCAATCGATGTGCAAAGCCCTGAGAGTATGTTAGATAAGCTGCTTAGCAATGAAAGCGATATTGGCGTTGGTTATTTCGGTAGCTTTCCACCGCTGCTCAGCTTTAAACCTACTTTTATTGAGCAGCAGGTGGTTTGCTGCGGGCGGGCGCATCCTTTATTTGATAAATCAGAAGGACTGAGCTTTGAGGACTTAGAACAGCATCATCCTTGGATAAAGCGTGGCTATGTGGTCGACCACAATATTAACCATATCCGCCCCAAAACCCTGAGCGCGACTACCTATCACATGGATGCAACAGCGCAGTTAATTCTTGCCGGTCATCATGTCGGCTATCTACCTTATGATTTTGCTAAGCGCTATAAAGATGCGGGTCTGATGAAAATCTTATTGCCCGATGTGGCAAGTTACGAGGTCAAACATCATTGGGCATATCGTGAAAACCTGCATAAGCACGTCGCTGAATTTTTAGAGCAGATGATGAGCCTATTACGAAAAAACCCCTTTAAAGAATAAATACTCTTTAAAGGGGTTGGTGTTTAGATAGTGTTTAGATGTTGCTTAATAAAATGCTGTTCTTTTTAATTTACTGCTTGTGCTTTTTGGTGTTTACGGACATTGGAACCATCTTTACGCGTAATCGTTATCCCTGTAAAACCAAACAATATCGTCAGTAGCAGTGATAGATAACAGAAGAACGCATAAGGTAGGTAATCAAGCACGGGTACACCCAACGCTTGGCTAATAAAGACACCGCAGACACTCCAAGGTACAAGTGGATTGATAACGGTACCGGCATCCTCAATGGTGCGCGATAGATTTTTTGGATGTAAATTCAAGCGCTCAAACGTCGGACGAAATGCTGTACCAGATAACAGAATACTCAAGTACTGTTCACCGATAAGGACGTTGATGCTCAGTGCTGACATGGCAGCAGCAAAAATGGCACGTCCAGCTGTCGTTAAATTGTCTTTGATGCCAGATAATAGTGCTGGCAAAATACCCAACGCTGTCAGTAGTCCACCTAAACTTAGCGCCAATATCACAATGGCTTGGGTAAAGAACATGCTTTGTACACCGCCACGCGATAGCATACCGCCCACTTCACCAAGCTCTAACGACTCTGCAGGCGTGTAACCAGCAAAGAAATAACCACCTAACTGCCCAAAGTTTGGCGAGCTATGTATATAGGTAATGATAATCGCCACAGCGATGGTGCAGATAATGGTATAAATAGCATTGACTCGCAGTAGCGCTAGCGCAATCAAAACCACAAATGGCAATACCGCATAACCATGTACCAAGCCGCTGTCGATCAGTTGTCCTTGTAACATCGTTACTTCACTCAAATCAGAGCCAGCTGTCTGTCCTGAGAAAAACCAAAATAATATAACCGTCAGTATCCATGCTGGCACGGTGGTATACATCATATTGCGTATATGCTCAAACAAATCGATGCCCACAACCGCTGATGCAATGGTACAGGTATCCGACAATGGTGACATTTTATCACCAAAGAATGCCCCTGATACCACGGCGCCCGCCGCTATTGCGACATTGGCATCAAAGGCATTGCTCATACCAATGAACGCCACGCCAAGTGTGGCGGCAGTCGTCAAACTACTGCCCAAGGCGATGCCAATGATAGAGGTCAACACAAAGGCTGAGATATAATAATACTGCGGCGATATCAGCTCAAAACCAAAATACATCAGAGTTGGAATGGCACCAGACATCATTAAGGCGGCGACCATCAGACCGATAAAGAAGAATAAATAGATTGCACCAATACCGCGCATAACGCCAGATGCCATTTGCGCTTGCATGTCATCAAAACTTAATCCTTTAAAGATACCTATGCCTAGTAGCACACAGATAGCGAGGATTAATGATAAATGCGGTACCCAGCCAAAGCCAATCATGGTAACGCCCATGATAGCAATAACAATGGCTGAAATCATAAACGCCAGTTGAGCTGAGATTTGGGTTAGAATTTTTGGAGGCATCACACATCCTTAGAGTGCCAGTAGTTTCTGGCAACAGGGTTTGATTTTAGGGTGATAAGTTTAATCAGTTGTTAGCAGTATTGCTACTCTGATTATTTGGTGAGTAGACTGTCGGTCTTGGCTGACATAACAAAATCATTGCGATGCAAACCTTTGATGCTGTGTGACCACCAAGTAACGGTCGCCTTGCCCCACTCTACCATGATACCCGGATGATGCCCTTCTGCTTCAGAAATCTCAGCAAGCTCATTGGCAAATGCCATTGCTGTGACAAAGTTTTTAAATTTATATTGGCGCTGTAATTGCTTGATACCATCGACTTCAATCAACGTCCACTCTGGGATTTGTTGCAATAACTCTGTGGCTTCGCTGTCGCTAACGGTTGGTGCGCCGATACGGCAGGCTTCACAGCTGGCTTGTGATAATGTCGTCATTATAATGTCCCTTTATCTTCATTGTTAATTTTTAATAAATATACGTCCGTGTTGACGTCAGATTTGTTATTACTTATAAAAACACACCGTCTATTATGCCGTTTTTATAGCATACGTCGGCTCAAACAGCCCTAAATTCATCGCCTTTTTTACAGCGCCCATAATATCGCTATTCACGATATCAAATAGCGTATCCAAATCGTCAATCGCATAATAGATAGGCTGTATTTGGTCAATACGGTAAGGCGTGCGCAATACGTCAATCAAATCAAATGCACGACAGTCCGGCGTATCGCTTAGAGCATAGATGGTTTCAGATGGTGAGCTTAAAATACCTCCGCCGTAAATCTTGCGAGTTTCTTTTGCTGCACCCACCAAACCAAATTCGATGGTGAACCAATACAGGCGCGCCAAGTAAAGACGCTCTTGCTTAGTTGCATTGAGACCAAGCTTGCCATAGGTTTCATTAAATGCTGCAAACGCAGGATGGGTCAAGAGCGGACAGTGTCCAACGATTTCATGAAAAATATCTGGCTCTTCGATATAGTCCATATCATCAAATCGGCGGATAAAGGTTGCAACCGGAAAGCATTTATCCGCTAAGAGTTTGAAGAATTTACCAAAGCTGATCAATGCCGGTACTGCTGCAGTTTGCCAACCGGTCGTCGCTTGCAATACCTCATCGATATCTTGTAGCTGCGGAATATGCGTTGCCGGTAGCTTGAGTTTCTCTAGACCTTCAAGATAGGCTGAACAGGCACGATCGGGTATTTGCTTGGCTTGGCGCTCAAGCAGCGCTTGCCACATCGCATTCTCATCGGCACTATAATGGATATGTCCATTAGTGTCTGGCTGATGCGATAGGTAAGGTTGCTTTTTCTGAGTAACATGATGGGTAGACGCTTCAGTGCTCGTTGATTCAGCATTGAGCGCTTCATCATTGAGCGTATTCACACTGACAGGCTTTGTATGTGCAGTAGTCTGTTGACGGCTTTCCATGCCCAGTTTCCTTGTATTGCAATGAGTCTAATACCTTGGTATCAGTCATTTACTCTATTCACTTTATCCGCCCAGCTTTTAGCTTTATTATGAAATAGCAGGACAACAAAGGTAATAAGGACAAGATAAACCCCTTTCATCTTGCCCCTTTAATGCTTACTCTACGATCTCTGACAGTTATGGCGTTTCAGTCTCTTCCTGACCAACCATGCCGCGGCGTACTTGGTCACGCTCAATTGATTCAAACAGGGCTTTAAAGTTACCTTCACCAAAGCCTTCTTCGTAATCGCCTTTACGCTGGATAAATTCAAAGAAGACTGGGCTACCTAAGATGGTTTCAGAGAAAATCTGTAGCAGCAGACGCGGCACATCGCCCTCAGTCGTGCCATCTAACAAGATACCGCGCATTTGTAGCTCAGAGATATCCTCACCATGACCTGGAAGACGCTCATCAAGCATCTGATAATAGCTGTCGTTTGGCGCTGTCATAAGCGGAATACCCATCTCTCGCAACTTGTCGATGCTAGACAATAAGTCATCACTTAATAGCGCGATATGCTGGATACCTTCACCATTAAACTGCATCAGGTACTCTTCGATCTGACCGCCGCCCTGCTTTGACTCTTCGTTCAACGGAATGCGGATTTTACCATCAGGCGCGGTCATCGCTTTACTGGTAAGGCCAGTGTATTCACCTTTGATATCGAAATAGCGGATTTCACGGAAGTTAAAGATACGCTCATAGAAGTCAGCCCAGTACGCCATGCGACCACGGTAGACGTTATGCGTTAGATGATCGATTACTTTGAAACCAAAGCCTTTTGGATGTTTATCAACATCAGGCAGATATTCAAAATCGATGTCATAGATAGAGTTGCCAGCGTTAAAGCGGTCGATAAGATAGATAAGCGAGCCGCCGATACCTTTAATTGCTGGTAGACGCAGCTCCATCACCCCTGTCTTAACATCGACTGGCTCAGCGCCGTTTTCGATCGCCAAATCATAAGCTTGCTGGGCATTTTTTACACGAAAGCCCATGCTACAAGCGCCTGCACCATGCTCACCTAAAAAGTAGCTGCCATGACTTTTTGGCTCACGGTTTAAGATTAGATTGATGTCTCCTTGGCGAAACAAGGCAACATCTTTTGAGCGGTGATTGGCGATATGGGAAAAGCCAAGGTTGCGAAACAGCTCTTCGACAAGCTCAGGCTCTGGAGAGACGAACTCTACAAAATCAAAACCTTGTAGGCCCATAGGGTTGTCAAATAAATCTGCCATTGTCATCATCCTTAATTGCGATTGGTGGTATAAAGCGCTAAACATCAGCTAAATATAGATTTCATCAATAATTTCTATTGACGATGCATTTATATTAGATTAGCTTGATTTATAAGACTAATCGTATTTTTTGATTTATTTATCAGGTTTACTTATGAATATCAGCATTCGCCAACTCACCGCTTTTATCAAAGTCGCTGACACTGGCAGTTTTACGCGTGCTAGTGATCAGATGCATCTGACCCAATCAGCGGTCAGTGGCTTAATAAAAGAGCTCGAATCTAGCCTTGGCATCGTATTATTTGATCGCACCACACGCCAGCTGTCTTTATCCGCAGTTGGACGGCATCTATTGCCACAAGCGCGGCGCATTTTAAATGAGATGCAGCTGTTTGAAAATGAAGCCAGTAGTTTGACAAGCTTGGCGCAAGGTCAGGTCCGGCTTGCTGTATCACAGTTTGCCGCGTCCTCTATGCCAGCGGTGATCGCTCAATTTGCCAAAGAATATCCTGACATCAGCGTGTCTTTGCTTGATTGCTCAGCAGAGAATGTCTTAGAACACATTCAAAACATTGAGGTGGATTTGGGCGTGGGCACTGAGCTTGAATTTATGGACGCTGAAGATGATATCAGCGCCGATTTGTTATATCAGCTGCCATTCTGTGTGGTCATGCCTGATAGTCACGCGCTGGCACGTAAGACTGAGATTGTTTGGCAGGATTTGATTGATACGCCCCTTATTACTCTACAAGGTCCATTTATTGAGCAAGTGACCGCTGAGCTTGATGAGCGTATCGCAACCCATATCCAACAAGCGCGCTATAAAGTCAACTTTATGTCAACGGCGCTTGAGATGACCCGTCAAGGCTTTGGCATTACCTTGTGTCTGCCTTATATGCCGGAGGTGATAGACTGGGTTAGCGCCAATGGTTTACAGATGCGACCGTTGACGCAGCCCATCAAAATGCGCCGATTTTTTATTTACCAACGCTCATCGCGCGCCCTATCACCAGCCAGCGTTGCTTTTAAGAATTTTTTGCAGGGCTATTTTGCTAGCCATTTTGATGATTTGCAAAATATTTAATAGCCAGTTTTATACCCTTTATCAAAACAAGTTAAATGATGATGCCAGAAAAATAGCATGACTAAGCAAAAAAATGCATGAATTGGTGGGGATAATGGAATCTAACATTGAGTTAATGCCCAAACTGGTTTATGCTTTTTAGCGCCTCAACTTATACCTTTATACTTATATCCCTTGTAAGGAAAACACATGTTTGAACGTATCGATTATTATGCCGGTGACCCAATCTTAGGATTGATGGACAAATTTGCCGCGGACACCAACCCAGATAAAGTCAATTTGGGTGTCGGCGTATACTATGATGAAGATGGCCAAATGCCAGTACTTGAGTGTGTAAAAACTGCTGAACAGCGTATTGCTGATCCTATCTCACCGCGTCCTTATTTGCCAATGGCAGGCTTACCAGGACATCGTAAAGGCTGTCAAGAATTGCTGTTTGGTAAAGACGCTCAGATTTTACAAGATGGCTTGGTTGCTACTATCGCGACCATCGGTGGTTCTGGTGCGTTAAAAGTTGGCGCAGAATTCATCCACGAATGGTTCCCGCAGTCTAAGTGCTATGTCAGCGATCCTACATGGGGCAACCACATTGCTATCTTTGAAGGCTCGGACGTCGAAGTCGGTAAATACCCGTACTACGATACTGCTACTGGTGGCATCAAATTTGACGAGATGATCGCGTTTTTTGAGACATTGAATAAAGACGACGTTCTGCTGCTCCATCCTTGCTGTCATAACCCTACGGGCGTTGATTTGACGCGTGAGCAATGGGATCAAGTACTAAACGTCATTCAAGCGCGTGAGCTGATTCCATTTATGGACATCGCCTATCAAGGCTTTGGTGAAGATATGGACAGCGACGCTTACGCCATTCGTAAAGCGGTCGAGATGGGTCTGCCATTATTTGTCAGCAACTCGTTCTCTAAAAACTTATCACTATATGGCGAGCGTGTCGGTGGTCTGTCCGTTGTTTGCCCAACTACAGATGAAACTGATCGCGTCTTTGGTCAGCTGAACTCTACGGTACGTCGCATCTACTCAAGCCCGCCGTCACATGGTGGTCGTGTGGTCGATATCGTTATGAACGACGAAGCGCTACATGAGCAATGGGTTGGCGAAGTATATGCCATGCGTGACCGTATCAAATCTATGCGCAGCAAGCTCAAGTCAGTATTAGAAGAAAAAATCCCAGGTCGTAGTTTTGGTTACTTGACCGCACAAAACGGTATGTTTAGCTTTACAGGTCTAACGCCTGAACAAGTTGCACAACTACAAAGCAAGTATGGTATCTATATGGTATCGAACTCACGTATGTGTGTCGCTGGCTTAAACAGCAGTAATATTGACTATGTTGCCAATGCGATGGTTGACGTTTTAAAAGATTAATCAATTCATATCATCTATTAAGATTTAAAAAAGGCTGAGCATTATTGCTCAGCCTTTTTTATGCGTTAGATTTCGTAGTGGTGATATTTTTAGCAAAAAAGGCAAATATAGTCAAAATACTACAGTACTGCTGGTACAAATTTTTTGCAGCCTCTGTCTGCATGGGCACAGCAAGCAAGAAAAATTGATACCAGCAGTACCTAATGTGTCGATATGACTTTTCACTGACTATAGCTTTTAGTCTCGGTCAAAACTCAATCAATTTATAGAACCATCACATAAAAAACTTGCAATCAATTACGCTATAAATTACATTATACGTAAGTAGTTAATTATAACGTAATTTAATATTCGCTTTAGCAAGGAGCCGATCATGTCAACGATTGACAAAAACCTCTCATCTTTCCTCGATATCGCAACCGATTCTGACTTCTCTATTCATAACCTACCTTATGGCATTTTTAGCGATACTGCCGACGGCAAACGCCGCGCCGGTGTGGCTATTGGTGAGCACGTATTAGACTTATCCGTACTTGAAGCTGAAGGGCTATTAAGTTTGGACGGTGGTCCATATTTTGATCAACCGACCCTAAACGCCTTTATTGATTCTGGTCGAGACAACTGGACCAAAGCACGTAAAACCATACAGACGCTACTTTCTAGTGACTGTGATACCTTGCGTGATAACACAGACTTGCAGCAAAAAGCCCTATTTAAGCAAGCAGATGTCACCATGCATCTGCCTGTGCAAGTGCCCGGTTTTACTGATTTTTATTCGTCTAAAGAACACGCAACCAACGTCGGCACTATGTTCCGTGATCCAAATAACGCCCTACTACCTAACTGGACTGAGATGCCAGTCGGTTATAACGGACGCGCTAGCACCGTTATCGTCAGTGGCACGGATGTGATACGCCCATCGGGTCAGCTAAAGCCCAATGCTGATGATCGCCCTATTTTCTCGCCTTGTAAGCGTTTGGACTTTGAGCTTGAGACCGCATTTGTCGTTGGTAAAGGCAATAGCATCGGTCAGCCGATTGCCGTAGATGATGCCGCGGATCATATCTTTGGCATGGTATTACTCAATGACTGGTCAGCTCGTGATATTCAAAAATGGGAATATGTGCCGTTAGGTCCATTTAATGCCAAAACCTTTGCCTCTGAAGTATCACCTTGGATTGTGACCATGGATGCCTTGGCACCATTTAAAATGCCATGCCCGACACAAGAGCCAAAACCATTGGCTTACCTAAATGAAAAAGATTCTGATAGCAGCTTTGATATCACTCTATCGGTCGAGCTATTGCCTGAAAATGCTGAAGAAGCAACGGTGGTTTGTAAGACCAATTTTAAATATATGTATTGGTCTATGGCGCAGCAGCTGACCCACCATACGATTACTGGCTGTAAAGTAGAAGTCGGCGATATGATGGGCTCAGGGACTATTTCAGGACCGACGCCAGACTCTTATGGCTCGATGCTGGAGATTGCGTGGAATGCGACCAAACCAGTGACTTTAAAAGGTGGCGAGACACGTAGCTTTATCGAAGATGGCGATACGGTCATCATGAAAGGCTATAGCGAAAAAGATGGTATTCGTGTTGGCTTTGGTGAAGTGCGCGGCAAAGTGTTACCTGCCCTTACTTTTGATTTTGACAAATAACAGTCGGATATAAACCAGCTGTATAAATAAACGGCTCACACTGTCAGAGAATGATTATCTGTTAATGATGCTCTGACAGTTTTTTGAATCGCATACCCTATCAAAAGGAGTTTGATATGAGTTTTAAAATTGAAAAAATCCATCATGTCGCCTATCGCTGCAAAGACGCCAAAGAAACCGTTGAATGGTATAAAAAACATCTAAATATGGACTTTATCTTAGCCTTTGCAGAAGACCATGTGCCTTCAACCAAAGCCTTTGACCCTTATATGCATGTGTTTTTGGATGCCGGCAATGACAATGTGTTGGCGTTCTTTGAATTACCAAATCAGCCAGAAATGGGCTCAGATCCTAATACTCCTGATTGGGTGCAGCACTTAGCAATGAAGGTCAAAGACCGTGATGCTTTAATGGCGGCTAAAAAACATTTGGAAGATAACGGCATTGATGTGGTCGGTGTGACCAATCATGGCATCTTCCATTCTATCTATTTCTTTGATCCAAACGGCCATCGTATGGAGCTTACCTACGACGATGTCACCTCAGAAGAAAAAGTCTCGATGATTACAGAAGAGATGAAGTATGACATGCTAGATGAGTGGTCACGTACCAAACGTGCCCCAGCTCATACCCAGTTTTTACATGCAGAAGAGCTGGCTGAAGCACGAGAGGTCGCACCTGTCGGTGAGTGATGTGTTTTAGTTATGCAGATGACTCTTTATAAAATAGCTAAGATAAGTCTTAGCTATTTCATGAGCTACACTATTTGATAACGCTGCGCTATCGCCAGTATTTGCTCGACCACATTATGCTGCTCACTCATGGGCAACTGCTCTGTAGTACCGATGATGGTAATGGCATACTCCAATGGCAAGCTATCGATTGACAACGTGCCCATACTGGATGCGGTTATACTGCTATCATGCTGAGGTATGATGACCGGAATCGTAATCGCATTAATCCCCATCAGCATATCACCGGTGACAGTCGCATAGCCTTGAGTACGAACTTGCACTCGCAATTGGTTAAATTGTTGCCATTTCTCTGTTATTGCTGTCTCTTGCTTTGCTTGCCATTCTGCGATGACCAAGGGTTTGATAAGGGTATCTGGTTGATAGCTTGCAAACAGATGACCTGTCGCCGACGTGGTCAGTGGCATACGCGAGCCGATGCGGGTGATGATACTAATAGCGCTATCTGGTTCAACCGATTGTATGATAATAGGTCCTTCGCTAAACCATTTGGCGATTTGAACGCCGCAGTGTAGCGTGTCTCTAAGCTCATTAGCAATATGTGTTAGGCGATCCAAGATATTGTTTTGATTAAACCCACTATGCCCCATAGCTCCGAGTATGCCCATTGCCTGAACTCTATCGCCCAGCCCATAGCGTCCATCACTGAGCTGGCGAGCATAGTGTTTACGAATAAGACTGACCAGATAACGGTGGCACTTTGCTGGATGCATTTGCAGCGCTTGAGCAATATCCTTTAGCATCATCGGCTCATTATAATCAATGAGCACGTCTAATACTGACAGCCCAATTTCAAGCGATTGGACACCGCCTTGGTTTTTATTCATAGTAGCATGAGTGTCTATCAGGTTTTTAGCTGCTGGCATGGTTTACTCTGTGAATGATGTACAAAATGCGTTATCAATACAATATTAGAAAATTAAAACTTAATGTCATAATCGTTAGCGTTAAGATAACGATAGACCCCGTAATTATAACCCTTTATCTTACTCACAACACAGCATAATAAAAGGAATGCATTATGATGACACTTTATGGCTACTTTCGTAGTAGTACCTCTTATCGTACCCGTATCGCCATGAATTTAAAGCAGTTAGATTATGATTATATTGCGGTTAATTTAGCAAAAGACGAGCAATTAGAAGCCGTCTTCCAATCTATCAATCCTCAAGGCTTGGTGCCCGTATTGCAAATAGAGGATTTATGGTTATATCAAAGTCCTGCTATTTTGGAGTGGTTAGAAGAAGCATATCCTGAGCATCCTTTGTTGCCTAAAGACGCAGCAGGTCGCATGCAAGTACGGGCGCTGAGCGCTATGATTGGCTGTGATATCCATCCGCTAAACAACCGACGGGTGTTGCAGTATCTGCGTAATGAGCTATCAGTAGCTGAAGATCAAGTAATGGCTTGGTGCCACCGCTGGATGAGTGAGGGTTTTGACGCTCTCGAAAAACGCTTAGCCCAAGACAAAACACGTGGTAAATTCTGCTATGGCGACAGTCCCACGTTTGCAGATTGTTATTTGATTCCACAGGTCTCCTCTGCTGAGCGCTTCAAAGTAGATTTGAGTGCTTATCCGCATATTGTTGCCATCGACGCTCATTGTCGAACCTTAAAGGCTTTTGCCGACGCTGACCCTATGGTACAGCCTGATGCACCACACGCATGATATAAGTACAAGAAAGCCTCCTAAATCGGAGGCTTTTTTCTGGGAATATAGTGGTGCTATTGTCATTTAGACGGTTTAATTTAAAATATAGAAAATAGTATAGTCAAATATTCATATCAGATTGTGTTGCAGCCACTATTTTTATCGGTACTGCAAACAACCAAGCGCTACCACAATTACAATAAAAACAGCCATCTCTAAATTCGACAATATAAGCGGTGAAATCGTTCCCACACTGATCCATCATCGCTTGTTCGTCACTCTCATCATCGACTGCGCACCATATTTGTTCATCGCCTCGTGCAAGCAATGCGCGTGTTAAATCACTCCCTCTCAACTCATTATTCATATCCAGCTCCTTAACTGCTCTTAGCTTGAGCCATTCGTCATGGAATATAGGTTTTTCGATAATGACCTTTTCTACTGAAGCGATGCAAATCCATTTGCTGCTATTCTGTACCCATCAGACATTATTCCTATATTTAACAATTATTTAGCTTTTTAGCTTTACTCTATAAAAGCTTTGTATCCTAGCTGTCTTATTGTAACGCTATACTAGCAAAAATGTAACGATTCGATATCGTATTTCCGACGAATGGTCAAGATATGAATATGAATGGTCAGTACAATTAGCAATATTACGCTATTTATCAGATTTAACTCTTTCAAAAACCAATTTTTTCTTTAAATATTGACGATGAAAACTATGATTATAACTCACAACATATGTTAAGTATTTAAATAACTTTAAATATTGCATAAAGCTTCTGTTGTTATCAACTCATATAATATCTCTCATCTTTTAAGTGAATACGGAGACTGAAATAACGGCACAAATTCAGGTAAAATAGTTCTATGACGACACCTGTTACCCTAACAAATGCTAAGCCCGCCATGAACCAACTTGATCTTCGAAAAATCATTCATATCGATATGGATGCTTTTTATGCCAGTGTAGAACAGCGCGATTTCCCTGAGTTACGTGGCAAACCATTGGTGGTTGGCGGCGATCCCAATGGTCGCGGCGTGGTTGCGGCAGCAAGCTATGAGGTCCGACAGTTTGGCGTACGCTCTGCCATGTCATGTTATGAAGCCAGAAAACGCTGCCCTGAGGTGATATTTGCACCGCCGCGCTTTGATGTCTACCGCGCTGTTAGTAATGAGGTACGTGGTATCATGCACAGTCTGACCCCGCACGTTGAGCCATTATCATTAGATGAAGCCTATTTGGATGTCACCGGATTAACGGCTCATCAAGGCTCAGCCACATTGATGGCAAATTGGTTACGGGCGCAGATTTTAGAACAAACGGGGTTAAACGCCTCTGCCGGTGTCTCATTTAATAAAATGCTGGCAAAAATCGCCTCTGATATCAATAAACCCAATGGCACAGCGGTCATCACGCCAGCGGATGCTGATGCCTTTATCAGCACCTTACCTATTGAGCGCTTCCACGGTATTGGGAAGGCAACGGCCAAGCGTATGCATGCCATGGGCATTAGTAACGGCGCTGACCTTCGGCGCACGCCAGCTGCCCTATTGGTCAATGAGTTTGGTAAGCGTGGACAGTTTTATCATGATATCGCTCACGGGCGTGATGAGCGTGCCGTCAAGTCTGAACGCATCCATAAGTCGGTTGGCTCTGAGACCACGTTTAAAGACAATTTGACCGATGACAATGAGCTGAAAAGACAAATCTACGCGCAAAATGCCGACGCCTTTAATCAGCTGTGCAAAAAAAAGCTCATTGCCTATACCATTACGCTAAAGATAAAATACGCCAACTTTACGCAAGTTACGCGCTCGCATACGTTATCGACAGCATTTGATAGTGCAGAATCCGCTCACTTCTGGATAGACAAACTATTTTTGGATATTCCGCGTGCCCTTCCTATACGCTTGGTTGGGGTGACGTTTTCTTCCCTGACCTCTGCCACCGAGCTCACACCACAATTAAATTTATTTGAATGATTCTGTGCGTAATTTTTTAAATCACTTTCCTATACAGACTTTTTTAAATTTTACTTAGGCTATTTTACTGATAATCGAAAGCGAATCAAACAATGCTGCTTAGTAAAACATGCTTTCAAACCCTCTTTTCTGCTACAATTACCCTCAAAATTTCCTGCTATTGAAAGACTTTCTTATGACTGATTTTGCACCTCAAACCTTAACTCCTCACTCTAAAATCACTGCCAGTCATAATGACGATACTTTAGACTACTTAAGTGTTGATGATTACGACTATGAGTTGCCAGATCAGCTGATAGCCCGTTATCCATTGGCGCAGCGCTCCGCATCCAAGCTACTTTATTTACCTGCCAATCATGTAAGTACTCATGTTAAAGTTGCAGATAAACAGTTCTCTGAGTTGCCAGATTTACTTAATGCCGGCGATTTGATTATTTTTAACGACACCAAAGTGATGAAAGCGCGCTTATTTGGTCAAAAAGATACCGGTGGCAAGATTGAAGTATTAATAGAGCGTTTAGTCTCGCTATCGGATTTGCATAGTAATGATTATAGTACTGATTTAGACGCAATAGCGGCACAGCCTGACATCATAGACATGACAGTTCTGGCAGAAAAGCATATCGCTCTTTGTCATATCAAAGCCAGTAAAGCGCTAAAGCTTGGGCAAGGTTTTGTACTTGCTGATGGTCATATGACTGGTATCATGGTTGGGCGTCAAGATAACTTATTTATCTTGGCATTTGATGCTCCCATTCTGCCTGATTTAGAGCAGTATGGTGAACTACCGATTCCACCCTATTTTGAACGTCATGCAGACGCCACCGATAATACTCGCTATCAGACTGTATTTCATGATCCTGCTAAGCTTGCCAGCGTCGCTGCTCCAACAGCAAGCTTGCATTTTGACGAACTCGTATTAGAAAAGCTTGCGGCAAAAGGTATTCAAACCGCTTTTGTGACACTGCATGTTGGCGCAGGTACTTTTGCTCCGGTAAAAACAGAGAATCTGCTGAACCATACGATGCATAGTGAGTATGCGCATTTGCCTCAAGATACTGCCGACCTTATCAATCAGACCCATGCCAATGGCAAGCAAGTCATCGCTATTGGAACTACGGTCACACGTGTCCTTGAAACAGCCTACCAACAAACCGCAGTCGATGGACAACCCCTCTCTGGCTGGGCAGGTGATACAGATATTTTTATCTATCCAGGTTTTAAGTTTGGTGTCGTTGATAAACTATTGACCAATTTTCACTTGCCAAAATCTACTCTGCTGATGCTGGTTTCCGCATTTGCCACAAAAAAATCTATCGAAGAAGCCTATCGACATGCCGTCGAATCTGAATATCGGTTTTTTAGTTATGGTGATGCGATGCTGCTTGATAAAAAAGTTGACTGATGTGTATAGATATTAAGCATATAAGTGAGCTATTGATCGCAACAGCAGTGGAATAAACTGGTAAACTAAACACTATTTTGTTATAACAATACAGACAACTTTTACTCCAAAGGGCTGCATATGTCTTGTCATTTATCTTATCGCTTGACTAGCATACATCGTGCAGTATCGATGGCATTATTTTGTTCGGTAAGTTATGCAGCCTTAGTATCTAGCGCTCAAGCAGCGACTATCGGTAAGACCGTTGTGATTTCAGCTCAGCACGAACCTTTGGTTGCCAGTATCATGGTAACCGATATTGAAAGTACGGACTTTTCAGCCAGCTTGGCGAATTCTGCTATCTATCAACAAATGGGTCTGTCGCCAACTGACTCCATGAACGTACGCTTTCACCCGACGTCAGCGACCAGTGGTCAGGTTTTTATTACCACTACCAAGCCTATGTCGAAACCCTTTGCCGATGTGGTTCTAGCGATTAACGATGGCAATCAGCGCAATGTGATTCCAAAGACATTATTGATGCCATTGAATGACAGCTTACCGATTGCAACTTCTAAAAATGTCGTAACAGGTGCGAATAAGCCTAACTTACCCATGGTTTCTACCACAAATGCACAGCCATTAACGATTAGACATGGTGCGCCGCCGCCTTTATTAGCATCTGATTCATCAAAGTCTATCCTAAAGGCTGCGACACTACCTGAGCGCAATATTCAATCGCCTAGTATACAAGCGCCTGTTATTCAAACCTCAAGCTCCCAAACACCCAGCGCTCAAGCAACGACATCGAGCAATACCACAACCTATGCGCCTAGCCGTTTAGAAAACGGAAGATTAGACGGTGCTGTGGATGTGACTAACAGCGTCTTAGTAACGAGTGCAAAGGATCGTAACGCAAATCTGAGCCTCTCATCAAAAAAGATGCCTTCTGATGCTAGCGCCACTGACCAACAGTTTGATATCTTAAATATACAAGTCACTCGTCAGATACAAGCTAAAGATAAAAACAATGCAACCATAACGACCGCTAACCCTATGCATCCTAAAAATTTAGACTCTAACGAAGTCGCTTTAACCCCTAAAGACAACGCTATTAACATAAACAATAGCCACAATACGCCATCAAATGATATCACTGCTCACAATAAGCCTTCTAACTCGGTGGCTTTACAGCAAGAGGCACCATACAAGTCTTCTAGTGTTGCCTCAACTCAGACAGCCAGTACTGAGATGAGCTATACCGTACAGCGTAACGACAACTTATGGGTGATAGCACAGCAAATCGCAGAAAAAAACAATATCGACGTCCAAACCGTCATGAAAGAGATTCAGACGCAAAATCCTGACGCTTTTATCAATAAAAATGCCAATCAATTAAAAGCAGATGCACAGCTAAGCTTGCCAAATTATGATGCGCTACCTTCACAGCAGAAACTTGAAGCTGCTATCAGTGCTCAAAGGCGATATAGAGGTGCCAATACCCCTGTCGCAAAAAAATCAGCTGCATCAAATCCTATGTCCAAAGGTGTTAGTGCGCAAAAAACCTCACCTACTAATAAGCCTGTGACCACCAAGACCCAGATTTTACCAAAGGCACAGTTTTCTGTCCTTGCTCCCGGTTATGAAGGCAGCGCAGAGGGTACTAAAACCAAAGCGGGCATGGCAACGGGTAACGGACTGAGCACTGAGGTGTTAAGCCTGCTGAAATCATCAAGACAACATACCGCCGCGCAAGCTCAGCAATTATCAAAAACCAGTGGTACGCTTGACAGTTATACTCGAAAACTACAATTACAAAATCAAAAACTGGCTGAGCTGCAAGCTCGTCTCGAAAAATTACGCAATCAATAATTGCCTAACAGATCAATGCAAGCAGCTCTGATCGTAGGCGTGGAGTAACTATGGATAATATGCTATATATCATCGCCGGATTGGTGGTTGTTTTACTTGTTGCGGTCTTGGTCATGCGCAAGAATAAAGCCCAGCAACCATCAGAGCGATTGAGTACAAATACTGGCAAAATTGAGCCTGTATCGAAGCATGCTGCTACTACCAGCATATCGACTCAAACAGCTAACAATCATGAGAAAAAGTTTGATCATGTTGAGATTGCTCAACGTTTTATGGACCAGCAGCGCTACGATAAAGCGATTGAAACCCTCAATCGCGGCTTAAATGAAAAGCCAAATGACAGCCAGCTATCGCTCAAGCTCCTTGCGATATATGCCACGATAGATGAGTCTGAGAACTTTAATAAAGTCTATGATGCTATTAAAGCAAATAATGATGACAAAAGCATTGCCCAAGCTGATGAGCTAAAAGCTTTGCTGACCGAAGAGCAAAACCAAGTCGCTAAACAAACGATGTCAGCAGACAACAGCGCAGATGCTGGGTTTGAGAGTTTAGATTTTGATCTACCGACTGATAAAGTCAGCAGCAATAGTGCTGTTCTTGATAGCAATTCGGTTCAAAACGTTGCCCACAAAAACGACTTGTCAGAAACAACGAGTGAAACCCTAACGGCTTCAAATGCTTTTGATGATAATGATTTCGATCATATTGAGCAAGCGTTTGATCTTAGTCTGAGTGATTTAGAAGACAGCATTGATAAACCTGTGCATACTGATACGAATTCAGCATCTGTCACTACGTTTGAAGCAGTAGATGAAGATATTTTTACTGCACCTGTAGCTATAAACAGCGACACTGATACTCATCTTGGTACTGATAGCGACTTTGATTTTGAGTTCTCTGAGCCAAGCCTTATCGTTATAGAGGCTCCTACTAATGACGCTACCGTTCACACTACCAATGATAGTTTTAACAACAGTTTAAATGCTCTATCATTAGACGATGACTTTGTCTTAGATTTAGACACTGACACTGACACTGACACTGATAACGTTATCAACGATGTGCCTATCACAACAGAAACAGCTTATTTAGAAGATGATCATTTGAGCTTATCTTTAGATAGTGAGGATGGGTCACATAAGACGCCAGATCAAGTAGAGACTCAGCATTCTATTGTCGAAGATAATTTTGAAGACTTTATTTTTAAAGATACTAGCTTCGAAGATATCAATTTCGAAGACACCAATATTGAAACTATCATCGCTAAAGAAACAGACAGCATAAAAAATGAGTCTGCCGCTTCTAGCACTGCCCCTACTACTTTAAGGTTCGATGATGATACGGTCATAGACGATGATTTCGATTTTGATTCTTTATCTTTATCAGAGTCTCCAACAGCAGTTACGCCAGTTGAAAGTGATCACGAGTATGTCAGCACCCCTATCGATGACGCTATTGACATAGCTCCTGCAAACGATACTAGCCTTACTGAAGAATTTTCATCACGGTTTGCAGCAGATTTTGATTTTGTCAAATCCTTAGACAGCAATCAAGTCACACTAGATTTAGCAGGTCAATACGTGCAGCTTGGCGAATATGATAGCGCCAAACGCCTACTTAATGAAGTCATTGCTAAAGGTAATGATGAACAGCAGCAGCAAGCACAACGACTGCTCGATCGCACTGCTTAAAACTACTGTTATGACAGCGAGTATTCTACCCGTTTAGGATACTCGCTGAATTTATTATAACAATGCTGTTTGTTTTACTATCTCTTCTCTAGCAATGATGGCTCTTTCCATCAAACTAATTCATCGTCTTTGCAATTTAAAACCAATATAGTGCGCTCCTCTATGACAAATACAATCTCTGCACCTCTCCAACTTATTTATGCTGGCGGCACTTTTGGCAGTTATGGTCGCCCATTAGCGCCACTATCAGCAGAGATTTTTTTGCCAACTTTGCAGCAGTTATTGACTGAGCCTAATAATGCGCCCAATCTAGCGCCCATTGCTTGGCTTCACAATACCCTGATTAAAGACAGCAGTCAGTTTACACCCAGTGATTTTGTGCATTTTTATCAGCTGATACTGTCCGCTTATCAACAAGGTAGCAGACGTTTTGTATTAATTACGGGCACAGACACACTCAGCTACTTAGGCGCGTTCTTAGCAGAAGCCTTTGCAGGTAGCGATATTTGTATTGTTGTTACCGGTAGTATGCGTCCGCTGCTAGATAGCGAGGAGCTGCATTCTTATAAAGTAGATGTACAAAGTGATGCTTGGAACAACCTTACTGACTCTTTAAAGCTAGCAAGTGCTGGTGAATCTGGGGTGAAGATTGGTTTTGGCGGCGAATCATGGCCCGCACAAACAGTACAAAAAATACATAGCCATGACTTTATGGCATTTACGGGTCACTCTAGAGCCGCTTATCCTGCCAACAGTTATGTCAAAACCTTGCCAGATACGCGTCGGCAGCATTGGCTTGATGACCAACACAATATCAGCTCAGATATTGCCGTTCGCGCCGAGAATGCTTACGTTCATGCGTTGTACTGCTTGCCCAATGCAACCGATGCATTAAACCAACAGCTGCGCGCGCTATTATCGCAGCCGCCTTGTGGCATTATCTTATTAGGTTATGGTGCTGGCAACGTTCCTTATTCAGTAGAGTTGGCAGAAACACTACAGCTGGCTTATGAAAAAGGTCACATGGTCGTATGCGCTAGCCAATCGCCGTTTGGCGGGGTGAGCGATACCTATGCTGCGGGCAGTTGGCAATATGATTACCAAGTGATAGCCGGTGGTCGTTTAACCATTCCAGCTATTTATGCGCGTCTATTGTGGTTATTGCTGCGCTACGACAGTCCAGCACGGCGTCGACAACGCTGGTTAAATAACGTCCAGCAAATGAGCACCAGTATCAAAAAACGCTAAACCATCACTCATAAACTTCGTATAAGCTTTAACATGACCATATCCGTAAACGCAAGTAACGAAGAACACCGCCCAACCTATAACTTAGCCATTGCTATTGAATTTTTGGGCACTCACTATCACGGTTGGCAACGCCAAAGAGAAGTACTTGGCGTACAAGAGGCGTTAGAAACCGCCATTAGCACTGTAGCCAATGAGCCAGTAGAAGTGATTGCCGCAGGTCGCACCGATTCAAGCGTTCATGCCGGCAATATGATTGCCCATTTTGTCACCCACGCTTATCGGCCTACGCACAATTGGCTACGCGGTGTGAATAGCCTCTTGCCTGACGATATTGCTTTGCGCTGGATTCAGCCCATGCCCGATGACTTTCACGCGCGTTTTGCCGCTATCGCCCGTCGTTATCGCTATATTACTCTCAATCAAACTCAGCGCCCTGCTATCCTCAATCATCAAGTCACCCATATTCATGAACCGCTTGACCTAAAAGCCATGCAGCTTGCGGCAGCCGATATCGTTGGTACGCATGATTTTAGTAGCTACCGCGCAGCAGCTTGTCAGTCCAATCAGCCTATACGCCATATTAGCCATGCTAAGCTGTTTGCCCATGGCTCATTTATCGTCTTTGATATTCAAGCTGATGGATTTTTGCATCATATGGTACGTAATCTAATGGGTACGCTCTATGCAATTGGCCAACATGAATTAGAGCCAGCGGATTTTTTGAACATTTTGGCTAAAAAGGATCGCACTGTCGCGCCGCCCACAGCTTCTGGTGATGGGCTATATTTTATCAATGCCTATTATCCTGAGCGCTTTCAAACCTTATTACCTGAGTCGCCGCTCACACCTATTTGGTTAAATCTCCCCGAGTAAAGCAATATGAGCTGATATACATATCACTTAAAGGCTGTCAAGTAAAAATCAGGTTCTGTATTGCTTTAAGCGGCTAACTTACGTATAATATGGGCTTATTTTAAATTGATTGATGATACAAATTATGGCAAAAGACGATATTATTGAATTTGAAGGCGAAGTTATTGACACTCTTCCAAATACTTTGTTTAAAGTTCGTTTAGAAAACGGACACGAAATCATTGCGCACATCTCAGGTAAGATGCGTAAGCATTACATTCGCATTTTGACTGGTGATAAAGTTAAGGTCGAGATGACACCTTATGACCTATCAAAAGGTCGCATCACTTACCGTGGTAAAAACTAAATTCTTATCTACTAAAATAGTTATAAGAGCAGATGTATAATGCTTGAGTGGTTTAACTGATAATAATAATGATACTGCTAACCTGCTCATTATTGACTATCATATTTTAGTAAATGAATATTGTTTTACCATAAAAAATACCGCTAAATATCAGCGGTATTTTTTTATTTAAGATTTAGCCCCTACTTAATCTCAACGGTTGCCCCACTTTGTATCACGCCAAGTAATGCAAGTGCGTCCCAGTTAGTAAGACGTATACAACCAGCTGATGCCTGACGACTGATGCGAGCAGGATCAGGGGAACCATGAATCCCATAAGAGGGTTTACTGAGTCCAATCCATACTGACCCTACAGGATTATTAGGGCCCGGTGGCAAGATAGACTTACTGCCATTATTCGCAGTATACGTATAGTTGGGTTCATGTACCTTAACCTTGACTGTATGCGTTCCTGTTGGTGATGGTGTGGCCGTACTACCTACAGTCGTTGGATAGCTGGCTACCAAGACGTTTTTATCATCATACGCATATAGTGTTTCAGTGGTCTTATCCGCAACCACTCGACTAACAGGCTTAGTATTGGGATTGCCCGGATTGTAGACAGTGATGGTTTCACCTACTACAAATTTAGCATTCGGATTGAGCGCTTTGAGGTAGCTCTCGCTGATATGAAACTTTTCTGCCAAACCCTCAAGCACGCTTTCATAGTACATTCCTTCAAGCTTAGCTTTGGCTTCCGCTCCTGCTGGAATGACCGTAGTCTTTATATTGATATCCGCATCAGTCAGCTGATAGTTAACCAATACTGGCTGTGCCATTAGCGTACTATTCTTGGTTAACGCTTGCCACGTCTCCGTATTTAACGTATCAGTCACGGTCAGTCCATTTGCCATCTGGAAAGCTTGCATCGCTTTACGAGAATTCTTTCCCCAATAGCCATCCACCGCCCCAACCCCATGTTGATGCCAGTTTAATAGAGCTTGCAACTTAGTGGTAGTATCACGATTTCTTTTCATACCTTGTTTCCAAGTTGCACTATTAACTTTTTGGGCAACGGTCGGCAAACTTTCAGTACTATATTTTATGGTTGGCAAAAACTTATTCAGCGATGACGCTGTTTTACTTTTACCAGCCACTTTCTGACTCACGCCATTGGTTACTGGACTGACATCGTTGCTATCGTTATTACTATTACTGCTGGCTGCTGCACTAGCAAGGCTTGTATTAGCAGACTCCGTGCTCTTGTTGGCAATCATCTTTGCACTGCCTTCCACAGCATCATTTTTGACATCGCTTGTTGCCGCGATACTTTGCCCCATAAATACCAGGGTTGATAGACCAAGCGCTGCGATTGACGTGCTGATTTTGGTCAATTGATACATGTCTTACTCCAATTTTTTAAATTATTATTTTAATAATAAAGAATCACAAAGTTATAATTGTTAATTATTCAAATCGATTACAGGTATGCTATGGTGACATATTCTCATGTGAGCATATAATATCATTGTGTTAATAAGTTCATGAGAGTACGGTGTCTGTGTTAAAACAAATGCTTTTATGCAGCTTTCTGTTTAAAGCATTAACATTAGAGAATACTTGCCCTTACTAAAATCAAGCTGTAAAAAAACCCATAACTTGCTCAGCAAATTATGGGTTTTTTATAATTTTAAGAATTTCAGATAATAAATAAGAAGCTATTTATCTTTATTGGAGCAGTTTTGCTAATACCGCTTGCCCCATTTGCTGACAACCAACTTGTTTAAGTCCTGTCTCGCTACGATCCAAAATATCAACCGTACGTAAACCATCATCAAGCACATCGCTGACAGCTTGCTCAATCGCTTGGGCGGCCGCTTCTTGTTTAAAGGTATAACGTAACATCATAGCGACCGACAAAATAGTTGCTAGAGGATTGGCTATATCTTGTCCTGCAATATCAGGCGCTGAACCATGACAAGGCTCATACATACCCTTACCTGCTTCATCAAGGCTGGCTGACGGTAGCATACCAATAGAGCCTGTCAGCATCGCCGCTTCATCAGATAAGATATCACCGAACAGATTGCCTGTTACCATAACATCGAATTGTTTTGGGTCTTTGATCAGCTGCATACAAGCATTGTCAGCATACATATGTGATAACGCCACATCGCTATATGTTGCCTGCTGTAGCTCAATCATGGTCTGTTTCCAAAGCTCAGTGACTTCTAGCACATTGGCTTTATCGATAGAGCAGACTTTGGCCGTAGTTCCTGCCGCTTGTGCACGTGTTTGTGCCAACTCAAAAGCCACTTTACCAATACGATTGATCTCGCTGGTGCTATATACCATGGTGTTATAGCCTTGCTGCTCACCATTTTCTAATGTGCGAATACCGCGCGGCTCGCCAAAATAAATACCACCGGTCAATTCACGTACAATAAGCAAGTCTAGACCTGTGATAATCTCAGGTTTGATGCTTGAAGCATTCACAAGCTGCGGATAAAGTTTGGCGACGCGCAGATTGGCAAACAAACCAAGCTCACTGCGGATTTTTAGCAAACCGCGCTCAGGGCGTTTACTACGTTCGATACCGTCCCACTTAGGACCACCAACAGCACCTAATAACACGGCATCTGCTGCACGTGCAAGTTTTAGCGTCTCTTCTGGCAAGGGTTCACCCGTAGCATCAACTGCCACACCGCCGATTAATCCAGACTCAAGGGTCAAACCTAACGCAAACTTATCATTGACCGCATTGAGCACATCAATAGCCTGAGTCATGATTTCAGGGCCGATACCATCGCCCGCTAATGTTAAAATCGTTGCCATACTGGTCCTTGAGGTTGAGTAAATTTATATTGCTATTATTTATTAGGCGCTTATGTTTTTTTAGCCAATAACGACAGTTTTTGATGATTATACTTTGGCTCTCACCTTTACTTTTGATGGCATTGCTGCCGCCTTAACCATACCCGTTTCTACAAATTCTCCTTGATGCTCAGTACCAATCTGCTTGCAGAAGCGGCGTTGTACGGTGTTGCCCTGATAAAGCTCAACACATAAAGGCTCTGGTGATGCTGTTTCTAACAAGCTGCCAGAACTCTGACCTGGCTTTTTTTGATAAGCACGTAGCTGATAAGTACCAGGGCTAGCAAAGTCATGAATCATAGCAAAACGCTCGACATAACCTAGATTATTCTCTGGATAAAAATTGATGTGCACTTCACGTTTGGCAGGTTTGACCCGAACATAATAGTTAGTCAGGTTCGGCATAGCAGATGCTGATAATGGTACAACTTTAATGGCATTATTATGAATAAGCGGAGTCATATCCATCGTCATAGCAGCTTGAGCATGCTTACTGCCCATGCGAGTTTTGGTGTTTTGGCTTGTAGCCTTCATCGCAACCACCATGCTGGCATTCACAGGTTTGTGAGTTTCAGGCGATATAACCATGGTGCGATCTAGCTTTACAATCTCACAATGGTAGGTGCCGACACAGGCAATATTTACCTCGCCAGCGATGGGTTTAATAGTACCCGTCCATACCCTTGCGCTTTCTGCTTGCTCTATCTTTTGATAGCCTGTCAATGCCTGACAACCAGATAATAAGGTTACAGCAATAGCCGTACTTGTCCATACCGCAAAACGTATTTTATTCATAATGGTGGCTGCTATTTATCAGATAAAAAGATAATAATGTAAGAATAGATCAGCGTTCATTTTAGCCACTTAATCGCCATAACTCAACGCTGTATTAGCGCTAAGCCCGTTTTTATGGCGACTCATATTCGTTATTCATCGTTTGCCATTAGTGGTTTGATTTTATGATTAACCACTAGGCTCTGACCTCATTAAATATCCAAGGCGTTTTTTGCATCATTTTATGCTCATAGTCTTTGATCGCATCGCTTTGCTGCAACGTCAGCCCAATATCATCAAGACCGTTTAATAAGCAGTGCTTACGAAAGTCATCGACTTCAAACGCATACTCTTCACCAGTTGGAGTAATCACTACTTGACGCTCAAGATCGGTAGTCAGCTCATAACCTTCATTGGCAAATGTGGCTTTCATTAGGCTATCAACGACTTCTTCATCCAATACAATTGGTAGCATGCCATTTTTAAAGCAGTTGTTATAAAAAATATCGGCAAAGCTTGGTGCGATCACGGTACGAAAGCCATACTCTGAAAGCGCCCAAGGAGCATGTTCACGGCTTGAGCCACAGCCAAAGTTTCGGCGCGCGAGCAAGATGGTCGCGCCTTGATAGCGCGGCTGATTTAAAATAAAATCAGGATTGATAATACGTGCACTATTGTCTTGACCCGGATAGCCTTCGTCGAGATAGCGCCAATCATCAAATAAATTGACCCCGAAACCAGTACGTTTAATAGACTTTAAAAACTGTTTGGCGATAATTTGATCGGTATCAACGTTTGCGCGATCAAGTGGGCAAACGATACCGGTTTGGGTGTTATAAGCTTGCATAGTATGTCCTATCAAATATATTTATTATTGATAAATAAAGCGTCACGATTAAAAGGTGCGCACATCAACAAAATGACCAGCTAACGCTGCCGCTGCTGCCATCGCTGGGCTGACCAGATGCGTACGACCACCATTGCCTTGACGACCTTCAAAATTACGGTTCGATGTTGAGGCACAGTGCTCTTGCGGCTCAAGCTTATCCGCATTCATCGCAAGGCACATCGAGCAGCCAGGCTCACGCCATTCAAAACCTGCGTCCGTAAACAACGCATCTAAGCCTTCTGCTTCTGCCTGTAACTTCACTTGCCCAGAGCCAGCCACTACGATCGCTTCTTTGATACTATCAGCAAC
This sequence comes from Psychrobacter sp., assembly GCF_041554015.1. GTDB lineage: Bacteria > Pseudomonadota > Gammaproteobacteria > Pseudomonadales > Moraxellaceae > Psychrobacter. Next base: position 33,721 of record NZ_JBFFMS010000007.1, on the reverse strand, counting down.
TTTACGACCTTTAATCACGGCGGCAGCATCACGCAAATCTTCGATACGTGAGTTGGTACAAGAGCCGATAAAAATACGATCAAGCTGAATATCAGTAATTTTTTGACCCGCCTGCAAGCCCATATAGGTATAAGCACGTAACCAGCCTTCTTCTTGCGCTTCATCAACGGCTTGATCAGGCGTTGGCACAGATTGAGTAATATCAACGACCATTTCAGGTGAGGTACCCCAAGACACTTGCGGGGCTATCTCGCTACCATCAATCTCAATCACGCTATCAAACACAGCGTCGTCATCTGAATACAAGGTACGCCAATAAGCTTCCGCTTGCTGCCACTGCTCAGCAGTTGGCGCATAAGGACGCCCTTTCACATAGTTAATGGTCGTATCATCGACGGCAACCATACCGACGCGTGCGCCCGCTTCGATTGCCATATTACAGACGGTCATACGACCTTCCATGCTCATATCTTCAAACACTTGACCCGCAAATTCAATCGCATAGCCGGTGCCACCAGCGGTGCCGATTTTGGCAATAATAGCAAGCACCACATCTTTTGAGGTCACGCCAGCGCCAAGCTTACCGGTGACCCGAATCTGCATGTTTTTTGATTTCTTTTGAATCAAACACTGGGTTGCCAAGACATGCTCAACTTCAGAGGTGCCGATACCATGCGCTAAGCAGCCAAGTGCGCCGTGCGTGGCAGTATGAGAATCGCCGCAAACAACCGTCATACCAGGCAACACTAAGCCTTGCTCAGGACCGACCACGTGCAAGATACCTTGGCGTGCATCATTAATGGTAAATTCAGCGATATCAAATTTGCTACAGTTTTCATCTAAGGTCAGTACTTGTAAGCGTGAGACCTTATCCTTGATACCTGCCACGCCTTCTGAGCGCTCTTTGGTGACTGTCGGCACATTATGATCCGGGCTTGCAATATTGGCTGATAAACGCCACGGCGCTCTATTAGCCAACTCCAAACCCTCAAACGCTTGCGGACTGGTCACTTCGTGGAGCAAATGGCGGTCGATATAAATCAGGCTCGAACCATCATCACGCTTGGTGACTTCGTGAGCATTCCAAAGTTTGTCATATAACGTTTGACCGGCCATATTGCTATCCTTTTTAGTGGCTAATGACTGTATTCTCATTTACTAAAACCCTAGTATTTAGACTGTGGTTTTATCTATTACTTACTAATGTTTGCGATAATTGATGCCTAAAATAAGAGTTATGGCGCAGATTATCAAGTAAATACAATAAATATGTCGAAAATACGTTTCGATGTCTTGTGATTATAGCAGGCTAATCCTATAATAATAATTGATGATTCTTTCATAGTTGCAAACTTTTATTTCTAATACATTATGATTGGCTCAGCCAACTTTTATTTATAGCTCGCTATACAGCTAAGGACAACGGTGTGAATACCACAAATTTGACGACATTCGTGACTGTGATGAATACAGGTAGCATTTCGGGTGCAGCAGAAAAGCTTTTTATTACTCAGCCTGCGGTCAGTAAACGCATCAAAAACTTAGAAGATGAGTTTAATATCACGTTATTTGATACGGTGGGTCGCGGTATTGTCCCAACCCAAGCCGCCAGTGAGATGTTACCTCATGCCAAACGCTGGCTTGAAGATTATGAAAACTTTAAAATCAATCTGCAGCATTCTAAGCATATTGTATCCGGCAAGCTTGTCATTGGTACGAGCCATCATATAGGCTTGCACCATCTTGCCCCTGTTCTTAAGCACTTTATCCAAGCCTATCCTGCCGTACAGCTAGAGGTGCATTTCGTTGATTCAGAAACCGCCCATAAAGCGGTGCTTGATGGTGATTTATCTTTAGCCTTTTTGACTCTGCCACCTGTTTATGACAAGCGTTTGACCTATCATACGCTATGGTCAGACCCGCTTTATTTTATGACTGGCACCTTGTCACCTTTGGCGAGTAAGTCTAATGTGACGCTTGAGCAATTGGCGCGCTACCCTGCCATCTTACCATCTGCCAATACCTTTACCAGTCAAATCACCTTAGCGGAATTTGCCAAACATAATCTAAAACCTTATGCCACCATGAGCACCAACCCGCTTGAATCTATTCGTATGCTAGTGTCTGTAGGGCTTGGTTGGTCAGTATTGCCGCAGACCATGATTAGTCAAGACTTAGAGCGCATAGATATGGCAGATAATATCGAATTGCAGCGTCATTTAGGCGTGGTTATTAATCCAAAACTGACCCAATCAAGCAGTGTGACTGCGCTATTAGATTTGCTAGCACCCATTGAATAGTGAATCTAATAGCAAGTTGCTAAATAGCCACTTACTTGATAAAAGCACGTAGTCTACTGTAGTTAAATAGCTAAAATAGCTAAAATAGCTAAAATAGCTCTACTTGATAAAATAATACTTGCTAGCAAAACATGGCGTTAGCATTTGCGACATTCATACGTTATAATGCCGCTGACGTTTTTTATAACATAATTTTACCCAACTGACACTGATAATCATATATTGCACACCTTCAGTAATATATGATAGTAAACAGTAGGTTTAATGGTTTTAAATGATTGGTTATATAAGTGGCTATTATTTGGCAAGCGGTAAAGAGAAGATGGCATTTAATCCAGTAAGACAGCAATATCTTTGCCCTTTTCTATACAATACTGTTTAATAAGTATTGGCACTAAAACAGCATCAATCATATAAAACTAACAGAAGATATTGGAAAAAAGCCATTATGTCCTACTTAATGGCTTTTTTTGTCTATAGATATTGTTTCTAACATCGTCTTGCAAGACTTAATTTTCTCGTTAAAAATAATGACAGCCAACAATGTTGGTTAAGGACTATTTATATGAACGGAGTTTCTAGCGGCGTACTGATATCACTTGGCGCTTATTTCTTAGTGATGATTGGCATTGGGGTTTATGCTTATTTTAAGCAATCAAACGATACTGAAGGCTATATGCTTGGTGGTCGTAACCTAGGTCCAGCTGTGACTGCACTGTCAGCAGGTGCTTCAGACATGTCAGGGTGGTTACTACTTGGCCTGCCGGGCTATATGTATGCGGACGGTGTCGTCAGCATCTGGATTGCACTTGGTTTGACATTGGGTGCTTTTTTAAACTATATCATTGTGGCACCACGCCTGCGCGTTTATACGGAAGTCGCTGACAATGCCATTACCTTACCCGATTATTTTGCTAACCGCTTTGAGGATAAATCGCACATGCTGCGAGTTATCTCAGCAGTCGTAATTATCTTATTCTTTACCGTTTATACCGCAGCAAGCTTGGTTGGCGGCGGTAAACTCTTTGAAAGCTCACTAAACCTTTCTTATAGCACGGGTCTATGGGTCACCGCTGGTGTGGTCGTTGCCTATACCTTATTCGGTGGTTTCTTAGCCGTATCCATGACCGACTTTGTACAAGGTGTCATCATGCTATTTGCCATGGTGATCGTCCCTGTCGTCGCCTTTACTGATCTTGGCGGCATTTCAGCCACGACTGAAGCGGTCAGAAACATTGATCCAAACCTACTTAATGTCACCAGCGGTATGACCATCCTTGGCATTATCTCATTGATGGCTTGGGGCTTGGGTTATTTTGGTCAACCACATATCATCGTGCGCTTTATGGCTATTCGCTCAGTCAAAGACATACCAACGGCACGAAACATTGGTATGAGCTGGATGATTGTCAGTTTAATTGGTGCATTGATGACAGGTTTTGCAGGTCGTGCTTATGTACAAAAGACAGCAATGACCCTTGATGATCCTGAAACTATTTTCTTAGTATTTACACAGTTTTTATTCACACCCCTCGTTTCAGGTTTCTTGTTAGCTGCTATTTTAGCCGCGATCATGAGTACCATCTCATCTCAGCTATTGGTGGTATCGAGCTCATTAACCAAAGATGTGTATAAGCTATTTTTTGATAAAGATGCTCCAGAAGAACGCCAAGTAATGGTGGGTCGTCTGTCTGTTATTGCGGTCGCCATCATTGCTATTTTGCTGGCTTCTAATCCTGAAAGCTCTGTATTAAGCTTGGTCTCTAACGCTTGGGCAGGATTTGGTGCGGCATTTGGACCGCTGGTTATCTTCAGTCTAATCTGGCGCGGTATGAACCGAAATGGTGCAGTTGCAGGCATGGTTGTCGGCGCATTGACCGTTATTTTATGGATTTATGGTCCTTTTGAGATGAATGGTATGGCCTTAAATAGCTGGTTATATGCTATTGTGCCAGGTTTTATCTTAAGTACCATTGCCATCTTTGCTGTAAGTATCATGACAGGTGGTCCAAAAGCTTCAGTCTCAGCGAAGTTTAGAGAGATGGAAATGAACTTAGATAAATAAGTATCGTTGGATTATCGTCATGAAATGAAAACCTCGCTACTGTCATAGTAGCGAGGTTTTTAATTGTCTGATCAGACTTCCTAAATGCTAGATTATACCTTACGCTCATTGCTCTTAGCTCATTAATTAGTATAGCAAAAACAAGTATAAGCAACCCTCTAAATTCTATAATCTGATGGCTATTCTCCATCAATTCTATGAAGCCTTATCTACATATCTCTATGATCTTTATATTTATTTAAATTCAACCAACAAGAAAGCGACCCATAATGGATCGCTTTCTCATGTCTAACTTAGTTGTCTATAATAACTTCTTATTTTCCTTGGTAAGAAAGCTTCACACCAAGAATGTAACCATCATTATCTTGGAAATCACCAACGATTTGTTTGGTTGGTAACTGACCTTTGGCATCACCAAACCATAAGTATTTACCACCAGCTGATACCGCCCATTCAGGAGTAACATTGTATTTTGCTCCTAAACCGACACTGTAGTAGCCATCGACAGGACCTAGTGACGTTGTTGGATCACCAGCGCCGCTGTCCCAACCTACCGTACCACTAACCGCTAAAGCTGGTGCTAGACGTTTAGCAAGACCAAGCTCAACTTGCCATTGATCTTCACCATACTCAACCAATGCTAAACCGTCAGGGCCGTACAACCCACTATCGACACTAACCTTATTATATAAAGGCGGTGTAATGTTAAAATCACCCCATGGTACCCAACGTACTTTTGCGGTGGCTAGAGTTGTTGGGTTAACACCAGTCTGAAAATCGAAGTTTACTGATTTTGGTGTTGTAATTTCCATCGCATTAGTTTGAGTCGCTGCAGCCGGATTACCAGCTTGAAGACCTGCTAATGGATATGTCTCAGTAATGTCCATCCTATGGTCAATTTCAGAACGATAAGTCAAAGCTGCTTTTAAAGCAATTTCAGGTTTGCTATAAGATGCCCCTACTATATAGCCATAATCTTGATCTGGGCTAATATGTGACGTATATCCTGTCGCTGGCCCATAAGCGCTTCCACGTAACTTAACATCAGCCTGCACACGTTGTGCTACTGGGCCACCATAAACTTGAAATTCTTTATTGGCACCAAATTTAGCACCCAAAATAGCAGTGATACTTTCAGAACGCACTTCAACATTCGTACCTTCCGTATTAGCAAGTTGACCAGCAGCGTAACCATTTAACCCTTCTAAAGGAGCCAATCGTTTTTTACCTGCTGCTAAATCCGCTTCACCTTGTGCAACTTGTTCTAACCCATCTTCAATTCTTGGGTTTAGTATAGGAGCAAGTGCTGGGTTTTGCGCTAAAAGTGCTTGTGCATCTCTAACTTGCTGTCTACCTGCTTCTAGTCGAACTTCTGAATCCGCTATAACTGCTTGAGCACCTTTAACATATGTATCAAGGCCTGCAGCGCTAGTAATTGTTTGCCCTGGAACCTTCCCGTTTAACTGTTGTGCAATGAGACCATCAATCGCTGCAGTTGGAGCGCCTGTGAAGTTATTATCCCCAGTGTAAGCAGCAGCAGCACCAAATGGCTCATCATATAAGATACCGACACTAAATGTGTCATTGATATCTGTTTTTACACCATAACGGAAGAAATCATATGATTCAGCAATGTCACCGGTGCTATTACCTTGAACATAGCCTTTATCGTCAGTCGCAACACGAGCATTATCAAAGCCACTGACATCAGCGTCAATATAGGTATAGACTGCTTCGGCGTAGGTGCCATCTGGTAAGAATGCAGTGATATCTTGACCCGAGCGATCAAGACCTGCAGCATTAGTCATACTAGCTACAGAAAGAGTAGCTATCGCTACAGCAAGAGTTTTTAAATGAAAAGTAGCGCGCATTGAGTATCTCCAAACATCCTCGTTGTTAAATCATTTTCATAATTTATATTAAACATTGTTGCTCAAAATATAAACTTATGTAAACGATGTCCTGAATGAATAGTAATCACTTTTTAGCACTAAAACAACACTTAAAACACTTTATTTCTTAATAATGACTGTTCAGTACATTTATCTAGGTCTGAAGAAAACGAGCAAAATTACAAAACAAATATTCACAAAAAAACTCATAGATTTCAATCCCAGCAAACTTAAATCTAGTAGTTAGCAATTCTAGATTTTTAATTCAAGACACGAAAAAGCGACCCATTATGGATCGCTTTTTATAGATAATGACATCAGACTTATATCAAGTTCACTTATGATATTTTAGTTAAATTTTTGCTTAGCTTGATAAGATAGTTTCACACCAAGGGCAAATCCATCGTTGTCTTCAAAGTCACTAACAACAGTTTTGCTCGGTATCTGACCTTTAGCATCACCGAACCATAGATACTTACCGCCAGCAGATATTGCCCAGTTGTCAGTTAAGTTATACTTTGCACCAAGACCCGCACTGTAATAGCCTTCGATAGGACCTAAAGATGTGACTGGATTACCAGCCCCGCTGTCCCAGCCAACCGTACCGGTCACTGCTAATAATGGCGTTAGACGTTTAGCGAGACCTAATTCAACCTGCCACTGGTCTTTATCATAGCTAACCAAGTCTAAACCTTCAGGAGGAATACCAGGCTGACCTGCTAATTTTTGGCTAGTCTCATTGTATAATGATGGCGTAATCGCAAAATCACTCCAAGGTACCCAGCGCACTTTTGCTGTGGCTAGCATCGTAGGATTAATACCCGTTTGGAAATCAAAATTCACTGATTCAGGGGTGGTAATCTCAATATTATCGATTCTATTTGGAGAAAGACCAACTTTCTGAGCGAAAGGATAGATTTCTGCAGCCTCTGTATTATGCTCAATTTCTGAGCGATAGGTTAATGCCGCTTGCAGAGCAATTTCAGGCTTACTATAAGCAACACCTGCTATCCAACCATAGCCCTGATCAGCACTGATATTTGTCGTATAACCATTAGCGATACTATAAGCTGTGCCACGTAACTTCACATTGGCTTTCACACGCTGAGCTACTGGACCAGCGTATACTTGGAAGTTTTTATTTTCACCAAGTTTTGCACCAACAATACCAGTAATACTTTCTGTACGTACTTCTACATTGGTACCTTCGCCATTTCTAGGCGAAACAGGATTCTGGTCAACAAAATCATTTTTACCACTATAGTCAGCTGCTGCGCCAAAAGGCTCATCATATAGAACACCAATACTAAACGTGTCATTGATATCCGCTTTTACACCATAGCGGAAAAAGTCATAAGACTCCGCGATATCGTCAATTTTATTACCCGAAGAATCTTTACCAGTGACATCACCATCAATATAAGTGTAGACCGCTTCAGCATACACACCATCTTGTAAAAATGCTGTGATATCTTGGCCTGAACGATCAAGACCCGCAGCACTCGCGACACTAGCAACAGAAAGAGCAGCGATAGCTACTGTAAGGGTTTTAAGATTAAAATTTGCGCCCATTGTGTATCTCCAAACATCCACATTGTTTACCGCTAGCCCGAACTTTGTTAGGTAGACGGCATATAAGGGGAAAGATACTAATGTTTTTCTTACACTAAAACAACATTATTTCTTCAATATGACTGAATAGTGTCTTTAATTAAAAATTTACATATAAATTTAATTAATAAAATTTGATTTATTTGCTAATTAAGCATGGCGATATTTTGTTTAGTAATGTGGTGGTCGATCTGCCATAACGTCAAAAGGTGCCACGCCTGCATCGCTATCTTGGCTTGTAACTTGCTTATAAATAAACTGCAGCTGTCTTTGTAGGGTGTGAATATGTTTGTCTTGACGGGTGATCACCTCATCAAGCCGCTCCACGGTAAGCTCAAGATGCGCCATATTCATCTGCAACTCTATCAACTGTGACTGTAAGCTTGCTTCAGTGTCTAAATTGTCAACTTGAATAGCAGATACATTTTTATTTTCTAAGTCTGTTTTTTTCATATTTTTCTCGATATTAAAATATTAGGGCGATGTCTAAAGTAGCGGCAAAATGACTAAGCCACTACATGACTATTAGATAAAATCCTACTGATTAAATTGTGCTGATAATTCTATTTACACACACTACAGTTAGGTGACAGCATGTTATACTGCTGCAAATTTTGCAACAATCCTTATCTCTCTATTATATAAGCTTAAGATATTCTATGGCACTGATACATTTAAAAGATATTCATCTCGCTTTTGGCGTTGCACCTGTTCTTGATGGTGTGGACTTTAGCATTGAAGCTGGCGAGCGTGTGTGTTTGATTGGCCGTAATGGCGAAGGCAAATCCACCTTATTTAAGCTAATCAATGGCAGCTTATTGCCAGATAGCGGCGAAGTCATTATTAATAGTAGCGTGCGTGTGGCGATGCTCGAGCAAGACGTGCCAGAATCTAGCGGTCGTATTTTAGATATCGTTATGGGCGGCAGCAAACGCACCGCCGAGCTATTGATCAACTATAATGCGCAAACTGATTTATGTGCAAATGGTGACATGGATGCCTGCGAGCGCATGGCAGACTTGCAGCATGACATCGATGCAGTACATGGTTGGGATTTAGAACGTGAAGCGACGCGTTTAATTACTACGATGGGTCTCGATCCAGAAGCTGACTTGTCATCACTATCTGGCGGTCGTAAGCGCCGTGTATTATTGGCGCGCTCGTTAGTGACTAAGCCTGATGTACTGCTCCTCGATGAGCCAACCAACCATTTAGACGTTGATAGTATTGAGTGGCTTGAGCGCTTCTTATTAGATTGGCAAGGTCTGACATTATTGTTCGTGACCCATGATAGAGCGTTCGTGAACAAACTATCGACTCGTATCATTGAGCTTGATCGCGGTCAATTGACCAGCTATGACGTCACGCAAGGCGAAGGCGGTTATGCACGCTACCAAGAGCTAAAAGAGCTACAGTTATTAGCGGAAGAAAAGAACAATGCCAATTTTGATAAAAAACTGGCGCAAGAAGAAGTATGGATTCGCCAAGGTATCAAAGCGCGCCGTACTCGTAATGAAGGCCGTGTCCGTGAGCTAAAAGCCTTACGTGAAGAGCGTAGCGCTCGCCGTGAGCAAGTGGGTAATGTTAATATCACCATGGGCCAAGGCGAGAAAAGCGGCAAGCTGGTCTGTAAGGTTAAAAATCTACATCTACAGTATGATGACCATGTGTTGGTCGACAACTTTAGCACCACCATCATGCGCGGTGACAAAATCGGTATCGTCGGTCCTAATGGTGCGGGCAAAACCACACTTATTAAAGCCCTACTCGATATGTCAGACGATGATGTGATCAAAACAGGCAGCGTTGAATTAGGTACCAACCTAAAAATCGCTTTCTTTGATCAGCTGCGTGACCAGTTAGATCTTGAAGCCAGTGTCGCGCAAAACGTTTCAGAAGGCTCTGACTTTGTCGAAGTTGGAGGTCGTAAGACACACATTATGAGCTATTTGCAAGACTTCTTGTTTGCACCCGAGCGTGCGCGTACGCCAGTCAAGGCGCTATCAGGTGGTGAACGTAACCGTGTACTGCTTGCCAAGCAGCTTTTAAAACCTGCAAATATTCTGGTACTTGATGAGCCGACCAACGATTTGGATATGGCAACTCTTGAGTTATTAGAGGAGTCCGTTGCAAGCTTTGGCGGTACGATTTTACTCATTAGCCATGATCGCTCATTTATGGATAATGTCGTTACCTCTACTTGGGTATTTGATACCGATGAAGATGGTAAAGGGACGGTCAGCGAATATGTCGGCGGCTATCAAGAATATTTGGTACAAAAGAATCGAGCAGAAGCTGCTAAGGCAGCTAAGTCTTCTACTAATACTGCTAATAGTAAATCTGCCAATAAGCCAGTGGCAGCAGCAAAGCCTAATAATGCGGCTAAAAAGCTCAATTTTAACGAGCAGCGTGAGCTTGATAATCTGCCAAAAGAAATTGCTGCACTCGAAGCAGAGCAGCAGCAACTTGAAGAAAAACTGGCAGATGGCAGCTGGTTCACTCAAGATATGGAAGCGGCCACTGCAGCAAGTGAGCGCTTACTGGTTATCGAAGATGAGATGATGACCAAGCTTGAGCGCTGGAGTATACTCGAGAGCTAATTTAAGAGCTGATGCACATGATTATCATCATTTTCTAATATAATGTGGTGATAATCATGTCACAGCGACTTACAAAGTAGTGATGTGCTGAAAGTTAGTGAACATTATCGTAATTTCAAGTATCATTCGCTATTGCCGAATACCCTTATCATTTATAAGGTCATCATCCATCGTATTTATGTTGATATAAAGCCGTTATTAACTATTGATAATTAAGATGTTCTGTCTTAATCGCTTTGTTTGACGGTAAAGCGTGCCCTATCAAGGTTGCTTTATTTTTAACACAATAATTTATTTTATGACCAAAATAGCTTAGAATAGCAACAATTAGCAAAATTAGGCACAGCTAACGTGGCTTGATAATTGTTTCTATTCCAAGTCACAAACCCAGTGTGGGATAATCCCATTTCATTCACCTGGAGGAAGTATTAATGAGCCATGCCGAAGGCGTTAACGTACAACGCCGTAGAGTTCTTATTGCCTCGACTGCCGTAATTGGTGCAGCTGGGGTAGCTGCTGTGGCAACACCTTTTGTCCGCTCTTGGACCCCAAGCGCTAAAGCTGAGGCTGCCGGTGCGGCAGTGACCCAAGATATTGGTTCTATCGAAGCAGGACAGATGATTGTCGTCAAATATCGTGGCAAACCTATCTTTGTGGTCAAGCGCACTGAAGAGATGCTGACCATGCTTGATTCAGTAAAGCCATTATTGTCTGATCCTGATTCTGATGCGTCTTTGCAGCCTGAGTACTGTAAAAATCCTGAGCGCTCTATCTCACCAGAAGTGCTGGTAGTAGAAGGCGTCTGTACGCATTTAGGCTGTGCACCAAACTACCGTCCTGATGTTGGCGCAGCCGATTTAGGTGGCAATGACTGGTACGGTGGATTTTTCTGCCCATGTCATGGCTCTAAATACGATTTAGCGGGTCGCGTTTATAGTGGCGTACCTGCACCGCTTAACTTACCTATCCCCGAGTACGGCATGGATGGTACCATCTTGACGATTGGGGAGGCTTAATATGAGCATGGGTAAAAAGTTAATGCATTGGGTTGACGCGCGCTTTCCTGCGACCGAAACCTATGAATATCATATGTCAAAGTACTATGCACCAAAGAACTTTAACTTTTGGTACTTCTTTGGCGTACTATCTATGGTCGTACTGGTCAACCAGTTAGTCACTGGTATTTGGCTAACGATGATGTACAACCCTAGTGCCGAAGGGGCATTTGCCTCTGTTGAATACATCATGCGTGATGTCAAAGGCGGCTGGCTCATTCGTTATATGCACTCAACCGGCGCATCTGCGTTCTTCGTGGTTGTTTACTTGCATATGTTCCGCGCCTTGCTATACGGTTCATACCAGAAACCGCGTGAGCTGATTTGGCTTATCGGTATGGGTATTTACCTAGCATTGATGGCGGAAGGTTTCTTCGGTTACCTACTCCCTTGGGGCAACATGTCATTCTGGGGCGCTCAGGTTATTTTGAACTTACCTGCAGCTTTGCCTGTCATTGGTGACGGTCTTGCTGAGTGGGTTCGTGGTGATTATATTATCTCAGGTATCACCCTAAACCGCTTCTTTGCCTTGCATGTGGTTGCGATTCCGCTTGTACTTGTGGGCTTAGTCTTTATGCATTTGGTGGCTCTGCATCATGTTGGTTCAAACAACCCTGATGGTATCGACATCAAAAAGCTAAAAGATAAGAATGGCGTACCATTAGACGGTATCGAATTCCATCCGTACTATACCGTACATGATATGGTTGGTATCGTTGTCTTCTTTATCTTGTTCTTTGCAGTAGTGTTCTTCTTCCCAGAAGGCGGCGGTTTCTTCCTTGAGCCACCAAACTTTGAGACAGCGAACTCACTAAAGACACCAGCGCATATTGCACCAGTATGGTATTACACGCCTTTCTATGCCATTTTACGTGCCGTTCCTGATAAGCTTGGTGGTGTTATTGCGATGGGTGGTGCAATTGCCGTATTATTCTTAATCCCATGGCTCGATAGATCACCAGTACGATCGATACGTTATAAAGGTATCTTGTCTAAGATTGCGCTGACTATCTTTGCGATTAGCTTTATCGTACTTGGCTACTTAGGTGCGACACCTGCGACGCCAACAGCGACTATCATGTCACGTATATTTACTGTTCTATATTTCTTGTTCTTCTTATTGATGCCGTTCTACACTGCTATTGAGAAGTGTAAACAGCCACCAGAACGCGTTACCGGAGGTCACTAATGAACACGCTAATTAAATCCCTAGCTGGTCTAGGCTTAGGCGCGGCATTGACCTTGACTGCTGGTAGCGCACTGGCAGCAGGCGGCGGTGGATGCGGTACGTTTGTCAATGCTGAAGGTGTTGAAGAACATTTAGCCTGTAGCACAGCCCCTATTGATTTTACAAATAAAGGCTCACTACAAAACGGTGCCAAACTGTTTATGAACTACTGCGCTGGGTGTCACTCAGCACAGTACGTTCGCCACTCACGCATTGCTAAAGACTTAGAGATACCACCTGAGCTGGTCGAAAAGTATCTGATGGTGACCACCGATCAAATCGGTGATCATATCAATGCTGAGATTGATCCTGAAGTACAAGCATCATGGTTTGGCGCCGCTCCTCCAGACTTATCACTTGAAACACGTCTGCGCGGTGATGACTGGGTATATACGTATCTGTTGTCATTCTATGAGGATCCAAGCCGTCCCTGGGGTGCTAATAACTTAGTACTTGCCAATGCTGCCATGCCTCACGTCTTGCACAATATGCAAGAAGAGCTCAGTCAAGAAGAGTTTGAGTCTGAAGTCGGTGACTTGGTCAACTTTATGGCGTGGATGGCAGAACCTGTTCGTCACGACCGTCAAGTGATTGGCTTCTTTGTGATTTTATTCTTATTAGTATTATTGATTCCAGTGTACTTATTGAACAAAGAGTTCTGGAAAGACGTAAAATAATTTAAGTATTAAAATTGAGATGTAAACATAAAAAAGCATTACTTCGGTAGTGCTTTTTTATGTTTTGAAAAACCGTTAAATACTAAAATATGAGCTTAAAGTAAGGCTGCCGCCTAATGTTTACGTACATCACCTTGATAAACACAGCAACATTGTTTACGATGACAGGCTTTACTATTAACATTAGGCTTTCATGATTGATGCGAATGACATTCCAAGTAGTCAGCTAATTTTATACGCTGATGACGGCTACGACAGTCATGTAGTGCGCCTATTGCTTGAAGAGAAGAAGCTCGATTATTACTTATCACGGCTGCATTCTGAGCGTCCAGAAGATTTAACTGAGTTAAACCCCTATCATACCCTGCCTGTGTTGCAGCAGCGTGAGATTGCGCTGTATGAAATTAACGTTATCTTTGAGTATCTTGAAGAGCGTTACCATGCCAATAAATTATTGCCTGAGACGCCGCAAGAGCGAGCGCAGTTTCGCCAACTAGCATGGCGTATTCAGCGTGATTGGCTAGCTCTCGGTAAACGCTTGCTTACGCATCCAGATAGCTTCAATAAAGCCCAAGCAGCTATCGCCAAAAAGCAGCTGAGCGATTCGCTCATTACTATATCCCCGCTATTTGCGCACAAGTCTTATTTTATGGCAGATGAATTTGGCTGGTGTGATGTCTTGCTAGCGCCATTATTATGGCGTTTGGAAGAGATGGGTATTGAATTACCGCGTGCTATCAGTCGCCCTTTATTTGACTACCAAAAACGCGTTTTTGAGCGCGATAGCTTTCAAAAAAGCGTGCGCTAATTAGACAAAACCTGATGACTGCCCTAAAATAGACGCTGCTAAAAAATGATATATTTGCTGTGTCTTTATAAAAACTCCCAACCACTAAAAGATTGCGGCAAATATTTTATTAATCATTACTTAATAATTTTATGATAGGAAATCAACAGATGAGCGAAACCACCTCTATTACTCCAACACGTCCCTATATGGTACGCGCGCTATATCAGTGGATAGAAGACAATGCGCTTACGCCTTATCTAATGGTTGATGCCACTGCTGATAATGTACAGATTCCAAAAGAGCATGTGCAAGATGGTCGTATCGTCTTAAACATTGCCAGCCGTGCGACCGGTAATATGAGCATGGAAAATGACTACATTCATTTTAGCGCGCGTTTTGGCGGGGTGTCACAAGAGATTTGGGTGCCGCTAACGGCAGTGCTGGGTATCTATGCCAAAGAGAACTCTCAAGGGATGTTTTTTGACCCTAATGAATATGACAATTATGTGCCTGAGGACGACGCTGTTGCGAGTAGCAGCTCTAAAACGAACGTTGCCGCTCCTAAGCCTAAACGCGATAATAAAGCGGGTTTAAAAGTCTTAAAATAACAAAATATATCGTACAAAAAAGCTGAGCATATTTAATATGCTCAGCTTTTTTATTGTCAGCCAAAAAGTGGTGATAACCTTAAACGATTAGGTTCTTGGTAAAGTCACGCCGCGCTGACCTTGGTATTTACCGCCGCGGTCTTTATAGCTGGTCTCACAGACGTCATCCGCATCACTTTGGAAGAATAACATCTGTGCAACGCCTTCGCCGGCATAAATACGGGCTGGCAAATTGGTAGTATTACTAAACTCTAGAGTGACGTGCCCTTCCCACTCAGGCTCAAGTGGTGTGACGTTGACGATGATACCGCAGCGGGCGTAGGTTGATTTACCAAGGCAGATAGTCAATACATCACGTGGAATGCGGAAATACTCCATTGTCCGCGCTAATGCAAACGAGTTTGGCGGAATAATGCACTCATCACCGATAACATCAATAAAGCTTTTTTCATCAAAGTTTTTAGGATCCACAATCACTGAATGGACATTGGTGAAAACTTTGAACTCAGGGGCACAACGTACATCATAGCCATAGCTTGAAGTACCATAACTGACCAAACGCTCGCCTGCGTCATTAAAGCGTACTTGACCTGGCTCATATGGCTCAATCATGCCGTGTTCTTCAGCCATTTTACGAATCCAGCGGTCAGATTTGATAGACATTGTTGTTCCTTAGCAAATATTAAATGATGGTGATGGTTTGAACCGTATTTTGATAGCGTCGATTATACGGAAATGAACGCTCAATTTATAGGCTTGCCTGCGTTTAATATCAATCTACAATCAACACAACCCACGCCTACCATTTTGCAAAATGGTCTTCTGCCAGCCCCATCACCTTATTAAGCTTAATCACTTTATCTTGTAGACGAATCTCACCACTATAAAAACCTAGCCACTGCTCAAATATACTGGCAAGCACACCAAAGTTATCAGTTTTCTTATAAACGCTTATCGGTGTAAAGGTCAAATCGATATCGACATTGCTCCAGCCAAGGTTTTGATGATAAATGCGCCAAGGCTGCGGCGTGTCCTCTAAATTATCAGCAACACTGTCTTGCTGAGCAGGCGGCAAGTTTAAAGCATCACGAACAAACATCACAGGCGGTAAGTAATATATCTGCCCATCAAGCCAGCAAGCGTTTTCACTAGCGCCTGTTTCATTGACGCCCATTGCTAGATTTAAAGCAAAATGACGACCATCTGGTAAGTAGCGATTAATACAGCTCCAAAACCAATTGGTCTTGTGACGCATATAGCCAAGTGTCCAATCGAGATTGGCAATGGTACTATCGCTAAATGCTATTTTTTGAGCTTGTTGTTCGTTATTAAACGTTGAATTGACTTTAATAGCTAAGTGACCTGCGACTTTGGTCGGCGGCTCTTTTTGCGTAAAAGTCCAACCACGCCTGCCAGTCGGTGTACAGATAGCGAGTGGCTGCGCCTGCCGCTGTAATGTTGCTTCAATCGCCAGATACTGACTGTCTAGCGCAGCGTTGATTTGTAATGGGGTAAAATCCAATGTCAATGTTAGATTGTTATGTCTAAATGCCATCTGCCCTTGATAGCAGTCACCTTCTAAGTGAGTTTGATGCATCAAAGGCTGTAAAGCTTCACACACCTCTATTTGATTTGTTTCATCGTTATAAAGATAAACAAAGGCACTGCTCGCAAGCTTAATGGTCGCCAGAGCCAAGCAGACTCGATAAGGCGGCTGAATAATTTGAATAAAACAGAATTGATTGGCTTTTAAGTATTTACGCCAATTGGGCAGAGATTTTTGTGAGATAAGGTGGCTGTGATAATCTAAATAGTTGATGTCTTTGACTTGGACAAAAACACCGAAATGAGGCTGACCGTTTCGGATTAATTGCTCAAGCCTCAATGGTTTCACTCTATCGGAAAAGTATTGCTGAGCTTGTTTGTTGTTGTTTTGATTCATAAGGGTGGCATCCTAGCCAAATTTATACCAAGAGTTAAGGTGTTTATTATGTAATGGCTATCACTTGCTACTACTTTTCTTATAATAGCAAACAATAGCCCATTAAACATCAGAACACTGTGACTCCGAGTATTCTAGCGCCCTAGCCCTAACAATGAAGCTTTGCCACTAAAAAATACGCTTATCATCGACCGGCTTGGCAAATTTATCGATATTGGTTTCAATATTTTTGGCAATGCTTAGATAGTAGGACGCAAACTCATCATCCGCTAAGACGCTTGGCTCACCTTTATCTACTTGTGCACGAATGCCACTGGCAAGTGGCAACTGCCCTAATAATGGCACTTGATATTGTTCAGCGATTTTTTCGCCGCCGCCCGTACCAAAGATAGCTTCGGTATGATTGCAGTTGCTACAAGTATGGAGCGCCATATTCTCAACCACACCAAGCACAGGGATCTTGGTTTTGTTGAACATCTCAATGCCTTTTTGGGCATCAAGTAACGCAATATGCTGCGGCGTCGTCACAATAACAGCGCCCGTCACCGGAATACGCTGAGCAAGGGTGAGCTGAATATCACCGGTACCTGGCGGCATATCAATCACAAGGTAATCTAACTGTGGCCAATTGGTTTGATTGTATAACTGCATCAGCGCGCCAGTGGCCTTTGGACCGCGCCATGCAACAGGCGTATTATCACCATCAAGTAAGCTACCAATCGACAGCATCGCCATTCCATGGGCATTGATAGGCACAAACTGCTCGTTTTCAAGCTCAGGTTTGACACCATCGACCCCTAACATCGCAGGCATACTAGGACCATAAATATCCGCGTCCAATACCCCAACACGGTTGCCAAGCTTTTGTAATGCCAAAGCGATATTGACAGTGGTGGTCGATTTGCCTACGCCGCCTTTACCAGAGGCAACCACAATGATATGGCGAATACGTGGATGCGCGGCTAATGACGCTTGGGTAGGAGCTTGCTTAGTAATAGGTGGCTCAGCATTTTCTGCATTGGTGTTAGCAGCAGGTTTACTGTGACTGTCCATCGCATTGGTGGTTTTTGGCATTGCTTTTGGCAAGCTTGAGCCATCACCTTTCATCGGCGCTGGTATCCGTACATTCATATGAATGGTATGAATACCATGCGGCTGCAATAGTTGACCAAGCGCTTGCTGAATGACCTCAGGATCGCTTTCATGTGGTAGGCGTAAGTCTAATGTTAGCTGACTACCACTACGCTCAAGACCTGTGACCATAGTAGCAATACTACTATTACCAACCTGATAACCGAGCAGCACTTTATCAACAGCGCTATCAAGCGCAGCTTTTTGCTCTGGCGTTTCTGTTTGTGCGGTGGGTTTTTTCTTCATAAAGTTAAACATAGCGACCGTGACTGCCTATACAAGTGGGTTGGTATGCTAAAAAATGCTGCGCAATTTTAGTCAAACCTTTTATCGTATTAGTGTAGCTCAATTGCAAGGATAAAAAAACCATGATGCCAGTAGGACAGCGTTTTGCGGACCATTTTGAACCTGCGGTATTTTCAAGATCAAATAATATCGATGAATTATTTTATGACACGAGACAAGGATGAGTTTTTACATCAAAGCGACTGTATCATTACCTGATGATTCTTATAAACCTCTTTAACCAATGGACAAAAACTGAGAGGCGATAAACAAATAAATCAGTACCCCCGACGCATCACACACAGAGGTAATCAAGGGCGCACTGGCAGTAGCGGGGTCAAAGCCAAGCTTATTTAATATAAAGGGCAAGCTCATCCCAATCACGCAGCCTATCATCACCACAGACATCATACTCATTGCCAATACCAGCGAAACTATGGCATCACCGCGAATATAGCCAATGATTGAGATTGCCACGGCCATGGTCGCACCTAGCATTAAAGCAACGATTGCTTCTCGGCCCAGTAGCGAAAACCAATCGCGCATCACCACATCGCCCGTTGCTAATGCCCTTACCATCAATGTCGCTGACTGCGAGCCAGCATTACCGCCACTATCAACTAACAATGGTAAAAAAAACACCAATACTAAGTTTGCAGCAATTACTTCTTCAAAATTTGCAATACTCAGTCCTGAAAGTAAGTTGCCAAAGACCAAAAACACCAGCCAAAATACCCGTTTACGGTATAGAACTCGGACACTGACGTCTTTTAAACGACCTATCACGGTCGACACCCCACCCGACTTATGGAAATCATCGGTGGCTTCGTCACTAGCGACGTCCATGGCATCATCGTGAGTAACAATACCGACCAATGCACCGCTGGCATCGATAATGGGCAATGAGATCAAATCATAACGAGCAATGGTTTTTGCGACGTCCTCTTGATCGTCATTTACCTCACAAGAGATGACTGAGCTGAGCATAATATCTTTTATAAGCTGTTCTGGTGGCGCCAAAATCAGCACCCTTAACGACACCACACCTAGCAGCTGACGCATTTTGTCAATCACATAGGTATGATAAATGGTTTCGGCATCCGGTGCTTCTAATCGTAGTGCATCTAACGCTTCAGATACGGTCATCTGAGCC
This sequence comes from Psychrobacter sp., assembly GCF_041554015.1. Taxonomy (GTDB): domain Bacteria; phylum Pseudomonadota; class Gammaproteobacteria; order Pseudomonadales; family Moraxellaceae; genus Psychrobacter. The sequence goes on along the minus strand of NZ_JBFFMS010000007.1, from coordinate 14,384 downwards.
TGTAATGTCGCATAATCAGAGCTCATAAGGGCGCCGGCAGTACGCTCCTCGTAAGCGGATAATCGCCTAATATCTTCACGTTCTGCTTGTGCTAATGCCGGTAATAAAACATCACGCTGCTCTTGGCTTAGATGCTTATATAAATCTGTACGCTCATCAGATGGCATCTCGCCTACAATCTTCGCCAAAATAGCACGAGGAAATACTGAAGCCAGTGCCACTTGAATATCAGTATCTAGATACGCAAATATCGTCGAGCGATTGGGCAGATGCTCTAATAATTGCCAAGCAAGTTTGGGCTTAATCAGTGCTATCACATCAGCAATATCAATAGGACGTAACGCCTGTACAGCTTCAGTCGCTCGCTTAAAATCCTGTTGCTCAATGGCACCGCTGAGCTTTACTGCCATATCATTATTATTCATCACCTTACCTCTATACCTAAACTTATAAAGCAAGCGCTCATAAAAAAAGAGCCAATATCATTGGCTCTGGTTACTATTTGGCTCTAGTTACTATAAAGCTAAACTCTAGTCGATCTTTTTTAGCAAGCTCATACAATTAAGCTGGTAGATCAAGCACGTTTTTAATCTGTATCGTTAATTCATAAACCAGCCGTGACTTGCAACAATCGACTGTCCGGTAAAGACAGTGCTTGGGAAGGCTGCTAAAAATAAAGCCAACTGAGCAATATCATCAACCGTGGTAAATTCTTTATCAACCGTATTAACGAGCATGATGTCATTTATCACAGACTCTTCGGTGATGCCTTTTTCAGCGGCTTGCTGCGGGATTTGTTTTTCGACCAAAGGCGTTTTGACAAATCCTGGGCATATGACATGTGAGCGTACATTATGGGCAGCGCCTTCTTTTGCCACTACGCGGCATAGACCGAGCAAGCCATGCTTGGCAGTGACATAAGGCGCTTTAAATAATGACGCTTCATGCGAGTGCACAGAACCCATATAAATGACTGTACCACCTTTATCACCTTCATACATATGTTGTACGGCAGCTTTGGTGGTCAAAAACGCGCCATCTAGATGAATGGCGAGCATTTTCTTCCAGTCTTCAAACGCCATTTTATGAATCGGATCAATGATTTGGATACCGGCGTTAGATACTAGAATATCAAGACCGCCAAAGGTATCGACCAGTTTTTGTATGCCATCATTAACAGCCGCCTCAGACGTTACATCCATCGCTATCGCAAGGGCACGCCCGCCTGCGGCTTCAATAGCATCGACGGTTTTTTGAGCCGCTTCAATATTGATATCTGCAATACCGACTAGCGCGCCAGCCTTAGCATACGTTTCAGCGATATCACGTCCGATACCACTAGCAGCACCTGTGACCAATGCCACCTTGCCAGTCAAATCCTGTTGCAATTGGGTCGCCATATATTGTCCTTAATCATAAAAATATTGAGCATGTATGTAGACTAGCGCCTCGCAAGATTCTTTATTGAATAATGGTCACTGGCGTCTTCTGTTGTAACTCATCGAAGCTAACACCATCGGCAAGCTCAACCAGTTTTAGTCCTTTATCAGTCACATCAAGTACTGCAAGCTCGGTGATGATACGATCAACGACCCCTTTACCCGTCAGTGGTAGCTCGCAATTGGCAAGGATTTTTGGCTCGCCGTGTTTGTTAACTTGCTCCATCAACACAATCACGCGCTGCACACCTGCGACTAAATCCATCGCGCCGCCCATACCTTTGACCATCTTTTTGGGAATCATCCAATTCGCCAAATCACCCTGCTCTGAGACTTCCATCGCGCCCAATATCGCAAGGTTAACATGACCGCCACGAATCATGGCGAACGACTCTGAGCTACTAAAATAACTGGCACCCGATTCGGCAGTGACGGTTTGTTTACCGGCATTAATCAAATCTGCATCGACGTTTTCTTCGCTAGGAAACTCGCCAATACCCAATAAGCCATTTTCTGACTGTAGCCAAACGTCGACGTCTTTAGGGATATAGTTTGCAACGAGGGTCGGTAGACCGATACCCAAGTTGACATAATAACCGTCTTGTAGCTCTTGTGCGGCACGCTGTGCCATCTGCTCTCTTGTCCATGCCATGCTAACTTCCTTAATTTTTACGATATTCTAGTATTATTAATTTTTTTACAGCTCCAAGAACTAAGCGCTTTCGACTGCTTTAGTCGTGGTTTTTTCGATACGCTTTTCAGGACTGCTATTCAATACGATACGCTGCACAAAGATACCCGGCAGATGAATCTCATCGGGATTAAAGGTACCTGTTTCTACGATCTCTTCAACTTCAACAATAGTAATCTTACCTGCCATCGCACAGTCTGGATTAAAGTTACGGGCAGTCTTATTAAAAATTAGGTTACCCGCTTTGTCCGCTTTTTGCGCCTTAATTAGGGCGACATCGGCGCGTAATGAATGCTCAAGCACATAGGTGCGACCATCAAAGTCACGGGTTTCTTTGCCCTCAGCGACCTGAGTGCCGACACCCGTTGCGGTATAAAACGCTGGGATACCGGCACCGCCTGAACGCAGTTTTTCTGCAAGTGTGCCTTGCGGGGTCAGCTCAACCTCTAACTCGCCTGCCAAATACTGACGTTCAAACTCTTTATTTTCGCCCACATATGATGAGATCATTTTTTTAATCTGGCGTGTCTGTAACAGTAGCCCCAAGCCAAAGTCATCAATACCAGCATTGTTACTGATACAGGTCAAATCTTTAACACCACTATCCCGTAAGGCCTTGATCAAGGCTTCAGGAATACCGCACAGACCAAAACCACCGATTGCCAGTGTTTGTCCATCAGACACAATACCACTCAGCGCCGCTTCAGCGCTGTCATATACCTTTGATTGACTCATGCTTATCTCCTTGCAGGTCACATTTTTATTATCTACATTGATTCATTATGGATTTTGCTCATATAAGCAAACACCAGATTATTAATTGGTCTTATACTTAAAACAATACATTTTATATCACTATAAAATGTAGAGTAAAGTGGTAATAACTTAACATATAATTGCCCTAGCGACTAGAGAATAATACGAAGCGTATCCAAGCTGACATAGCTTATACGATGTGTGAGAGATCGCTTTCTCCTTTATCTAGAATAATGTTTGATAAAATACGTTGAATAAGGGGTTATGTTTAATTTTATTGACCTATCTCCCTAGTCCCTGCATACTCTCAGGCTTAACTTAGCCAAGGAGGGCGGTCATGTTTAGCACACTTGCTATTATTATTACTTTATTACTCTTGATGTTCTTTGCTTATCGCGGTTATTCGGTACTGATTTTAGCACCGATTATGGCCGCTTTAGCCGTACTGCTTTCAGGTGATTTCTTAAGCAGTATTCCTGCCTATACCGATGTATTTATGGGCGCATTGAGTGGCTTCTTACTCAAATTCTTCCCTATCTTTTTATTGGGCGCATTATTTGGGCGTTTGATGGCAGACTCTGGTGCGGCAACGGCGATTGCCAAAACCGTGGTCGAAAAGCTTGGTGCCAGTAAAGCGATTTTATCCGTTATCTTAGTCTGCGGTATTTTGACTTATGGTGGTGTATCGCTGTTCGTTGTAGCATTTGCCATTTACCCAATCGCTAAAGATTTGTTTAAAGCTGCTGATATTCCTAAGCGTTTGATTCCAGCAGCGATTGCGCTGGGTTCATTTACCTTTACGATGACCGCATTACCGGGCACGCCTGCCATTCAAAACGCCATTCCGATTCCTTATTACAATACCAACGTCTTTGCTGCGCCTATTTTGGGTCTTATTGGCGGTACCATTATGTTTGTTTGTGGTTGGTTGTGGCTACAGTCGCGCGCTAGAAAGGCCAATGCCGCGGGCGAAGGTTATGGCGAGCATGATGAGAGCGATGTAGGCGGCGTTGGTGGAGGCGCAGCAGAGACCAATTTGCTCAGCACCCATCACACCTCATTTACCGTTGCGATGATTCCATTATTTTTGGTTATTGGTTTGAACGCTCTGCTTACGTACGTTGTTTTTCCGTCAATGGACTTTAGTGGTCTTCAAACCCAGTTTCCAGATTTGAATATCGCAGGGTCACTAGGGCTATGGTCAATTATTATCTCATTGGTTGTGGCTTGTATTGTTCTAATCGTTCTTCGTCTCGGACATTGGACCAATCTTCAAAAAACCATCAACCGTGGTACTTATGATTCGATGTTGCCGATTTTTAACACTGCATCGGAAGTCGGTTACGGTGCAGTAATCGCTTCATTGGCAGGCTTTCTACTCATTCGTGACAGCATCTTGAACCTAACACCTGGTAACCCTCTTATATCAGAAGCGGTCGCTATGACCACGCTGGCTGGTATTACGGGTTCATCGTCTGGTGGTTTAAGTATCGCCCTATCGACGCTTGGTGAAGAATATCTAAGAATGGCCGTAGCTGCCGGTATTGATCCAGAGCTGATGCACCGAGTTGCGGTGATGGCAGCAGGCGGTTTGGATACCTTGCCGCACAGCGGGGCAGTCATTACTTTGCTGGCGATTTGCGGTCTAACGCATAAACAGTCTTACTTAAACTTAGCAATGGTCACTATGATTATTCCATTGATTGCGGTCACAGTGGTGATTACTTTAGGCACACTGTTTGGGTCGTTCTAATTGAATCCGTAAAGCCTGTGATAGATTCCATTTAAAAACCCCGTTAAGCTTTTGCTTAGCGGGGTTTTTTATGAGCGTTTTATAAGGTTTCAGTATGTTAGCTTCGATGATACACAGCGATGAATGAATGCCATCTTATAGGCTATATAGCGCTGATTGCCGTATTAATTGATAAGGAATATCACAAATTTAGCCGAATTACGGTATCATAGGCACACTTTTTCAATTTCTATTGATAATCAATCCGTTTATATAAAAATATAGGTGATGCAAGTGCGTGAGATTCTAGTAACCAGTGCCCTGCCCTACGCCAATGGCGACATCCACTTGGGGCATCTTGTAGAGTATATCCAAACTGATATTTGGGTGCGGTCGATGAAGGCGCAAGGTCATAAGGTGACTTATGTTTGCGCAGATGATGCTCATGGTACTGCCATCATGCTTAAAGCTGAAGACAATGGCATCACCCCAGAGCAGCAAATCGCCAATGTACAAGCCGCACATGAAGCGGACTTTGCGAAATTCTTGATCGATTTTGACAATTATCACTCAACCCACTCTGACGAAAACCAAGCCTGCTCTGAGCTGATTTACCGTCGTTTAAGAGATGCCGGTCATATCTCTACCCGTGATGTTGAGCAATTATTTGACCCTGAAAAACAGCTGTTTTTAGCGGATCGTTTCGTCAAAGGCACCTGCCCTGAATGCGCCGCCCCAGAGCAATATGGTGATAACTGTGAAGTCTGCGGTACGACCTATGATGCGACAGAGCTTAAAAATCCGTACTCTACCTTATCAAATGCGACGCCAGTGCTTAAAACTTCTAAGCATTATTTCTTTGATTTGCCAGAGTTTGAGCAGTTTTTAAAAGACTGGACGCGCAGTGACAATCGCTTGCAAGTCTCAGTTGCCAATAAGTTGCAAGAATGGTTTGACGCCGGTTTGACCAGTTGGGATATCTCACGCGATGCGCCTTACTTTGGTTTTCAAATCCCTGATACGCCAAGTGATGAGCCAGACAAATATTTCTATGTATGGCTAGATGCGCCTGTGGGCTACATGGCAAGCTTTAAAAACTTGTGTGAGAAACGTGCTGGTACTGATAAAGCGCTTGATTTTGACCATTACTGGATGCAAGAAAACGAGCATAAAACCGAGGTTTATCACTTTATTGGTAAAGATATCGTTTACTTCCACGCCCTATTTTGGCCAGCCATGCTTGCCGGTAGTGAGTTCCGTACCCCGACTGGGGTCTTTGCTCATGGCTTTTTGATGGTCAATGGCGAAAAAATGAGTAAGTCACGCGGCACCTTTATTAAAGCCGACACTTATGCCCAATACCTGCATCCTGAATATCTGCGCTATTACTTTGCCAGCAAACTGTCTGATAAAGTCGAAGACATTAACCTCGATTTAGAAGACTTTATGCAAAAGGTCAACTCAGACCTCGTGGGTAAAGTGGTCAATATCGCCAGCCGCAGCGCTGGATTCTTGGTTAAAAAATACGACGGTATGTTATCAGAGACCTGCGTTGAATCAGAGTTATTAGAAGACATCACCAAAACTGGCGATGAGATTGCGGCTGCTTATGAGAATCGTGAGTTTTCTCGTGCCATGCGCTTGATTATGCAATGTGCCGACAAAGCCAATGAGTATATCGATAACAAAAAACCTTGGTCACTTGCCAAGCAAGAAGGCACTGAACAAGAAGTTCAAGACGTCTGCTCAGTGGCCATTAATATCTTCCGTCAATTGATGGTTTATCTGGCACCTGTTTTACCTGAGCTAACCGCCAATGCCAAAGAATTCTTAAATATTGAGAGTTTAAGCTTTGCTAGCCGCAATGAGTGGCTACTTGGGCATCAAATCAATAAGTTCAAACCGTTGATGCAGCGCATTGAAGAAAAAGATATCGCAGCGATGGTTGAGGATTCTAAAGCCTCGTTAGGCGTAACGACGGCAGCCGCCGCCACCCAAGATGCGAAAGCAACTACCAAGAATACGAAACCAGCAGCGAAAGACGCTAATGCAAGTGTAGAGCAAGCAGACTATATCGGGATAGAGGACTTTGCCAAGGTCGAGATGAAAGTGGCTCATGTTATCGCTTGCAACCATGTCGATGGCGCGGACAAACTGCTACAGTTCACTCTAGATGTGGGTGAAGCGCAGCCGCGCAATGTCTTTAGCGGTATTCGTAAATTCTATGAGCCTGAGCAATTGCTCGATAAAAAGGTTATTTGCGTGACCAATCTTGCGCCGCGTAAGATGAAGTTTGGCGTATCAGAAGGTATGATTCTCTCTTCAGGCGATCCAAAAACAGGTCTGGTGGTCATTACCTTACCTGATGAAGCCGTCATCGGTGATACGCTTGCTTAAAAACGTTAAATGAATTAAGTCATTTAATTAAATAATAAAAGAATAAAACAAAAAACGGTCTAAATAGACCGTTTTTTATGTTAAAAATAATAGAAAGTAAGCTTGCTGTTTATCTAGTCAAGATATCAATGATCTGCAACGTGTCATTAATCACTGTCACAATTTTATTTTCTGGCGTGCGGATACGAACGTAGCGGTCATCATAACGGTCTAAAATTACCGAACGATCATAAATATCTCTATCAATATTGCCAACTACTCTGTAACCGTATTGATCGAGATCACGCTTGAATGAAGCGTTAGGGCTAGCATTGCGATAAGCGTTGATATTAGGTTTGGCGTTGCTACTATAACCATTTTTAAATTTATATTTTTCTGACTGATGCTGTTTGAGGTGTACTTGTTCATACTTATCTTTAATGACATACGCAGATTTGTCCTTGCTATGGTTATTACCGTGACCATCTTTTGCCATAGCAGGTAAGGAAATCAATGAGATCGCTGTAATGCCAGCGATGGTTAATAACTTAAGATTAGTAGTGTTCATAATATCGTCCTTAAAATATTCATTTGAAAAAGATTAAGTAGATGGTAGAGTCTGTTGAACATTCACTAATGCCAACATGATTCATAATGATATAGATTTCAGACTCACTTTAACTTTTATATAAAAATTAGCTTACGTTCATTATAAAGTGCGTTTGTAATCGCTGAATTGCTAGTTTGTGCGTTTTTTAAGCGAATTTTTGCCAAATAAAGGTGATTTTGCCGAATAAAACAGTTAACAATTGCTTTAATAACACTGGTGACGAATACGCTTTAATTTTTTATTGCGATAAGTTACATTACTGTCATAATATGGATGTAATGATCAATGGATTGATTACTTTGATGTTAGCCCGTTATCTCAGCATTCACATAACATTGACTCGGGTAACCTGCACTTTCTAACCTACGAGCCACTATAAAATGATTTTTGCTACTACTTTACGCTTTAGCCTATTTGGTGCTGCGATGGGCGCCGCACTTGGATTATCAGCCTGCTCCAAACCTGCAGACACTGCGACGACTACCGATGACAGTGCCACCTCTGCGCAAAAACCTGCCAAAACCTTGGCAATCACTCAGATCGTTGAGCATCCCTCATTGGATGATATGCGTCGCGGTATTATTGATGAGCTTGCGGATAATGGTTATGTCGAAGGTCAGAATCTAAAGGTTAACTTTCAAAGTGCGCAAGGCAATACCGCAACCGCCGGACAAATTGCCAAGCAATTCGTCGGTGACAATCCTGATGCTATCGTCGCTATCTCAACCCCGTCAGCACAATCTATCGTCGCTGCAACCACGACCATTCCAATTATATATACCGCTGTCTCAGACCCACTAGGTGCCAAGCTTATTACAGAAGATGGCAAACCCTTTCAAAGCAATTTGACCGGACTATCAAGCCAGCTGCCATTAGAGCCGCAGCTAGATTTGCTACAAAAAATCAAACCTAACCTCAAAACCATTGGCTATGTCTATAGTCCTGGCGAAGCCAACTCTGTATCACTACGTGAGGAGCTCAAAAAAGCCCTACCAGCACGTGGCTTATCATTATTGGATATTCCAGCTAACCGTCCAACCGATATCGGTATGGCAACGCGTAGCCTACAAGGACGCGCCGATATTATTTATACCTCATTTGACAATAATGTTGCTTCAGCGTTTGAGGCTATGGCGCAAGCTGCCAATGAGCTAAAGCTGCCTATCGTTGCCTCTGATGAGTTCAGTGTCCAGCGCGGTGCCACAGCGGCACTTGGGGTCAATGATTATGACTTTGGTCGTACGACAGGTAAGATGGTTTATCGGATTTTAAATGGCGAGGCGGTTAGCAGCGTTAAGCCTGAAGTGATGAATGAATTGACGCTTTATGTGAGCCCTAAACATGCTAAAACCCAAGGCGTTACATTGTCAGATGAGCTGCTCAAAAATGCCATTAATGTCGATGAAAAAGCAAAAGCTGCCAGCAAATAATCGCCGGTAGCTAAGAGTAAATATGCAGTAGATAGCTTATAATTTATAACAAACACTGTTTATGACGGCTGTACGCAAGACCCTTTATTTATCTTTTATATAATGTACGGACACATTATTATTTTCAGGAGTCAGACCCATGTTGTATCAAAATCGTTTTGCCAAAGCTCTTTTATGGGGCGGTGTTTGTACCGCAATTTTGACCGGTTGTAACCAGCCAGCAAAGGATGCTAGCACGGATGGCGCTGCTACTACTGGTAGTGATACCAGCACTGCTATGAAAACGGTGGCTATTACTGCGATCGTTGAGCATCCAGCGCTTGACGATGTGCGTAAAGGTGTGATCGATGAGCTAAACGATGCCGGCTTTAAAGATGGTGAGAACCTAAAAGTTAATTTCCAGAGTGCACAAGGTAATACCGCTACCGCCGGTCAGATTGCCAAGCAATTTGTCGCAGACAACTCAGACGTTATCATCGCTATTGGTACGCCATCAGCGCAGTCGGTCGCTGCGGCAACCAGCAGTATTCCATTGGTGTTTTCAGCAGTGACCGATCCCGTTGAAGCCAAATTGGTTTCAAAGCTTGATGGTTCTGGTACCAACGTCACTGGGGGTTCTGACGCGCTTCCTTATGAGCCACAAATCGAGCTGATGCGCCAGATTATTCCTAGCCTCAAAAACGTCGGTTATGTTTATAGCCCAGGTGAAGTCAATTCAACGATTATCCTCAAAAACCTAAAAGAGAAGCTATCACCACTTGGTATCAAGGTACACGAAGCCCCTGCACAGCGTAGTACTGATATTGCGATGGCAGCACGTAGCCTAGAAGGTAAGGTCGATATGATCTATACCTCAACCGATAATAATGTGGTCTCCGCTTACGAGTCCTTATATCAAGCCGCTAAAGAAAGTAAGATTCCATTAATCGCCTCTGATACCAGCTCAGTTGAGCGCGGTGCCATCGCAGCATTGGGTGTTAACTACTATGATCTAGGTCGTGAAACTGGCAAAATCGTTGTACGTATCTTAAATGGTGAAAAAGCAGGCGCCATTCCTGTTTATACACCAAAGGTTCTTGACTTATATGTCAGTCCAAAACATGCTAAAGAGCAAGGCATCACTTTGCCGCAAGCCGTTATTGATAAAGCAAAAGAAGTGGTAGAATAAATCTTACTCTCTACGCTAAGTAGTGATACTTAGCCTCTACCCTAAATATTGAGTAGAAAGTAGACGATAATGTTGATTGCGCAAGCACTCGTTATCGTCTACATTAGCGTTACCTTGCTATGTATTGGTACGAGTTATTGTGACAAACAAAACCCAGCTATGTGTCAGTAGGCTGGGCTTGTTGTTTAAAGGCTTTCAATAAGCAAAGATTATGATCATTTATGACAGTGATCGGTTGCGCTTTACCCTAACTGCAGATTATACAATCTGTTAAATTCACCGCCTAAGTGTTTGGCTTGCAGATGACGCTATATATATCACTCATCTTCAACTTTCTTTCGCTAAACGCTTGGTTATGACTTACTGATCTCTTATGTCTTTAATTGCTTTTTTTGGTGCGCTTGAAAGTGGTCTGATTTATGGCCTTGTGGCGCTTGGCGTCCTTATCTCATTTCGTACCCTCGACTTTCCTGACTTAACTGCTGACGGTAGCTTTCCGCTGGGTGGCGCTGTCGCTGGTATCTCTATCATCGCGGGTGTCAATCCATGGCTTGCCTGTGCTTTTGGCATGCTAGCTGGGTCCATTGCCGGTATCGTCACTGCTTGGTTACACGTTAAGCTTGGTATTTTGCAGTTGCTTGCTAGTATTTTGGTGATGGTTGCGCTCTATTCTATAAACCTACGGATTATGGGTGCACCAAACTTGCCGTTATTGGGTGAAACGACGGTATTTAGTACCTTGGTCAGTGATGGCAATGGCTATTGGATGCGCTGTCTGATTATTGGTGTGGTCGTGCTGTTCGCCATGTTATTCTTGAATTGGTTTTATAGTACTGAAACCGGTTTATCTATGCGCGCAACAGGCTCAAACCTGCGGATGGCACAAGCGCAAGGCATCAATACCTCGTGGATGACCATCATCGGTATGGCAATCTCTAACGGTTTGATTGCATTAGCAGGTGCGCTTTTTGTGCAGACGCAAGGTGGCGCTGATATCTCAATTGGTATCGGGACGATTGTCATTGGTTTGGCAGCAGTCATCATCGGTGAGACTATCATTCCTGCCAAGCGAATTTGGCTGATTACCTTTGCGGTGGTCGTTGGTGCGGTGCTTTATAAGCTCTTTATTCAGGTGGCTCTATCAAGCAGTACGCTACGTAGTATCGGATTTGGTCCACAAGATTTAAACTTGATTACCGCGCTACTCGTGGTATTGGCCTTGGTCTTACCAAAAGCTAAAAATAAATTTTTAAGTCGTAAAGTTCGGGCTTAATGTCAATGTGCAACCATAAGGAATTATAATTATGATGCAAGCTACAGATTTGCGGTTGACCTTTAATCCTGGAACGCCAATTGAAAACCCTGCCCTACGCGGTATCAATTTAAATATCGCCGATGGTGAATTTGTCACCGTCATCGGTACCAATGGCGCGGGCAAATCGACCTTTTTAAATGCCGTCAGTGGCACCACGCGCGTCGATAGCGGTTCAATCTTGTTAAATGGTATTGATGTCACCAAAAAAACCGCGCACCAACGCGCGCATTGGGTCGCTCGCGTATTCCAAGACCCGATGGCAGGAACTTGTGAGGCGCTAACCATCGAAGAAAACATGGCGCTTGCCTATAAGCGCGGCGGCAAACGTGGTTTGAACTTTGCCCTTAATCAGAATAACCGTGACTTATTTCGCGAGAAATTATCGGTTTTAAAATTGGGTTTAGAGAATCGTTTAACCGACCGTATGGGCCTGTTATCCGGTGGCCAACGCCAAGCCGTGAGCTTACTGATGGCGTCATTGCAACCGTCTAAGATTCTACTGCTTGATGAGCATACGGCGGCCCTTGACCCTAAAACTGCGGCGTTTGTTTTAGAGTTGACTGATAAAATCGTTACCGACAATCAGCTGACAACGATGATGGTCACGCACTCGATGCAGCAGGCCTTAGCCCATGGCACGCGTACTGTGATGCTTCATCAAGGGCAAGTAGTATTAGATGTATCTGGTGATATCCGTAAAGGCATGAACGTGCATGATTTACTGGATATGTTTGAGCAAACCCGCGGTGAAAAGGTCGAAGATGATAGTTTGATATTAAGCTAACTCATTTCGCAAAATATTTTGAATTTAAAAATAAAACGCCTTCTCTTTAGGCGTTTTTTTATGGCTGTTTTAGTTTTTAAGAATCAAGCATGACCAATTTTTGAATCAATTCACTGACATGCTGCGCTTGCATTTTCTTCATCACCTGTGAGCGATGTACCTCTACCGTACGTACCGATATGTCTAGATGATCGGCGATATTTTTATTCAGATTACCTTGCATCAGCTCATGAGCGACCTGCTTTTCTTTCTCAGTCAGCTGCGCATAGAGCTTTTTTATACTATAAAGCTCAGCTCGTTTGATTGTTAATACTTGGGCGCGTGCAAGCGCTTCTTGGAGACGGTGACTATTAATCGGTTTCTCTAAATAATCAGCGGCGCCTTGTTTGAGCATATTAACAGCATCAGCAATCTCACCTTGACCAGTTAATGCAATAAGCGCTATCGGGCTATCGTGTTGATTAAGGTGCGCTTGTAGTGCTTGACCGCTCATGGCTGGCATCATTAAATCACTGACGATCACCGCGGGATAATAGATATCAACTTGCTGCAAAAAAGTCAGGGCACTTGACCACACTTGGGTCGGCAATCCTAAGCTGCTAATTAAAAAATTACAGGAATGACGCACGCTTTCTTCATCGTCGATGATATGAATCAGTAGAGGTTCGCTAACGCTAGCAGCTGAACCATTACCAGCTGTTTGAGAATTTAAGTATTTTAAGTCCTTATTGAGATGATGCTGAGCATTCATACGCAACCTTATGACTAAATGAATTTGCAAGATTTATAAGCGCTTGGTTATTCATAGCTCTCTTATGCTTACGTTCACTTTTGCTTACTGTCTCTTTTAATCGCTTTATTTCTCAGCATTATCAGCCAAATGTAGCGGCAGATAAAAAGACACTTGCGCACCTACCCTGTTTGCTAATGGATGAGTGTTTTCCGTTTTTATCAAGCGCACTTTACCATTTAAGTGACGCTTAAAGCATTGCTGATAACCACCTAACGCTTGTATAGTATTAAGCTCATTCTGCACTTCAATATTGCTCAGCTGCATCATACCGCCAAGTGACTTGCACAAGCGCTGACATATCATCAGACCCAAACCTAAACCATTGGCTTTAGTTGATTTGGTGGCGTAATGATTGGGTAGACGCTGCTGTGATTTACTCTCGACTAGCTGCTTATTACCAGCTAACGGTTTATGGTCAAGCAACTGCGCCTCATCAAAACCGCCTGCATCATCGGTCATATGCAATACTAGATATGATTTGCCATTATAATCTTCTGCCTGATAACGTAACATTATCTGCGTCGCCCCTTGCTGCTCGGCGTTTACCATACTGTTCATCAATAACTGGTCAAGAACTAGGTTTGGCAACTGCAACGATGGATAGTCGCTCGTTAGCCAAAAACTCATGGCTGAAGCCTTCTCACCGAGCAGCAATATACACTGCTCATAGGTAGTGGCGATATCCACCCTCACTTCATCCGGCTGTGAGCGCCCTGCCCAGCGCCGAATATTACTGATAACAGCCGCGACCCGCTCGGTTTCATTGACAATTTGCTGCAATGCACTTTCTGTCGCTTGTTTATCTGCCACTTGTTTGTCAGTGGCTTGTTTATCAGTTAGCGACTTTTCTAGCACATTCAAACGATTTACCGAGTTTTTATCCAGACTCGTACTTTCTTGACCGCCTTGACTAATTTGATTGCTTTGACTGCGAATCAGTAATCCTTGAGCATAATTTTGAATGGTCGCCAGCGGCTGATTGATTTCATGGGCGATGGAACCACTCATCTCACCGATGACAGCGAAGCGTTCTGATTGATGTAGCTGCTGGTCATAATCACGAATCAATCGATTTTGCAGGGTTATTTTTTGCCGCCGTCGCCATGCCAGCCAACTCATCCACGCATAATTTACTGTTGATATCAAAATAATTAAAACAATAACCGCCATCCACAATCGATGCGCCTTTACCCATTCAACCATATGCGCGCCCAGCTGCTTTTGGGCGGGATGACGGTTCATATCATAGAGGATACGCTCAGCATTACTACTCGATTCGGGTGGTAGCCA
>NZ_JBFFMS010000006.1:0-106695 GCF_041554015.1 Psychrobacter sp. | reverse complement strand
TAACAATATATGTTTGATTAACGAGAGGACATATACTCTCGACATGCATCATTGAGTTTCATCACCAGCGTCGAAGCCAGAACATCCCCAATAAGGTCAATAATTATACAACACTTATACGGCTGCTTCAACCTATCACAGCTCTGTATTACATTACGTTACAGCTTGCATATCTATGCCAATACTTTATTTAGCCATTTACCGATATTTTGAATTTGCGGCATACATACCTGATGCGCCATCGGATAGGTATGATAAGTGACCTTGTATCCTTTCTCTGATAATACTTGCTTTGCTTGCTCACCCAATATTACAGGGACAACAGGGTCATGTGTACCATGCTCAATCAGAACTGGCATGTCTGTGTTGGCAGCACTATAGTGGATGCTGTCATTGGTTGCAAAATAGGTAGACAGCGTCATCAAGCCAGCCAAGGGCTCTGGATAACCTAACGCCACATGATACGCCACTGCCCCGCCCTGCGAAAATCCTGCAATGACAATATGCTCAGGTTTGACACCGCGCTCGATTTCACGAGCAATCAAATCCTGTATTTGCTGCGAGGACTCTTCAATCTGAGCAGTATCGACTTTACGCTCAAGACTCATCTCTAGGATATCATACCATGCGGGCATGACCATACCGCCATTGATAGTCACTGGTCGATTGGGTGCATGCGGAAAGATAAAACGTACACCCATGTCATCCGCTAAGCCGAGCTGCGGTACGACTGGCTCAAAATCATGACCACTAGCACCCAAGCCATGTAGCCAAATGACCGCTCTATCTATCTTTTTCTGTGAGGGATTATGCTCAACGATAACGGCATCTAAATACTTATTCATTAATTATCCTTAATAAGAGTCAAAAATTTAAACAGGATTCATATTATAAAGTGACTTTCATTATAAAACTGCTTTGCTTGTCATCATTCCTTAAACATAACCCTATATTTTAGGAGCTAAGTCAGTCACCACAAAATTACGAATGATGATGTATGCACATTTATAAGGACAGTTTACATGACAATGTCAAAAAATTCAGTGAATGCGCGGGCGCAGCTGCACAGCCCTATACAGAATAGAATCAGACGCCAAGGTCTGACCCTACCTTTAGCAGTTATCAGCACCTTTTTATTAATAGGCTGCAATGAAGATGACGGCTCATCGGCCATCGTACCGCCCACGCTACCACCAACGACTGAACCCACGCAGGCGCAAGCTTTTACCTATGGCGTTCGACCATTCTACTTGGTCAACGATATGGATGAAAGTCCGCTAAAAGATGAGTTACTGGCATGTAAAGGTCAAATACCTAGCAAGACGGACTTCTCTATTGCCCATCGCGGCGCGCCGCTACAGTTCCCTGAGCATACTTATGACAGTTATATGGCCTCAGCACAGATGGGTGCAGGCATTTTAGAGTGTGATGTGGCCTTTACTAATGATGGTGAGCTGGTATGTCGCCATGCCCAAAACGACTTGCATACCACGACCAATATCGTTGCTACGCCATTAGCGAGCCAATGTAGTGTCCCGCCTATCATAGATACTAATAGAGCTCTTACCAATGCCGCTGATATCGAATGTCGAACCTCAGATATTAGCGTCAGGGATTTTAAAAGTTTAACGGGCAAAATGGACGCTGCCAATACAAAAGCCACCAGTATTAGCGCCTATATGCATGCAACTGCCCCATGGCGAACAGACTTATATTCACAAAATGGCGAGGTATTGACCCTAAAGGAACATATAGAGCTTGCCCGACGCTTGGGCATGAAGCATACACCTGAGCTCAAAGAACCAGTGGTTACTATGCCATTTAATGGCTATCGTTTAGATGATTATCGTCAACAGCTGATTGATACTTATAAAGCGGCAGGCGTACCAGCCAGCGATGTATACCCGCAGTCGTTTAATCTTGCCGATATCGACTATTGGATGAATAACGAACCAAACTATGCCGCCAATGCCGTCTATCTTATCGATGATAACAATGAGGCTGCGATGGGTAAAATATTTGATAAAAATGACCCAGCGACATGGAAGCATTCATTGGCTGAGCTGAAAGCACGCGGCGTTAATATTATTGCCCCCGCAACCTGGCTACTTGTCACCAGCGATGGTAATGGTAAGCTGCTACCATCAGCATATGCCTTGCAAGCCAAAGCCAATGGCCTAGACATTCTAACGTGGTCGCTTGAACGCTCAGGGCCATTAAAAAATGGTGGTGTCTGGTATTATAGTGGGCTTAGCGATGCCATCAATAATGATGGCGACATCATGACTGTCATTGATATGCTGGCGCAACAAGTTGGGGTTAAAGGTATCTTCTCAGATTGGCCAGCAACGGTCAGTTACTATGCCAACTGTAAAGGCTTAAATTAATGGAGCAAGCCTACTGAGCACGTAAAGACATTAAGTAATCGATTGGACTGGTTGCTTAATATCCGCGTTTTGACCACGATGACGCAGATAATGATCTAGTAAGACAATCGCTAGCATCGCTTCAGCAATGGGCGTGGCTCGAACGCCCACGCAAGGATCATGACGGCCTTTGGTTAGCATCTCAATCGCTTGTCCATCTGTATTGATACTCTTGCCAGCCGTCGTAATACTGGAGGTTGGCTTGAGTGCAATACTGACGCGGATATCCTGTCCTGATGAGATACCGCCCAAGATACCGCCTGCATGATTGGCAGTAAAACCATCGGGTGTCATCTCATCACGTGAGCGATGACCAAACTGCCCTGCTACCGCCATACCATCGCCAACTTCTACGCCTTTAACCGCATTGATACTCATCATCGCATGGGCAATATCCGCATCCAAGCGGTCAAATACTGGCTCACCCAATCCAACAGGCACTCCGCTTGCGATAATCTCAAGACGGGCGCCGCAAGAAGTGCCTTCACGGCGCAAGCTGTCTATCAAGGTCTCAAAGCGACTGACAGCATCTGTATCAGCACAAAAGAACGGATTGCTATTGACAAAATCCCAGTCGATTTGGCTTGAATCCACAACATTACTATACTCATTACCGATTTGGGTCACATGGCCGCGCACTTGTACGCCCAGACGCTCTCGCAAGTATTTCTTAGCGATAGCCCCTGCTGCCACACGCATGGCAGTCTCACGCGCCGATGAACGACCGCCGCCGCGATAATCGCGAAAGCCATACTTCATACTATAAGTATAATCGGCATGACCGGGGCGAAAGGTGTCTTTTATGTCACTATAGTCTTTGGATTTTTGATTGGTATTACGAATCAGCAGACCGATAGAGGTGCCCGTTGTTTTACCTTCAAAAACACCAGAGATGATCTCAACTTCATCAGACTCGCGGCGCTGAGTCGAGTACTTAGAAGTACCCGGCTTGCGGCGATCCAAGTCTATCTGTAAATCAGCTTCAGATAAGGCCAAACCTGGTGGCACGCCATCGACGATTGCCATAAGACCTGCACCATGCGACTCGCCGCATGTAGTGACGGTAAAGAGCTGTCCAATACTATTGCCTGCCATATTTATCCTTAAATAACTGAAGTCGTTCTCTAATGGTTTTGACTATTATGTCAATTTTGATTTATTGATTGCTATCCAATAACTGCACGTAATTGGCAAATAGCGAACGATAACTCATCAGCTCGTCATAGGTAATCGCAAAAACACCATGACCGCCATGGGCGAATTTTAACCAATCAAATTGAATCTCAGGATAAGCTTGTTTTAGTGCCCACTCGCTATCACCCACTTCACAAACCAGCAAGCCTTCGGGGCTTAGATAATCAGGTGCTTCAAACAAGATACGATGTACCAAGTCTAAACCATCTTGACCGGCAGCTAGTGCATGCTCAGGCTCATATAAAAACTCAGGTGGCAAATCTGCCATGATGGCGGCATCGACATATGGAGGATTGGTGACAATCAGCTCATATTGATTCTCAGCAGGGATTTTGGCAAATAAGTCAGATTCAATCACATTGACTTGATGACCTAGGTCGTGATGATCGACGTTGACCATCGCCACTTCAAGCGCGCCTTTATCAATATCAACCGCATCTACCAGCGCATCGACAAAACGGGTCGCTAGCGCAATCGCAATACAACCAGAACCTGTGCACAAATCTAAAATACGCTCAGGCTGTGACAGCTGCTTAATCTCTAAACCATGATCAACGAAAGCTGGCGCTTGGTTATTCACACTCACACCTAGTGGTTTTGCAAGCTCGCTCACTTCAAAGTACGGATGGAACTGCTGACGAATCAACTCCGCGATTGGTGAGCGCGGAATCAAGACACGCTCATCGACGTAAAACGGCAGGTCACAGAAATAAGATAAATTAATCAGATAGCTTAATGGCTTACGCTCAGCGATACGCTCTTCTAGCAAGCTTAACACCAGCTGCTTCTCTGATGTGGTCAAGCGGCAATCCAAAATCTGATCGTTAGCAGACCAATCTAAAGACAAAGAATGCAGCACAATCGCAGATGCTTCAGCAAACTCATCAGTCGTACCTTGAGCGACGACCACATCGTAATTGCGCAGCTGCGTCACCGCAAAACGAATAAAGTCACGGATACTGACCAGCTGCTCACGCGCTTCTTCAAGCTCAGCACGCAAGGCAGCAAATTCATCATGCTCACCCAGCAGACCTGTTGCCAAATCATATTCCATATCGCCATTGATACCTTGCGACTCCTCATCGCTAAAATATTGATCTTGAAACTCTTCTGCGCTCATTGTTTGGTCTTCTGACATATCGCACCTTGCTGATTACATGTTTACTGATTACATGCGGATGGGTTAAATCGTTTTCAATGATGCCGTTCATATCGCTGGCGTCATTAAATGAACCATTTATTAAATAAAAATCTCGTACCATATTATAGACGTAAACAAGATGCGGCGCCAATGACTACCGTTTTTAGTGCAATAAAACTTTTGCAGTATAAATTTGACCACTTATATTTTCATCACTTATATATAGCACCGCATTTAACACTGCCATCTGCCCAGATTGGCAGCAGACAAGTCAGTCAAACTCATTTGTAATATGACAATCCTTATATAGCCTGACTAAACTCTTGCGCAACTGTAGTGAATACGTCAACCGTTGTCGTTTGGCAAGTCTTAAATGAAAAAAAATGTGTCAAAAGTTTGCGAAGCTTACCAATTATGAGCATAATAGCTGCATTAGTAGCAACCACAAGTGTTCCCATATTATGATGAAAATAAAGCCTCTTATCACCGCTATTTCTCTTGCTATCGTTAGCGCTAGCATCAGTGCTGTTGCGGCGCCTGCCGATGGTACACGTACTTTACCGGTACGCACAGCAGATACGCTTCCTAGTATTTCTAAACCTAGCATTGCCAAAAAAGTCAGTCTGAATGTACAAGAAAACCGTACCAGCTCACCTACTGACCGTATGACTCAGCTGATTGATGCCAAGCAAGAAGCGGAAGTCGATGTCGATGCATCGGTTGCCGTGAGCGCTGATAACATGAGCGTAGAAGAGCTGACTCGTAAAGATGAGCAATCAGATAGCGATGATATCAGTGAAGGTCAAGCGGTCGCAGCACCAAGTTCTGCTAATGCTGATATCTCAGCCGATACCTCTATCAAAAGCATCGAAGATGTGGATGGCAAAAGACACACCACGCTAAATTTGTCTGATTACGCCAAACAAGTAAACGGAGCGGTCTGGACACCGAGTATGAAAGTTAACTCGGCAATGACGATCAAAATGCAGGCCTTGCTCGATTGGAATCACGCCTCTCCTGGCGCGATTGATGGCGGCTGGGGTATGAACAGTAAAAAAGCGCTGATTAACTTCCAAACCATGAAAGGCTTGCCAGCAACGGGTAAAATGGATCAAAAAACCTGGGATGCTTTAAATAAAAATATCCCTGCTAATAAGCCAGTACTTGTAACCTATACTATTACTGAAGACGATGTGAATACCAATTTTGCGACCACACCTTCAGGCTCAGAAGCCAAGTCAAAAATGAAAGGTTTGTACTATCAAGACATCAAAGAGATGTTTGGTGAGCGCTTCCATATGGATGTGCGTTATTTAGACAAGTTGAATAAAAACAAGCAGTATAAAGCGGGCGAAACCATTACGGTACTTAATACCCGCGCACCGCTTAAGCAGCGCATCAACCGTGTGGTTGCCAATAAAGCCGATAAGACTTTATATGCTTATAACGGTGACAAATTGGTTGCCACCTACCCAACCACCATTGGTAGTGATGCAACGCCATCACCACAAGGCACCTTTAAAATCATTAATAAAGTAAAAATGCCGTGGTACAAAGCGACGGTTGGTAAAGGCGCAGATAAGCAGATCCACATGTTACCACCAGGACCAAATAGCCCTGTTGGGGTCGTATGGATGGGTTTATCTAAACCCTCTTATGGTATCCACGGCTCGCCAAAGCCTGAAGGCATTAGCCGCCAAGCCTCAGCTGGCTGCGTACGCTTGACCAACTGGGATGTATTAGAGATGTATGCCAATATCGAAAATGGCGCAACCGTTGAGCTAAAATAATCTAGCCTATAGCTCTTAGTAAAAAAGACCTTGATCATTCCATCAAGGTCTTTTTTTTATTAAAAAACGCAAAACCAGAGCTTACAATGTAAAAATGTAGAAATATAGACAGGACTTAATCAACTCCAATACAGGTTTTTTAACGCAAATCAGGCTTTGCGCCCCTCTTCATTACCTGTAATGCTGCCTATTTTTTTAGTAAAAAATAATGCTGTAGGTATAGAAACTAAAAAACCGATCACGACGACGACTTGAATATGCCGGATCTCATTAAATCCTGTGAGCAGTGCTGCAATCATAAAGAGACCGACAGTGACGGTTGCTGCCATTGAATAGGTAACAGAGAATAGTGGCCAATTCATCATTTATTCCTTACTTTTATCATGGATATAATACTTTATACACCATATCCACAATAAAAGTAAGCCTTTTATTATCTGTGCGTAGCCCAATCATAGTAAGTCATTGCTATTAATAACCTTATTATGAGTATTGATTTATATCCTGCGCTTTTTTAACAGCAAATTCTATTACATCTAAGGATTTCCTATCCCTTATGTTGGACAAGTTTTATTTAATAGGATTTATCATTAGGTGCTTGTTTGTCCTTAATATGCAAACACTCGACTATCAATCCACATAAAATGCGCTGTTTTATAATAGAAAATGCGTCGTGATTGCCCTGCATTTACTTATGAATCTTCAACACCTAAGGCACGTTTGTGCTAAAATCGCTTGCAAAATTATTTTACTTATTCTACCCAATACATCCGTCAGTAAGGAGCCGCTGTGAGCCAGCCATTTCGCTCAGCCGATATTCGTCAAGCTTTTATCGATTTTTTCATAAGCAAGCAGCATACCCAAGTTTCATCGTCTAGCTTGATTCCGCACAATGACCCGACCTTGCTATTTACCAATGCCGGTATGAATCAATTTAAAGAAACCTTTTTGGGTATGGAGCCGCGTGACTATACGCGCGCGGTAACCTCGCAAAAGTGTGTACGGGCGGGCGGTAAACACAACGATTTGGACAATGTCGGCTATACGGCGCGCCATCATACGTTCTTTGAGATGCTTGGTAACTTCTCTTTTGGTGATTACTTTAAGCAAGCCGGTATTGAATATATTTGGGAGTTTTTGACCTCCGATGAATGGCTAGCGATTGATAAAAACCGCTTGTATGTGACCATTTATGAGACCGACGACGAAGCCTTTGATATTTGGCATAAAGACATCGGTATCCCAAGCGAGCGCATTATCCGTATCGGTGATAATAAAGGCGCGCCTTACGCATCAGACAACTTTTGGACGATGGGAGATACCGGTCCTTGTGGTCCTTGTACCGAAGTCTTTTATGATCATGGCGCTCATATCGAAGGTGGTCTACCGGGTACGCCAGAAGAAGATGGCGACCGTTATATTGAGATTTGGAACTGTGTCTTTATGCAGTTTAATCGTCAAAAAGACGGCACCATGCTGCCACTACCAGCCCCAAGTGTCGATACTGGCATGGGACTTGAGCGTATCAGCGCCATTATGCAAGGCGTGCATGGCAACTATGAGATAGATTTATTCACTCATTTAATGGATGCAGCCGCTGAAATTTTAGGCATTGAAAATAAGCAGCAGTCGTCGTTAAAAGTCATCGCCGATCACCTCCGCGCGGTGGCGTTTTTGATTGCTGATGGCGTCACCCCAAGTAATGAAGGTCGCGGTTATGTACTGCGCCGTGTGATCCGCCGTGCCGTCCGCCATGGTAATAAGCTTGGCGCTGACAGTGAGTTCTTTTATAAAATGGTCGCGCCCTTGGTTGCTGAGATGGGCAGCGCTTATCCAGAGCTAAAAGATAAGCAAAGCGTCATCGAAAACGCCATTCAAAAAGAAGAAGCGCAGTTCGCCAAGACATTGGCGCAAGGTTTACGCCTGCTTGCCAGCGAGCTTGAAGGGTTAAAAGACGGCGATACCCTCTCTGGCGAAGCAGCATTTAAGCTTTATGATACCTACGGCTTCCCGCTTGATTTGACCGCTGATATCACCCGTGAGCGCGGTATTGTGATTGATAAAGCGGAGTTTGATGAGCATATGCAAGCTCAGCGTGCGCGCGCACGTGATGCGGGCAAATTTGACGTCGATTACAGCAGTGTCATTCAAGTGGAAAACCCAACCACCTTTATCGGTTATGAGCAGCTTGAAGAAGACGGCGTGACGATTGACGCGCTTTATCAAGATGGTAATCCAGTGGGCAGCTTAACTGAGGGTATGGAAGGCGTGATTGTCCTTGACCGTACGCCATTTTATGCCGAAGGCGGTGGTCAAGTTGGTGAGCTGGGTGAAATACGCAGTGCAACCGGCGTTTTTGAAGTCCAAGATACCAAAAAATCTGGTCAAGCCATCATTCATTATGGCGTGGTCACCATGGGCGAGATTAACGCTCAGCAAACAGCAGATGCGCAAGTATTGTCAAGTATCCGTGCCGCCAGTGCCAAAAATCACTCTGCCACTCACCTACTGCATGCGGCATTGAGAGAAGTATTGGGTGATGAGGTTACGCAAAAAGGCTCGCTAGTATCAAGTGACGTCTTGCGTTTTGACTTCTCTTACGATAAACCAGTGAGTAGCGCTGAAATCATGCGTATCGAACGTATGGTCAATGAGCAAATTCAAGCCAACACCCCTGCCCGTATCCAAAACATGTCTATCGATGAAGCGATGAAGCAAGGCGCGATGGCGTTATTTGGCGAAAAATATGGCAGTGATGTACGCGTGCTGACCATGGGGACGGATAGCATCGTAGACGGTCAGCGTAAGCCGTTTTCTATTGAGCTATGCGGCGGGCTGCATGTGCAGCGTACTGGTGATATTGGTCTATTAAAAATCACCAGTGAATCTGGTATTGCCGCTGGTATTCGCCGTATTGAAGCGGTCACTGGTATGAACGCGATTAAGAACATCCAGCAAAGCGAGCAACAACTCAGCGAGCTTGCCAGTCAGTTAAAAGTGAAACGTCCAGAGGTCGCACAGCGCGTACGTACCATGGCAGACAAACAGCGTGAGCTAGAAAAGCAGCTCGAACGCTTAGAGCAAAAAATGGCCAGCGCCCAAGCTGCCAATTTACTCGATGACGTACAGACCATTGCTGGCACGCCTGTGCTTATCAGCACTTTAAGCGGTATCGATGGCAAATCCATCCGTACCCTAATGGATGACATCAAATCAAAACTACCAGATAGCGTGATTGTCTTGATTGGTGATAAAGATGAGCAATTGGCATTAGCCGCAAGCGTATCAAAATCGGTCACGGCTAAGATAAAAGCTGGTGATATCATTCGTCATTTAGCAGGTGAGCTTGGTGGTAAAGGCGGCGGTAAGCCAGACTACGCCCAAGGCGGCGCGCCAAAAGCTGCCAATACCAGCGCTGTTATCAATGCGCTACCAGCTTGGATGGCAGAGCAGCTTGGTTAAGTAGTAAGCTGAGGCTAATAGGTGATTGGTTATAGTGGTTATAACCAATCGCCATATATCTAATGCTTGTTGGCACTTAAAGTTATCATACTAATATGGTATAAAGTACCACGCTTAAATGACTCTCAACATAGGAAGTCTTTAGCATAAACAAAAAGTAAAACATCAAAGATGTAAAATACAGGGCGCATTTTTATAATCCGGCTCTATCGTTATTAAAATTAATCCCACACTGAATTTGTAAACTCAATATATAAATAGTGGCTTATAAATAGTGGCATAACAGATTGATATTAATAATTAACAGATGGCCATTGGTGAATAATAGGTAGATTTTTATGGCGTTAATAGTACAAAAATACGGCGGCACCTCGATGGGCAGTATCGACCGCATCAAAAACGTCGCCAAACGAGTCAAGCGCTGGCATGATAACGGTCACCAAGTGGTCGTGGTCGTCTCTGCTATGAGCGGCGAAACCAACCGCTTGATCGATTTAGCACGCCAAATCAGCACCCAGCCCGACCCTCGCGAATACGACCAGATGGTTTCAACCGGTGAGCAGGTGTCTATCTCACTACTTGCTATGGCGATTAAAGAGCTGGGTATTGGTGCCCGCTCATTTACCGGTCGTCAAGTCGCTATTAAAACCGACAGCGCCCATAATAAAGCGCGTATTGAAAGTATCGATGATAAAAATATCCGTGAACAGCTCGATGCCGGCAATGTCGTTATCGTAGCAGGCTTCCAAGGTATCGATGAAGAAGGTAATGCAACCACCTTAGGTCGCGGCGGCTCGGATACTACTGGCGTGGCGATTGCCGCTGCCCTAGGCGCTGATGAGTGCCAAATCTATACTGATGTCGACGGGGTTTACACCACTGATCCACGCGTCACATCAAAAGCCAAAAAACTTGAAAAAATCACCTTTGAAGAAATGCTAGAGATGGCAAGCCTTGGCTCTAAGATTTTACAGATTCGCTCAGTAGAGTTCGCTGGCAAGTACGGCGTGCCGCTGCGTGTATTATCTAGCTTTGATGAAAATACCGATGGTAGCTTCGACCAAGAATTTCAAGACAATGTCGGCACCCTAATTACGATAGACGAAGGAGACAATATGGAACAGGCAATCATCTCAGGTATCGCTTTTAATCGAGACGAGGCAAAAATCGTCGTACGCGGCGTCCCTGACCACCCTGGTATCGCCTCTGCTATTCTTAGCCCCATTGGACGCGCCAATATCGAAATCGATATGATCGTGCAAAACCTATCAACCAACGGCATGACCGATTTCACCTTTACCGTTAATCGTACTGACATGGACAAAACCATGAAAGTATTAGAAAACGAAGTCAAAGATGAGATCGGTGCCAAAGAGATACTGGCCAATGATGAAGTGGTTAAAGTCTCATTAGTCGGCGTTGGTATGCGCTCTCATGCTGGGGTTGCAAGCCTTATGTTCCAAACCCTTGCTGAAAACAATATCAATATTCAGATGATATCGACCAGTGAAATCAAGGTGTCTGTCCTTATCCAAGAGCAGTATCTAGAAAAAGCAGTTAAATCACTGCACACCGCTTTTGGGCTTGATCGTGAAGACGGTGAAAGCAAAATCGCTGGTTTATAAACGCAGTTTTGTAAGATTTTACCAAAGCGTTATCAAATAATGTCAGCCTAGGTATTTTTAAACGAACAGCGAGTTTTATTAAAATCTCCTTAAATAGGGTCTTAATCAGACCCTATTTTGTTTTTTATGATGACTTAGCTGGTTATAAACCTAATAGTTTTGTGAAAACCCGTGACAGTATCTGTTCTGCCCCCTATAATGAAGCTTTCATTTGGGCTAAATGAATTTATCTATCATTATCGCTATTAGCATCCTATTTTGGGTAAGATTTATAAAATAATGTTCATAGCATTGACTTTATAAGCGCTGCCTATTTTGTGCCGCGATAATGTCCTGTAATTGAGACGCAATCTAATGAGTAATAATCTGTTGATGCGACATAAGGAGTGTGACGCATGTTAATTTTGACACGCCGCGTGGGCGAAACGCTAATGATTGGCGACGAGGTCAGTGTGACTGTCCTAGGTGTCAAAGGCAATCAAGTACGTATTGGCGTTGATGCGCCAAAAGATATTGCCGTACACCGCGAAGAGATATATCAGCGTATCCAACATGAGCGCACAGTACAATCGCAAATGCAGCATCTTGAGCAAGGCAGCTTTGCGCCATCTTTTGATGATGAAGACTATTTTAATCGTTAATCTATTCGCTTTATAGTTAACTATCATTAAGCTTGTATTAAGCATGCTAGTTTTGGCTTTTTAATAGCTTTGAGGTCATTTATTTATGAGTATCCGCCAATCAGATGTATCGGCTCTACTTAATGGTTTGAATAAAAAAGCCATTGGTTTTAATGATGTCATCAGC
Organism: Psychrobacter sp.; assembly: GCF_041554015.1. Taxonomy (GTDB): domain Bacteria; phylum Pseudomonadota; class Gammaproteobacteria; order Pseudomonadales; family Moraxellaceae; genus Psychrobacter. The sequence continues at coordinate 94,250 of NZ_JBFFMS010000006.1, read as the reverse complement.
TTTATTGATGATTTTTATCGTTATGCGCCAGCGCCTTTTGTTAATGGCTTGCTGCATAATGCGGCTGGTGAAAACGAAGGCAGCGCCAAGATTTTTGGTTTTGCAAAACATCATGGCTTAAACCATTTAGATACTTTAAAGTTGTTTGGTGAGCATTACCAAACTGTTCAAGCGACGCCTAAAGGCGTTGATCATCCCAATATTCGCAATTTTTTGCATTGGGGTTGGCAAGGCTTTTTGATGGAAAAAAACCCATTAACACTGCGTCCTAGCGTCGATACCAGCACGCTTTAATGGTTTATGATTGACGATTATAAAAAAGCCACGCTATGATAGCGTGGCTTTTTTATGCTGCCTTTTTCACCAGTGCACTCAGGTAATTGAATACTTAAGCAATCAGACGCTTAGGAATTTAGGCACTTAGACTCATACACACATAGACATCAGTCTATTTATCGCGAAACTTCACAGGTTGTACTGCGCCTTTCGGATTTGGCATATTGGGATAATGATGTTCATGTTCGACATCACATTCAGCGCCAACGACAGAGCCGTCTTCTCTGACCGGCTTATGAATGTAGCCTGTGCGCTCAGCAGGGGCTAGATGCTCATGTTCCCATACCATCACAGCTTGCATACAGGTCTCACGCTGCTCAGCGGTCAGTTTGCGCCCGTCTTGCCATTTGCCAAGCTCAATCGCCGTACGGAAATTATCGACCACTTCTGGTGTTAGGCTTGCTAATATCGTTTGTTTGTCCATCGTGCCTACTCTCCACTACTATTTTTGTATCACATGTTTGTCTAATAAAGACGCTTATTCATCGTCCATAATATCATCATCAGCGTCGAGACTGAATTCTTCAGCATGCACATTCCAGTGCAACTTCGTCCGACATGCTTCATAAAAATCAAACCCTGGCGGATGTAATAAGGTTAATTTGTCCGGATGTTTGCGAATATATAGGCGCTGCTCTTGCTCAAGCGGCGTGCTCGGCTTACCATCAGCACTGACCATCGGTTGGGTGCGGTTATCCTCGTGAATACGAATACAAATCTCACTGGTACCACTGACCACAATAGGGCGACTGGACAGCGTGTGCGGGTGCATAGGTACCAAACATATCGCATCCATACTCGGGTGGATGATAGGACCACCGCCAGAGAGTGCATAAGCGGTCGATCCCGTCGGTGTCGCCACAATAAGACCATCACTGTGCTGCCGATAAACATCGTGCCCATCAATTTTCATCTGAAAATCAATCATATGCACCGACTTACCAGCATGCAGTACCACATCATTAAGTGCCATATCCTCATGAATAATCTTACGACCTTCACGAATCTCCATCGTCAGCAAAAACCTATGATCTAATTGATAATCACCCATCAATACTTGGCGTAGTTTGAAGGCAGCTTCATCAGGTTTGACATCAGCTAAAAACCCAAGGCGACCACGGTTAACCCCTAGGACGGGCACACGATAGCGCGCCAGCGCCTCGGCAGCATGGAGTATAGAGCCATCACCACCCACCACAATGACCAAATCACAAATCTCACCGATAAGGCTACGCTTGACGATTTTCACTCTTTCTATTTCAGTGAGATTTAGAGTTGGCAAGTTGGCGGTTTGCACATCCATGATCAAGGTCAGATTCATATCGTTAATTATCTGAGCAATCTGCCCAATACTTTGAGTAACGCTGCGCTTTCCGGCACGGCCCATCAGGCCAATACGGCGAAAAGCGGGGTTTTTGATAGCGTGGAACAGCTCTGACTCATGTAGGTGCGGCAATCTTGCAGACTGCGCTGAGGTTTCCATAAAACGACTCGGCATAACGGTAAATTACAGAGCAATGATAACGAGAAATGGGCAATTAGACTAGCCTGTTTATCAATTATCGTTGTTAACTGTCGTTATCGACCCCATATAATCCTCAATATATGCTGTTTTAAGCGTATCTATTTGGCTACTTACATCTGCTTATTAAAGGCTTACAAGCACTCTAGTTATCGCGTAAAGCCTTGTATGCGGTCACGCAAACACCGTTGACAATAATAGCGGTTTTGCTAAAGTAGCTGACATCTTATTGATATTTTATTGAGGACAACTTTATGGCCAATCCTATTGTCAGTCGCGCAGAGCTTGCTGTTGGCGGCGCTTCGATGACGGTTAAGGGCGTGATTCAAAAAACCAGTCTATTGCTTGGCTTATCGGCGATTACTGGCATTGGGTTTTTCTTTTATGCGCTGATGGCAGGTTTATCGCAAGGTTTTATTACCATGGCAGCTTTTGGTAGTATGCTTGCAGCTTTCGGCTTGGCGATGTTTATCACCTTTAAACCACAAAAAGCTAAGACGCTTGCTGTTCCCTATGCACTTTTGGAAGGTATATTCTTAGGTGGTATTTCTCTGTTTTTTATGAGAATGTACCCAAGCGTGCCAGTCACGGCAATGTGTGCGACCTTTGTGACAGCAGCAGTAATGCTAGGGCTATATCGCTCAGGTCTGGTCAAGGTTACTGAAAAGTTCCGCTCAATCGTTACCTCAGCATTGATCGCTATCATGCTGGTTTATGTGGCGCAGTGGGTGTTATCTTTAGCCTTTGGTTCAAGCTTACCCTTCTTGTTTGAAGGTGGCGCTATCGCTATTGGCTTTAGCTTATTTGTCATTGTTATCGCCTCTTTTACCCTGTTATTAGACTTTGATAACATCGAGCGCGGTGTGGCGATGGGCGTGTCAGAAGACTACGAATGGTTGTTCAGTATCGGTCTTCTTGCAACGCTTGTTTGGATGTATATCGAATTTATGCGTCTGCTAAGCTATCTGCAAGACTAAGCGAAACACGGTTTATCCGTTAGTTAGAATAAAAAACCGCCTTTATCAAAGGCGGTTTTTTATGGATTAAATTCAGTGCTCATTGAAGAGCGTATTAAGCACGTTTTAGACGCAGCGCATTTAATACCACAAATAGTGAACTTAGCGACATACCAATCGCAGCCAGCCAAGGTGGTACATAGCCCAAAGCTGCTGGTATCAATACACTGCCATTATAAATAAGTGCCCAGCGCAAGTTTTGTTTGATAATACGCTTGGTTTTATCAGCGATACGTTTGGCCGCAATAATCGCTTCGATTTGTCCGTTTAGGATAATACTGTCACTAGATACTTGCGCCAAATCCGCAGCACCAGCAATCGAGGTTGAAACATCTGCTGTTGCCAACACCGGCGCATCGTTGATACCATCGCCGACCATCAATACAACCGCGCCTTTTGCTTGCAGCTGCTGAATATGATTAACCTTGTCCATCGGCGACAGACCATTATACGCGGACTGCATACCCAGATTTTCGGCCATAACCAAGGCTTGCGGACTTGGATCTCCTGTCAGCATCACAGGCTCGATACCTAGTTCTTTTAGACTATCGAGCATAGATTGAGCGCTATCACGTACTTTATCATTAAAATAAAAACCTGCCAGCGCTTGCCAGGCATTTGATTGACTGTTGTGACAAGACAATACCACAGCCGAGCTAGCACGGTGCATGACCAAATCAATTACTAAATCGTTATCTGTATTGGCGTTATCATTTGCTTTATCTAAGGCAAAATCCACATGTCCTATACGATATAGCACGCCATCGATCATTGCTTCCACGCCACCTGCTGGATAATGCTGCAGCGCTTGTGTCGCTGGCAGATGTAGCTGATAGGCAGCGGTCAGTAACGCATGAGCAATCGGATGGCGACTGCCTACCTCTAGCGCTGCCGCAATAGCCAATACCTTTTCTCTTTGCTCTTGTACCTGTGTGATGACACCTATGTCTGTTAGGAGTTCAATATTTAATAAATTGGGTTTTCCATAAGTCAAGGTTCCCGTTTTATCGAATGCCACATGGGTAATTTCGGCAAGCGTTTGCAAAGTATGTCCGCGCGTGGTCAAAAACCCATAGCTGGCCAATCTATTGGTCGATACAGTAAGCGCAATCGGTGTCGCTAAAGACAGGGCACAAGGACAGGTCGCGACCAGTACCGCAACTGTGGCCCAAATCGCTTGGCTTGGGTCAACGATATACCAGCCGATAAACACTAAAACGGACAATACTAATATCCGCGCAACAAACCAACGTGCCAGCTTATCTGCTTGCTGGGCAAGTTTTGGTTTCTCACTCATTGCCCGATTCATTAGCCTATCAATCAGACCGATTTGGCTGTCTTCTGGCAGGGCGGTGACCAGCATCTCAAACGGTTGGCTGTCATTTTGCGCGCCGCCAACGATATAATCACCTTGGGATTTAGTGATTAAATCCCCTTCTCCTGTCAGTAGGCTTTGCGATACCGTTGCCGTTGCACTCAATAAAATACCATCACTAATAATTTCAGAGCCGGCCTCAACCATAATGATATCACCCACTTGCAAGCTATGAGCGGTTACCATCTGCTTTTCTTTTGCTTCATCTATATTTGCGACAGAGACTCGATGCTGGCGATTCTGCTGCCAATCTTGCGCGATACGCACCGTCAATTGCTGGATACTGGTATCCATCATTTGCATAAAGTTGGGTGTGGGTTTTACTACAACGCTTGTCTCATTAGCCGCTAAATCTTGAGCTGAATTAACCTCTTCTTTAGAGTGGTTGTTATTAAGCGTTTCATCAAGCGTATTTTGTTCTAGTAACTGCAAAATACTTGCAGCTGCCGTTTTATCTTCAGCGATTTTTTGTACCAATACTGGCTCGACCACCACCAAGTCATTGGCCATGGTTGCTGCTTTTAGCCGCGCATTGTGTTCGATATAACGACCTGCCAGTAAGAAAAATATAAACATACTGACCGAGTCATAGTACGTCTCCCCTTGCCCAGTAATAGTGGCAAACAGACTGGCGAAAAATGTGACAACCAAGGCAATGCTCACCGGCACGTCCATATTGACTTGACGGGCACGAATTGCGGACCATGCTGAGGTAAAAAACGGCACACCAGCATAAAAGAATACTGGTGTACTCACAAACAACGATACCCAACGCAAAAAATCTCGCTGAAATATCAGCATGTCGCTGTATTCACCAAAATAAATGGCTACCGCGTACATCATCGCCTGCATTGAGCCGAGCGCCGCGATACCAAGCCTGATGAGCATTTGGTTATTATGACGCGCTAGCATGGCTTCATGAGTATCTTGCCGATAAGGCTTGGCTTCATAGCCAATCTCATTGATGACAGCCAAAATACGGCTAATTGGTAGCTTGGTTTCATCCCAAATCACCCGCATGCGCTGATTGGTCAAATTCACCTGACATTTACTGATGCCGTCCAGCTCATCGAGTCGCGATTCAATCAACCAAGTACAAGCGGCGCAGCGCAGATTATTGACCGACAATTCTGCGACCGACATACCTTCTTGGGCATAGACGAACTGCGATTTTATTTCATCATGGTCGTAGGCTTCAAGACGGGTCATCTGAATAGGTAAGCTTGCCGTACGATTAATCTCTGAGCGATCAAGATAATATTGCTCAAGCCCTGCCTCGACGATACTTTGCGCGGCCAATTGGCACCCCATACAGCACATTTCACGAGGCTTACTCAATATATCACTATAAAACGGCGGCTGCGGTACGGGATCACCGCAATGAAAACAGTGACCCGTCAACGGCAGTACCAGACCATCAACAATAGAGTTATCTTGGTGATGAACATGAGTATTTGGTGACGCTGGTGAGCTTGGCGGCATAGAAGATGGAATACTGGACATAATCGCACTTATTTCCTTTAGACAGAACAGTGAGTAAATGGCTTTACATCAACGCTCTATCATCTGATCTACTCGGTAAGAGAAAACCTTTTTATTAAATAACTATTGGTTAAAGAGCCATTATATTTGGGGCTAAGCGACCCTTATGATTGCTCGTATGACAAATAATGCTTGTTGCTACAAGCTGCTGCTTTTATTCAGATGTAAAACAGCATGCTGACAACAACAGCTGGCGGATACTTTTAGATAACCATCCGTATTTTATAAGGATTATACTATAAGCACAGGCTCTCAGCAGTATAACTGCTGTGAGCTGAGCGTGAATGAATGCCTGAGTTGATGATGATAGATTGAAAAATTTGTCAATTTGCGTCATTATGAGGCAGTTTTTTATCCCAAAATGGTGTGTCATCAGTGCAAAACTCTTATTCTAAGCAACCACAGTCCTCTAAGTCTGCTATCAGTACGCTACCTTCCCAGCAGCGCGGCGTGGTGTTTAGTAGTCTTTTATTAATTGTCGTCATCGCTGCCATGGTGCTATTCGCACTATATTTGGTCAAACTTGATCGTACCATTACCAGTAAGTTTGAGGGTAAACGCTGGGATATTCCAGCAAAGGTTTATTCGCAGCCCCTTGAGTTATATGAAGGCGCCAATGTCGATAAAGACACCATGAAGACCTGGCTTGAATTACTCAATTATCAAAGCAACAAAGCCTATGATCGCACGGGTACGTATCATAAGTCTGGCAATACCTATTTTATCCATACGCGTGGCTTTACTTATAGCGCCAACGATGTGGATCAAGAGCAGGTCATCAAACTAAAAATTGCTGGTAATAAGATTGACTCTATACAGAGCACCATACCTGCCAAAACCGGTATCATTCGTCTTGAACCGGTCAATATTGGCGGTATTTATCCCGACAGCAATGAAGATCGGATGGTTGTTTCTTTAGATCAGGTACCCCAGCCGCTTATTGATGCATTGATAGCGACAGAAGACCGTGGTTTTTATGAGCATAAAGGCGTATCGATACGTGGTATCGCTCGCGCCATATTGAATAACTCCTCTGGCGGTTCTAGGCAGGGTGGTTCGACCATCACCCAGCAGTTGATTAAAAACTTCTATTTGAACTCAGATCGCACGCTGAAACGCAAAGCCAATGAAGCCTTGATGGCCGTGCTACTTGAGCTGCATTATAGTAAAGATGAGATTTTGCAGGCTTATCTTAACGAGATTTATTTGGGTCAAAACGGCAAACGCTCTATCAATGGTTTTGGTTTGGCATCACAATTTTATTTTGACAAACCGCTCAATGAGCTGCGCCTAGATCAGCAAGCACTGCTGGTGGGCATGGCAAAGGGACCAAGCGTTTATAACCCGCGTCGTCATCCAAACGATTCAAAAGCGCGCCGCGATATTGTGCTAAATAACATGCTAGCCGTCGGCTCTATCAGTCAAGAAGACTACGATAAAGCCTTAAAAAATTCGCTTGGGGTGGTTGATAAGCCTGTTGAAGGTAAAAGCCAGTTCCCCGACTTTTTAGATATCGTCAAGCGCGAATTGAATAAAGTCTATTATTCTGACGACCTGAAAAACGAAGGTTTGATTATCATCAGCACCATGGACCCGATTGCCCAGTTGGCAGCGGATAAAGCGGTTGAGAGAAAACTTGGCGAGCTACGCCGCAGTGGTAGCAAAACCAAAGATTTACAGGGGGCGCTGGTCAGTGCTAATCCTGAAACCGGTGAGCTAGTGTCTGTCGTTGGTAGCGGCAGTGAATTTACTGGCTTTAACCGTGCGGTCGATGCCAAGCGCCAAGTAGGGTCGTTACTAAAGCCAATTATTTATATGACGGCTCTTGAAAGTGGTCGCTACAATTTGGCAAGCTCGGTTGATGACTCGCCTATTACGGTCAGTCTAAGCGACGGTACTGAATGGAATCCTAGAAACTATGACAATCGCGATCATGGCTATATCCCCTTTACCACCGCGCTGTCGCAATCGTATAACCATAGCGCTGTTCGCTTAGGGATGGAGTTTGGGGTTGACACCTTTGCTAAACAACTAAAACGTATGGGCGTTAAAGAAAAAGTACCCCCTTATCCTTCAGCATTATTGGGCTCAGTCAACCTAAGCCCGATGGACATGCTTGGGGTTTATCAAGTCTTTGCGACAGGTGGCTTTCGTACGCCTATCCATAGTATCCGTAGCGTGATTGATGATCGCGGCAGTATCCTACAGCGTACAGGCTTAAATACTCAGCGTAGTATTCCGCCTGAGACCAACTTTTTGATTAACTATGCGCTGCAAGACGTCGTCAAGAACGGTACAGCTAGACGCATCCAGTCGCTTGGTAGCGATTTAAACCTTGCTGGCAAAACAGGTACTACAAACGATTATCGCGATGCTTGGTTCGCAGGTTATAGTGGCAACTACGTCAGCGTGGTTTGGGTTGGACGTGATGATAACAAGCCAATTGGGCTGAGTGGCGGTAGTGGCGCTTTACCCGTTTGGGTCGATTATATGAAGCGTCTAAAATTGACGCCGGTTGCACTGCCTGAACCCGAAGGCATCGAGTGGCTGTGGCTAGAGAACAATTCAGGCAAGCTGTCGAATGAGCGCTGTGCCAGTGCACGCTATTTGCCAGTTATGTCAGCCTATTTGCCGCAAGAAGCCAGTAGCTGCGCCGTTAGCTTATATCAGCAAGATCGTGCGCGCGAGCAGATGCAGTGGCAAAAACAGCAAGGCGATATCAATAAGCAACGTCGCCGTGAAGGACTCGATATTCAAGATGGTGAAGCTATTGATAATGACGGTAATGATGCCGAGCAAGGTGGTGACACGCCTAGTCGCGCAGATACTTGGTATGATCGTGCTGTTGAATGGTTTTAAGATGTTTAAAACTTAAAAAGGATTTTCATATGCTGTTATCTATATTGCAAGCGTTATCGACTCGGCAGACACTTGCGGCTCAGTCCAAAACACAGCCAACACCTCTACATAGCGCTCTTTTAATGAGTGCTTGTTTTGGCATGCTAAGCTTGAGTGCTTGTCAGACTGCACCAACGTCAGCGACTTCTGCGGCTTCAACAACAGCCCCTTCTGCTCAAACCTTGCCATCAACCCATGTGCAAAAAACGACGCCACTGCAACAATCAACCAGCGTGACGCAAACGCCTCGCACTGACCCTAGTGATCATAATGATTATGAAAGTGTTCAGAGTACTGAAGCTGATAAAGGTGACGACAATTATCCTATTGAGCCTTATCGTCCACCGGTATCGGCGGAATCTCCAACAGAGCCGCCAATAGCATCAGTGACAGAAAAATCATCTGTAATCGCGCAGCCTATTGAGAGCATCAGTCAAAATCCGATCGTCACTCAGCCCGATACCGTGATCCTCACACCTGCTCGTGAAGATGATGTCATATATACACCCTCTATTCCATCGCACAATGAGCTACTAGAGCGTGCGCGGCAGAACTCGCAGCGTAGTCAGAAAACCACCTCCAATAATAACAACTTGCCCGCCTTTCGAAACCTGATGCAAGTGGGCACTGATCAATTAAAGGCAGGCAATATAAATGGCGCTGAAAGCAGCTTTACAAGAGCTCAGCGCCTAGCGCCCAAATCATCAGCGGTATATTTTTATCTTGCGCAAGTGGCGCTTAAAAAGAACCAGCCACGTAAGGCTGAAGCAATGGCACGACGTGGCCTTAGTGTCTCTCAAGACAGCAGTCGCCGCCGTGCACTATGGCAAATTATTCTACAATCTGGACAAGCACAAGGTAATGCTCGGGTGGTAAAAGAAGCCAAACAAGCATTACGCTAATAATGCTATCTTTTTGATTCACCATGACGACTGACTATATAAGCGCTAAAATAGGCTGTTATAGTCGGTCGTTACTTTTTATTATCCATTTTTTATTTTGAAACAAGGTTACTTTTATGGCATGGCAACAACTGCACTTACAGTGCGAAAAAGACAACGTCGATCTCGCTGAGGCGCTATTATTAGAAGCAGGCGCGCTATCTATTGCACTTGACGATGCAGGCGACCAACCTTTATTTGAGCCACTTCCTGGTGAGTCGCCACTATGGGATGAGGTCATTTTAACAGGGCTCTTTGATGCCAACACCGAGGCTGGAACCAGTCAGGTCATTGAGCAGCTCAGTCATGAGATTGCCGCACAAGTACAAGCAAGTCGTACATGGGTAAGTGCGGTCGATGATAAAGACTGGGAGCGTGAATGGATGTCTAACTATAAGCCCATTGAGTGTGCCAATGACTTATGGATTGTGCCTAATTGGTTGACACCGCCCAACCCTAAAGCAACTAATATCATTATGGATCCAGGCTTGGCATTTGGTACGGGCTACCATGCGACCACTCGCTTGTGTCTTGACTGGCTGACGGAGCAAGACCTTAGCGATAAAGTCGTGATTGATTATGGTTGCGGCTCGGGTATCTTGGGTATTGCCGCCTTATTATTAGGGGCGCGCCAAGTTTATGCCGTAGATATTGACCCGCAAGCGGTACTGGCAACCAATCAAAATGCAGCACGCAACTTAGTCGACGATCGGTTGCAAGCTTTTTTACCAGAGGACTTTACCATTTTTTGGCAACAGCAAAACATAGCGCCAGTAGAGGTGATGGTTGCCAATATTTTGGCCAAGCCACTTATCGGACTAGCTCCTTATTTTGCTACCTTGATGGCACCAAAAAGTCGCATCGTCCTCGCAGGTTTGATCGAATCACAAACTGAGCAAGTGACCGAAGCGTATCAGCCTTATTTTGCCCTTGATCCAAAGCACGCCTTTACGGCACAAGAAGATCAGCATTGGCAAAGATTGTCTGGTACATTTACAGGCTAGCAACATTAAATTACATCTGTTACGATAGAGTAGTAGTTAAATGTTGTGTATTTGACGCTACTCTAAAGTTGCCTGTAGGTTAGGATTTAAGCATACTTCTATGATGACATTGGAGTAATGGGCAGCGGTTGGTGAGTGGCTATACGGTATTCCTATTGATACTCTTTTGGATTCAGCCCTATGACCACACCTATTAAAACCCAGTGTCCTCATTGTCATACCATTTTTAATATCAAAAATACCCAGTTAAATCAAAAAACCGCGACGGTTTGCTGCGAGCATTGTCAGCAAATGTTTCTGGTCAATAACCATCTTATCGTGACGGCTGATGTAGTCAGCGGTCATAAGCTAACAGATCTAGAAACCTTTAGTAAGCTAAATAGGAAAACCAGCGCCACACCTTCTCATAAGAAACACGCTACTCTAGTCACTGCCAGCCCAGAGAATGCCGATCTGTTAATTCATGACGATATGATTCATGACGATATGATTCATGATGATATGGATATTGAGGCACCAACTGATAATAATCTAGAATACGACTCATTGGACAGTATGGATGCTTGGCTTACTCAAGCTACCGACAACAATACCAATCCAAAAGATATATCATCAGAAAATACTGCTAAAACATATTCAAATGTGCCCATTGATTTATTTGAAAAAACTGCTAACACAACTAAGCATACAAATGACTCTCCTTCATCTGCAGAAGTCGCTTTAAGCTCGACCATGGCCAATCATATTCATGCCCATATCGATGACAATGCTGATGAGTCGTGGCTCGAAAAACTGCTAAAAGAACAAAACCCAAGCGAAGATACGCCAACCAACGATACTGATTTATCACAGTTACTCCTCAGTATGGGCGTCGATTTTGAAAAAGAAGACCGCAGTAAGGCAGCACAAGCAAAAAGCCTACAAGCACAAGCCAAGTTTTCGCCAGCGCTGACGCGTCGCTCAGCAGCCTCATTGTTATGGATATTTGGTTGCCTACTATTAACCCTGCTGCTTTTTGCTCAGTACGTTATTTTTAACTTAAATAACTTGGTTAAGAACCCTGTATATGCTGAACGCTTACAGAAGATATGTACGATGGCGGCTTGTAGCCTACCAAGAGCGGAACTAACGTCCTTAACTATAGGTGATGCCCAATACCGAGCCAGTCAAATAAGCAGTGCAGCTGACTCTAGTGATATTAGTGCGACTCTTAATAACCAAAGCTCACAGACACAGTTATATCCTCATATAAAAGTGAGCCTCTATGGTGCCAATGCGCTTATAGGGGAGTTTATTGCATCGCCAGATGAATATTTAGTCAGTACGCAAAGTCAATTGGCTGCCAATGGCCGTAAGCAATTACTCTTTACGGTGCCTATTAACCATCATCAAATTAGTAAAGTTGCTATCAACCCCATTTACTGAGGTCCGCTGAATGATATTCACTCATTAACTTCATCTTCTAAAGATGATAGCTGCTGATTTTGATATAATGGCTAACGAGAGACTCATGGTTTTACTCTTTAATCCAAAGGATATTATCTTATGACACCACAGGCACAGTATAATGCCAGTCATGTTAACAAAAGCACTGCTCATCCTGAGTATTATGAGGAGAGCGACCAGCGCTCAATTCACAATGTGGAATCTGCTTTAGATGATGCAGGTCACACACATGAGCCACTGCGGATACATGTTGAACGCGTGGTGCGTCAATATTTTGCGATGTTGGGAGATGAGACACCAACCGACTTATATGAGCTTATTTTAAAAGAGATAGAGCAGCCCCTTTTGTCTGTTGTACTGGAAAAAAGCCGCGGCAATCAAACCAAGTGCGCGCAGATTTTAGGTCTAAATCGCGGTACACTACGTAAAAAGCTCAAAATATATGGTTTAATGTAATACTATATATTGTGTTTTATATGAATCTCACTAAATAACTAGCATCAATCCTAGTTCTGCTACGCTCACCTACCCTCACTGATCTTATGTATGGCAGTTTGTAGTTTATGATCTTATCACTTACGATATGCTCTACACTAATTGTCATTGTTACCTTGCCAGACGTTTACGTCAGGCTTTTTTTATGGAAATTTTTTTATGAATAAAGCACCACTTGCATTACTGTCGGTCTCCGACAAATCCAATATCGTTGAATTCGCTCAAGGTCTGATTCAGGCAGGTTTTGCTCTGTTATCGACTGGCGGTACTTTTCGCCTGCTAACAGAGCATAATGTTGATGTAACTGAGGTATCAGATTACACAGGTTTTCCTGAGATGATGGATGGTCGGGTCAAAACGCTACATCCTAAAATTCATGGTGGCATTTTGGGGCGCCGCGGTACAGATGATGCAGTGATGAGTGATCATGCGATTGAGCGCATTGATTTGGTTGTGGTTAACCTTTATCCCTTTGCAGAGACGATTGCACGTAGCGACGTCACCATGAATGATGCCATCGAAAACATCGATATCGGCGGACCTACTATGGTACGTTCAGCGGCAAAAAATCATGCACACGTTGGTATTGTGACTGATCCAGCCGATTATACGCGTGTGCTTGAAGCATTAGGCGATAGCACTGAGCTGACCACTGCCCTACGTTACGACTTAGCCGTTAAAGCCTTTGAACATACTGCACAATATGATGGCATGATTGCCAATTTCTTAGGTAGCCGTGTCAATGAAAATCAAACGCCTGAAGATTTTTCACGTACCTTTAACGTTCAGCTAGAAAAAGTACAAGACCTGCGCTACGGTGAAAACCCGCATCAAAAAGCAGCCTTCTATGTTGAAAATAACGCGTTGAAGAGCAAGCAAGCATCTATTGCTACTGCTCAGCAGTTGCAAGGTAAAGAGTTATCTTATAATAATATCGCTGATACCGATGCCGCGCTTGAGTGTGTAAAAGCCTTTAGTGCGCCTGCCTGTGTGATTGTAAAGCATGCCAACCCTTGCGGTGTTGCAGTCGATACTGATCAAGTAGCTGCTTATCGTACAGCTTTTAGTACCGATCCTGAGTCTTCTTTTGGTGGTATTATTGCTTTTAATCGCCCACTAACCCTTGCCGCTGCTAAAGCCATCATTGATAATCAATTTGTTGAAGTTATCATTGCACCAAGTGTCGAAGATGGTGTGTTAGAGGCGACTGCTTCGAAGAAAAATGTGCGCGTTTTGGTCTGCGGCGACTTGCCAGCACCTGATCTACGTGACCGTCAGCTTGATTATAAGCGTATCAATGGTGGTCTGCTGGTGCAAGAGCAAGATTTGGGCTTAATTACCGCTCATGATTTAAAAATCGTCACAGATGTGCAACCAACCGAGGCGCAGATTGCCGATTTATTATTCAGCTGGAATGTGGCCAAATACGTCAAATCTAACGCCATTGTCTATGCCAAAGGTCAGCGCACCATCGGCGTTGGCGCAGGTCAAATGAGCCGTGTCAACTCAGCCCGTATCGCCGCTATTAAAGCTGAGCACGCTGGGCTTGTGACCGAAGGCGCGGTTATGGCCTCTGATGCCTTCTTCCCATTCCGTGATGGTATTGATAATGCTGCCGAAGTAGGTATTGCAGCAATCATCCAGCCGGGTGGCTCTATGCGTGATGATGAAACCATTGCTGCTGCAAATGAGCATGGTATCGCTATGGTGTTCACCGGTATGCGTCACTTCCGTCATTAATTTGTGATTGAGTGCTATCATCATTGAAAACTCATCCTCTTGAATAAAAAAAGCCACTGTATAACTACAGTGACTTTTTTAATGATTAAAAACAGACGCATTTAGAATAAATAGCGCATCACGTATTTATCGCCCTTGAGCATTGTCCATATTGGCTTTATTAATCTCAACCTTGTACACCAGTCGCAAATAATCTAAGTAATCTTGCAACTGATCTTGACCTAAATTATCACGGATAATCGCAGCCGTTTGCGCTCTTTGGGCAGCAGACAATGGTGATTGCTGCTCAGTTTTGATACGGTCACCAACCAATACAGTCGCGCCCATCTCTGTTTTACTTGCTACGGCAACCACACCGTTTTCAGGCGCTTGCTTACTAAAGGCCAAACCGCGCTCTTTTTCTGTCAGCTGCGTCGTCTGACGATTGATTTCACCAAGCGCTTGCAATGTGACCGCTTGCTTATTGATATCAGCAGTCGTTTTGATGCCAGCGGCCAGTTTCTTCGCATCCTTTAGCGCCAATTCACTGGCTTTTTGCTGACGTAATAGCTGGGTAATTCTAGGCGTTGCAGCAGATAAGGACAGAGTTTTGGTTGGACGATAGTTGCTTGGCTGCACCCATACTGTGCCGCTGCCAACTTCGATACCGGCTGTGACTGCTTGGTCTTGAATGGTAAACTCATCAAACGCTTGCTTAATCAATGCTGGCTGTGCAAGGACAGATTTATTATTCTCTTTACGGTAGTCTTTAAGACGTTTTAATGGCACATTTTCTTGCTGAGCAATATCTTCGATGCTAAAGCCATCTGCGGCTAAATCATTAATTGCCGTTACTTTGTCAGCGTAGATTTCTTGACGCTTGTACTCTTTTGCTTTGGCAGTCAATTCAGCACGCATACTCTCAAGGCTTGGTATCTTGTTGCCATTATCTTCAGTCACAGTAAATATCTGATAACCAAAGCTGGTCTTCACCGGTACACTGACGTCGCCTACACTCAAGCCCTCTAACGCTTTTTCTACTGCGGCAGCGTCATTACCAAATACTGACGGATTAAAGCGTCCGATATCACCGCCTGTTTCGCCTGATGGATCATCTGACTCTGTTTTAGCAAGCGTTGTAAATGCTTCACCCTTTGCAAGACGGGCTTTTATTTTATCAGCGCGCGCTTTGGCATCGCTGCCCGTCAATAAGATTTGGCTAATTTTACGCTCATCGACAACCGCAAGGCTTTGCTTATAGGCTTCATATTGCTGCTGTAAATCTTCTTTAGTGACCTCACTCACTTGGATGGTCTGAGGGCTAAGCTGCAAATAAGCCAAATCGACCATAGCCGCACTTTTTAGCGTGTCTTTATTGGCATCATAATATGCTTGAATGTCGTTTTTACTTACTGTGACCTTTGAGACATAATCTTGCCAGTTAAAACGATGCAGCCAAATATTACGCGACTCTAGCTGTAAATCAATCAATTGACTGACCGCCTTCATCGGATAGGCAGCAGTACCAACGATACTGGCATTTAGCTGATCTAAGCTCAACTGATTGCGAAACTCATCAAACAGCTGGTTCTTAGTCATATTACGTTGACGTAAAAAACTTGCAAACTGATCATTTGAAAACTCGCCATCCGCCCCTTTAAAGATCTCTTCTTGGCGCAACAGACGATTGATCGTATCATCAGAGACTGTCATGCCAAGCTTGCCAGCCTGCTGCTCTAGCAAAGTACGGTCTATCAGACCTTTTAACACTTGCTCATGTAGCACGTCTTCATTTAATAAGCTGGCATCATCAACTTGGTCCAAAAGCTCAGTACGGCGATTGTTTACTGCAGTCTGATACTCTGATAGCCCGATACTGGCGTCCCCTACCTGAGCAATCTGATTGGGATCGACATTACCGCCAAAGTAGCTTTCGACGCCCAATAGCGCGAGCGGCGATAGGCATAAAATCAATAAAATGCGACCCGGCCAGCTTTTTAAGAAATCGCGCAATTTATCCATAGTTATCTCTGCTTTATTAACCTATATTGATGAAAAACCATTGTAATACTATTAATAATATCAACGCTCTACAAGCTGGCAATGGTCAGAAAATGGTAAAACCAAGAAGGGGGTGCATTTTATTATGGTCGTTCAAGGAACATAACACCGCCTCGCTGTCAACAACCTCTCTATCGCGCGCCCTATGATACGTGATTTTTGAGGCAGACTCAAAATATTCAGGCGATATAATACAAACTGTAGCACTAAAAAAAGCACCTATTATCTAGGTGCTTTTTTGATGAGTCTCTCATCACTAGGATGAGCTATCACCTTTTATTACTATACCGTCATTACATGCAGCTCTTATGTGTATATCACACCATAAGCTGCGACTACTTTTAAGTAGATACGGCTTAGTTCAAGCGCTCTTTTAGGTTTTTACCAGCTTTAAAACTTGGTACTTTGCTAGCTGGGATACTTAGCTCTTCACCAGTCTTAGGGTTACGGCCAGTACGTGCTTTACGATCTTTTACGCTAAAAGTACCGAAACCTACTAGTGAGATGCTATCGCCAGCTTCTAAAGCTTCGCCAACACTTTCCATAACAGCGTTCAACGCATCACCAGCTTGAGTTTTATTTAGACCACTTTTCTCAGCGATGCTATCAATTAATTCTGACTTATTCATAAAATTTCCTTCAAGTTTTAGGGGGTAAAAAAACGCTCACGCCAAGCATTGTATCGTTCTCAGAGTACTTAAGCAATAAAAACCACTTGGCTTATACATAAACAGGTTTTGCTTTGTTATCGCCTTTATAGCAAGGCAGCATAAGGAGCGCAAGCAATTTTACATATTTTTGTGCACTCTACAACGTATTTGACACCCAATGTTACCTAAAGCAGCTGCATTATGATGACAAGAGCGCTATTTTATATTTTAATTTGTGGTAAAGCTTTTATTGACTGAGTAGTTATCTAGACGCTGATATCTATCAGTCCTAACCGTAACATAACGATAAATAGCTTGGTTGACACACCCAATCACGGAATTATGGTCAGGTAATAATTTTGCAACTGACAGAAACGGGCGTTACTTTTTATTATAAAGGCGTTACTATAAGCGCAATATCAGTGCATATTTTGGGTCAGTGTTAACCCTTACGTCCCCTCTTATAGGTTATTTGAACAATAAAAACGGATTATTTACATGAAGCGTTCTACGTTGTCTCACTCTTTTCTTAATGTCATTTTGGTGTTTATCGAATCGGCGCTGACCCTATTGTTACGTTTAGATCCAGAACTTCGTAAAGCGGCTTATCCCCTTGCCAAGCAAGAAACGGTCGTTGCGCTTAGATTGTATTTACCACACGTAGAGGTGTTTGCTACGTTTAGTACCAAAGGCGTGTTGTTAGATGACAGGCTGCCTATCGGGCGCAGTGAGCCTGATGTGGTGATTAATGCTTATAGCCTGCAAGTGCTTAACGCCATTACCACACATGACAGTGAGAGCACCGAAAAGCTACAAATGCGCGGTGAAACGGTGCAGGTGCAGCTGGTGAAGCAGTTTATTCTACAACTTGGTTTTGGCAGCTTGATTCAAGGGCTGATCAAAAAGATTAAAGGCGGCAAAAGCAAACCCAAGCCAACCGAAGCTGAAATGGCGGATAAAAAAGAGCGCTATAAGCTCCGCATTAAAGAGCAGCAAGTTGAGATTACTACGTTGACCATCAAAAACCGTGAGCTTGAAACCAGCGTTAAAGAGCTGCAAAGCAAACAACAGACCTTTGTCACCACGACAATCATCGCTTCTATTATTGCTCTTGTGGCCATCATTGCCCTATTTATAATGCGTTAATGTTCAAAAAAATCTGATATAAACCATGTAACCTAAATATCCCTTAAGAGCGTTTGATGCGACATCTTGTCCATTAAGCGCTTTTTTGTTTTATCTGCAACCATTGTTTTTATCAATCATCGTCATTGACATCACTCACCATTCAACCACAATTTAATCTTGACTAAATTACTCGGAATTGAGTATAATTACCCTATCGTTACACGCATCCGGTAAACCATCTGTTGTTTAATAACGATAAGACACATTCAGTCGATAGATGATTTTTCTTATTGGTAGTACAGCGTTTTGTATTTAACTGGCTGCCGTTTAAGCATCTGACAGAACTAAGATCGTTGTGACATAAACTTATCCTTAAAAAGTTTGGAGATAACACATGCGTTTGACTACTCGAGGCAGATATGCCGTGACCGCTTTATTAGATTTGGCATTACAAACCAGCCAACAAGACAGCGCGGTGTCTTTATCCGATATTGCCAAGCGACAGTCCATTTCTATCTCTTATCTTGAACAGTTATTTTCAAAACTTCGTAAAAGGGGTTTGGTCACTAGTATTCGCGGTGCCGCTGGTGGTTACCATTTAGCAAAGCCGCTTGATCAGATTGATGTGATGAGTATCATCTCTGCTGTCGATGAGTCGGTAAATGCCATGCAGTGTGAAGGACGCGGTGACTGCCAAGGTGGTACAATGTGTCTGACCCATGATTTGTGGTGTGCCTTATCAAATCATGTAGAGCAGTACTTGAAAAATATAACATTAGCGCAATTATTGAATATGGAGCATGTGCAGTCGGTATCAGACCGTCAGCACAATGATGCTCTAAAAGATATCTCTATAAAAGACATTAACACTATTACTTTATCGACCAGCGAGGCAAACCCAGCATGAGCCAACATAACACCCTTATATATTTAGATTATGCCGCCACGACGCCAGTTGCTAAGTCAGTCGCTGCTAAGATGAGCGAATATCTGACGGTAGATGGCATCTTTGGTAATCCAGCATCACGCTCGCACGGCTACGGCTGGCAAGCGGAAGAAGCGGTGGAAACGGCTCGCCAGCAAGTTGCTGAAGTCATCAATGCTGATCCACGCGAAATCGTCTTTACGTCTGGTGCGACAGAATCTGATAACTTGGCCATCAAAGGCGCTGCACATTTTTATCAGTCTCGCGGTAAGCATATTATTACCAGTAAGATTGAGCATAAAGCGGTATTAGATACTTGCCGTGAGCTTGAGCAAGAAGGTTTTGAGATTACCTATCTAGAGCCACAGCCAAGCACTGGCATGATTTTACCAGAGCAAGTAAAAGCCGCTTTACGTGAAGATACGATTTTGGTATCACTGATGATGGTAAACAACGAGCTTGGTACGGTAACTGATGTTGCAGCGATTGGAGAGATCACCCGTGAAGCTGGTGTTATTTTCCACGTTGATGGTGCCCAGTCTGTTGGTAAAGTACCGGTTAACCTTGCAGAGATGAAGATTGACTTGATGAGCTTCTCAGGTCACAAAGCTTATGGCCCTAAAGGTATCGGCGCGTTATTTGTCAGCCGCAAACCACGTATTCGCCTAAAAGCCGAGCAGCATGGTGGTGGTCATGAGCGTGGTATGCGTTCAGGTACTTTGCCGACTCACCAAATCGTAGGTCTTGGGGCAGCATTTGAGTTAGCCAATGAGCGCTATCAAGAAGATCATGCTCATGCGGCAAAATTACGCCAAAAATTGTGGGATGGTTTACAAGATATCGAAGAGATTTATCTAAACGGTGATTTAGAGAATAGTGTTCCTAATATTGTAAATATCAGCTTTAACTTTGTTGAAGGTGAGTCCCTTATGATGTCGCTAAAAGACTTAGCGGTATCATCAGGTTCAGCGTGTACCTCAGCGACGCTAGAGCCATCTTACGTGTTGCGCGCTATTGGTCGCCCAGACGAGTTGGCACATAGCTCAATCCGTTTTAGCTTTGGTCGTTATACCACTGAAGAAGATATCGACACGGTTATTAAGCAGATGCATGAAGCCGTTGACAAACTACGTGCCCTATCGCCACTTTGGGATATGTATCAAGAAGGCGTTGATTTAGATTCAGTAGAATGGTCTGAGCACTGATATTCCCTTTAAATTTTATGATTTAAAAATAATGGTGACAGCGATATTTTTATTAAATGGCTTTTTATTAAACATAAAAATATCGCCCAGCCAATGAATCAGACAATTATAAATCCAGTTTTTATAAATATATGTTTGACCCCAATTATCGATGAGCATGTAATAGATACTGTCATTAAATGACCGCTCATCATCTAACCAGGAGAAAACCTCATGGCCTATAGTGACCAAGTTATTGATCATTACGAAAACCCACGCAACGTTGGCAATCTTGACAAAAATGCCAAAAACGTCGGCACTGGTATGGTCGGCGCACCAGCCTGTGGTGATGTTATGCGTCTACAAATCCAAGTCGATGACAACGGTATTATCGAAGATGCACGCTTTAAAACTTATGGCTGTGGTTCAGCTATTGCCTCAAGCTCGCTCGTTACTGAGTGGCTAAAAGGCAAAAGCTTGGATCAAGCTGGCGAAATTAAGAACAGTGATATTGCTGAAGAATTGGCATTGCCACCAGTAAAAGTGCATTGCTCAGTCCTTGCAGAAGACGCCATTAAAGCGGCTATTAGCGATTATAAAGGCAAGCACGTTCCTGCTTAAGCTGAGTCATCGTTCAAGTTACCCGCTATATTAAGTAGGGTATAAGCTGTTTGATATCTGTTGTTTAGCACCTTGTTCTCTGCATAAAAGCGCAAGCTGCCAAAAAGCGGCTAACGCCAAAGAGGTGACAATGACGCTTATGTAATTGTCACCTTTTATTTATGATGTAAGGTACTTTGAATTTTTATCCCTATTATTGATAGTCAATGGGAGTTGGCATGATTGAAATGACAGAGCGCGCCGCTCAACATGTGCGTGAGTTTTTAGACAATCGCGGTAAAGGCGAAGGCATACGAGTAGGTATCCGTACAGCAGGATGTTCAGGCTTGGCTTATGTGTTAGAGTTCGTCGATACCCCTGATGAAAACGATACTCGCTATGAGAGCCTTGGCGTCAGTATTTTTATTGATCCTAAAAGCTTGGTATACCTTGATGGTTTGTTAATGGATTACGAAAAAGAAGGTCTTAATGAAGGCTTTAAATTCAGCAATCCCAATCAAAAAGGCGAATGTGGCTGTGGTGAGTCCTTTACAGTATAAGCGTTTTATTAGATTGAATATAAGCCCTTAAAATAATAAATAAAATAAAGGCAGACGATATGACAGACAATGTATTAGAACCACAGTTTGATAATTTTTTTGCCTTATTTGATCAGCCTGTACAATTTGAAGTTGTACAAGAGAGTCTCGATCAGCGTTTACGTCTTCTACAAAAACGCTATCATCCTGACAATGTCGCAAAAGATGTGGCCAATATCACAAAGGCGAAGCAGCAATCTGAGCAAGCATCAGCGCTTATTAATCAGGGCTATCAGACCCTGAGCGCGCCTGATAGTCGAGCCAGTTACTTGTTAGATATGGCGGGTCAAACACAAAATATAGAGCACTCCATCGCAGATTTGGACTTCCTAGAAGACGCTATGGAGATGCGTATGGATTTGGATGACGCTATTGGTGCTAAAGACATAGCGACGCTGAAGCAGCTGCATCCACAGATTACAGACCGTCTAACCAAGCAGTCAGCAAACTTTAAAAGCGCTTATGAGAATCAAGACTGGCAAACCGCTACGGATTCGACCCAAAAGCTCAAGTTTTTGGTGAAACTAAATGCTGATGTCGTGACAGCCATTGATCAAATCTCATCCAACACACATTTGGATGACGATGACTTATATGTTTAGATGATTTATATGTTTAATAGTTGCTCTTCAGTCCTCTGTTACGACTATTAATTACTACGGTCAGTCTTCAATATTCTAATCTTAACTGGTATCTAAGATACAGTTTGGACGTTTTGCAAAGTCTTGATTAGAGTAGTATCACCTATCTTGTATAATCTTGGCTTTAAGACCTTTAAGTGGCTGGTTTTTATATTAGAAGACTTATAGTAAAACTCTTTATGTAGTCCTGATGATAGTCGAGCTATCGTCTTTGTATCATTTCACTCGTTCATTTTATCTTTGAGTTATCTTATGTCCTTAATGCAAATTGCTGAACCCAATCAAAGCACCCGACCTCACGAGCATCGTTTTGGCCTAGGCATTGACCTTGGTACGACGCGCTCACTCGTCGCTGTAGTACGCTCAGGCAAGGCACAAGTTTTGCAAGCAAGCACAGCGACAGATACCTTATTGCCTTCTGTGGTGTATTATCCAAGTGAAGGCAGCCCCCTAGTTGGCGCAGACGCCCTCGCCCATGTGGCTGATGACCCAAAAAACACCATTATTTCAGCCAAGCGCTTTATGGGTCGTAGCCAAGCTGATATCAAATTCTCTCATCCTTATGAGCTAAGCGGCGGCAAAGATGAGATGCCTACGTTTGTCACGGCACAGGGCGCTGTATCTCCTGTTGAGGTGTCAGCACGTATCTTAGCAGCGCTTGAGCAGCGGGCGGCTAATGCATTGCCTGATGAGAGCATCCAAGGGGCGGTCATTACGGTGCCTGCCTATTTTGATGAGGCACAGCGCCAAGCGACAAAAGACGCTGCTCAAGCAGCAGGTATCAAGGTACTGCGCCTATTGAACGAGCCGACTGCTGCTGCGGTCGCTTATGGTCTTGATCAAGCGGCGGAGGCAGGCATTGAGAAGCATTACCTTATCTATGATTTGGGCGGTGGTACGTTTGATGTCTCTATTTTAAAGCTAAATGATGGCGTTTTTGAAGTGCTCGCAACCGGTGGCAACAGTGCACTTGGCGGTGATGATATCGATCGCTTATTAACCAATTGGCTGATCAAGCAGTTGAATATTGACCCAAAAGACGTCAGCCTGCATGACAAGTCAATTCTTGCCCAACAAGCCAAAGCCTATAAGCAAGCGTTAACAGATGCTGAGCAAGTCGATGTTGATATCATTGTGAATGAGCAGTCTTTTAAGGGCATTTTGCGCCGTGAAGACCTATTAGCTATTGCAGATCCTGTGAACCGTCGTACCTTGAGCGTCTGTGAGCAAGTATTACGTGATGCAAAACTCTCAATATCTGATTTAGATGACGTTATTTTGGTAGGCGGCTCGACCCGTATGCCAGCTATTCAGCAAGTGGTCAGCGACTTTTTTGCTAAAGAGCCGCTTTGCCGCTTGAATCCAGATGAAGTCGTCGCCTTAGGTGCGGCACAAACTGCGCATCAATTGGTTAATGGTGATAGTGATAACAATTTATTGTTATTAGATATCACCCCACTATCGCTTGGTCTTGAAACTATGGGCGGCTTGGTGGAAGTGCTTATCCCGCGCAATACCCCTATTCCAGTGAAAAAACGCCAAGTATTTACCACCTATCAAGATGGTCAAACGGGCATGGTCATTCATGTGGTACAAGGTGAGCGTGAGACCGTCGATAACTGCCGTTCACTAGGACGTTTTGAGTTATATGGTATTCCGCCTATGAAAGCGGGATTTGCGCGTATTGAGGTCACTTTTGCTATTGATGCTAACGGACAGCTGACAGTGAGTGCGCAAGAAACCACTACCAAGACCGAAAGCAAAATTGAGATTGTACCTTCTTATGGTTTGTCTGATGAACAAAAAGAGCAGTTACTGATTGCAGGCTTTAAGCACGCCGAAGAAGACAAAAATGCGCGCTCATTGATTGAAACCAAGGTTGAGTCAGAACGTGAGATATTGGCACTGCAATCGGCACTAAAAGACTTTAGTGCTTTGCTTTCAGAAGATGCGAAGCAGTTTTTGGCGCAAACCATGCAAGATCTGCAAGCTGCACTTGATACCAATGACTTGACCCTTATTGATGCAAAAAAAGCCGCGCTTAAACCTCATAGCGACGCCTTTGCTGCTCTTATTATGAATCAGAGTGTCAAAACCAGTATGGCAGGCACCAGTGCTCAAGACTGGTAACAGGGAGGCTTTGCTATATTCCTGACCTGTCAGATAAAGCGTATTTTTATACTTTTAGATATTATTTTAAATGAATTAGCAGCGGATAGACTACTTTATGCCAAAAATCACTGTATTACCCCATCATGAAATTTGCCCTGAGGGCGCTGAAGTTGAATTAGCAGCCGGCGACAACTTATGTAAAGCCTTACTCGAAAAAGGCATCAAGATTGAGCATGCTTGCGAGATGTCAAAAGCCTGTACGACTTGCCATGTCGTCGTACGTAAGGGTTTTAATAGTTTGGATGAGATGGATGATATCGAAGCTGACTTACTTGATCGTGCTTGGGGGCTAGAGCCTGACTCACGCTTGTCTTGTCAGGTGATGCTTGAGGACGACGACTTGGTCATTGAGATTCCTAAATATACGCTGAACCATGCAAAAGAAAATCACTGATTGCTAATTGCCAACGACCGACTTTACTTAGTTGCTCTATGTGAGTTTTGTGCATGATATTTTTATAAGCAATACTCGTAGAAAAGCCAGCGCTGTCTCATCGCTGGCTTTTTGCTATTTCAATCTTTGCTAATGAAAACGCTACTGTTAAAAAGTCACATTCTATTCATGCGCAAGGAAAATTCCTGACAACCACATATTGGAGCATAGTGATATATAGTGCCGTATAGTACTGCTATCCGTTATTTATGATTGCCCTCTTTTTTGCTGGCTGTGTCAATGTTGCTCGCGGTAGATTTCTCTTCTTGCTCAATACGCGCAAGGGCAAGATTCAGACGACTTCTAATATCTTGATAATCGTGTTCTTGCATGTCTCTAAAATTTAAATGCAGATTAAAACCTGGCAGCGTATGATCTACCCATTTTGATAATTTACCTTTATTCTCATCTGGATCCAATACTTTCCAAGCACCTACTTTATTATCGAACCCTTTTAGCAGAAAAGCGCCTGCATATTCACATTCAAAATCATGAGCAATATAGTCATGAGTGCTCTCACTGATATATATTTCACCTTTACCAGCGACAGATTCAAGCCTTGCAGCCAGATTGGCTTCTTTGCCGATAAGGGTATAGCTCAAACGATTATTACTACCAAAGTTACCAACATGACAGTATCCTGTACTAATCCCTACACGTATATACAAGCCCTCAAAGCCCATCAGACGCCATTTTTGCCGCAGCGTACGCATCTCACGGCGCATATCTATTGCCATCGCCACACAGTCTAGGGCATCTTGACGCGGACCACGGCTATTTGGTTCACCAAAAAAACACACCATGCCATCACCGATAAACTTATCTAGTACAGCACCATGTTTATTGGCAATCAGGGTCATACAGTGCATATAAGTATTTAAAATATCAGCCAAGTTATCTGCACTTAAGGTATCAGACAGCTCAGTAAAACCGACAAGATCTGAAAACATAATCGTCAGCTTGGCGCGTTTATTCGCGACAGTAACTGGACCATCCGTTTTGACAATAGGCTCCCATACTTGCGGTGGTACAAAACGCGTCAACTTATTGATAACAGATACCATCGTACTTAAGCGCCCACCTACTTGCTCAGCCCGTGCTTCATAATGCACATATTCATTATATATATGACGAAAGTGACAAAGGATCACCAGTATCGTTGCTAGCAGGATAATAGGCGTGATCCAACTGGTATGACAATCTATCTCAGCACTGCTCAAAATGACACTGACGTAGTAAAAAATAATGACCGTAACAACGGAGACAGAAATTAGCTTTAGATGATTCTCAGGGCTGCTAATAATAATACGCAGTCCAATCAACGACGCTAAACTTAGTGAGATAATAGGACAAAGCTGAATAGAACCAATAACAGAAGACAATAAAATAATAACGATATTAGACGTCCAAAAGCTTTTTTGACGTCGAAAGTTATAGATTAAAATCATGAGGCTAGGTAAGCAGACGACGACCAAAAGCGCCATCGAAGTTGGACTAAAGTCAAAATGGATAGCGAGCAGTATCACACTGAGTATGAGAACAAAGATTTCAGGATAATCAAATCGACAGACATCCGTACCCTGTATAGATTTTTTTGGGCTAAAGGTGTCTAAAAATGCCATGATAGCGATTCACCTAGATCAGTAAAATCATTGAAAATAATCATAAAGATAGTATAGAGAATGAGCCTTATCCTTATAAATAATATAAGATAAATTAAACAGTTAACCTGCATAGTATACGTTTTTATTTTATGAACAGCTATGTCATTGAGTCCTCAAAGTATACCGTTTGTCATTTACATTATCATAAAAGGCAATGAAATCAGCATGACAGTATATTGTCCCTAAACATACTTATTAATTGCGAACGTATGGCAAAAAATCCAGATAATATATCTGGATTTTTAATGGATAGCTAGCAGTTGCTGATAAAGGCATGACTAAGTGTTCAGTTACATTTGCCAATCAAATGGCATTTGATGATGACCACGTAATGCCATCATTAATGTTTGCTGCATCTGCGCCAACACCTCTTTGCTATAAGGCACAGCAGGAATGCCCCATACTGGGTTTGGCCACTGCATATCGTTTTGGTAGCGAACGATATGATGAAAGTGTAACTGCGGTACTTGATTACCGAGCGCCGCTACATTCATTTTATCGGCCTGAAAAGTTTTAGCAAGCTGACTTGATAACCAGCTCGATTCACGCAAAAACTGCGCTTGGTCAGCCTCAGATAACTCATATAATTCTTTGATACCTGATACACGCGGCACCAAAATCAGCCATGGAAACTGGCAATCATTGATTAGACGACAGGTTGATAGTGGAAAATCACCCACTAAAAAACTATCGGCAGCAAGCTTATGATGTAGTTGGAACATAATGACGGTTCTCTTGTTATGACGCTTAGATAAAAGAAATGGAAATAATGGAAATATAGAAAAGCAGCGTTTAACTTACTAAAATATAATGCGCTTAAAATACTATGCTATAAAAAATAGTAGGCTAAATATAGGATGTCGCTATTTTATCAGGTATCCAGCCGATAAAATAGCGCCATGACCGATTGTCTTAATGGCCTACTTGAGCACTAGCCAGCTAAAACATCTACGCAGGCTCTGCGACTATATGTTCGCTAAAATAGCGCAATAGCTCCTGAATCGCGGTGACGCGCTGCTGCGGCGTTGCCAGCTTATCGCCATCCTGATAGCGAATACCAGAGGCTCCATTCATACGATAACGCTGCCCATTTGACTGAATTAACTTAATAATCGCTAAGGCATCGACCGGCGTATCAGGTGCAAACTCTAAGGTCATACTGCTGCTATTGGCATCAATCTTATTAATCTTGAGCGGCTCAGCCTGTATACGCAGTCCATGAACAGCAAATAACTGCTTGGTTTGATCCGGTAATATACCAAAACGATCAATCATTTCAGTGCGAATATCGGTCAATGCCTCTTTATCATCGGCATTACTGATGCGCTTATAAAATAATAAACGCTGATGCACATCGTGTAAATAATCCTCTGGTATCAACGCCGAACTATGCAGATTAATCTCACTGGTCAATGACAGTGGTGTACTCAAATCAGGCTCTTTACCCGCTTTAATCGCCTTAGTTGCGCGCTCCAGCATATCCATATATAGGCTAAAACCAATCGCTTGCATATTACCACTTTGCTGCTTACCCAGTATTTCACCGGCACCGCGAATCTCTAAATCTTCACTTGCCAGCATAAAGCCTGCGCCTAAGGTGTTGGCGCGTTCAATGGCATGCAGACGGCGCTTAGCATCGCCTTTAAGCCCTTTAATAGAAGGCACCAACAGATAGCAATAGGCTTGATGATGACTACGACCAACGCGACCTCGCAGCTGATGCAACTGCGCCAAGCCAAACTTATCGGCGCGCTCAATGATAATGGTATTGGCATTGGGCACATCAATACCGGTTTCGATAATGGTCGAGCAAACCAGCACATTGAATTTTTTATGATAGAACTGCTGCATCACCTGTTCAAGCTGGCGCTCTTGCATTTGACCATGAGCAACCCCTACTCGCGCCTCAGGTACCAGCTCACGTATGGTCTCAGCCATACGCTCAATGCTGGCGACATCATTATGCAATAAATAAACCTGACCACCGCGCAATAGCTCACGCAATATGGCTTCTTTCATTAGAGCGTCGGTCTTCTGCATGACAAAGGTCTTAATTGCCAATCGACGCGCTGGAGGCGTCGCAATAATAGACATATCTCGCATACCTGAGAGTGCCATATTAAGCGTTCTCGGGATTGGCGTTGCTGTCATCGACATACTATCCACATCAGTCTGAATCGCCTTGATACGCTCTTTATGGCGCACGCCAAAGCGATGTTCTTCATCGACAATCATCAGACCCAAGTTAGAAAACTTCACATCAGGCTGTAATAGCTTATGGGTGCCGATAACGATATCGACCTTGCCTGCTGCGAGGTCAGTTAACACAGTATCTTGATGTTTTTTGCCGCCAAAGCGTGATAACGTCTCGATACGTACCGGCCAATCAGCGAAGCGATTACGAAAATTGTCTTCATGCTGACCGGCTAGCAGGGTGGTCGGCACCAATACCGCCACTTGATAACCAGCACTAACCGCAATAAAGGCGGCACGCATAGCGACCTCTGTCTTACCGAAACCCACATCACCGCAGATGAGTCGATCCATTGGCTGGTTTTGCCTCATGTCCTCCATCACCGCATGGATAGCATTGGCTTGATCTGGCGTTTCTTCAAAAGCAAATTGGCTAGCAAACAGCTCGTACTGTGAAGGGTCAATTTTAAAATGAATACCAACTTTAGCTTCACGACGCGCCTGCATATTAAGCAGCTCAGCTGCGACATCATGGATTTGCTCAAGCGCTTTTTGCTTAGCCTTATCCCATTTACCGCTACCGATTTTGTGCAATGGCGCAAGTGCTGGGTCGCCGCCACTATAACGATTGATCATTTGCAAGTTGGCAACCGGCACATAAATACTGGCATCATCAGCATACTTTAAGTGAATAAACTCTTGCTCACCATCGCCGACATCTAGCGTAATCAAACCGTTATAGCGCCCAATACCATGCTCGATATGCACTACTGGGCTGCCTTCGGTTATTTCGGTGACACTCTTAACCAAGAACTCTTCTGACACACCACTTTGACGACGGCGTCGCGTTTGCAGTACCTGCCGGCCAAATAATTGCGTTTCACTAATCAACACCAAGCGTTCAGGGACATATACTCCGCGTTCAATGGGTGCAACCGTAAGACCAACCTGTGGCAGATTTTTAGCATTAAGACCAGTGGTTTTATCGGCGGCTAAAAATGCCTCAAAGCTGTCATAAGCTTTGACATCAATTTTACCTTTAAACAACTCAATGAGAATCTCACGGCGACCTGCGGTTTCTGCCACGATCAATACTGGCGTCTCTGTTTGCGCTTGCAACGCTAAAAACTCGAGTAGTGCAGTGAGCGGCTCAGCCTTTTGGTGGTTCACAGCCAACTGCGGCGGCTCTTGTGCACTCAATGTCACTAAGCCTTGCTGTTGATGCTGCATGAAATCCGAAGACACTTGCTCAGCTGGCTGTAACTGACCCTGTAACACGGCATTGTCAATGTCAATCGCAGACTCATCATTCATCGCCAAAAGCTCATCACGCGCACTGAGTATCACACGAGGATAATGATTGAGATGCTCATTGAGGAGATTTGATCTTAAATAAAGCATTTCAGGGGCGACGATAGGCTTATCGATATCATGACGGCGCTCTTCATAACGGCGCTGAATCTGCGACCAATAGTCCGCTTGTTTTTCGTTAATCAGCTCATCGGTGATAAACAAGGCATCGCTTGGTAAGTAAGCCAATAAGCTACTCTCCGCCTCCCAATCTTTTAAGTCAAAAAACAATGGCTGATAATATTCTAATCCGCTACTAGCGATACCTGCCATGACGTCTTTATGCAGCTCAAATTTTCGGCTGCTGCTATTAGGGAACATGGCAGCAAAGTTGGTGCGAAAGGTTTCGCGTCCTTCATCGAGCGGAAACTCTTTTGCTGGCAATATTTGAAATTGCTGAATAGGTTTTGAGATGTCTGGCAATTTATGCAATAGCGATAATGACTCTTTGCCCATGCTGCTATCACTGCCACTCATCATTGATTTTAAATCATCAACGGTCAACGTCCGCTGGGTTTGCGGATTAAAAAAGCGAATGGTTTCAATTTCATCGTCAAACAAATCTAAACGTAGCGGGAACGGCTGACCCATGGCAAAGATATCAATAATACTACCACGTACGGCAAATT
The DNA here is from genome assembly GCF_041554015.1 of Psychrobacter sp. Taxonomy (GTDB): domain Bacteria; phylum Pseudomonadota; class Gammaproteobacteria; order Pseudomonadales; family Moraxellaceae; genus Psychrobacter. Next base: position 63,727 of record NZ_JBFFMS010000006.1, on the reverse strand, counting down.
CACCCGGCTCAAAGACGTTTTCAACCGCTCGGTAACCGGCTTTTGCTAGTAGGCTACGCTGAATATTAATATCAAATCGATCGCCAACACTTAAGTCAAAGTGCTGTCCAATCAACCAGCTCGGCGGCGCTACACGATGCATCAACGCCTGCACAGAAATCAATAACACGCCTGTCGTTGGCATATCAGTCAATAGATTAATACGCTCACTGACGATATCTTGATGCGGTGACAGCTCATCATAGGTTAGCGTCTCCCAATCAGGGAACACATAAGCATCGACGCCGCAAAATGCCAATTCTGTCTCTATCTGATTAAGCTGGTTTTGGTCACGGGTTACGACGACCTTTAGACGGTCAGCAACACGCCATATAGGCGCTTGTAACAAACTTGCCAGCCATAAGCTACTAACGGCACCGTGTACAGGCGCAAGCCAACGGCGCTGGGCATTTTCGATAGGAAACAGCTGCTGGTTAATAGGGTCAAAGGCGTCAGTCAGAGCAGTGATAGGCATAGAGGATAGGGTCAACGTTATGAGTCAGAAAGCTATTATACGAATATTTGTACAATTACCAAAATTTATGCCGTAACGGTTTGTCACTTAGTTTTTTTATCAAGGAAGAGACCGTTATAACACTCGATAAAACACATATTTATACGCAAAAATGGCACGGTTAAATGCAAAAACCTCAACGGTTAAGATGAGGTTTTGATCTGCCTTATTAAGCCGCGTTTAAATCAATGGCTTATCACTAGCAATAATGCCATTATTATCGGCATAAACAAACATACCCGTATTCAGAGTCAAATCACCAAAACTGATTTCGATATCTGTTTGACCTTCATCGCGGCGATTTGATTTACGCGGGATGCAGCCGAGCGCCATGACACCGATGTCCATCTGTGCCATATCATCAACATCACGAACACAGCCATACACGATGACCCCTGCCCAATGATTATCAATAGCAGACTGGGCAATCATGTCACCTAACAGCGCATAACGCATCGAGCCACCACCATCAACGACTAATACCTTGCCATTACCGTTTTTGTCTTTACCATCGCTATTTAGTAGTGATTTTACGCGGCTATTATCTTCAAAGCATTTTACCGTCACAATCTCACCGCAGAACTTGTCTTTGCCGCCAAAGCTACTAAAAGACTTACCTTCGATATTAGGCAAACATACCTGCGACTCAGGATTGGCATCCAATAAATCACAGGTCACAAAGTTCACTTTAGTCATGGTTGCTGATTCTGGCATGGTAAGACTCCTTGTCTGTTATGGTCAAATTATTTTCGATGATGATGCTTTTTTACTTAGGCTATTTGCTTTTATCTTACCTAATGCAAAATTTAATCAGATTTGTAGCTTACTGCTTTACGCGGGTCATCGCAAGCATCTGTTTATTTTCGATAATATCAGTGGTTTGTATCATAGGCTCGCTGCGATATTTACTGCGGTGATAAATATCGTGGGCGCTCATCGCCATGGCACTCGCAACACGCTTAGCAGAAATGGGATGTAAGGACAGTGACTCAGACAGCAGTGGCGAGATAAGCTGAAAGGCTTTTTGTCCCAGACTCTCAAGCGGGCGACCTTTATGTTTGCCAAGCAGTAACGACGGACGAAAAATAACCAATTGGGCAAACCCCAATGCCATTATGGACTCTTCCGTTTCAGCTTTTACTCGATTATATAAAAAGCGACTGTTTATATCTGCATTCATTGAGGACAATAAAAAGAAGTTTTCGACGCCTTTAGCTTGGCACAATTTAGCAAAATCAACGTTGTAATCATGGTCAATCTTGCGAAAAGCTTCATCACTACCCGCCTGTTTTCTGGTGGTACCCAAACAACTAAACGCATCGGTTTTTCGATCAGCGCCAATGCTGGCAAAAATTTCAGCCAAATTGTCAAAATCATTCACTTGATAAAAACGCATGCTCGCATTGATGTAACGAGGAGGACGCCGTGCAATCACAATTAATGTGTCATAAATCTCACTAAGCTGCTTGACAAGATGTTGCCCGACCAATCCTGTTGCACCTATTACCATTGCTTTTCGCTGCATATCCTATCCATTTATAAAGTGTTGGAATGTTTCTGATCATCAAAAATGTGACCTTTCAAAGCCCGCCCGTGACGCTGATCACTTTAGTATCATACCTAAATTAATGAAGCACCGAAGCTATTATGCCTGATTTATTGTAAGAGATTTTATCAGCAAGCGATTTTACTGATCTCACACGCTCGTTTAGACTCAGATACGGACACAATATAATGATAAATCCTGTGTATAGCCCTATCAAAGGTATAAAATGCCGCTCATCCATGTAATGACGTAACTTCTTTATGGATTAATCATCAAACTTATTGTCCTAAGGGCGATAATTTGCTAAGATAACCGGCTTTACACGTCAACGCTGTTTAATTATTCCAGACAGTTTTGGCGATTGCGATGATTTATTACTATAAAATACTTTAATAATAATAGACATCGACATCATGCTTTGCGAGACGGCTGCTCGTTACCGATGATGGTTAAACCCTTTATTGTAATCCACATTCATAATTTTATCTGTCTTTATCAAGGAGATTCGCGTGGCTAATACTGCACAAGCTCGTAAACGCGCCCGTCAAAACACCAAACGTCGTCAGAACTCTGCGTCACAACGCTCTATGGTTCGTACTTATTTGAAACGTGTTGACGCGGCTATCGCTGCTAAAGATTATGACGCGGCTACCGAAGCTTACAAAAAAGCGGTACCGGTTCTTGATCGTATGGCTGACAAAGGTATTCTTCATAAGAATAAAGCTGCTCGTCGTAAGAGCCGCTTAAACAAAACTATCAAAGGCCTACAAGCTTAAGATTGGTTGCGTTTAGACCGTATGATGCTTCGATAGCATCATAACTAAAACCTTGTCACTGGTTCTAATACTGGGGCAAGGTTTTTTTATGCCTACTCAAAAGTAATTAATAATTTCTTAAATAGAGTTTATGTCCATTTTACTTCTGGTGGCAATAGTAGCGTATTTGGATGAAAGCCTGCAGCACGGTAGTCTTCAAGCAAAGTATGAATTGGACGCACATAGATTTCACCGCGCCAGACAAAATAAGCACTTGCTTGCTCAAATGGCTTGTCATCGAACCATAAAAATACCCCCTCCATCATCTTTGGCCAATCGTTCCAATCAATCTCGACCACATCAAACATCACTGCCAAAAACGCTGACAGCAAGGTATCATGACTAACAGCAAGCATCAGATGCCCTTGCTGCGGTTGATGCTGATAAAACAGCGATAAAATATCAAGGCCACCCTGATAAGCGTTTTTAGTGCCTTCAAGATTGCCTTGCAAGAATCGATTGATAAAATTGAGAACACCAATCTCTTTAAAGATAGGATTTGCAATATCAGGCTCAGTGACGAGGCTACCAGGCTCAACCAGTAATGATTGGTGTGCAATAGCACGCCGTAGTCCTGCCCCTTCTTGCATCAGCTGCGCGGTATCAATACAGCGGCCAATCGGGCTTGAGATACTATCGACATCGAGTGAATATGGCAAATGTCCTGCCAGCCAGCGCCCCCAAGATTTTGCTAATATGCGACCTTTGGGTGTCAATGGCAGCTGATAACTGGCAAAGCCATTACCATCAGAGCGCTCACGCAAAGAGTGTCTGGTAAATAAAATCAGCCGCTTATTTTCAGGCAACAGGCTAACCGACGACATCATGCTATCAGGAAGATGCGAGGGCGCTGGCGCACTTGGCGTATGACTCGCAAGCGTTTCAGCAGATAAGCTTGATGGGGCGTTATTAGAAAGTTTACTCATGGCTTAAGACTAGCAGATTTTTTGATAGGAATGAACCAAAATACTACGACACGGTGACCTCAAAAACGAAAGACTCCTATTTTTTACGTTTGATTAGCCTATATCAATCACCCTATCCCATGCAAACGATAAGGCTGTGCTACTAACCTCATTTGGATAAGCACGCGGATTGACGATAACGCGTGTGTTATGAATATGGTAATCAAATGCCTCGTGCGTGTGGCCATGCACCCAAAGCGCGGGCGCCCAGTCTTCGTACATCCAGCTTGATAAGTCACTAACAAACGCTGCATTACTTGGCAATTGGGCATACTTTTCAGATACTGATAATGGACTGATGCTATGATGACTCATCACCACCGTTTTTTTGCCCAATGCTTTTGCTGTTATCAATGCGTGTTTGAGCCATTGACGCTGCTTAGCATGAATCTGCATCGACATTTCAGGTGAAAACAACTCGCTGCCGGCATAGATCTGTTTATAGTCACGCATAAAGCGCATAGCTACTGCCATCGTGTCTTCATTGGCCTGATATTGATAATCTGTCCAAAGAGTACACCCTAAAATGCGCACCTCTCCGATATCGATATGTTGACACTGTAAAAATCGGACGCCCTGCTTTGATTCATGATCATAGTTGTCCCAAGTCGCCAGCTTTTTATCAAAATGGAGGACGTCTTCATTGAAGTACTCATGATTGCCAGCAATAGTGATTAAAGGGACCTCTAAGCGCGCTGCTTGCTGTTGTAACCATGGCATACCCATATCACTATTTGCTGTATCTCCCGCCACTAGAACGATATCTGCGTCAGTTTTAGGGATATGCCCTGTCGGATGGGATTGACGAATATAACTGTCAATATGTAAGTCACTCAAAATCTGTAATTTCATAGCAGCCAATATCAGTAAATAAACATAAATAGTTTAGCACCTTTTCATCTAGAGACAAAAAGTAAAAAGACAGCGGATGAGGCTGTCTTTTTACTTTTTGACTGAATTCTCTACTTAAAAACTTAGAGACTTAAAAACTTAGAGATTTAGAGACTTTGAAGGATGCGCTGTAATTTTGCCGCAGGATCTGCTGCTTGGGTAATTGAGCGCCCAATCACCAGATAATCCGAGCCATCATCTAATGCTTGTCTTGGCGTACAGATACGCTTTTGATCATCAGCATTGTCATCTAACAGACGGATACCAGGTGTAATCAGCTTAAAGTCCTGACCACATAATGTCTTTAATGCCTTTGCCTCTTGCGCTGAACATACCACACCATCGAGACCTGCTTGCTTGGTCAATTGTGCTAAGCGGCTCACTTGTACCTCTAAGCCATCGGTGATGCCCGTTTGCAAAAGCGCTTCATTGTCCATAGACGTTAAGACAGTCACTGCAATCAGTAACGTATCAAACTTATTATCTAGCAAGCGCTGTTTTGCCAATGACATTGCCTCAAAGCCAGCACTAGCATGGACATTCACCATCCATACACCAAGCTCAGCGGCAGCCAATACTGCTTGAGCAGTGGTATTTGGAATATCATGAAATTTTAAGTCTAAGAACACTTCAAAATTACGTTGATGCAGTGCCTTGATGATATCAGGACCACAACGCGTAAACAGCTCTTTACCTACCTTCAACCGACATAACGCCGGATCTAATTGGTCAGCTAATGCAAGAGAGGCATCCTTTGTCATATTATCTAACGCAACGATGACAGGAGAACTTATTGCGTGCTTCATTGTTATGCCTCTTTATATCGGGTTTATCAAATTGTAATATTTAGAATGAGCCATAAAAACGCGTCTTACAAGCTATCAGTAATCGCGTTTTTGCTTGGTCAAACTTGCCCTATCATCCACATTGGTATTGTGATGGGTATTGGGCGTTGTCGTACCCTGTACATTGAGCGCTGTGGCGCCATAAACAGCTTCTTCTACCGTTGGTGCATTTGCTTGACGATCAATCACCACATTGGCTTGGGTGATCTGCGCTTGTAAATTGGCATTTGCCTTTTGTAGACGCGATATTTCCCACTTGTTTTGCAAAACACGGAAAATCAGTAATGCCAATAACATACCGATAACGATACCAAGTATCAGACACAGAATCAGTAGCAAACCCAAATTCATCGTAGGCGCTTGTGAAAACAGCAAATTCACGCCAATCTCAGTATTGTTTGCCAATACCAAAGCCAGTGAATAAGCGAAGCTTAAAAACAGCAACACTAATAATAAAATACGCATCAGACGTCCCCTTAGGTTTTTAATACAACAGATTAATGGATAAAAACTAAGCCACACTGATTGAGATTACTACGTTATAAAAGCTTTGGTATATAAGCAAAATCGGCTCATACATTGGTAATATATCGGTATGATATCTTATATTACGTCAACTGGCTTACTGTCCGCCTGCTACTTTTTCGTTTACCGCTTCACGCAATGCTTTGCCCGGCTTAAAGTGCGGAATGGCTTTTGCAGGTACTGGTACGCTTTCACCGGTTTTAGGATTGCGCCCCATACGAGCACGGCGATGATGAAGACAAAAACTGCCAAAACCGCGCACCTCTACTCGACCATCATTGGCGAGCGTGTGAGTCATCAAGTTTAATATTTCGCGTACGGCATCATCGACAACGGTATCTGTCATCGTGTCACAATTTGCACTCAGATTGCTAATAAATTCGGACTTATTAATTGTTTGCTGCATTATCATACTTGCCTTGTTCATTGATAGATAAGATGATGGAAATAACTAAAATGATCACCACAGATATTATAAAACACTAGCTGACAACCATGCGATTGCTGACCAAATATCTGTTCATTTATAATGACTTGGATCTAATTTTACATCTCGTTACTCGAAGTTGCAAATGATAGCGGATATTGAGGCAAATTGGAAACAAGAGTTCCTCCAGCAAGTGAAAAACTGGCGTAATTAGCGTTAATAGCAAATTTTAGCCATAAAAAAAAGCGACCGAAGTCGCTTTTTTATAACATCATAATATTAGCGGTAAATAGCTTACTGCATTTGCTCTTTGATCAAATCACCAATCGTTTTTGGCTGTGCATCAGAACCGGCAGCAGTACTAGTTGTGGTAGTGCTACTTAGCTCTTTAATCGCTTGACGCTCTTCAGCTTCGTCTTTTGCTTTGATTGACAAGCTGATGTTACGAGTTTTGCGATCTACACTGATGATTTTCGCTTCAACGTCATCACCAACGGTTAGATGCTTAGTCGCATCTTCAACGCGGTCACGTTGAATCTCAGAGGCACGTAGATAAGCTTCAACTTCATCAGCAAGTTCGATAGTAGCGCCTTTAGCATCTACTTCTTTTACTTTACCATTAACAATAGCACCACGGTCATTGTTAACTAAGTACTCGTTAAATGGATCTGACGTCAATTGCTTCACGCCTAGGCTGATACGGTTAGCTTCTGAATCTACAGACAATACCATTGCTTCAACGGTGTCGCCTTTATTGTAGTTACGGATAGCGTCTTCGCCAGTTTCGTTCCAAGAGATATCAGATAAGTGAACCAAACCATCGATACCACCGTCTAGACCGATAAAGATACCGAAATCAGTGATAGATTTGATCGTACCAGTGATTTTATCACCGCGCTCATGTTTCTTATCAAACTCATCCCATGGATTGGCTAGAGTCTGTTTGATACCTAAGCTGATACGACGACGTTCTTCATCGATATCAAGGATCATTACTTCCACTTCATCACCCACTTGCACAACTTTTGATGGATGGATATTTTTGTTGGTGTGATCCATTTCTGATACGTGTACTAGACCTTCGATACCTTCAGAGATTTCAGCAAAACAACCATAGTCAGTCAAGTTGGTTACGCGAGCTTTAACAACGCTACCTACTGGGTATGTGCCGCCAACGTTATCCCAAGGATCAGTACCTAGCTGTTTTAGACCTAGGCTGACGCGATTGCGCTCACGGTCAAACTTAAGTACTTTAACTTTAAGGTCTTGACCAACTTCAACCACCTCAGATGGGTGCTTGATACGGCGCCATGCCATATCAGTGATGTGCAATAGACCATCAATACCACCAAGGTCAACGAATGCACCGTAATCAGTTAGGTTCTTAACGATACCTTCGATCTCGATACCTTCTTCAAGCTTGTTCAATAGCTCTTCGCGCTCAGCTGAGTTTTCAGCTTCCATAACGGCACGGCGACTAACTACCACGTTGTTACGTTTTTGATCAAGTTTGATAACTTTAAATTCTAACTCTTTACCTTCTAGATGCGTCGTATCACGGATAGGACGTACATCTACTAAAGAACCTGGTAAAAACGCGCGTACTGAACCGATATCTACGGTAAAGCCGCCTTTTACTTTACTAGAAATAATACCTTTAACGATCTCATCATTGTCAGAGATTTTTTCAAGGAAATTCCAAGTCTCAACGCGTTTGGCTTTTTCACGTGACAGTAAGGTTTGACCCATACCGTTATCAACCGCTTCAACCACGACGTCAACAGTATCGCCAACTTCAACTTCAAGTTCGCCTTCTTCGCTTAAAAACTCTTCACGAGCGACGATACCTTCAGATTTTAGACCCGTATCAACAGTGATCCAGTCGTTATCGATGGCCACAACAGTACCGGTGATAACCGAGCCACGCTCGATATCCAGACCTGTTTCTTCGATGCTCGCTTCAAATAGTTCAGCAAATGATTCCATTATGTCTACCTTTGTATAGCCGTATCCTGTCCAGCACAGTACGGATCAAATTTATGACTGTATAAAACGAGAATACTGGTTTTATATCCTATGCAGTCATATATAAAAACGTTTGTTGCTAATAAGCGAATGGGTCTGCGAACTCATTAGCAACAACTGTCTTCTATTAAAATGCGTTGTTTTTATTAATTGATATCCTTTAAACGATATTTTTATCGCTCGCTAAAGAATATCAGCATCTACTACTGTAATTTTATACTAAAATCAAGCCTATAGGAAACCTTTTCATACTTACCAACTTGTTTTTATTAACTATTAAAGCAGATACCCTTGTCCTGACAATACTGTTTTACCTGCTCATAAACCGCATCAGCGTCTAAATCAGAGCTGTCTAATAACAGTGCATCTGCTGCAGGCTTCGATGGTGCCGTCGACCGGTTTTCATCACGCTCATCGCGTTCTTTAATCGTCGCTAGAATTGCTTCAAAATCGGCTGTTTGTCCAGCATTTGATAGCTGTGTGACACGGCGCTCGGCACGCGCGTCAGCACTAGCAGTCAAGAATACCTTGACGTCAGCGTCTGGGAACACAACTGTACCCATATCACGACCATCAGCAACCAATCCTGAACGCGTTGCCATATCTTGTTGTAGCTTGAGCAATGCTTGACGTACCTTAGGAAACACGGCTATCTGTGAGGCATAGCCGCCGATCGTCTCGTTACGAACCTGTTCACCGACTGCCTCACCATTAACGACAATATCAACACGCCCTGACTCATTGTTCGGTATAAACGATATTTCTAGACTTTCGGTCAAGGTCAATACCGCATCTTCATCAATTGGTTGACTGGCATCAGCAGCAATCAATCCAGCTTCGAATGCTTTCAGTCCAACAATACGATACAACGCACCCGAATCAAGCAGTTGATACCCTAGTGCCTGTGCTAAGCGCCACGTAACTGTACCTTTACCTGCCCCACTTGGTCCATCGATACAGACCACAGGATAGCGTAATGAAGTCATTTCACTATTATTGTTCGTATTAGGGTTAGCAGCAGTCATAACACTCACTTAATAGTCGACATTTTTATAACGAAATAAATAACAATAGAAGCGCAAATAAGGTCTCTTTTACTTATTTATCAAAGACATACAAATAAAAAAATTTCATCAACAACTAAATAGAGCGACATTATAGCAAACAAAGCGACCTATCACTAGCAGCAAGAATCATATCTTGTTAATCACTGCTGTTACACTTAGCTTTTGCCGCTTTTCTGCGCTGACGAAAAAAATCTTTTAGCATCTGGCTGCTGTGCTCACGGCACAGGCCCGTATCAACTTGCATATGATGGTTATAAAAAGGCTGTCCAGCCAAGTTCATTTGGCTACCAACCATGCCAGCTCTTGGCTCATGCGCTGCATATACCAATCTATCTACGCGCGCATGAATCATCGCGCCCACACACATAGTACAGGGCTCTAGGGTCACATATAATGTCGTCTTTGATGGCAAACGATAATTCTGTATGCGTGCACAGGCATCTCTTAACGCAACTATCTCAGCATGCGCTGTCGCATCCCAGCGTCCGATCGGCTCATTAAAGCCTTGGCCAATTATTTGCTGATTATGTACCAATACAGCCCCAACTGGCACCTCTTCTCGCTCAGCACCTTGCTTGGCAAGTTTTAACGCCTCTGTCATCCACTTAATATCTTCAACTGACCAAAATATAGCCGTTTTAATCTGCTCACCTAGCAGTAGATTAGCATGGTTACCTAGGCTATCTACTGGATGGTAAGGTAATGTATAAGTGTTTATAAAATGCCTCATTACTGTGGTAGTTGCCAGTCGATAGGCGTCAATCCATATTGCACCAGATAATCATTGGTTTTGGAGAACGGTTTAGAACCAAAAAAACCACCACGATTAGCAGCAAGCGGTGATGGATGCACAGCGGTCAAAATCAGATGTTTGTCAGTATTGATATACTTACCCTTCTTCTGAGCTTTACTGCCCCACAAAATAAACACCGTATGCTCAGTTTGCTCGTTAATGACATCAATGACTGCATCAGTGAACTGCTCCCAGCCTTGGTTTTGATGGCTATTTGGCTCCCCCTCTCTTACGGTCAATGAACTATTTAGCAGCAATACCCCTTGCTGCGCCCAATACGTTAGGTCGCCATGTTTTGAGGGCGCGATACCGATATCGTCTGCCATCTCTTTTAATAGGTTGTTAAGGGACGGTGGCTTAGGGATAGCTTTAGGGACAGAAAAGGACAGTCCCATTGCTTGCCCAGGGCGATGATAAGGGTCTTGCCCCAAGATAACTACCTTCACTTGCGATAAAGGCGTCAAATTAAAGGCATTAAACATCAGCTGTGCTGGAGGATAAATACTATCCTTTGACTGATACGCTTCTTTCAAAAAAGCGCGCAGGCTATCCATATTGTCGGACGTCAATTCTTCAGCCAACGCCTGCTTCCAATCTTCTGGCAAGCGCACATTGTCCAGAATCGCTTGCTTTTGCGCGACTGTTTTTGTGGCTTGTACGTCAAATAATTCCATGATGAATCCTTTTTTATTTGTTATCAGGATGCGTTAAGGTTGATATTAACAAAATATCGGGGTTGCAAGGTCATATATATTAGCAATAAAAAAACGGCTACTACAGTAACCGTTTTATCATGGCTCAAAAAACAAACTAACTGGCTAATGATTCAGAGTCGGGACGCGGCTCATGAGTCTCAACCACCGTCAGCACAATACGACTGTCCGATGATCCTTTATCTGACGACTTATCAAGCTTCACCGTATCACCATTTGCTTCAGACTCTAAGGTTAAATGTACAACCCCGCCATTGACCAAATCACCAAATAAAATCATATTTGCCAAAGGCTTTTTGATTTCATCTTGAATCAGGCGTTGCATAGGGCGTGCGCCCATCAAGCGATCATAGCCTTTGTCTGCCAAGTACTCACGTACCTCATCGTCAATCTCTAAGGTCACTTGTTTATCATCAAGCTGTACTTGTAGCTCAACCAAGAACTTATCGACTACAGATACAACAACTGAGGTATCAAGGGGATTGAACTGGATAATCGCATCAAGACGGTTACGGAACTCAGGCGTAAACACACGTTTCAGCGCCTCAGTATTATCGCGGCTATGATCTTGCTGCGTGAAGCCCATAGAAGATCGACTGATACTTTCAGCACCGACGTTGGTTGTCATGATAACAATGACCTGCTTAAAGATTGCCACGCGACCATTATTATCTGTCAATGTACCGTGATCCATCACTTGTAATAACAAGTTAAAGACATCCGGATGGGCTTTTTCAATCTCATCAAACAGTAATACACAATGCGGATGCTGATTGATTTTCTCAGTCAATAGACCGCCTTGGTCGTAACCAACATAACCAGGAGGGGCACCTATCAAACGTGAAGCAGTATGCGCTTCCATATACTCTGACATATCAAAGCGCACTAGCTCAACGCCAAGCAAATTTGCCAATTGACGAGACACTTCCGTCTTACCAACCCCTGTCGGACCAGCAAACATAAAGGAGCCGATTGGCTTATCTGGTGCTTTCAGACCAGCACGAGACAACTTAATTGCATCGGCTAAAGTTGCAATCGCTTCATCTTGCCCAAACACCAGATGCTTTAGATCACGATCTAGATGCTGAAGAATGCTCTTATCATCGCTCGATACTGATTTGGGCGGAATACGGGCAAGCTTGGCTATAATTGCCTCGATATCTGCAACATCAATTTTTATCGGCGCGCGCTTGCCTTTTACATGCTTATCAGCAGACGATTTTGCACGATCATTGGCTTTTGCAATATCTGCCTCATCCTGCATCTCGTTATCATCATAAGCATCACTATCAGCCTCAATCTGCGCGTCAAAATCTTGCTCTATATCCGCAATAAAGCTTTCTTCTGCTGCAATATCATCGGCATCAGCCACGACCCCTAAACGCTTATAAGCGCCCGCCTCATCGATAACATCAATGGCTTTATCTGGCAAAAAACGCTCATGAATATGTTTCGCTGATAATTGTACCGCAGTCACTAATGCTTCATCGGTATATTCAACGTTATGAAATTCTTCATAACGTGGTTTAAGACCGCGTAAAATATCAATGGTGTCATCAACACTGGGCTCTTTAACATCGATTTTTTGGAAACGGCGTGATAAAGCATGGTCTTTTTCAAATACCTGACGGTACTCAGTAAAGGTCGTCGAACCAATACAGCGCAGCTCACCATTGGCAAGGGCTGGCTTAATGAGGTTCGATACATCCATATTGCTGCTCATTGACGAACCGGCACCGATAATCATATGAATCTCATCGATAAATAAGATCGCATTGGGCTTTTTCTTCAGCGCATCAAGCAGCGATTTCATACGTTTTTCAAAGTCACCGCGATACTTGGTGCCAGCAATTAACGAGCCGATATCAAGGCTATAAATCACGCAGCCATTCAACGGTTTCGGTGCTTTATCATTGATAATCAGCCATGCCAAACCTTCAGCAATAGACGTTTTACCAACACCTGGCTCACCGACCAGCAATGGATTGTTTTTACGGCGGCGACATAATACCTGCGCGGCGCGTTCAATTTCAGGACCACGCCCAATCAATGGATCCGTTTTACCTTCAGCTGCACGCTGATTTAGATTGGTTGCAAATTCAACCAACGGATCTTTACTGGTTTTCTCTGAGGCACTACTACGGCGCTCACCTGTCATAGAAGCACGCGGCTCAGAGGATTCATCTTTATCTTGACCATGTGATAGGTACTGAGTCAACTCAAGACGACTGATACCCTGTTTTTTGAGCAAATACACTGCATATGTATCATGTTCTGAGAACATCGATACCAAAATATCTGAGCCTTCAACCAAGCGACCGCCACCAATAGACTGCACATGAAAAATAGCCCGTTGCAGAATACGATCAAAGCTTTGAGTCGGCTGCGGTGATTGTTCCGTATCCGGATCGACCGTTGGCGTATGCTTATTAATATACGCCTCAAGCTCAGTACGTAGTGCTGTGACATTTGCATTACAGGCCGTCAAGGTATTGGCAGCGTGCGTATTTTCTAAAAGTGCCAGTAACAGATGTTCAACAGTGAGATACTCATGCGATTTTTGGCGCGCAAGTGTCATTGCTAAACGCAAAGAAACTTCAAGATGACGACTTAACATAACGGCTTCCTACGGTTATACCTATCTTTATAATTGATAGCTTTATGAATGAGTTAGTAAGTAAATCAGGGCGGTAGGTGGATTGTTCAAGGGCAATATAAGTATTATTAAAAGACCTGGTTAAATACTGACTTGCATAACTTGGCTATGAGCTTCACTTTTCTTTATCTCAACATGATACTCAGATATAGTCAATCTATTAACGCATACTAAAATGTATCGAAGTGTCCCTAGAGCATTTATCAATGACAATATACACTCAAAAATAATAGCGTATAGCTGATAAAACTACAGACAATTTAAGAATTTGGATAATGCAAAAAGAGAATAAAGACAGGCAATAATGAGACAAACAACGATATAAGGAGAAGTAAACCAATTTAAAAAGAGGAGCAGAGCAAGTTTGTGATTAAATAAACTTGCTCTAAAAATGTTGAAACACTATGTTTTTTAGAAAAATCAAAGATGTACAGCTAGGAGATAGTAGGATTAAGACAACCAAATATCATCAAACATGCGGGTAAAGCTTTATTCGCCTTGATGCGGTTCAATTTGGGTCAATAACGGATAACCTTCACGGTGCGCCAGACTGTTAACTTTTTTGGCTTTGGTCTCAGCAATATCTTTTGGATAAATACCCGCAATACCTTTACTGCTATTATGAATCGTCAACATAATCTCAACGGCCGAATCCATACTATGACGGAATTCAGACTGTAAAATATAGACGACGAACTCCATCGGCGTATAATTATCATTGTACATCACCACCGCATACATCGGCGGCTTGGCCAATTCCGGCTCTGCCACCAATACATCAGCCTGCGGCGCTGTTTCACCATCAGGCGCGTCCACTTGCGCAAGACGCACGGGCAGATGTGGAAAATGCCAATCAGATGTGATTGGCGTCGCTATTGCTATCGCTTGTTTTATCATAATTAGAATACAGATGAATCAATAGGTTTAATGAATGCTTGTCTTTACAAAATATAAAATTATCAAAGACAAAGGGTAATAATCGGTTGTTGGCAATCAGCTACGACAACTGATGCTTAGTAAGACTTAAGACTAAATAAAACTTAAGGCTCAATAGGGCTTTCATCGACTTCTGGCAAATCTAATAGTGATAATGGCATATTATCAACTTTAGCACCAAGCTTCCAATCATATAGCTGCTCGACTTCTTGACCAGCGGCTTTTAAATTCAGCTTCACTTGCAGCGGTTTAAAACCTGCTGGCATTGTAAAGCGACCACGTATACGTGTTATACCTTCAATGGTGTAGCTGACAGGGTCTAATGGCACTTCCACAAAATCATCGTCATCAAGTAATGTCAACGTTGGATTTAAACGCTTGGCTTTACCATCGCTTGCCAGCATCCCAACATCAAAACCATATTCAAAGGCATTTTCAGGCAAGGGTTCAATCTTTGCACCCAATATCTGCAAAGGCATGCCGCCCTTATCACTTACAATCTCAGCATAAAGCTCATTTAGCTGCGCCACTTGTTTGTTTTCAACCATAATAGCTTGTTGGTTCTCACGTAACTCTTTTAAACTTGCCAGACTGATTTCCAGCTCTTGTTTAGAAGTAGCAACTTCATTGATCGCTATTTTATGACTGACACGCAAATCTTTTAGCTCTTGGAGCGACTCTTTACTGTTGATGACAGCTTGCTGGGTTTCATTTTGCATTGAATAATAGCCACGTTGGTAACCAAGCTTGTGACCAAATAATAGAGCAACAACTGCCGTCACCAATATCGCAATGACAAATAACGCTAATACCATTGTAGAGGCGCCCTGCTGCGAGTGAGTAATGCTATAATGCTTCACAGCATGATGCTGACTGTCAGAGTCCAGCAATGCACCCTGTAAGCTACGCTCCAATTCATAAGAAACAGAGGTTTGGCACGATGGGCGTGCTGGCGGTGAGCAAAAGCGTAGTACACTCTTAAAACGCATTTAGGCAGGATCTCTTAACAGGAAAGGCAAGTTATTATAGCGGAATTTATAATCAATACCTAGTATCATAAATGGGGATCATTTAATCGCAAATAAACATCTGTTAGGGAACAATGGGCGCAAAATTTAAACCAAGAGACTCATCAAAGCCAAACATGACATTCATGTTTTGCACCGCTTGCCCAGCTGCCCCTTTGACTAAATTGTCTTGTACGACAATAACAGTTAATTCAGCACGCTCATTATTTTGATGGATAGCAATACGCAATCGATTGCTAGCACGGACACTACGGGTATCAGGATACAGCCCTTTTGGCATTACATCGATAAATTGCTCTGATGTATAGCTTTGCTCAAACACCTGTTGCCAATCTATCAAAGTACCAGCATCAGTTAGCTCCATATGAATAGAGCTCAGCATACCGCGTATCATCGGCACCAGATGCGGCAAAAAACGAATACGATGATTAAATTGACTGTCTAATAACTGGGCAACGCCTTGCTCAATCTCTGGCAGATGACGATGACCTTCAACACTATAGGCTTTAAAATTGTCTGTGCTTTCAGCATAATTCAATGCAAGACTAGCTTGGCGACCAGCACCAGAAACGCCAGACTTGGCATCGATAACAATACGAGGTTCAATCAATGCTGTCGCCTGTTGATTCTGCAAATCTATAATGGGTTTTAAGCCCAAAATAGCGGTGGTTGGATAACAACCAGGGTTACCAACGACCAAGGCATTGGCAATTTTGTCGCGATTGACTTCAGGCAAACCATAAGCGGCGGTTTTTAGCAGCTCAGGACAGGCATGTGACTGCTGATACCAGTGCTCAAACTCACTCAATGACTGCAAACGAAAATCTGCCGCCAAATCAATGACCTTTACCCCCGCCTTGGTCAACGCTTCTGCTTGCTTCATTGCAACGCCATGAGGGGTTGCAAAAAACACCACATCGCACTTTTGCAAGGTGGATAGCGTTTCATCACCTAAGTCACTAAAGACAATGTCTGAGATACCACGTAAGCTTGGATATATTTCATCAGCGCGCGTGCCTGCTTCGCTACGCGAGGTTAGCAAATCAATAGACACTTTAGGATGGGCAGACAATAGACGTATCAACTCAATACCTGTATAACCTGTGCCACCGACAATCGCTGCTGAAATCATAACATGTCCTTTTTTGCTACTTTGCTATTGCTTAATGAATACGAGAGGCAGGATCAGCCATATCGCCAATCCCCCCTCAAATCTTACTGTTTAAATCTTATAATCATGAACCGCATCGATAAAGACCTTGGCATTGTCAGGATTGACCCACTGGGTAATACCGTGACCTAGGTTTGCCACATAGCCGGTCTTTTCGCCATTTGCATAAGCGCTATCGAGCATCGCATTGACTTCAGCACGGATGGTTGCAGGCGAGCCATACAAAGTGGCTGGGTCTAAATTACCCTGAATGGCTTTGCTACTTTGTAGTTTTTTATAGTGCTTCGTTAACTGACGCTGGCTGTCAGTTAATACTTGACGAGCACGATCAATCGGCATGGTCCAGTCTAAACCCAAGGCATCCGCTTCACTATCCGCTTGAATATCAAGCCACAAGCCGCCGCCTTTGGTAAACAATACCACAGGCACTTCCGGATGGCGTCGCTTTAATTCAGCGACAATACGCTTATTATAAGCATGTGAGAAATCGACAAATTGACGATGACCTAGCGCGCCGCCCCAACTATCAAAGATCTGTAATATCTGCGCACCAGCAACCACTTGCGCATCCAAATAATCAATCACAGACGTTGCCAGTTTATCTAACAACTGATGTAAAAACTCAGGATTACTATACAAAAAGCCTTTGGTATAACGATAATCCTTTGAGCTACCGCCTTCAACCATATAAGTCGCTAGCGTCCATGGGCTACCAGAAAAACCAAATAACGGCACTTGTCCATTTAGCGCCGTACGAATACTGGTGACTGCACGCATGACATAATCTAGAGAATCATTGACATCAAGTACAGGCAGTCTATCCAAATCAGCCTGCGTACGGATAGGATGTTTAAATTTTGGACCTTCGCCTGTTTCAAAATACAGACCCAAGCCCATTGCATCAGGAATAGTGAGGATATCACTGAATAAAATAGCAGCATCCAAATCATAGCGACGTAATGGCTGCAAGGTAACCTCTGTCGCACGTGCTGTATCTTTACACAGGCTCATAAAATCACCTGCTTCAGCACGGGTCGCTTTGTACTCTGGTAAATAACGACCCGCTTGACGCATCATCCATACTGGCGTGGTGTCTATCGGCTCAAAACGCAGCGCTCGTAGCAATCTGTCGTTTTTTAGTGGCGCAAAGTTTTGCTCAATCGAATGATTATTATCTACAGCACTCATGTACAAATCTCCAAAACAGCAATATATCTAATGAACATAGCGCTGAATAAATGACGTTAAAGAAAAGAATAGTAAAACGCTTACTATAAAAACACTTATTGAGCAATAAATACTAAAAGTGTTACATGGTTAAAGCCAAATTATCACGGTGTACCATCACCACTCGCTCTTCTTTGTTACCAAAAATACGATCAAACTGCTCAGTACGCTCACGCGCAACGCGGCAAGCATCGCGTGAGGAGAAGTTAACTTGTCCAACCGCGATGCGCTCACCGGTATCTTGATGGACAATTTCAACCACATCGCCTTCATCAAAATCACCGCGCACTTCAGAGACACCAACTGGTAATAAGCTTTTTTGATGCTCAACCACTGCTTTGGCCGCGCCTGCATCAACGATTAAAGTACCTGACATGCGCAAATGCGCAGCAAGCCACTGTTTACGTGCAATGATTTTATCTTCATCATTGGTGGTCAATAACGTACCAACCGCTTCGCCTGAAACCACGCGAGTAATGACATCATCGATAGCGCCGCTTACGATGACAGTTGGGCAACCACCCATAGCAGCCAAGCGCCCTGCACGAATCTTGGTGAGCATACCACCGCGACCAAGCTTGCCACCATCACCAGCAATATCGAACAAATAATCTGCCATTGCACGCTCTTGACGAATCATTTTGGCATCAGGATTATCACGAGGATTGTCAGTAAAGACACCTTCTTGATCGGTTAAGATAATGTATAAATCGGCATTGACCATCGCCGCTGCCATTGCACCTAGCGTATCATTGTCACCGAACTTAATCTCATCGATGGTAATGGTATCGTTTTCATTAATCACTGGTAATACACGCCATTCTAACAGCTGCGTTAGTGCGCCTGTAGTATTAAGGTAGCGGCTACGGTTGGACAAATCATCATGAGTTAATAGCAACTGCGAGCTTTGAATACCATGTTGAATAAGGGCTGACCACCATGTCTCAATCAAACCCATCTGACCAATAGAGGCGCAAGCTTGTAGCGCCGCCAATTTTTTTGGACGCTCGTCAAGATCCATACGTACCACCCCTTCAGCAACTGCACCTGAAGATACTAACAATACCTCAACGCCTTTTTTATGCAGCTTGGCAATCTGCTTTGCCCATTCGTATATAGCAGTTCGATCAAGCCCTCGACCATTATTGGTTAATAACGATGAGCCAATCTTGACAATAACGCGCTGAATATCAAAGTTACGAGCTTGCTTAACAAACCTTGCTTCTTCTATCGTGTTCTCTATGCCAACTGCCATATAAACTCCTGTTTCTAGGCCAAATTAAGGTAAATTAATTACGGGGATGGGTACATAAAAACGAAATCCCATTAAGGGACATAAATGACTTCGACGCCATCATCATCATCGTCATCAAAGCTACCATCATCATTTAAATCGATACCTTCGCGCGCCGCTTTACGAGCAGCACGATACGCTTCACGCTGTGCTTCTGTATTTAGACGTACTTCTGCCTCTAAGCGCTCAAAACGCTCTTTTTGCGCTTCAGCAAACATAGGATCTTCGATTTCACGTTCACGCTCGCGCTCAATCTCATTCATCAAGTGGTACTTGATGGCATCAACGCCTTCACCAGTGAGTGTGGCGGTACGAAAAACAATGCCTGTCCAGCCAAGCTCTGCCACGATATGAGTACAAAGCGCATTTAACTCGTCTTCTGGTACCTGATCGATTTTGTTTAATACCAAAATCTGTGGCAAATTGGCCAATTCAGGAGAAAAGCGCTCAAGCTCATTTAAGATAACGCGGGCATTTTTGACTGGGTCACTACCATCGATAGGCTTGACATCTACCAAGTGTAACAGACGACGCGTACGAGCGACATGCTTTAAAAAACGAATGCCAAGTCCAGCGCCTTCTGATGCGCCTTCGATCAGACCTGGGATATCCGCCATGACAAATGAGCGATGACGACCGATATCGACCACGCCCAAATTTGGCACCAATGTGGTAAATGGATAATCAGCAACCTTTGGTCTTGCAGCAGAAACCTGACGGATAAAGGTCGATTTACCAGCATTAGGCAGACCAATCAAACCCACATCAGCCACTACTTTTAACTCAAACTTAAGAACTTTTAATTCACCTTCAAAACCAGAGGTCGCTTTACGCGGTGCTTGGTTGGTTGAGCTTTTGAAATGGGTATTACCCAAACCGCCGTCACCGCCTTTGGCAATCAGTAAGGTCTGACCAATTTCAATCAAATCGCCCAACACTTCATCAGTTTCAGTATCGACCACAGTCGTACCGATAGGCACTGGCAAGAATAGATCATCAGAGCCTTTACCTGAACAGTTTCTACTATGACCATTTTCAGCGCGCATGGCGTCATAACGACGGGTATAACGGTAGTCCACTAGGGTGTTGGTGTTATCTTCTGCAATGACATAAACATCTCCGCCCTTGCCACCATCACCACCATCAGGTCCACCACGTGGGACATATTTCTCTCGGCGAAAACTGGCGATTCCGTTACCACCGTCACCTGCTTTTACCGTTACGACGGCTTCATCAATAAATCGCATCTTACGTTCCTTTATTTACACTCTAGTTTATAAGCAAAATAGCAGCCATATACGGCATCATTTACCTATATTATCTTTTGAAAATGGAAGTCTCTCGTCTATATTGTGCTATATCATTGCTTTATTTATGACAATAACACCCGATAACCAATTGGACTATCGGGTGCGGTATATATTGGCTTCAAACATCACGACTGCTGTACAGACCCTTTATGCTGGAATCTGTGCGTAGCTAATACCAGCCATCTGTGTGGCTAAGCGTAATACCTGAGTGCTGTAGCCCACTTCGTTATCATACCAAATATAAACGATGGCATGATTGTCTGTCAAAATAGTCGCTTGTGCATCAATGATACCCACATGCGTATCACCAACAAAGTCAGTCGACACCGCTTCTGTCGAATCAGTATAAGCAATCTGTGTTTGCCACTGACTGCTATTAGATACCTTGCGCATAAATTCGTTCAATGCATCAGCACTAGCTGGGGCTGTTTTAAGATTTAAGTTCAAAATCGCTAAGCTGACGTTTGGCGTCGGTACACGGATGGCATTACCTGTGAGTTTACCGCTCAGTTCTGGTAGCGCTTTGCCAACGGCTTTGGCAGCACCGGTACTGGTAATAACCATATTCAATACCGCACTACGGCCACGGCGATCCGCTTTATGATAGTTATCAATGAGGTTTTGATCATTTGTGAATGAGTGAATGGTTTCAACGTGACCGTTTTCAATACCGTACTCGTCATTTAAGACTTTTAATGTTGGGGTAATGGCGTTGGTGGTACAGCTTGCCGCACTGACGATGGTATCTTCACCAACCGTATCATTGTTTACACCATAAACAACGTTCTTAATCTCACCACCAGCTGGTGCTGTTAATAGTACTTTTTTCACACCAGTCGATTGCAAATGCTTACCAAGGCCTGCTTCGTCTTTCCAGATACCCGTGTTATCAATCACTAACGCATCATTGATACCGTAAGCTGTATAATCAATCTCGCTTGGGTCTTTAGCATAGATGACTTGCACAAAGCGACCATTAATAATCAAGCCATTGTTTTCATCATCAACCACCACGCCACCAGCAAAGCTACCATGAATCGAATCACGCTCTAGCAATGAGGCGCGCTTGGCCAAGTCGCCTGCTGCTGCAGGACGTACGACGATGGCCTTTAGCTGTATGCCTTTGGCGCTTGATGCTTGTGATAATAGCAAGCGAGTTAAGATACGGCCAATACGACCAAAACCGTATAGCACAACATCAGTCGCTGCATTGGTAGTCGTGGCATCAGTGTTCACTGCCTGAAGTGCTGCTTGTAAATCGCTGTCATTAGCAATTAATTGACCAACATCAACCTGCGCAGACTGAAGCTTATCGTTAGCCGCTAGCGCTTTAACCATAGCTAAGGTGTCAGCGATAGCAATAGATTTAGCGTCTTGGTTACGCAGCGCTACTTTTTGGTGCAATGCCAATATTTGACCAACTGACGTCGTATTTAACGTGTCACCGAACAAGGTCACTTGTACGTCTTGCTCGTTATAGAGCTTGTTCAATAGCCCCATCAGCTCAATCGCTTGTTGCTCTTGATTATTATAGTTGCTTAAGTGGTCTTGATGTAATTGGCGTAAGGTATCAGCGTTGCTCACGAGAAACATCCTTATGGTCAGTAATGTGTGATCAATAAATTATAGAGAATACAGATTAGGTAGGTTATATGTGGTCTAAACAATCACTCTAGTGTAGCAACCGCACAGTATCGGTGTCAGTTATTGAGGTAGAGTATTGAGATCGCCTAGATTTTAGCCTAAAACGGCCTATTTTGCCAGTGATAACCGATCTGCTAACGCTTATAACGCGTTTTATTGAGTTATACCAGTTATTATAAAAATAAAGGCAGCTATATATGCTGCCTGATTGATTGTTGGTGATTGCCATTATCAAATGGTGGATGATAGAGCGACACTACCATTTAATCCAGTATCTAGCAAACTAGTAATATTAGATTGGCAAACTAGTAAATAATGCAGATTACGGATACAGGCTTACTGTCTGCTTACTTTGCGGGGTTAACTTAAATTCTTTTAGGTTATAACCCTGTTGCTGGGCAATTTGACGGTATTTGCCGTAAGTTTCTTGACTTACATTTGGCGAACGCGCCAATAACCATAAATATTTTTTATCAGGCGTCCCTACTAAAGCAGTCTTGTAATCAGCATCGCGTGCTAGTACCCAATAATCGGCACGGCCAACGGGCAACCAACGTATCCAAGACGGTAAGAATGTGACCTTTAATTTACTGCCTGTGCTATCAACTGGTTTAGCTAAGCCATCAGCAACAATACCAGAGCCGTCTTGTTCTACGCATTTATTGGTCACTATAATGCCTGAGCCGTCAGTTTTTTCAGTATAAGTCGCCGTAACATCACTGGCACAATTGCGCTGAAAATACATGGGCAAACGGCCGATCTCATACCAAGTTCCGGCGTACTTTTTTAGATCAACACTATCTACTGTAGTCGGTGTGCTTGCAGACTTATGAATGATATCACTTGGCTTAATTAACAACGTCTTTGTGGTCATTCTATCCGTCGTGACTGTAGCCGCTCTATCAGCAGTCGCAGTGACTGGTGGTGTCGCCGCATACGCTGAAAACGCAGCCAATGGAATAATAATGGCCAAAGCTATACCCGTATGCTTAATAAGTCCGTTCATAAATATGCGCTCCGGTATCTCTACAGTGCTGTCTGTGTTTTTAGGAGATAGACACTTAGAAGGTTTGACTAATGACTGCTCAAACTCCTCAAAAACATTTGAATTAACAGAATTGGCTTTAATCGCACTGTCTGAAAAATCGTTGCTATCATTATTGTTAGTGCTATCAGTAATATCAATGTCATTAGATTCATCAGTAATATCAATGTCACTAGATTTTAGCGAGCCTATCGTGGTTTTTTTGACACTTTTATAGCCAAAAAACATATTATGTTGAGGCAGATCTTGTATCAGACTCTCTGCATATTCATCATTACAGCTTACATGGTTATAACTGGCATCATTACTAGCACGGTCAATGTTACGAGCCAGTATTGCCTCATCATTATTCATTTGATACGTAGGTAGCTGCTCAGTATGTGGCGATTGAGAACCAGCTGCCTCAGCATCAGACCATGCTGCATTAGGTAACTTATTGGTTTTCATAGGGATACCATTTTATTGATAGGGATTATTAGGAACACTCTATCTACTTAATCTATTTAGAAGATTATCTGTTGGGGAAATAAAATAATGACAACTTTGAAATTTGAAAGCTGCCACCATTAATTATTGTCGTCAAGAGTCTTCAGTAAGTAGATAATCTATATAAAGTTTGATTGAGCGCCCTTTGATAATTAATGATTCATGATAATGGCAAAGCCCTATTCAAAACAGTGTAGCAATGTAGGAAAACGCAACGGTTTGTAAGTAATTCTGTTTATAAGATATGAGAAGTTACATTTTTCTTAACCGATAAACAACCTCCAAATCAATCACTTATCTAGCACTTTTTTTCTAAGAAATTTGTTATTTGCTCCATGATGCGCTGGTTCTAGCAGTGTTTAGCTGATAGTGCTTAGATGGCAGTACTTAGATGGAAGTGTAATACCTAAAAGTATACTCATACCACTAGAAACTATTTTAAAAACTCACGAATACCAGCAACTGCACTGCCTCCATGTAGCACGGCTTGTTTATAACTCATAGGTGATAGACCGCCTAAGCCAATAACGGGCATATCTGCTAATTCTGCTAATTCTGACCACGCCTCCCAACCTAATGGCGGCGTATCGGGATGGGTTTGCGTGCACTCAACGGGTGCCAAAAAAATACCGATAATGGGCGGCAGCTGTTGCTGCAATCGAGCATACGCCAGCTGATTGGCAGCAGTGATACTATCTGCATCATGACAGCTGACGATTAATGGCAAGCTTGTAGACAAGGCTGAGTGCGACATAGGCTCAGCGACGCTGCCTGAGTATTGCATAAGCTGTGTCTGTGTTAAATGCGCTGCTAAGACTTGACTACTTATTGCTATGGGCTCTAAATCATGGCAATCAGTATCACTAGGAACAATGGCCTTAATATCAGGGCGTCGTTGTAACAGCTGCTTGATGCTGCTTTGTGCCCCTGCTGCTTTCGTGCGTATATAAACCCAAGCGTGAGCCGTTAGGTGCTCTTGATGGTACTGTTCCCATGCTTCCATAGGATAAGGGACATTATCAAAATGCGATAGTGGATACGTTACTGTTATCTGCATAGGCAACTGTAACCATGCAAGGATTGTCTTATTGGCAGCGGGTAAATCATAATGTCCTGCTAGTAGCTCGGCCTTCTCTACCCATGTTAGCTTTTGTCCTTCTAGCCCATAGCTGAGATTTTTATATTGCGTATATTGTTGTGCGGTCACTTCGATACGGTAAACCTGTAAGCAGACCTGCTTATCACCATAGTCATGATGCAGTCGCCCCAGTTTAACTGCCGTATTGCTTTTAATATCTATACCTGTCTCTTCAGCAACTTCTCGTATCAGCGCTTGTGTTGCGGTTTCATGAGCGTCAATCTTCCCGCCTACAAACTCATAACGGTTGCCTTGGTGCTGAGCCACCGCCCTAAATCCTAGTAGATACTGATCTTGATAATGAATCACAGCAACCGCCACATTGACGGTCGTTATTGAAGTGTTCGTTATCGCGTTACTTTGCCTGATTGTCATCCTATTTTCCTTTGATGCTGCTAATTTTAATGGTTAAGAATAATTGAATAAAAAAGCAGTTAGATAAGTTTACATAATCGCTGTCATTTATTTTATAAATTTGCTTGCAAAATAATCCAATCTAAATGATAATTATTATCGTTAATAGATTGTCTTCTATCTATCTTTATTGGTTTGAATATTTGCTACTTTGCTATCAAAAGGAATTTACCATGAGTCTGGTTACCTCTCGTCATTTGAACTTTCGCGAAAATCGTCTGCCTACTTTACAATCACAGCACTTGTTTGCTTTGACTAAGGAGGTACGTATTGAACATGAAGGCGAAGAATATCGCCTACGCTTAACGCGTAATAATCGATTGATTTTAACCAAATAAATCCTCTTAATGCTCATAAAAAAACGCCTTTTTATAAAGGCGTTTTTTTGATTAAATATCGATAAAGGACGAGTTTATAGGCAGTTTTTTTAGTCAACTAATCTCTCCAACTGCCTATCTACTAAAGTCACAGCATCTATAAAAGTAGCTCTTTAAGTACAACTTTTAGAACTGCCAACTATAAACCACATCCACAGCATTTTCAGCCGCTGACGTTGCCTCTACATAGATACGGCGGGTCAACTGGTAACGTATCGATAAGCTGTTTTGCGCATTAAAGACACCCACCCCATAGCGGATATATAAGTCAGGGGTCACATAACCGGTGACATTGACATTGGTATCTTCACTGCTGCCTGAAGCATCAACCGTTAAGCTTTGGAAGCCAAACGCTTGACCGATCTGATTGGTCAAATTACGGGTACCGCTCAGTCCAAAGCTAAGTCCGGCGGCCGCCAAGTTATTGGTAACTTGCGATTTAAAGCCTTGCTCACTGATTTGAGTGGCGCTTTGATTATTAATACGACCCGTAATCAAGGCATTCATCGCCTGCTGCTGCGTCAGTCCTGCATTATTGAAAACAATAATATTAGGGCTTTCAGTATTGCCTTTGACACGGACACCCACTGTTTTACCGCTGATATTTTTGACCGCTTCGATACTTAGATTCGGTTTCATCACATCGCCGTTAAAGCGTGCTTGACCATAATTAAGCTCAAGGTTTTGACCAAAAGCATTAATATTGGTACGACGTGAGACCTGTACCACGCCTTTTGCACGCATGATGCCTGTACCGCTTTGCGTGACATGTATGGCACCTGCTAGAGGAATCACTGCACCAAAACCTCGGAAGTTAATATCATTACCCAAATCGATACCGATATCAGCATTGATTGACCAAGGTTTTGAGATAGCCAAAACCTCATCAATATTGCCGATAAGACGACGATCAAGTACGACAGCGTCCTCGGTCTGAGTAATGATGTCTTCACTAGCCTCTGGCGGACGAATGGTCGCTGATGGCACACTGACTGCCCCAGTAATATTAACGTAGCGATCGGCAGGACGCACGATAATATCGATATCAGGGTCAACACTCGCCACCAATAATGGCGGCTGGGTCAATATCAGCCCTTTACCCTCAATACTCAGCTTAGCCTGTAACTTTTGCTGCCAATCGACAGTACCAGTAACGACCCCTTTACCTGTGCCACTATTGAACATGCCATCGATCGTTGCTTGAGTACCACGGATTTTGGCAGTAGCATTCACTTTTCTCAAATTGACAGGCAAATCAAGCATGGCCATGCGACCATTCGCTAACTTCACATCGCCATAAAACTGTGGCTTATCCAGTGTACCGCCCAAACCGCCTGCCATAGTGATATTACCTTCGAGCACGCGCATACCAGGGAAGAAAGGTTTAAAAATAGCCAAATTAAGCTCATTTAGCACAAGCGCACCGGAGATAGGTTTGGGCGTCTTATACGGATCGACGATCACTTCTGCGTAACCACGAGCACCGCCGCCCGTATTGATATCTGAGCGTATTTTTAGACCATTTGGTACCGACACCGCAATGAGCGAGATACGCTTATAAGGTAAAGTAACCGGCAAGCTATCACCGTCTTGAATCAAACCAATCTTACCGTTGTCAGAATACAGCGTGGTATTGATCGTTGGTGGTCGACCACGTTGCCAGCCAATAATTGCTTTACCATTAATCTTGCCATGCCAATCGATATCTTTTGGTAAAAACGCCGAAAATAGCGAGGTGTCTAGTTTTTGTATTGCCAGATCAACTTGTCCACTGGCAGCTGAAGCGATAAGGTTTTCACGTAAACACAATTTGCCTGTTTGGTCAGTCGCTTGCCAACAATGTGCTGCCAGCTGTACTTTTAACTCTGTGCTGTTTTTACCTTGTTTCTTAGGCAAATTAACAATCAGCTGCGCTGGCTGCAATTGATTTAGGGTGGCATATTTGGATTTAACTTGACCTTTGCCAATAACACCTGACCAACTGAGCTTATCTCGATTAAAGCCACCCTTAAGCCTTGCTGAGATATCAAGCTTCTCATTCGCCAAATCTAAATCAACCAGATGAGCTTTTTCAGTACCATTAAAGGTTGCACTAAGGTTTTTAAAACTTTGCCCACCAGCCTCTAAGCCTTCGGCGGTGACAATAAACTGGCTTGGACTGTTTGCCAAGTTAACCAGTTTGCCACGTATGCGACCTTGACGTAAGATAAAGCCCGGTAGCGTAATGCGCTCGCCAACCAAATCAACATAGATAGTCGGCAATGCTTGTCCCGCTGGCTGTGATAAGGTAGCGCCGCCCGAGACTTTACCACCTAACTTGTCTGAGAGCTGGTCAAGGCTTGTGATATTGATTTTAGCTTGTAGCTGTTTGGCGTTACCATTAGCAGTGATATAATTATCACCCCAACGCAGTACCAAATTATTGGCATTTAGGCTTTCGATTAAGGCGTTAACTTGCTTATATTGTGCCTGCGCATCTTGCTTTTGCAAACGTTGAAAATAGCTCGCCAAGTCTTTTGGTAAATGCAGTTTTGCCGTCAAGCTGCCTTTGGCGCTAAGCGCTTGACCTTTTAACATCCCACTCAAATTGACCTGTTTGATATCAATCGTCTGCTGGGTATCGCCCCAACGGCCACTGGTATCAATAGTGCCGGTAATCGTACTCGGTATATCCTTGAAGAAATAACCCAAATTAAAGCGATCCATGACCGCATCAATATCCCAAGCAAGACCTTGGCGCATATCAATGCTACCTTTAGCATCGATACTGCCTGCTGCGCCCACATGTCGCAAACGCTTGATGCGAATGATCTGAGCATTACCACTGGCATCGATAGTCAGCTTGCCTGCTGGCAATCGCTCAGCGTCTAACACCCCATCAAAGTTTACAACGAAGTTTTTCAGTACGCCTTTTGCCTTAGCATTGTTAGCATTGTTAGCATTGTTAGCATTGTTAGCATTGTTCTTAGGCGGACTTTGCCACTCACCACTGGTTTTTAGATCACCACTGATAATGGCGGCATTGTTGGGCAAGAAATAACCGACATTAAATTTATCAAAGCGCCCATCTAGCGTCCAGCCGATATTGTTACGTAGGTCAATGACACCTCTGGCTTTGACCGCGCCTGCTTCACCATTATAATTTAACTTGCGAACGCTGATCAGATCGGGCGTACCAGCGGCATCGATGGATAAGCGACCTTTTGGTATATCAGCCGTATCAATTTGACCATCAAAACGCGCATCAAAAACCGACAGCTTACCGCCGATAATATCAACACTGGCATCGCCGCCACCCGTAATGCCAATACCACGACCTTTTTGCGTGGCATCCAACTGTGCCTGCAAAGCCGTATTATTAAAACTAATAATATGCCGCTGACCTTTGACACGGTTTTTTGTGATATTGAGCATACGCCCGCGAGCACTGATACGCCCAGTTAGGCGCTCAAGTGGTATGTCGCTGCGGTATTTTTTGGGCAATAAGCCATTGGTGCGGGCATCAATCTGCCACGTAAGCGGACGTTTTTTATTTGCCAGTTGAATCTGACCTGTTCCCGATAAATCGCCGACTACGCCTTTGTAGTTAAGACGGTTAATATCGATGATGTTACCCGCTTTACGGAGACGTACATCATAATTGCCCTTAGGCGCAGCATTTAGCTCATTAATAACCGCCTTACCATCGACAGAGAGGTTTGAGCCACGGACAATTACCTTTGCTTGCCCACGAAGGCTATTGATGTTGCCAATATTAGGGATATTTTTACGCACAAGGTTCTGCCATTTTGCATCAATATACAAAGGGGCAGTTTGTTTAGATTTGACTGAGGTTTTGCCACGGACAATATTGGCATTAATTTGCTCGCCATCACGCTGACGTAACGCGGCATCCATTTCCATATTACCGGCAGTGTTTTTATGCTGATAATGAACGGATAAACGGCCGTTTAACTTTTTCGGTGCATATACTCTAAAGTCCGCATATTGCTTCGGAATGACGCGGCGCACATCAAAATTGCTGCCGCTTGCTCTTACCTTTGCATCAAAGCTGCTGTTCCAATCCAAGATACCTTGCAATATCAAGTTGCCAGCGGCCACATCTGCATCTAAGCGATCAACACGTAGCTGACGATTGGCAAGAATAGCGCGTCCTTGATAATGCCCTGAAGGAATATCTTTTGCGCTCAAGTCAGTATTAATCCGCAAGCGCACCTCTGATAGAACACCGGATGCGGTCGCCATACCATTTTTTAAGTGAATGTTCTGACTGTCCGCATAAGGAATTAGAATATCATCCCATTCAAGTTTTGCCTGAAACGGTGCGTCAGGATCTAGACCTTGCACCACAAAGTCACCATTGACCGCACCATCATTGTAGCGGCTACTAACCTTACCAACGGTGCGCTTTAAGGTGCCTGTAGCGGTGATATTTAGGGGATCAATGTAGGCTTTTTCTAGAGCGCTGACCTCTACAATCGCACTCAAATCTAACGGATAATCGCCCTGTAAATCGGCATGACCCTCCAAAGCGCTGACTTTGACAATATCGCCATATTGCAAACGACCGCGGCCAACCGTCACCATACTGCCAACCCAAGTCAAATCACGGGCTTCAATATCGTGCACAACAATAGGGTCACGGGTGACTTGTTTATAAACGATGGTTTTTACTTTGGCATAATCAAAACGCAGATTGACCGGTAAGCTTAAGGTTCTATAATCGAATGCTTCACCGGTTGGGGGTTTTTTATTGATAATTTCAATGGTTTGTATGTCTGCATCCCGCAAATGTACTTCTTTAGCGAAGATGGCGCGCCAACCTATTTTGACATAAGCTTTATCCACCAATATCTCAAGATCTTCATTGGCAACCACATCGATATCAGTAAGCCACAAACCATCGCGCAGATTGCCGCTACCGTATTTAAAATCAATACCGGTTTCTGCACTGATTTTCTCTAAGATAAACTTAGTGCCCGACTCAGTACCTGCCGCATATAAGAAGATAGCAAACATAATTGCTAGCACGATAAGAATCAGTACCAGCAATTTGAGCACGAATGACAATGGATACCAACGTCTTACGGCGCGGGCATCTCGTTGTGCTGGATCTTCATCTAATGGCTTATTAGGCAAGGTATTTTTGGTCGACATGACACTCAGCTACGTTAACAAATGATTACCAGCAATCGCTAGAATAAAAAATACAAGGGTTTTACTTATATATCTCTATAAAAAATATATCTTTATAAAGGAGAGCCAATAAACAGATGCAATCTGACTGGGATGCTCTCTTCTGTTACGCCAGCCGCGACATCGACGCGCACGACGCCAACGGGCGATGCCCAGCGGATACCGACGCCGACGCCGACTTTGGTATCTGTCTCAAAGTCTTTGTCATAAGCGTTACCAATATCGGTAAAAACAGCACCGCGAAAGCCGGGTTTAAACTCATAGTTATATTCTGCACTACCAACCGCGAGGATTTGTCCACCGGTCAGATAGCCTTTATCTAGTGGCGACAAGCTTTCGTAGTCATAACCACGGATACTTTGGTCACCACCAGCAAAGAAGCGCAGCTTATAAGGCACCTCATTAAAGTCATCTGCCCAAATATAACCGGTATTGATACTGCCAAGCACTTGATGCTTATCATCAGCACCAAAACTATAAATACCGCTGACGCCAGCGCGAGCGATTGCCAGATTGGTATCGCTAAGCGCTTTATCAGCACCCGCTTCAATCGAATAATACTGGCGGATACCGCTAGTTGGATTGGTTGCACTATCTACATCTGTCTTACTGATGCCATAACCAAGCAATAAAGCTTGTTGTCTAGGCTTTGAAGACGTAAAGCGAATAGGAAGCTCATTTAACTGTGCTTCATCCTCTATACCCGTTTCTAGCTCATCTAAACGGTAGCGCAGAGAGTAGCTGCGATTCCAGCCTGTATCGCGGCGGATATTACGCGCCAGCGACCCTTTTAGCGTTTTGGTAGACAAATCAAAATTGCCTTCGCCTTGATTAATCGCCTCTTCTTCATAAGTCAAACTTGCTTCAAGCTTGTCATTCAAAGGGTGTTTCCATGGTCTGCTAGCATAGACACCGACATTTTTGGTAATTCTTGAAACTTCTGTCTCAAGTCCTGCCTGATAGCCTTTACGATTGAGCAGATTATAATCTATTTTTGCGGTTGCACGGACGCCCGTATCTGTCCCATAACCGATACCCACCTGAGCATCACGCGGTTTATTCGCCGCCACGAACACGTATAGGGGGACTTTTTTACTCTCTAATACTTCTTGCGGTGTTTTACGCCCTGCCAATGTTGGCGGTACAAAGTTCTCATCCGCCAGTATACTTTTCTCATCAGGGAATATTTTTTGTGCAATGTCACTAATAGCATCACTGATTTTGCCTAAGATACTGCTTGAATCTTGGTCTTTTTCATCCAGCACCCGATCATTTGGCAAACGGCTTAAGCGTTCAGCTTTTCGTTTGATCGCCTGCAGCTTCTCAAGCGTCTCTTCATCGGCTTCAAACTCGATAGCGGCGATATCAGCTGCATTTACCTTTTCTCCACTATTGATATAAAGCTCGCCATCATTGCTCACACCTTCTATTTGGCGCGCATTAGCAGCATTGCCCACATCATCATCTGTGGTTTCAATCGCAGTACCAGCATTTGGTGAGTTATCAAATGCTAGGGTAGCACTTTCGGTGCGCTCATCGGGCGGCAAAATCGACTCAACGTTGATGGTATTAAAATAACGGGTTGCCGATAAATCGTTACTAAACTTGGTCACCGCAGGACGATAAAACGGATCGCCCTCTTTAAAATCAAATAACTGTCTTAACAAGGACAATTCAACGGGCAGTTTTGCCGGGTCACGGGTCAGTGTGCCTGATTCTTTATCATAAGTAAAAAACACCACGTCATCAAACTCGTAACGATCGCCAGTATTGTAAACCAGCGAAACATCCGCTGTGTTATCAGGTAAGATAATATCGACCGATTTATTTAACCAATACTGGTCAAAGTAACCGTAAGTATTACTGAGCGACTCAAGGGCAGCTTTGCTGTCTTTATAGACGCGGTGGTTAAAGATATCGCCTTCTTTTGGTGGCAGATCTTTTTCAAGCTCAGCGAACTCCTTTTGCTCACTGCCTGCACCGCGAATGTCGACAATACGGCTATCAACGCGTACTGGCTCACCAAGACTTTCAATGATGACATCAATCGTATCTGTATAAGGCTGTCTTAGACGCAAGGTCACATCGTAATAACCCACTGCTTTTGCAGCATCCAATGCGGTTTGGCGTAAACGCGGTAGTGCCGCTGTAAAATCAACGACAGACTGTACAGTGGTATCATCAAGCGCCGCCTTGATATTCTTAATAGGCTGCACATCATCATCAGCTTTGATCAGTTTTGGCTTAGCAGCCTTATTAGTGCTGTTAGCTGCGGCTTGTTGTAAGTAAATCGTAGTATCTACATGTGGTAGCGCCAATGAGCCTGAATTAAACAACCGATTATAGAGACGCTTAACGATATTGCCTTTGTTACGTGCTATCGGGCTTGGCGTTTTGGCTTGCTCGATACTTTCGCTAACAGCTTCGGTGTCGTTTTGATAATCTGGCAAATAGTCATCAGGATTGATCGAGTTTTCTGTAGTGTTTGCTTGATTGACGTTGACTAACATATCGTTATCCATCATCGCACCGGTATTACCACTACTGACAGCATCACTAACCGTAATAGGACGCGCCATGATCTCTGCAGTTTCAGCTTGCTCAGCAGCGCTTTCATTGATACCCAATGTGTCTAAATTACTAGGGGTCGGCAGATTGGACGCATCTAGCGCTACATCTAACCCGATCGGCGGCGTGCGATCGTCTAAGGTAGCGATTGGTGCATTAAAACCATTGTTATTGCCATTGCCAATTCTATCGATATCTTGCGCGTTTTGACTATCCATAGCCGCAAGCTCTCGATCAATCTCTGCAGGGGTCATCATCTGATAGCCCTGCTGCTGGATCGCGGCAGCTTGCTGCTCTAGGTCTTGATTTGTCTCAAACGTTTGAACATCATCAAAATTATTATCAGGCGTGCTAGCTGAGTTTTTCGTGTTTGGCTTCTTGATACCTAATGTTTGCTCGCTATAATCATCCAATACGGACTGCTCGATAATACCTTGTTCGACCGCTTTTTTTAGGCGCAGCGCATCTAAGGCTAAATCCAGTTCACTATCCCCAGCAGAAACAGATGCTTTGGAAGTTTTTGGCGATGGCGCTGTGGCAGTCTTTGCCGTTATTTGGCTGTTTGTAGTACCATTATTGACATCAGCAGTAGCGGCAACAGCAGCAGGGGCAAAACCACAGCCAAAGCCAACTAAACTTGTGGTCAATGCACTAAAAAGCGCGGTACGGGTAAAACGGAGACGGGGGACATCATAAGCTTTGCTCGTCGCTCCAAATTTGATTGCCCTATTTTGGCAATCTAAGAGCTCAGGCAACTTATGCGCTGGCATTGAAGGCTGATGTTTCATATTCATTCCTATTCCCTCACCAGTGCAAGGTTGCTGATGCTGACGACTGCTAGAGCTTGACGGTAAATACAGTGATGATAACCATCGTAATGCGCTCAAGCTATTTTTTAACTGCCAACTTATTTATCTGACGATTTAGCCTACCACTGAAGCATTAGTATATAAAACATTTCTTACCTCAGAGCATTTTGGCGCTGACGAACCTTTGCTACGCGTCACTCTATTAGGATTTAGTCGGCTAAAATTTACAAATCATAACTTAGTTAATTATGAAATCATAGCATTGGACGTATGTATTTTTGCCAAAGCCTTGCTATTATACGGCTTAACATTGATAAAACCTATGCCATATTTAGTTAAGTTTTTGATAGCGTTGATAATTATCATAATACTGATAACGACTTTACTCTGCTTTGCTTCACTTTTACTTGTCTTGACCTATTTGTAGGAATTTTCATGGCCAATCAGTTTCAGTTATTTAAGCGCCGCCGTTTTAGCGCCATGTTTTTTACTCAGTTTTTGGGGGCGTTTAATGACAATATTTTTAAGCAAGCCCTGATACTGGTTCTGACCTACACAGCGGCAAGTCAGCTCGGCGTTGAGGTCAGTATTTTAAATAACTTAGCGGCTATGTTATTTATTTTGCCGTATTTTTTATTTTCAGCGCTGGCAGGACAAATCGCTGATAAGTTTGAAAAGTCTAAATTGACCCGTTTGACCAAGCTGCTTGAGCTGTCCATTATGGTGATTGCGGCAGTGGGTTTTGTATTTGAGTGGTATGCCTTATTATTTGTCGCCTTGTTTTTGATGGGCACACAATCTACCTTTTTTGGACCGATCAAATATGCCTATTTACCCCAAGCGATGCAAGAGGATGAATTGGTGGGTGCCAATGGTCTGTTTCAGATGGGTACGTCACTTGCCATATTACTCGGTATGATTATGGCGGGTATCCTAACCCAAGTGCCACAGCCGCTATATTGGATCAGTCTGACCGTCTTAGTCATTGCGATATTAGGGTATTTTTCCGCCCGCTCTATACCCACTATGCCAGCGATGCAACCTGATCTAAAGGTCAATTGGAATATCTTTACCACCAGTGTATCAACGGTACGCTATTTATATTCGTTACGGTTTTTATTTTTTGTTATCTTGGGCAATAGCTGGTTTTGGTTTTATGGCGCCACTTTTTTGACCCAAACACCTGAATTTAGCAAAGTGCTTTTGCACGGCGATGAGTCAGTGGTGATTTTCCTACTGACTTTATTTTCCGTCGGGGTGTCTATCGGCTCATTGCTGTGTAAAAGGCTCACTAAAAATCAGGTCAGCTTACGTTTATTACCCTTTGGTATCGCCGGTTTGAGTATCTTTGCGATCGATTTGTATTTTTCACTATCTGGATTGTCAATAAATGGGAATACTGAGACTTTAATCGGTGTGAGCGGATTATTTGCCATCTCTGGTAGCTGGCGTGTGTTTGTCGATTTATTCTTTTTGGGCTTTAGTGGCGGCTTATATATCGTCCCTTTATATGCATCTATGCAGGCTTATGCGCCCAAAAGCCATCGGGCGCGCATCGTTGGTGCCAACAATATCTTCAACGCCATATTTATGGTTGGTTCAGCGATTTTTTCTATCGTGGTATTAAATAGCTTAGGGATGTCACTACCGCAGTTATTTCTTGTTACAGGCTTACTCAATATTGCCTTTGGAATATTTTTATACATGAAGCTCAACAAACACATCAAATATGCCAGCATCCAAACTCATGATGATCCGCTAAATAGGCATGATTAAAGGGTTTGAAAATTTGAGCCGATAGTATGCATAACACTTGTCATTATCAATCGATTGCTGAGTACAGTATTATTATAATGCCGAGCGTTGATATTGTTTGCTATAGTAAGCGCTAAAATTGAGTAGTATAAATAGTAGTCGCTGCAAAGCTTTAAAAGCCCATAGCAACACGTCATTACGTCATTCATAACCAATAATTGCCATCAGGAGTGAATCATGGCTTTGCGTCCCTTATCTAAAATCGACCATTTGTTGCTTGGGGTAGACAAGGCACTGCGAGCGGTCGTACCGCATTCCAACCCGAGTACCCGTCCGCTACCTGTGAGTAGTGATGAGATTCCTGAGCTGAGTATCACAGAATCACGGCACGTTGCAGGGCTGATGCGTATCAATCATACCGGAGAAGTATGTGCGCAAGGGCTGTATCATGGGCAAGCCTTTACAGCAAAAGATGATAGTGTCAAACAAGCCATGCAGCAATCTGCTGAAGAAGAAGTCGATCATCTGGTCTGGTGCGAGACACGTCTAAGCGAGCTTGGTAGCCATCCAAGTGTGTTTACGCCCCTATGGTATGGTATGTCTTTTGGTCTTGGCGCAGTCGCTGGTGCTATCTCTAATGAGTTTAGCTTAGGATTTGTCGCTGAAACAGAAGCGCAAGTTAGTGAGCATTTACAAGATCATATTGGACAACTGCCCCCGCAAGATCAGCGCTCAAAAGAGATATTGGCACAAATGGATAGCGAAGAATTACATCATCGTGAGCTGGCACTCGCTAGTGGTGGCGCTGCACTATCGCCACTCATGCGCCATACTATGCGCTGGATGGCAAACCGCATGAAAGCCACGGCTTATCATTTTTAACCGAGTTGTTTTGACCACCATAGGGCAACAAAAACTGCCTCAGTAATGTCTCTTAACACTCCTACTACTGTTCGTATTAAGATTAATTTGCTAGGGTATAAAAAATTTGTACGATTTTTTTCCGTCACTGTTCTGTCACTGTATGGGTACGATATCGATATCACGCCGCTATCAAGCACTGGGTTTATCGATAACGACCAAATAGACCAAACAACGATTAAATATTAAATAAGGTAACTATCTTTATGAACGACATCAGTCAACCAACCCACACTCAAAAATCGCCTAAGTTTGCGACTTTAACCGCCTTGGCTGCCGCTTGTGCCATGATGTTGTCTGCGCCTGTAAATGCTGCCGAAGCAGATGCTTCAGCTACCGCAAATGCCGCTGTGCCAAGCGCCGTCGACTCAAGCAAGCGTGTGATTCGTCTTGCTAGACCAAATGCCGCTGTTAACGCTGTTCAGCTTACAACCGCTCAACCAGCAGTAGCAGCAAGTACCGCTGTAGATGTAAGTGCTCAAGCAAATCTCAATGCTAGCCAACAAAGCAGCGCCCAAGTTAATAACACTCAAACGCATAATATACAGCCTGTGCGTGCGCCGCAAAACAGTGCTCAAAATCAAGCCGTCCAACCCAATCAAAATACTGAGCTTACAGGAACAACGCGAGTGTATGAGCGTGGACCTATCGTTGCAACGGGTATTGACTTGCGTGGTGGTCAGCTATCAAACATCCCAACGCCGCAGGTACAAATTTCAGACATCAGCTTTGTACCCACTACTTTAATTGCGCAGCAAACTGGTCTTGGTACAGACAAACTGGATGTCAGTTTACTCGATGATTTTATTAAAGAAACATCACCCTATGCGCGTCATTATCCACCAAACTTTCCCAACCGCACCCAGCGTCATTACGCGCGTGAAAAAATTAAAGTACTAACCGACTGGATTGAGCCTTATGCCAAATCGCCTAATGCGTCTTACGATGTGTTACTGCGTGCAGCTAAGCTCAATGGTATGGGACGTAACTTAGATTTAGGGTCGGAATACACGGTACGCGGTGGGCAGTATATTGACCGTGCCATCAAACTCAAACCAGATAGTGGTGAAGCCAACTTTATCTACGGTATGATGCTCTCAGAAGGCGGCGGTTTTAAAGAAGGTCAAAAGTATCTTGATCAAGCGGTTAGCTTAGGCTATACCGAAGCAGAGCAAAGCCTAGCACAGTCGGATGTCTTGAGTGATCGCCGTGAAAAAGCGCTAGAGCGTTTACGTCGTTTGGAGCAGACAGTCCCAGACAATACGGTTATCCGTCAGCAAATCAAGCTAATCGAAGATGGTAAATTTTATATTTGGGATATCCCAGCATCAAACATCAAACCAAATATGTAAGTCAAAACCTTATGAGGGTGACGTATGATAAATACGTCATCAACATTAGATAAAAATATAGTGAATTCAGTATTAAAACGATACAGTGGGACAGGGATAAATTTTACGCAGCCTCTGTCGGCGTAGGCACAGCAAGCCAGAAAAGTTTATCCCAGTTCCGCGTTACAGTATGGCGTATCTATTTTATTTGGAATCGACTATAGTTAAAAATCAAAAATCTAGCGCCTTTTTTATATTGAGCACACAGCAATATAATAAGGCGTTTTTTTTGTATCCAATATAAAGGCACACAAGATAAAGGCATGTGAGCCATGTAAAATAAACTACCCTCACAATCTTCCTTTATTTTTTATTCGTCCCCTATCCTTCTTTATTATTTAATCCTGTTAGCCGTGCAATTCTCTTTAGCACCCTATCCAACTAATTTAGCAAAACTTGAATATAAAGCGCGAAATACGATAGTCGAAGCATCAAACTTCCGCTACACTCATTCTAAGATAAGTGCTGTTTCAGCATACCTGCCTGTCCATTATTCACTGGAACTACCTATGATTTTCGCTGACCCTGTCAATAATGCGCTAACAGCCACCCATCAATATAAGAAGCCTTTAGCGATATTGGCACTGCTATCAGTTATCGCGATATTGCCCGCTTGTAGCACTGTCTCTGTCAATAGACAGGCATCTGCCAAGACTATTTCGGCGCAGCGAGGCAATATTGTCACTGACAATAAGCTTAGTAGTGATACCGCCTCATTATTATTGTCAGCAGGGCTTAATGAGCAAGCCTGTATGCAGCAATTTGAGCTATGCTTAACGCAGCTGTCTGATAGCATGCTTAATAGGCATTATCGCCCAGCACTGGCCGCCTTTGCAGAGCTACACTATGCAAAATCGCGCCAGCTTGCTACCTCAAAAAGCTGTAGCAACGCACTCGCCCGTCCGCCGCTTGATCCCTATTATGCCAATGCGCCTTTGGACGATGCTGAAGCTAAAATGCAGCAGAGCAAAACAGAGTTATGCTTGATAGATTATCAAGCGCGGCTCTTTGATGCCATCAAATCCAGCTATACCTATTTATTCTATGACAGCTTAGCGCATGATTTTGAAGGAGCTGATGAAAAGGTAAGTGGCGGGCGGGCAAAAAATCGTATCCCAAGCGATATCGATATCCAAACTCAAGATATTTATAATGCCGCCAGCAACGATGTTATTACTCAGCTTTATCAATCAACAGGCAATATGAACCAGTTGATGCGCAATGTAAAAGTAGAGCATCTTGCTACGACCGCTAACGCCAGCATACATGACAGTAATGAGCTTGCAGCTATTGCCAATCACTCGCCCCTCATAGGACAGCCGACCGATCAAGTCAAGGTAATGAAGGTGCAAGTAGACAACTACC
Organism: Psychrobacter sp.; assembly: GCF_041554015.1. Taxonomy (GTDB): domain Bacteria; phylum Pseudomonadota; class Gammaproteobacteria; order Pseudomonadales; family Moraxellaceae; genus Psychrobacter. The sequence continues at coordinate 23,831 of NZ_JBFFMS010000006.1, read as the reverse complement.
ATCTAAACGTTTATTTGCCTAATGAAAACAACTATCTTAAAAATGCCAATGAGAAAAATTCTGCACTGGCAGATCTTGTATCAACTTATGAGCTGCGCTTGTCGGGTCTAAACTCCATTAGTAAGCGACCGGGTTTGGGTATCAGCTTAGTGGCATCATTGGACGATCGCTATACCACCACCATTCGTCAGTTATTACTCGCTTCGCTCTCAGGACAAATCGGTCAAGAAGCGGTCAATGACAGAATGAGCAATAATAATGCAAGCAACGCTGCAAAAAATGCTCAAGAAGACGACGCCAGCTCACGCATATATCCTACTGGGCATCTATTGATGACGGGATTGATCAAACCTACTGGCACAAGTGTACTCGACACTCTAAGTAGCGAGCAGCTCGACATCCATTTATATAACCCTTATCGCAGCGAGAGCGCCTCTATCTTGGGCGATGACTATCCACTGGCCGCCAATTTCTCTGCTGGCTATGGCTTATGGTTGGCAGAAAACCAGCTCGATGGTGTTGGCTATCTAAACCTTATCACGCGGCAAAAAGAAGCCAGCTTACCTAAGCTCTTTATGCTTGAGCCTTATGACCCTAACAAGCGCGTGATTATCATGCTCCATGGTCTGGCATCAAGTCCAGCAACGTGGGTCAATTTGACCAACGATATTTTTAATGATGATAAATTGCGTAATAACTATCAGGTATGGCAAATCTTTTATCCGACCAACCTGCCCATTTTAGAAAATCGTTATCAAATTCAAAAACTTATCACCGCCACTTATCAGCAAACCGATCCCACAGGCGCAAACCTTGCCAGCAAGAACAGCGTGATTATCAGCCATAGCATGGGCGGTATCATTGCGCGCATGATGTTGTCTGATGATAATTTGGCAAATAACCTAGATGCCTTAGACGACAACCGTTTATTAGCCAACAACAGCCAGCGTCAGGTTGACGCCATGCTCAAGCAAGCATTGACCAATAAAGAGCTACGCAACCGCTTTGAATTAAAGGCGCTGCCGCAAGTTGATACGGCCGTATTTTTATCATCGCCCTTCCAAGGTACTGACTATGCTGATCGCTGGTTTACCCGTGCGTTACGCCGTATTATTTATCTGCCTGTAGGCTTAGTAAAAACCGTCACCGACAATTTGGCAACCATTGCGATAAAAGGTGACTTGGCAAATAACCCGTTAGGGGCGCTGTATCTGCAAAATGGTGCCAGTCAATTGAGTGACAAATCCTCTTTTATTCAATTAACCAAAGACATTAGCATCAATAAGCGCATTACTTATCATTCGATCATCGCTAATAACGATGCTGATATCACAAGAGGTTTGGCAGCGATGCAACCGGCAGGCGTCAAGCTTGATTTGTCGCAAGCAGTCGCAGAAGAGGATGATAGTGAGATTGAGACCGTTGATACCAGTATGACTAATAGTACCAGTAGTATTGAAAATCCAGATAATGCAGAGGTTTCAGCTGCTGGGGTTGATGTAGTTGATGTAGAGACTGCAAAAGACGTGCTTGCTAAGCCAGATGCCTTGCCACCTGAAGCACTGGTCGCAGCTGTGACAGTCAATGAGGAAATCAGTCAAACACTAACTGAGCGTTTGTCAGATGGTATCGTGCCTTATACCAGTGCCCATCTTGATGGGGCAGCATCTGAGACGGTGATCAATGGCGGTCATAGTATCCAAGAAAATCCGCAAACGATTTTAACCTTACGGCGTATCTTGCATCAGCAATTACAACAATAGTTCATAGTAAACAATAAGCTGATTATTTTTATAGTAAATTTTTCAAGAAATCGGATAAAAACGCATTATTAAAAAATGTGTTTTTATATTACTATTTTGTATCTATTGATAACTTTATTTTAACAATAGCGGCAACATGAAGCACACGCTATTACATTGTTAATCATTTATGACCAATAGGTATGTGATATGCCTTGATAGCAACTTGCGCGTAAGCCTACTCAAGCGCATAATGCTTAAATAGAAAAAAAATTAATAACGCCATAAGAGACATATCTTATAGTTTATAAGGACATAAATTATTTACTTTAACTACATAGTAGTGCTTAGATTATCATAGATAAGGTGTTGTCTAGATGACAACGATAGCCAGTTTACATTGACTATTGTTCGTAACACATTATCCTACTGACATCCGTATCAACGGACAGCTACGAACAATGATTTCAGCGTAACATGGAAGCAAGCGCTATTCAGCTAAAATATAAGGGTAACCGCTTATGTTCGCTACATTTATGATTGACCAGCTTGATGCGCTGATGCTTGCGCGTATCCAGTTCGCTTTTGTTATTTCATGGCACATTGTGTTTCCAGCTTTTTCTATCGGACTTGCCAGTTGGCTGACGGTTTTAGAGTTTCGTTGGTTAAAGACCGGTGAGCCTATTTATGCCGAAGTCTATAAACACTGGGTAAAAATATTTGCTGTGGTGTTTGGTATGGGCGTGGTATCGGGCGTGGTGATGTCCTACCAATTTGGCACCAACTGGGCGGTGTTTTCGGATAAAGCAGGTAACGTGCTGGGTCCATTACTCGCTTATGAGGTCTTGACCGCTTTTTTCTTAGAAGCATCATTCTTAGGGATTATGCTCTTTGGCTGGGGCCGCGTTAGTAAACGCATGCACCTTGCTTCAACAGCAATTGTTGCCATTGGTACACTGATATCAGGGTTCTGGATTTTGGCTGCCAATAGCTTTATGCAGACGCCACAAGGTTTTATGGTTGGCGCCGATGGCCTGCTGTATCCTACCAATTGGTTAGAAATCATTTTTAATCCCTCATTCCCCTATCGCTACGCCCATATGATGACCGCCGCTTTCTTGACGACGGCCTTTGTTATCGGTGGCATCGGTGCGTATTATCTGCAATCTAAAAAACATGTCGAACATCGAAAACATGGTCGTGTCATGCTCGGTATGGCAATGGTGATGGCTATTTTTGTGGCCCCAGCACAAGTGCTGATTGGCGATATGCACGGGCTTAACACACTAGAGCATCAGCCTGTCAAAGTCGCGGCTATGGAAGGGCTTTGGGAAAATGAGCGCGGTGCGCCGCTGATATTATTCGGTATTCCCGATCAGCAAGCAGAAAAGAATCACTATGAAGTTAAAATACCTTATGTGTCCGGTTTGATCTTGACCCACTCCTTTGATAAAGAAGTTAAAGGGCTTAAAAATTGGGCGCCAGAAGATCGACCTTTTGTTCCCGTTGTCTTTTGGGCGTTTCGTATCATGGTTGCCATTGGTATGCTGATGGTATTGGTAGGATTATTTAGTCTATATAAATACTTTAAAAAACAGCAGTTTAATTCTGATAGTATCTGGTTTCACCGCTTATGGATGATGATGACGCCGATGGGCTTTATTGCCCTATTAGCTGGTTGGTTCGTCACAGAAACGGGTCGTCAACCATGGACAGTATATGGCGTGATACGGACAGCAGAGAGCATGTCTCCGGTTGCTGCCCAGCAAGTAGCAACGACGCTGATTGGCTTTATCGTGCTATATGTCTTTGTATTTGGTGCAGGCAGCTTTTATATTTTACGCTTGATTGCAAAAGGTCCACAGCCGTATGAAGACCCTGCTGATGATAACTTCTATGAGCACTCTATCACTGAAGGTCAAGGTCGCACATTAAGCGGCGATAACAATGCCAGTGACAAAGTAGAAGATTTGGATCAGCCTGCCGATGACGTCGAAGATGGAGGGTTACGCTAATGTTTAACTTTGGTGACGTATTAGATTTACCCCTCATTTGGGGCGGCTTAATAGCCCTAGCCGTTTTTGTCTATGTATTACTTGATGGCTTTGATTTGGGCTGTGGTATTTTATTCCCCTTTGCAGGCTCGGACAAAAACCGTAGCCGCATGATGAACTCTATCGCCCCTTTTTGGGATGGTAATGAGACATGGTTAGTATTGGGCGGTGGTGGTTTATTTGCCGCCTTCCCAGTCGCCTATGGCATTATTATGACAGGGCTTTATCTGCCGGTCACCTTTATGCTGTTCGGTTTGATTATGCGCGGCGTAGCATTTGAGTTCCGTTTTAAAGCAACCTCACATCGCTATGTATGGGATACTTTTTTCTTTATCGGCTCTGTGATTGCAACCTTCTTCCAAGGGATTATGCTTGGCGCTTTAGTCCAAGGACTTGAGGCAAGTAACCGCTTATATACCGGCGGTCCATTCGATTGGTTCACGCCGTTTTCTGTGATATGCGGTATCGCCTTGATTATCGGTTACGCACTGCTTGGCTCGACATGGCTCATCATTAAGACTGAGCATAAGCTACAAGTCTGGGCGCGAAAAGTTTCTGGCTGGATGCTATCAGCATTGGTGGTAGCCATGATTGTCGTTACCGTCTTTATGTATTTCTCAGACATTGATGCACTAGAAGGCTGGTTTAGCTTCCCAGGGTTATTGTACCTAGCACCGATGCCGGTGATTGTCATAGCCCTATTTTTCCTTATGCGTAAGGATTTGACTTCAGAGCGTGAATATCGTCCATTCTTGTTGACCGTTGCGCTGTTTTTGATGGGTTATATCGGCGTATGTTTTGCGATTTTCCCTTACATCGTACCGTATCAAATGACCATCTATGAGGCGGCAGCAGCGGATACCTCGTTATCCTTTATGCTGATTGGGGCTGGTATTATGTTACCGATTATTTTGAGCTATACCGCATTTGCCTATTATACGTTTAAAGGTAAAACAGATCACGAGCACATGTATTAGGCGGCACTCTATATTCTAAGTTTTCAGGAGAATACGGTTTAGGAGCATATCATGAAAAATCTTAGTAAAAAACAATCGCAATGGGCATGGTTTATTGGTTTATATATCGCAGGTTTTCTGACGATTTTCACCATCGCCCAGCTGATTAAACTGGCAATGGGCGTATAACGTATAAGTAATTTCCCCATTTAGCTACTCATAAAAAACCGCAGCGCTAATCAATGATTAGCGCTGCGGTTTTTTATGACCTATTACTACTGGATGTTATAAATTAAGCACCGCAATGTTCGCTGACACCTTTATTTTCTATAAAGGTATTTACCTGCTCTAGGCGCTCAGGCGTACCAACATCTATCCAATTATCCGGCATGATCTCAGCCGTCACTTGAAATTTCATCATCACTTGTCTAAGTAGTGGTCCAAGGGCGGCAGATTGACCTGATACCAAGCCATCAAATAAGCGCGGCGACACCACACTGATACCAGCAAAGGTATACTTATCGGCGTCACCAATAGGCTGCTCGCTTGCTAAGCCGTTATTAATGGCAAAGTCGCCACCATCATTATGCTCAGGATTATCAATCAATAATAAATGGGCGCGCTGGTCTGCGCTGAGCTCATACGAGGCTAATCGACTAAAATTAAACGTCGTCCATACATCAGAGTTGACTAAGATAAAGGGCTCGTCTCTTAACTTCCCCGTCTGTAGGGCTTTAAAAATACCGCCTGCTGTCTCTAACGGCTCATCTGCTTCAAGCGACCAATGCAACTGTACGCCAAACTGAGCGCCATCGCCAAGCGTGTCCATCAACTTATCAGCCAGCCAAGAAGCATTAATTGTAATATCAGTAATGCCAGCAGCTTGTAGTGCTTTGATATGCCAAACAATAAGCGGCTGCCCGCCTACTTCCACTAGTGGCTTTGGCGTCTCTAACGTCAATGGACGCAGGCGCGTGCCCTTACCTGCGGCCAAAATCATGGCTTGCGTTATTACTGACATAAGTAATCCTTATTCTTGGCGAAATTTATAGAAGACGACTGTTTATCAATGGCGTTGATGACATGGGCATTAGATGTATTGTTGCACAAATTTGGCTTGATAAGCAGGTAATACCTCCTCTCTGACCCATTCATTAAACGGTACTATAGCTTGCTGTAGCTGGGGATTGCCATGCATACTTAACCATTCTAACTCAAACAGTAAGTCGCGCATGACTTTAGGAATATCCGCTAAATAACGACTTTTCCCATCACGCTCATAAAGTCTGATAAAAATACCCAGCACTTTTAGATGTCGCTGTACGCCTATGATATTGACCTGACTCTCAAGTTGCTCAGCACTGTCTGCTGTTGCCAGTCCTGCATCCTTTTGTAACTGCCAAAAGTCGTGAATCCACTGCGTTATTTGCGGCTCTGACCATTCGACATAGGCATCACGCAATAATGATACCAAGTCATAACTATGGGCACCAATCACCGCATCTTGGAAGTCAATCACCCCTAAGCGCGTATTGTCTGCCTGATCTTGCATCAAATTGCGACTATGATAATCACGATGCACAATGACCTGCGGCTGTAATAAGATCTCTTCTATCAAAGCCAGTTTTAGGTTTCCCCATAATGATGTCTCAAGTGTCACGCCGATATGCGGGATAAACCAGTCGCTAAATAAGTCCATTTCACGGTTCAGCATGGCCGCATCATAATCAGGCAGCTGATACTGAGACTTGGCGGTCTCCACCGCTATCTGTTGTAGCGCAACGAGGGTCTGCATCGCTGATTGATAGTGGTCATTTACTTGTGCTGGTGTCGCTTCAATCAGTAAATGAGCAAACTCTACTGCACCAAAATCTTGCAAAACCAAAAAGCCTTTTGTCACGTCTTGTTCGATCAGTGTGGGCACATTGATGGCTTGCGACATAAGATTTGCCACAGTGATAAACTGCTGCATCGCGTCTTGCTCGTCAGCCGAATCCATGACAATATAACGCGCATTTTTTGCCATCTCATCTGTGTTGTCAGTTGTCAGCTGAATACGGTGATAACGACGAGCGCTGGCATCACCCGGCAAGCTCTCAAGGGTAAAGGATTGCTGCTCGAAAACTTGCTGCAACCAAGACTCTAAATGCTGCTGGCGCGTATTCATGGCAGGTATCGCAGGTTCTGATATGTGTCTATCGGTAATCGTGTTGTCGGTCATAAAAAGCATCGCAGGTTAAATATAAGTCGTAAATGACTAAATGAGTGATAAGTAGGACAAATACTTGCTAAAATAGTGAGCGCTTATTGCACAGTCACTGCTGTCTTAAAAACAGCATGGCTATCTAATAAACTTTGATAATTTGATAAATAGTGTAGCTGATTTGGTTTTTTTTGACTATGATTAGTCGTCATTATATGTAAAACGTCTCAATTTTTAAGATTATATTATTTATTATTCGTTTATTAAACGCTGCCGCTGTCGAAAACAGGCTTGATAGACGATTATTGCAATCCAATAGGCTCTACAAATCATAGGTGTGCCCTTGTTATATTCTCCGCTTTACCAAAGCATCCGGTTGATTTTATTTGGCGCGCTAGGCTTATCAAGCCTAAGCGTGAGTGCCGCTATCAATCAGACTGACTCGATGATGCCTGAGCCACTGGTGACTGATAGCTCAAACCAGTATGACGATACCGTAGCAGCTGATGCCAATATTGAGACAGGTTTTTATAATGAAACCAATCAAGATATCCGCTATCAAAGCGACCAAGGCGACTATGGGCAGTCAACAGACTATCAGAAATCCACTTTAGCCAGTGATGCTACGCTAGGTAATGACGTGGCTATAAATAGCAGTAATATTACTGAGATTAATGAGCGTACAAATAACAACCAAGAGAGTCGCATTGCGCCCGTAAATACCAGCAGCTCATCAAAAGCTGGTAGTCGCCGAATTGATACCAATGACGAGAGCATTCAAGAGAGCCTCAAACGCTTAGCAGAATTTTATGAGCTGACACCAGATAAGAAGAACAATACCGACACTCGCGTAAACGATGAAAAAAGCAATACTTTAAACAGTCTAACGCCTGTAACGACCAACATTCCAACCGTAGGCAGTAATCTGCGCTTGCTGCCACACACTGTCGATAGCGCGGCGCGCTGTGAAGGTCAGTGGGTTTATCCTAAGAAGAACCCTAACTACCAACGGGCTGTTGATGAAGCAAGCGCTAGTAGCGGGCAACCAGCACCCAATTTAAATAGGCTGCCCAATAATCAAGCGCCGCTATTTGCAGAGTCAGATTATGGCTATTACGATAATATCGATTATGCCGAGCTATCAGGTAACGTCATCATTGACCAAGGTACTCAGCATATTGAGGCCGAAAAAATCGTATTAGACTTAAGCAACGGGGTAGCAGCGGCGCAAGGTAAAGTGATGTTTACTGACCAAGCTACGGGCAATGTCTCTGTCACGGGAGTGCAAGATCGCGCTCAGCAGAACGGTAAAGCCAGCCTTACTGATAAAGCGACACAAGGGGGTCTTATTGGGGTCGCTGATAATTTAAATTACAATACAGAAACGGGGCAATCTACCGCTACCAATGTGGCTTTTGCCAGTGTTGATCTGCAATCACACGGTTATGCCAAGCGCTTGAACCGACCGAATGAGAGCCAATATGAATTGGATGAGGTCATGTATAGCACCTGTCCTCCTACCAATCGCAAATGGCAATTTGATGCCAAAAGCATCGATTTAGATACTGATACAGGACGCGGTGAAGCCTACAATACGACCTTCCGTATTGCTGATGTGCCCGTGTTCTACCTGCCTTATTTTAACTTTCCGATAGACAACAGACGCGGTAGTGGGTTTTTGTTGCCTAACGCAAGCATTAGCAGTGAAAATGGGCTTGAAGTCGATGTCCCTTACTACTTTAACCTAGCACCCAACTACGATGCCACGCTAAGCACACATATTTATACCACTCGTAATCCGATGCTATCTGGCGAGTTTCGCTATTTAACGGAGAACTATGGCGAGGGTATCTTTAATGGTTCCTACTTGCCTAATGATAAAGAATACAATGGCGAAGATCGCCGCAGTTTGTTTTATGATCATTACTGGTCATCTACTAGCATCCCGCGTCTAAGTGGTGAGGCCAAATACAGCTACGTGTCTGATGCTGACTACCTTAATGACTTTGATACGCTTGGTTTATCAGACAATACCTTGAACCTGCCGCGCCGAGCGCAACTGAATTATTATAATGACTATGTCGACGGTGAGCTAAAAGTAGAAACCTTTCAGACACTTGATGCGCTGAATAATAATGGGCAGATGTTGCAAGATAAAGACAAGCCTTACTCACGCCTCCCGCAGCTTAAACTTGATTACCGCCTGCCTTGGGCAAAGCATTTTGATATCACTGGCGTCAGTGACTCCGCTTATTTCAAAAAATCAATCGATGATGGTTCTGAAAATGAAAAAAGTGGCACACGTTTTTATAATAAACTCAGTGCCTCTTATCCTATGGAGAACTCATGGGGGTATATCAAGCCAAAGCTTAGCTTACAACATCTGTTTACCACTTATGATGAAGACAGCTTGGTCGACAACTCATTGGATAAAGATGATGGCAGTCAGTCGGTCTTTGTCCCCCAAGCCAGCATTGACGCTGGGTTGAATTTTTATCAAGCCGGCTCCCCGTTCGGCGCATTCGATGACACATTGGGTGGCTATCGCCTGCTTAGCCCACGCTTAAAATATACTTACTCACCTTACAAAGACCAAAACGATATTCCAAACTTTAATACTCGTATTGCGTCTATCAATTATGAGCAGCTATTTTCAGACAGCTGGTTTTTAGGTCATGACCGTTTGCAAGATTTACATGCGTTTACCCCAGGCGTCAACTATCGTTACATCGATGCAACGGGCGTGACACGTTTTGATGGTAGCATTGCAGAGCAGTTCTATATTGATGATGGGCGTGTTACGCTTGACAATACAAAACCCGTTTTTACCTCGTCCTCGTCAGGACTGGTTTGGGATACCAGTACGCAGCCGTATAATAATGTCTGGATCGATGTGAGTGGCGCGCTAACCAATAGCTATGATCTAAATTATATTACCACTGAGTTACGTTATCAGCCCTCTGATAATAGCTTGTTTAATGTGGGCTTTGTTAAACGTCAACGTGATGAAAATACCAACCAGCTACCACTGTCAGCATTGACAGCGTCAGCGGTTTTCCCCATTAATAATAACTGGCGTGTATTGGCTCAGGGTCAATACGACTATAACCGCAATCAAGTACTCGATTCACTGATTGGGATCGATTACGAGGACTGTTGTTTTGGTTTTGCGGTTTATGGGCGTCGTTATTATAATGACCTAAATATCGCTGACAAGCCCACACAAGCGATTATGGCAGAAGTAAGATTGAGCGGTCTTGGCAGCGGTAGTAGCCGTCTAACACGCCTGCTTTCTGATAAGATATTGGGCTTTGAGCCTGTGCAAAGCGCGTGGAAAGACTAAGCTTACAATAAGACATAAGCATAATTTATCGCCTATTATGTATGGTATAAACTGGTTTACAGTCTATTATAAACAACCCTAGCCACTGCTTATGTGTTGATGTTTTTAGTGTTAACATTATTTGATGCTAAAAGTGTCGCAAGTGGCTTTAACCGATTATCATCCGATGCAATGACATTGATGAGGAGCATCATGAGATTTTTTTCTTTACGCCCGACGAGCAAAGCTGTATTTCTATCTATGGGCTTAATCGCTGCTGTCGGTATGAGCGTTAACGCCCAAGCAGCAACGGTGAACGCTGCAAAAGCGCAAGCGACAGCCCAGAAAGACAGCGTGGCGCGTTTAACGCCTGCCAATAGTACAGATGGTATCATCGCATTAGTGAATGAAAACGCGATTTTAAAAAGCGATCTTATCGCGGCTATTGCTCAGACACAGGCACGTGCAAAAGCGGCAGGCGAACCTATTGCCAATTCAGCACAATTACAGTCAGAAGTATTAAATGCGCTTATTTTGCGTGAGTTACAGCTGTCATTGATTAAACGTGTTGGATTAACTCCTGATGAAGCGGCTATCAATAAGCGCTTAGAACAAATAGCAAAAGCGGAAGGTCTCAGCAGCATCGCCGCTTTGCAGCAGCGCCTAGACTCAGCTCAATCGGGCAGCTATGCGAACTTGCGCGCGCAGCTGATTGAAGATGCCGCGATTCAGGCTTTACAACAACGTCAGATCACCAATCGTGTTCGTATCAGTGAGCAAGATATTGATGCATTTTTGGCATCCCCTGAAGCCAAACGTTTGAATCAAAGTGAGTATCAGACTGTCCATGTTCGTGTGCCATATATGGATGACTATAGTCGCCTATCAGATGCACAGCGTAATGAAGCCTTGAAAGTAGCACAAAACCTACGTACACGCCTGCTTGTACCAAATGTCGATGTGGCTGAAGCGATAGCAGCCAGTCAAGGCAGTTATCCTATTCCATTACAAGGTGGCGATATGGGCTTTCATAAAGCCGCTGCCCTCCCAACTGAGCTATCCAGTGAAATTACCAAGCTTGAAGTTGGCGCTGTGAGTGCGCCTTTAGTTACACCTGAAGGCATTGATATTATCAAGCTTGCCAATAAAAAAGCCAGCGATACCATGCTTGTACCTCAGTGGCATACCCGTCATATCTTGGTTAAAGTCGATGAGCTACAAACCGATGCCCTTGCCGAGCAAAAAATCAATGATCTCTATAATCAGTTACGTAACGGTGCGACTTTTGACAGTCTAGCGTCAACCTATTCAGACGATCCTGGTTCAGCAGGGCGCGGTGGCGATCTAGATTGGGTTGGTGAGGATCAAATGATTGCGCCGTTTGAAGCGATGATGAAAAATACCGCGGTCGGTGACTATTCTGCCCCATTTAAAACGCAATTTGGTTGGCATATCCTTAAGATTGAGGGTAAACGCCAGCAAGATGTCAGCGATGAGTATCGCCGCACGATGGCGCGTCAAGCGCTATACCAACGCTTAGCACCGCAGGCAAAAGAAGATTGGCTGCAAGAGCTACGTGCCGGCGCTTACATTCAAGTACTGGGTTAATCGTTAAGCGGACAATAGCGATTGAAACGTGCTTAAAAGGGTATATGTTGATGCATATACCCTTTTTTATGCTTTTTGATTTTTATTTATGTGAAAATGATAGCAGGTACATAAACGCTCAAGCATAAAAACGACGAGAAAAAATATATAAATCGATAACTTAAGCACAAAGAAAAGCCCCGAACCTAGGGCGATTGGTTCGGGGCTATGGTTTTTCATCTCGTTATTATTATCTCTTCCGTGTTGACTCATCCTAAGTCATAAACAGTAATCCATGAGACAGTGGGCTGTCCTGTCCTATTATTGATACTGTCTCAACACTACATCCTTGTGTATCCTTGTGTTGATGGATGTATTCTAAGTCAATTGATTAGTAGCGACTAGAGGCTAAAGACCTTATTTAGCGTAAGCATTTGCTTACGTCTTCATTGCTTAACCAACAGAGCGTTTTGCGCCCTAAGCTTCTTTTGCGTCACCATTTTCTTCAGCTTCTTCATGCTCTTTAGATACCTTACAACCTTCTTCTTTGCCAGCTTCGATCTTATTTTCTGCCTCTTCAAAATCGGCAGCCTGTGCGCTAGGCGCATTTCCTTCTTGATTGCTCTCTTCCTCTGGCTCATATTGCAATGTGGTCATCACAGGAAAGTGGTCAGAGCCAATCGAGGGTAAACGCTCAATATCGATAACCGTAAAGCAAGCACTATGGAACAGATGATCCAATGCCCAACGTAAAAACGGATAGTCGACATGAAAGGTATTGATAAAATGGCGTCCAATGCGTGGATCTAGTAGCCCTGAAATACGTTGAAAGCGACGTGTGGTCTGAGACCAAGCAACGTCATTAAGATCACCTGCCAATATGGCTGTTTGCTTATTGTCTTTAATATGTTTACCAACCATCAATAATTCAGCATCGCGAGTCGTCGATTTATCAGCTTCTGTGGGACTCGGTGGCATCGGATGCAAGCAATACAGCCAAATGACGCGCCCACCTTGTAATTGTAGCTGAGTATGAATAGAAGGTATGTCATCAATGATCAAATATTTAATTTCAGGGTCTATCAGCTCAAGCTTAGAATACAGATGCATACCGTATAGATTATCCAAAGGTACTTTGACCGTATAAGGGTAATCAGACTCAATTTGACCAAGCGCTTTTTCCCATTTCTCATCACTCTCTAAGGTAATCAAAATATCAGGCTGTTTCTGCTGTACGAGCTCAACCAATTTATAGGTATCATCATTGGTCGTCAGTACATTTGACACCATAATTTTTAACTGATATTCCTCAACATTCGGCTTGTCTTTGGCATTTTGTACTTCTTTCTTCCATAAAATGGTATAGGGTAATACCATCCTCAACTGAAAGGATAACGTAATACTTAATGCTGCAAACAACAGCCATTGTTCTAACTGCCACTGAGGTCCAAATATCACCATACCAAGCCAAGCAATAATGCCAAGTATCATAATTTGAATACGAGGAAAATCCACACCGCGTACCCACCAATTATCAAGTGGCAGCCATCCCCAAATAGTGACAAACGCAATGAGCCCTGCCAATCCTTGCGCACCGTAATATAGAAAGGAGAAATCCATAATATGTATCGACCATTGATTGTGTTAATTGTTATGGTTATTTAGCGCCTGTAATATCTGAACGGTAACTCTCGCAATAGAGCACATACAAAAATATTCATATAAAAAATATAGCAAGTAGACAGCTTAAGAGGATCGTTAATAATGATGGTTTACTTTAGCATTCCAGCACCCCTACGCCTACTATCAGACACTAATTACCTAATAGATACTATAAAACATTACAATGATAATGCCTGTTTCGATACTTATTTCAATACCTATATAGTCGCTTTCAATTAGAACAGATAGCTATGTGGCAACGCGCAACTGGTAATTTTTTTTGGCATGCCTATGCCGACAATGGTGGCGTAACATCCGTATTTTTTGCTGTATCGTTTGAATGCTAAATTTACTATAGCCATAAGTGAGATTTTCATTTTATCAGCAGTCAACATGATTGCTCACTTATTAACAAGGTAAGACTAATACCATAACGCAAGGTTATAGCCAACATAATAAATAGTGCCAACGAAACCCTTTAAAACTAACAAAAAACCTTGCTTTTTGGGGCTATTCACGGCATTGTTATTGGTTGGCGATGCAACAATTTATTGTAAAAAGGATTGAGTTTGATGCGTGATTTAACAGTAGGCTTGGTAGGCTGGCGCGGTATGGTCGGGTCAGTATTGATAGAGCGTATGATGGAAGAAAAAGACTTTGACGGTATGACACCGGTGTTTTTTTCAACCAGTAATGCAGGCGGTGATGCGCCAAGTTTTGATGGTATTAAGCCCAGTCAACTAAAAGATGCTCATGATATTGAAGCCCTTGCTGCTTGTGATGTGATTATTACCTGCCAAGGTGGCGACTACACCTCAAAGGTACATCAGCCGCTGCGCGATAGCGGTTGGACTGGCTACTGGATTGATGCGGCAAGCACTTTACGCATGGAAGAGGACAGCATTATCATTCTTGATCCGGTCAATCGCACCGTTATTGATAGTGCACTTGCTGAAGGTAAAAAAGATTTTATCGGTGGTAACTGTACCGTATCACTCATGCTAATGGCCATCGGTGAGCTGTTTAATAAAGGCTGGGTTGAATGGGTCAGCGCCATGACTTATCAAGCGGCAAGTGGCTCTGGCGCTAACAACATGCGCGAGCTTATCGAAGGTATGGGTGTATTGCGTGATGCCGTCAAAGATGAGCTTGCCAATCCTGCCAGCGCCATTCTTGAGATTGATAAAAAAATCGCTCAGACTCAGCGCTCAGAGGATTTCCCTAAGCAATACTTTGGCGTGCCATTAGCCGGTAGCTTAATTCCTTATATTGACGCGCAGTTAGAAAACAAGCAGTCTCGTGAAGAGTGGAAAGGTGGCGTCGAAACCAATAAAATCCTTGGCAACTCTGAAGCAGATAAGATTGCTATCGATGGTATGTGTGTCCGCGTTGGTGCCATGCGCTGTCACGCCCAAGGCTTAACCATTAAGCTTAAAAAAGACATTCCATTAGAAGAGATTGAAGCAGCGCTAAAAAATAGCGGTAATGAATGGCTAGATGTGGTCGAAGACAATAAAGAAGCGGCCATGAACCGCTTAACCCCTGTTGCAGTGACGGGCACTTTAACGGTCGCACTAGGTCGCCTGCGTAAGCTTAATATGGGGCCTGAGTATCTAGGGGCATTTACCGTGGGTGACCAATTATTATGGGGCGCGGCTGAGCCATTACGCCGTATGCTAAATATCATCCGTGAGCAAAATAGCTAAACGTTATATGCTGAATTTAGATATAAAAAAGACAGCAATCGCTGTCTTTTTTTATGAATGATTTTTGCTGATAAGCAATCATGATTTCATTGCGTCACATTGCAGTGTATTGCGACACATCGCGGCGCATCAATGGCAGCGTCCATGGTAGATTATAGTGATAGCTGAGAGAACATCTTTTCATCTGTCTACCGAGCAAACTTCAATAACCAAAAAAAGCCTAACAATGCTATAATTAGCGCTATTTTCATAGCTCATATAGCGGTTATCTTATGCAATTTGTCTTACATAAAACGGCCAGCGGCATCACGCGCGCACGTCGTGGCACAGTTCATCTCAATCATGGCGACGTACAGACGCCTGCCTTTATGCCAGTCGGTACTTACGGTACCGTTAAAGGCATGTTACCGCGTGATATCGAAGCGATCGGCGCTGATATTATCCTTGGTAATACTTTTCATTTATGGCTCCGCCCTGGCACCGATATCATTGATAAATTTGGTGGCTTGCATAAATTCATGCATTGGGATAAACCTATCCTTACCGATTCAGGCGGATTTCAAGTATTTAGCCTTGGTGCGATGCGTAAAATCACCGAAGAAGGCGTGACTTTCAAATCGCCTATCGATGGCGCTAAAGTATTCTTGTCACCAGAAAAATCGATGCAGATTCAATATAGCTTAAACTCTGATATCGTGATGCAGTTCGATGAGTGTACGCCTTATCCAGCGACCCATGATGAAGCCAAAAAATCTTTAGAGCTATCATTACGTTGGGGACAACGCTGCGTTGATGAGCATAAAAAACTTGGCAGTACCAATGCATTATTTGGCATCATCCAAGGTAGTATGTATGCTGATTTACGCAAGCAGTCACTTGAAGGTTTGCTTGAGATTGGCTTTGATGGTTATGCCATTGGTGGCTTGTCTGTTGGCGAGCCAAAAGAAGAGATGATAGAGGTTCTAGATTACATCGCAGATGATATGCCAGCCGACAAGCCGCGCTATTTGATGGGCGTTGGTAAGCCTGAGGATCTCGTTGAAGGGGTACGACGCGGTGTCGATATGTTCGACTGCGTGATGCCAACCCGTAACGCGCGTAATGGTCACTACTTCGTCGCAGGCGACGCTGATAATGCAGGCGTGGTACGTATACGCAACAGTCAATATCGTACTGATGAAGGTCCATTAGACCCTGAATGCGACTGCTATACCTGTCAGAATTTTAGCCGTGCTTATTTATCACATCTGAATAAATGTAAAGAGATGCTGGGCGCCCAGCTCGCAACGATTCATAACCTGCGTTATTATCAACGTTTGATGCAAGGTATCAGAGATGCCATTGAACAAGATAGCTTTGATGAGTTCGTTCATGAGTTCTATAGTAAACGTGGTCAAACAGTGCCAGAGCTGAATTTGCGTTAAACGTTTTTAGAGCCATTCGATAAAGACCGTATAAAATAGACTGGTTAAAACATAAAAAGGGCTTAAGAAATATCTTAAGCCCTTTTTTATTCGCTAAGCTTTAGCAAGTTAAGTATCAATAATAAATGATTAGCCTACTAGAGCAGCTACGAATACTACGACAACTGCAATTGGCGCTACAAACTTAGTAACGATTTGCCAAATCTGCCAAGTGCCATTTGATAAATTAAGTTCTTGCTGAATACTACGTTGATCCATTTTCCAAGCAAAGAATACAATGCCTGCAAGACCAGTTAACGGCAATAAGAACTTACTGGTCAATTTGTCAAGCGCATCGAAGATGCCGTTACCCATAATTGTGAAATCGCTCCATAGGTTAAACGACAATAGTGCTGCGATACCCAATATCCAGATCACAGTACTAGCAGCAATAGTAGACATCGTACGGTTCATCGATGTACGCTCTTCTAAAAACTCGACACTTGGCTCTAGCAATGATATCGATGATGTCACAGCAGCGAAAGTAATCAATAAGAAGAACAAAGTACCGATAATTGTACCACCAGCCATGCCACCAAAAGCTATCGGTAGACTGACAAAAATCAGACCAGGACCTGATGCAGGATCAAGACCATTACTAAAGATGATTGGGAAAATTGCCAAGCCAGCGGCTAAAGCGATGACCGTATCTAGGATAACAACCGTACGAGCGGTTTTTAGCAAGTTCACTTCACGACCTAAGTATGAACCATACGCTACCATAATGCCCATACCAATAGATAGAGTGAAGAAGGCGTGACCTAGTGCAGCAAGCATCACATCAACTGTCAGCTTACTTAAATCAGGCGCAAATAAATAATTAACTGCTTCGCCAAAACCACCATTTACGACGTTGTAGCCAACGATGATAAATAAAATCACACCCAGTAATGGCATCATGATTTTCGCAGCGTTTTCAATACCGCGTGTCACACCGATACCGACGATAAGCGCGGTAATGATCATAAATACAGTATGCCAAATAGTCAATGTACCTGCTGATGCTAGCATTCCATCAAAGGTTGCCGCAACAGAATCACTGTTTTGACCGGCAAAACTGCCTGTGCCAACTTTAGTGATATAATTCAGCGCCCAGCCACCAATGACACTATAAAAAGATAGAATTAAAAACCCACCTAAGATACCGGTAGCACCCACAATACCCCAGCTACTAGACTTGCCTTCACTTACAGCAACATCTTTAAAAGTATTAATAGGGTTCTTTTGACCGCGGCGACCAATTAGCCACTCAGCAACCAATACAGGAAAACCAACCAAAGCAATACAGAACAAATAGGCAATAACAAAAGCTGAACCACCACTCTCACCTACCATATAAGGGAACTTCCAAATGTTTCCTAATCCGACTGCCGAGCCTACTGCTGCCAGTACGAAGCCGAAACTTGAGCTCCACTGCGCATGATCTTGTTTATTACTAGCCATTTTTTCCTTCCTCATGCTTCAATTAATATTGCTTATAATCATCCTTGATTATTATAAATAGCTATCCATAATGTCTGACTATTTACTCTACGCATCAATGTGACGCATCTAGCAACATTAAGAAAGAATTGTTTACATTGTTGTAGAGGCTCAGTTTCTGCTAAGCAACCAAAAAAGTCAAGTATTCATAAATATAAAAAGCCATAACTAATAGTTATGGCTTTTTATATTTATGATTCATGTTGATAAGCTCTGGTATAAATATTAACCCTAACTTCAGGGGCAGTTCTGCTCTATCAAAGTGACATTTAGCGCACGACACCGCGGCGACTTTTCTGTAGCGAATCGATTAAAAACTCAATTTTTGGCTCTTTTGGTAATAACTCTTGCTTTAATACTTCAAGCGCTTGCACCGTGGTTAATCCAGTTCTAAAAATAACTTTATAAGCTTGACGCAATATATTAATGGTTTCTTTGGACCAGCCTTTACGGCGCATGCCTTCAATATTGAGTCCGTGCGCCTTGGCAGGATTACCTGAAACCATAGTAAACGCCGCCACATCTTTTAATATCAATGTTGCGCCGCCAACCAAACTGTAATCATCGATCGTACAAAACTGGTGAATGCCCGAGTTACCACCAACAATAATATGATTACCAATGGTAACGTGACCAGCAACGCCGACATTATTAGCCAACACATTGTGGTCACCGATCAAGCAATCGTGAGCCACATGGGTATTGACCATGAGCAAGTTATGACTACCAATCTTAGTCAAGCCACCATCTTGCGCAGTACCACGGTGTAAGCTACAGGCTTCACGAATGGTATTATGATCGCCAATCTCAAGCCAAGTGCGCTCACCTGCATATTTTAAATCTTGAGGATCTTCACCAATACTGGCAAATTGATAAAACTGATTGTGCGCACCGATACGAGTCAGCCTTGTAACCACCACATGGCGATGCAAAACGGTATGGGCGCCAATTGTCACCTCGTCGCCTACGATACAATAAGGACCGATGGTCGCGGTTTCATCAATCGTAGCAGACGGTGAGATGAGTGCTGTTGGATGGATCTGACTCATAATAGAGGCCTTTGTATCATCGAATGCAGATAAATTAGTAGGATAAATACAGACAGCTTAGTGTAGTAACGACTCTAAAGCTGTCTCTGTTAAAAAAATGATGATAATGAAGAGAAATTAACATCATGGTGTAAATATTTTATGCATTGTTCAAAGTAACTAATGCCGTTTATTGCTCTTGGCGGGCAATCATAATTTGTGCACTAACCGCAAGTTCATTTTCAACATGTACAGTACAATCAAACTTATAAATACCCTGCTTTTGCATCACAATTTTAGAGCGGATAATTAGCTGATCACCTGGGATAACGCGGCGTTTAAAGCGCACTTTATCAACCCCTGCAAATAAGTATAAATAGCCATCTTCTGCCGTCAGCCCTGCACTAATAAAACCAAGAACGCCTGATACCTGTGCCATGCATTCAACCATTAGTACGCCTGGCATAATAGGCTCATCAGGGAAATGCCCATTAAAGAATTCTTCGTTAATTGTAACATTTTTTATACCCGTGATGCATTCCCCTGGTGTACAAGAAACAATCTTATCTACCAATAGAAACGGATAACGATGCGGCAAATAATGCTTTAAAGTATGATAAGTTAATGGCAATGTTAACCCTTGTTCAGCCAAGCTTTTGATGTCTTCTGCCGCTGGGGTATCAATATTGCTAATGCTCATAGTCGTGCTTCCTTGCTGTATTTTAAGTCTTGCTTGAAAGTAAGTCTTTGCTAATTTTTTAGGAGGATAAATTGTCTAAATATAAATCTTCTTTAATTCTATGATCTGTTCAAAATAAAAGTAATGCGTTATAGCTATGTATAGCTGCTATGCGCGAATGGGATAAATTCTTCTTACTTGCTATGCCTACAAAGGCTACGAAAAATCCATCCCAGTCACAGTTATCGATTTTAAAAGTGATTCTACTATAAGGCTTTAAGTGTTAGTCACGCCCAAGCTTGCGAAAACGAACAGCAGCACGCCGCCAGTTAGCGGTTGGCATAGCAGCTGTTCCAGACGAATACGATCCAGCGGTGGTAATGGACTTAGTGACCATGGTCATCCCAGATAAGGTAACATCATCTACGATGACAATGTGACCTGTAATCCCAACGGCGCCGCCAATAATACAGCGTTTGCCAATAGTAGTACTACCTGCAATACCTGTGTGAGCCGCGATAGCGGTACCATCACCGATACGGACGTTGTGTGCCACTTGTACGAGATTGTCAATAATAACATGATTCCCGATCACCGTATCATCGATGGCACCGCGATCAATACAGGTTTGACTGCCAACACGTACATGATCGCCTATCACTACACGCCCTAACTGTGCAATACGCTCCCAGCCTGTCATACTAGGATTGCTGGTGGGTGCAAAACCAAAACCTTCTGAGCCGATACTCACGCCAGCATGCAATCGGACATGACTGCCAATGATGCAGTCGTGCCCTATTACCACTTGTGGTTTGATGACGCCATCGGTGCCGACGACAGTACCGTCTTCAACAGTCACCTGAGCTTCAAGCACGCAACGATCGCCAATCTGTACCTGCTCACCGATGACACAAAAAGGGCCGATAGCTACCTGATTGCCGATCACTGCACTGTCGGCGATGACAGCCGTCGGATGAATGCCACTTACTAGGCGCTGACGAGCGAAAAGCTGGCTTGCGCTGGCATAAGCCAGATAAGGGACAGCAACGATTAAAGCTACCGTACCATCTGGGACTTCATGGCGATGATCCGCGGTGATGAGTACAGCGCCAGCCTGAGTGTTTGCCAAACTTGTAAGATAATGAGCGTTGCTCAAAAAACTTAACTGCCGGCTATTAGCCGTCGTTAAATTACCGATACCCTCTAAGCTTAGAAGGTACTGCTTAGCGTTTAGCTCAGCTTTATTAAGGACAGGCTGACGCTGCTCAATCTGGGAGATAAGTTGCTCAATCGTTATCATAGTCAGTATTAGTATGGGTATGAATAAGAGGGTCGCCAAGTTGAGATATCATCTTGACGACCGGCTGAATCTAACAAACGCTTCAATTACCTAAAGGGCTAAATAACAACTATAAAACCCTTTATATAGTAATAGGCAATGAGTGGCTACTTAGAAAGTATTACCAATTTGGAACTGGACCTTTTCAGTCTCATCACCTTCTTTATCACCGATAGGTACGGCATAGCTTAGAGAGATTGGACCAATGGGCGTATACCAAGTGACACCTAAACCAGCACTAAAGCGCAATTTATTATCTTGGGTCAGTAATTTTACAGGACTACCATCTTTATTTTCATAAGGAGCACCTGTTTTAGGGTTGATAAAGTCACGATCTTCTTTATCCGTGGTATCAAACACCTGACCACCTTCAGCAAATAGTACCGGACGTACTTGATCTGCCCAATCGCCTTTAAATGGCATCGGCAAAATCAATTCAGTACCAAAGCTGACTAGCGCATTACCACCAACCTCTTCGTCTTGAGCATAACGTGTCTCTTTATCAATTGCATCAGCATAACTTTGTGATTTAGGCCCTAGTGTTGATGCTTCATAACCACGTACTGAACCATAGCCACCGGCATAGAAGTTTTCATAAAATGGTAAATTATTACCATAACCAAGCTTGGTATAGCCGCGAGCAACCCAGTCTTTATAGATAGGTTGATAGATATTGCCACGATAGACCAACTTCTGATAGCCAGCATCACCCATACCAATGGTCGCATCGACTGTATGGCTCATGCCTTTATTTGGGAAAACGGGGCGATCTAATGTGCTGTAATCCCAACCAAATAGCAGGTTATAACTTTGATAATCATTTTTAAAGCCAGTACGATCATTATCAAAAGGTGTCGTTTCACCACCATCGTCAAGAATCTGCTGAACGCTTGATATACCTAAACGGCTACCGCCACGTACTGTAGTGTTATCGACGTTTAAGCCTGCACTCACGCGTTTGGTTTCATCAACTGGATAGCTATAGTTCAGCGTCGCACCATACGCATCCGTAACATAATTACTAACGTTGCGATCATCGTACTTGGTTTCACGATAGTAGGCACTGATACCTTGTGAGACACCATTTTCTGTAAAATACGGATCCGTATAGCCCAAGCTATAAGAATCACGGGTTTCTGAGCGCGATAAAGAAGCTTTAACACGGTCACCAGTACCCATAAAGTTATTTTGGGTCAAATCTAACTGGAAAGTAACACCGCCACTTTGTGAATAACCAGCAGCAATGGTTGAGCTACCAGATGGCTGCTCTTCAACCGTATAATTTACATCGACTTGATCAGGCTGGTTTGGCACCGGCTTAACATCGACGCTAACGTTTTTGAAAAACCCTGTACGCATCAGACGCGTACGTGACAGCTGAATCTTATCACTAGATGCCAGCGACCCTTCTAACTGACGCATTTCGCGACGTAATACTTCATCTTGGGTCTTTAAATTACCGGTAAAGTTGATACGGCGCACATAGATAGGACGTGCAGGATCAATATAGTAATCAATATCGACGACTTTGGTCTCGTCATTGATACGCGGTACGGGTCTGATTTGCGCTAAATAATACCCTTCATTACCATAACGACTCTTAAGCGCGGCTGTCGTGGCATCAAGCTTGGCTTGTGAATACTTGTCTTTAGCATTAAAAGTCACCAGCTCTTTTAGCTCACTGGTTTCAAAAGTTGGCTTACCTAAGAAATTGATTTCGCCAAATTGATATTGCTCGCCCTCGCTAAGACTGACTTCGATAAACACATTGTTCTTATCTTCGCTGATATTGAGCACGGCATTGTCTACTGAAAAACGCACGTAACCATCATTTAGGTAAAGGGCTTTTAGATTTTCTAAACTTGCCGCCAGCTTCTCTTTCGCATAGCGATCAGATTTAGATAGCAAACGCGTCCAAGAGCTTTCTTTTACGGCAAAAACTTCTTTAATTTCTTTATCGCTAAAGTGTTTATTACCAATGATATTGATATCGACGACTTTGGCAGGCTTACCTTCAATAAAGCGCACGTCAAGTTTGACGCGGTTACCATCTAGTAGCGTTTGATCAACTTCAATATTACTGTTGTAGTAACCTTGGCTGATATATTGCTGTTGTAGCTCGTTGGCAACGCCTTGTAGGGTTGCTTGCTTGAGCACATCACCAACAGACAAGCCTGCATTACTCAGACCTTGCTCAAGTCCTTCTTTTGGAATGAGCTTATTGCCATCAAAATTCACTTCAGCAATTGTCGGACGTTCAACAACATCAAAGCGTAGCTTGCCACCTTCAATACGGCTTTGAATATCAGCAAAGTTTTCAGTCGCATATAGCGCCTTGATACTGGCAGCCAAATTGGCATCATTGACCGTATCGCCCACCGTAATCGGCAGTACTGGATATAAACTATCAGGTGTTAGGCGTTGTAGACCATTAAAGCCAATATCAGTGACCACAAATTCTGCAGCGTGAACCGGCATACTCATCATTGCTACAACTAACGGCAACCCAGCCGCGCTCATAAATAAAGGCGTACGCATAAACACTATCCGTCAATAAAAAACTTGCTTAAGTTAAGTTGAAAAGCACTTCTTGCCCAGACTCTGCTGC
>NZ_JBFFMS010000005.1:0-111412 GCF_041554015.1 Psychrobacter sp. | reverse complement strand
TCTTGCGAGCCCTGTTGCGCATATTTGGTTCTTAAAATCATTACCAAGCCGCATCGGTCTATTGCTAGACATGACGCTACGTGATATCGAGCGTGTGCTTTATTTTGAAAGCTATATCGTCACAGAACCTGGTCTGACTTCTTTAGAGAAGTATCAGTTGCTTGACGACGAAGATTACTTTAAAGCTCTTGAAGAATTTGGTGATGAATTCACCGCCAAGATGGGTGCTGAAGCCGTTCAAGATTTATTAAAAGACATCGATATCGATATCGAAATTGATGAGCTACGTGAAGCCATTCCACAAACCGGTTCTGAAACCAAGCTTAAAAAGATGTCTAAGCGTCTTAAGTTATTAGAAGCATTCCGTGATTCTAATAACAAGCCTGAGTGGATGGTAATGAACATCTTGCCAGTATTACCACCAGATTTGCGTCCTCTAGTACCGCTAGAAGGTGGCCGTTTTGCGACGTCAGATCTAAATGATCTATATCGCCGCGTGATCAACCGTAACAACCGTCTAAAGCGTCTATTAGAGCTAAGCGCACCTGATATCATCGTACGTAATGAAAAACGTATGTTGCAAGAATCAGTTGATGCCTTGCTTGATAACGGTCGCCGTGGTCGTGCGATTACGGGTAGTAATAAGCGTCCATTGAAATCTTTGGCTGATATGATCAAAGGTAAGCAAGGTCGTTTCCGTCAAAACTTACTTGGTAAACGTGTCGATTACTCTGGTCGTTCGGTGATCGTTGTAGGTCCGACTCTACGTCTACATCAGTGTGGTCTACCGAAAAAAATGGCACTTGAGCTATTCAAGCCATTTACGTATAACAAACTATTGTCTCATGGCTTAGCGACGACGATTAAAGCTGCTAAAAAGATGGTAGAGCGTGAAGAGCCGCAAGTATGGGATATGCTGGCCATGGTTATCCGTGAGCATCCAGTACTATTGAACCGTGCGCCAACACTTCATAGATTGGGCTTGCAAGCATTTGAGCCAGTATTGATTGAAGGTAAAGCCATCCAGCTGCATCCTCTAGTTTGTACTGCGTTCAACGCCGACTTTGATGGTGACCAAATGGCCGTTCACGTGCCATTGACCCTAGAAGCTCAGCTTGAATCACGTGCCTTGATGATGTCAACCAACAATATCCTGTCACCTGCGAACGGTGAGCCAATCATCGTACCGTCACAGGATGTTGTACTGGGTCTATATTACATCAGCCGCTCGTCAGTCAACGCCAAAGGCGAGGGCATGATTTTTTCTACCGTTAATGAAGCGTTACGTGCCATTGGTTCAAACGATTTACATGTTAATGCCAAGATTAAAGTACGTGTGACTGAAACGCATATCGATGATGATGGCAATCGTACCAAAGAGACAAATATCCAAGATACGGTCGCTGGTCGCTTGTTAATCTGGAATATCATGCCTGTAGGTATGTCGTTTGACGAATGTAACGAAGAGATGACGAAGAAAAACATCTCTAAGTTGATCAACTCTTGCTACCGTAAAGTTGGCGTAAAAGAGAGTGTTATGTTTGCTGACCAATTGATGTATCTTGGTTTTGCACAAGCGACGCTATCTGGTGTGTCTATCGGTATCGATGACATGGTCATTCCACCACTGAAAAAGCAGATCATCGAAACAGCAGAAGCAGAAGTTCGCGAGATTGAAGATCAGTTCGAGCAAGGCTTTGTAACCGCTGGTGAGCGTTATAATAAAGTGGTTGATATCTGGTCACGTACCAATGACAAAGTCGCTAAAGCGATGATGGATAACTTGGCTACTGATAAAATCATGAATGCCAAAGGTGAGGAAGAAGAGCAGAAATCATTTAACTCTATCTTTATCATGTCAGATTCTGGTGCTCGTGGTAGTGCGGCACAGATTCGTCAGTTGGCTGGTATGCGTGGTTTGATGGCAAAACCGGATGGCTCTATCATTGAGACACCGATTAAAGCCAACTTCCGTGAAGGTTTGACCGTACTTCAGTACTTTATCTCAACGCATGGTGCGCGTAAAGGTCTTGCCGATACAGCACTAAAAACCGCTAACTCAGGTTACTTGACGCGTCGTTTGGTTGATGTGGCACAAGATTTGGTTATTACTAGCGAAGATTGTGGTACTGAGCAAGGTCTGCTTATGAAGCCGCATATCCAAGGTGGTGAGATCATTGAGAAACTTGGTGAGCTAGTACTTGGTCGTGTAACAGCACGTGATGTCACTTACAACGATGATGCTGATAAAGTATTGATTCCTGCTGGAACCTTGATTGATGAGCATTGGGTTAAAGTACTCGATAATAACGCAATCGATGATATCTGGGTACGTTCAGTGATTACCTGTGACATCGAACATGGCGTTTGTTCACAGTGTTATGGTCGTGACCTTGCCCGTGGTCATAAAGTCAATATCGGCGAGTCAGTCGGTGTTATGGCAGCGCAGTCTATCGGTGAGCCTGGTACTCAGTTGACCATGCGTACGTTCCACGTGGGCGGGGCAGCAAGCTCAGCTTCTGTGGACAATAGCATCTCAGTCCGCAGTGCAGGTCAAGCGCATTTTGAGAACATGAAAACGGTACAGCATACCGACGGTCACTTGGTTATCGTATCGCGTTCAGCCGAAATCGCCTTAACGGATGAGCTTGGTCGTGAGCGTGAGCGCTATAAAGTACCTTATGGTTCAAGCGTGCTTGTAAAAGATGAAGAGCAAGTTGAAGGCGGTCAGACTATCGCTAAATGGGATCCGCACACGCATCCTATTATCACAGAATTTGCTGGTACCGCACGCTTTAGTGAAATCACTGATGGCTTGACGGCGACAGTAAAAGTTGATGACGCGACTGGTATGAGCTCGTTTGAGATTCTAGCGACTCGTGACCGTTCAAGTTCAGCAAAAGACTTACGTCCGGCGATCATCTTGAACACTGACGAAGGTAAAGAAGTGGTTTACTTCTTACCTGCTGAAACCATCATTCGCGTGAGCGATGGCGAAAAAGTTGCCGCTGGTTCGATCCTAGGCCGTGTACCACAAGCATCATCAGGTACCAAAGATATTACCGGTGGTCTGCCACGTGTTGCTGATTTGTTTGAAGCACGTCGTCCAAAAGATCACGCTATCATGGCAGAGATGACAGGTGTCGTAAGCTTTGGTAAAGAGACCAAAGGTAAGAACCGTTTCATTATCACCAATGAAGATGGCGAGATTCATGAAGAGCTGATCCCGAAATGGCGTCAGATCAACGTTTTCGAAAACGAAACCGTTGCTCGCGGTGAGATTATTGCGGATGGTCCACAAAACCCGCATGACATCTTACGTCTAAAAGGACAAACGGCGCTTGCTGATTATATCGTTAACGAAGTACAGGACGTTTATCGTCTGCAGGGCGTAAAAATCAACGATAAGCACATCGAAGTTATTATTCGTCAGATGCTGCGTAAAGTTGAGATTACAGACGGCGGCGATTCAAACCACTTTAAAGGCGATCAAGCAGAGTACGCTGATATCAAAGCATTGAATGCTAAGCTTGAAGCGGAAGATAAATTCCCAGTACAGTTTGAGCGTCAATTATTGGGTATCACCAAAGCAAGTCTTGCTACTGAAAGCTTTATCTCAGCGGCATCGTTCCAGGAAACCACACGTGTCCTAACGGCTGCTGCGGTCACTGGTAAAGTCGATGAGCTACGTGGTCTAAAAGAAAACGTCGTCGTTGGTCGCTTGATCCCTGCTGGTACTGGTTTGGCATATCATAAAACTCGTAAGGAAAAAGCAGAGCAAAAACTGCAGGACAAAGATCTAAATGCAGCGTTCGATATATCTGCAACGACTGATGCCACAGACTTTGCAAGCTTCGATGAAGCATTTGCTCAAGAGCTGAATCAGGGTAATCATTAATTCAGATTACGCTTAGCTATTTTCATCTATAAAAAAGCCAGCCTAAGTTGCTGGCTTTTTTTTGCTTTAAAATTCCCTCACGATATTTTTTTCTTGGGGAATGACTTTATAAAATAGTACACTGCTATAACTGAACCTTTTAAACACCGCTAGATTTTGGGTGTAATGTTCATAAGTCCTCATAGCTTCTCATCATTTTTAACCGTATTTACTCAAAAGGATAAGCGCATGGCAGATAAAACTCGCGTTGCCAAATACCAAGCTGACCGCACCAATCAAAAGCTGTATTTTTGCCGTTTGGCCTGTCAAGCCGCTGCAAATACTACTGACAAGCAGTTATATCAAGCGCATTGTGAGACCGCTATTTTTCATCTATACGGTACGTTTTTGGCTTTTTTACAAGAGCTGGGTCATTTTTATCATATCACGCTGACGACACCAACCTTGCGAGATATTGAAGAGGCACTAAGTGAGCGTACGCAAGTATCGCCTGAGATACAGCGCCTAAAACAATTACAACAGCAAGGGTTTTTAGCAGATATAGAGCATGCATACCAGCGTTGTCTATATGCCGTGATATCTGAGCATGTAGTAGATAAGGCGGTCGATGGCAAAAAAGAAGCGCCTGATTTGATTGTCAATGTTGTGACATTGTCCAATCAATGGTTGCCAGATGAGGCGACCATACGTGAATGGCGCCAGCAGTTTTTGGAACTGATTGAGCAGCTACGTGCTGGTATGGTAGAGTTTTAATCCTCATGAGATTATTGACTGGCTAGCTGCTGTTTATAAGCGGATTAGGATATAAGACTGTATGTAATGGGAATAGGCTCTATAAAAAAGGCTGACTCAGTATTTACTGAATCAGCCTTTTTGAACGTAACAGAATAGAAGAAGTAGAGGCTATAAGTGATTCATTACTCAGGCATGGCTGGCATACGTTCTACAGGCTTGACTACTAATGGCTTTTGCTTCTGCGCTGGGCTATTAGTAATACCATTATTGGTAGCTTCAGAGGTCTTAGGTTCCGGTGTCTCAACAGGTTTTGGCGCAGGTGGCTGGCGTTTTTGAACAGACGTCTTGACCGGTTTTTCAGATTTGCCGACGTCGGTTTCCTCACCCTCAAGCTCAGTAACTCCCTCATCCATCAAATCTATAATACTTTGCTTTTGTTTTTTTGATTTGGCGCGATTATTAATGGAAACCCATTGACTAGGGGTGTTTTTAAGCTGGGCTTTCATAAAATCCATCCAAACGGGTAGGGCTGCTACGCCGCCATATTCTCGCCGACCCATGGTTGCTGGTTGGTCAAATCCCATCCAGACGACGGTCGCATTGGTAGGGTGGAAGCCTGCAAACCAAGCATCTTTTGCCTCGTTGGTGGTACCTGTTTTACCACCAATATCATCACGTCCCAAAGCCCTGGCTTTAAACGCTGTACCTCGCTGTATCACATCACGTAAAATATCTGCCATCTCATAAGCGACTTTTGGTTTTAGAATACGCGGTGCTTGTTCGGCGCGCACATATTGCACAACGGGTGCTTTTAAGCGATCTGATTCTGGGCCGGCATCGTAAATGCTCAAGTCAGTATTGTTACTTTCTTTAGTAGTATCGCTGTTTTCCTGATTAGCTGCTACCTCAGTGTTCGTATTTTCATTTGCAGGTGATTCTGTCTCTTTATCAGCCTCAGCTACTTTTTTATCATATTCAGCAGCCAGCTTTTTATTGACATCGTCGAGCTGCTCATTAAAACATAGGGCACAAGCTTGCTGAGGATTGGCTTGAAATAAAAGCTTATTATTATAGTTGTAGATTTGTTCGATAAAATAGGGCTGTATACGATGCCCACCATTGGCGAAGGTGGCGTAAGCGGTGGCCATTTGCAATGGGGTTGCTTGACCTGTACCCAATGCTAAAGACAAGGTAGTTGGTAGCTTCTCTTTATCCAGTCCAAACTCATCTAATAAATTGCGAGCATCAGAGATACCAATCGCTTGCAAAAGACGAATAGACACGAGGTTACGTGATAAATAAAGTCCACGGCTCAACGTAATATCACCTAAAAAGCGGCCGTCAGAGTTTTTTGGCTTCCAATCGCCGACTTGTAGCGGGCGATCTGAGACTATGCTGTCTGGACGATACCCTTTTTCTAGGGCAGCAGTATAGACAAGGGGTTTAATGGTCGAACCCGGTTGGCGCCAACCCTGCAACGCGCGGTTAAACTTACTATGATTAAAATCAAAGCCACCGACCAAGGCGCGAACGCCACCAGTATCAGGATTGAGAGAAACCAAACTGCCTTGTACCTCAGGTATTTGACCAAGTTGCCAGCCACCATTCGCAGTCGGTATCAGGCGAATAATATCGTTTTTACTCACTATTTGACTGGCATTACTGGGAAAATAACCGATACGATCAGCAGAGATATATTTACGAGCCCAGCGCATACCAGACCAGTTAACGGTCACACTTTCGCCAGACAGCATGGTTGCCTCAAAACTACTGCTATTCACTTTAGTCACTTTGGCGGGGATCATGTTGCTATAACGACGGAACTTTTCCAGCGGTTCGCCGTTGGCCTCAGCACCGCGCCAGCCATGGCGATGCTCATAAGCGACCAAGCCTGTTAAAACTGCTTTTTCGGCATCAATTTGTGCTTGACTATCGACCGTCAGGCGCACCCGCCAACCGCCATGCATGACCTGCTCACCATAACGATCAACCAAAGCTGCGCGCGTCATTTCTGCCAAATATGGCATGTTAACATCCAGCTTTTCTTGATAAAGCTTAATGCCAATGGGCGCATTAATAGCTTCGTCATGTTGAGCTTTGTCGATGTAACCCAATTCATGCATGCGACCAATAATCCAATTACGACGCGTGAGCGCACGGCTTGGATTGGCAACAGGATTGTATTTAGAGGGGGCTTTTGGCAAACCTGCCAGCATTGCCATCTCGGCAATGGTGAGATTCTCAAGCGATTTACTATAGTATTTTTTGGCCGCTGCCCGAATACCATAAGCGCCTTCGCCTAAGTATATTTTATTGACATAAAGGGTGAGAATATCGTTTTTACTCAGCTCGTCTTCAATTTTACGAGCCAAAAACAATTCTGTCAGTTTGCGATTTAAGGTACGGTCTGGACTTAAAAAATAGTTTTTGGCGACCTGCATGGTAATGGTTGAGCCACCTGTTTGGCTTTCATCGTCCGTGACCACTTCAGTGACCGCGCGTCCCAAACCTTTAATACTAATACCACTATGTTGAAAAAACGAGGAATCCTCTGCTGCCAAAAAAGCGTGGGTCAAGTCTTCTGGTATCTCTTCAAAGGTAATAGGTAATGATAAACGATTGCCATATTGCCCAATCAATTTATCATCACTACTATATATCTGTAATGGCATCTCTAAAGTTGCCGTCTTAATCTCTTGCGTACTTGGCAACGTTGGTGATAAATACATCGCCATGCCATAGAAACCGATAGGAATGGCAAGCGCCAATACCACCGCTAAGGCTAGACAAGCAATGAAAAGCCCCACCAAAAAGTGAATGAGACGAACAGTGGCATTTTGTTTGGTCATAGTCAGACTTATCGATTAAGGTTTGCAACAGATGAAAAACATTATACCTTGAACAAAATAGCCAAGTAATAATAAATGTGTAAGTTGGCCTGTACAGGACATTTAAATGCTTGAATCTATCTGTTAAGTAAAGTATTGTACTAAATTATTACAAATAACTATCAGATTGTACACTTAATATAAGGTATAGAGTTTGTGAGGCTATTTACTTCTAAGAGTCGACATTTGATTGGCGTGGATATTTGTACCACCTCAGTGAAGTTGGTTGACATACAGCGCCAACAAGGCGTTTTCCACCTAAGATCTTATGGTACTGAAATATTACCTGAAGGCGTAGTCATCGACAAACTCATCGTAGATACGGAAATGGTAGGCAATACTATAGCAGGCTTGGCAAGGCGTTGCCAAGCGGCGGGTAGTAGTGCCGCTACAGCAGTTTCAGGGTCAGCGGTGATTACTAAAATCATCGATATGGATATGATGCTAAACGATGTCGAACGTGAGGCTCAAATTCGTCTGGATGCTGACCAGTACATTCCGTATCCGTTAGAAGACGTCAACTTGGACTTTGAAGTATTGGGTCCGTCTCTGATTAATGATGACATGGTACAAGTGCTGCTTGCAGCATCTCGTACAGAAAACGTTGATCAAAGGGTGGACGCTTTAGCCTTTGGCGGTCTGCAAACCAAAGTGATGGATATTGAGTCGCATGCCATTGAGCGTGCTTTTGGTTTGATGGCGCAGAGTCTGCCAAATTTACCAGACTTGGTGGCACTGATTGATATCGGGCACAATCAAACAACGTTATATGTCGCCAAAAATGGCGAATTTATCTATAGTCGTGAGCAGTTATTTGGAGGCAGTCAGCTGACAGAAGCCATTCAAAACCGTTATGGTCTGTCTGCTGAAGAGGCGTCTATTAGTAAGCGCGAGCGTGCTCTACCAGATGACTACTATACCGATGTTTTAACCCCATTTATAGAAAATACCATTCAACAAATCACGCGCTCTTTACAGTTTTATTTTTCTTCCAGTCAATACAGCAGTATCGACCATGTGGTCCTTGCTGGTGGCAGTAGTTCCATCGCAGGACTTGCTGGCATGGCGCAGCAGCGCTTGGGCGTGCCCGTCACTATTGCAAATCCTTTTATCAATATGACCATTGCGCCGCATATCGATCATGAGCAATTGGTCATTGATGCACCCAGCTTAATGGCCGCTTGCGGTCTGGCGTTAAGGAGCTTTGACTAATGGCTCGTATTAACCTACTGCCCTGGCGAGAAGAAGAACGCGCCCGCCGTAATAAAGAGTTTATCACCTTAGTGGTGGCAGTGACCTTGCTGTCTCTACTAGCAGCATTTGCAACGTGGAGTTATTTTAATAACGAACTCGATGAGCAATTGGATGCCAATGCACTGATTGAACAAGAAAACGCTCGTTTGGATAAAGCCTTGGTTGAGATTGACAGTTTAGAGCAGCGCCGTGAAGATATCATCTCACGTATGCAAGTGATTCAAGACCTGCAAGGTCGCCGTCCTGTACCTGTACGATTATGGGATGATCTTGCTAAAGCCATTCCGCCAGCGCTTTATTTGAACAATCTCAAGCGTGAAGGGGATGTACTGACATTGACAGGACTTGCTGACAATCCAAACGTGGTATCAAGCTTGATCCGTAATCTTGATAGCAGTAAGTGGATGGGCAATTCAGCCGTGAGCAACATTCAGCAAAACATCACCGCTTATCAAGCAGCACCCGTTTTAGAAAATACGGCCACTACGCCGGGTGAACAACCGCGCCCTATTTATCCTGAAGACAGCTATGTACAGTTTGTCATAACGACCAAAGTACAGTCTGAAACGGCTGTTCCTGTAGAAGGTGCTGATGGCGCTGTGGTACCCGGAGGCGAGTTATGAAGCTGAGCCGTAAAAAACCCCGTATCAAACTTAAAAAGACGGTGATAAAACAAAGAAAACAGTTTGATCTAAATGAATTTCGCCGCAGTTTTGAATCCTTGGATTCTGAAAACTATGGCAGTTGGCCGCTTCCTGTTAAGGTGACAGTCATTGGTTTTATTATTGCTTTGATCGCGGCTTTATCATGGGCATTACCGATCAGCAGTAAAATCGATGAAATCACAGCAGCAGAAAGCCAGCAGCAAACCTTACTCGATAGCTACCGCGAAAAAGAATCGCGCGCACGTCACTTGCAAGCTTATCAAGCTCAAGTGATTCAGATGGAAGCAGAGTTTAATACTTTGCTCGATCAGCTACCAAAAGACACCCGTGTATCAGAATTGGTTGAGGGTATCAATATGACGGGCGTCGGCAGCAATATACGTTTTCAAGACATCTCTGTCGAGCCTGAGATTGAAAATGAATTCTTTATTGAGCAGCCGATTCGTATCGCAGCGCTGGGCGATTACCACCAGTTTGGCAGCTTTATCAGTGGTTTGGCCGCTTTACCAAGGATTATCACCATGCACGACTTTGAAGTCAGTAATCCGCAGCCAACCTTAGATGTATTACCTGAGCTGAATTTGGTATTGCAAACCAAAACCTATCGTTCAAAAGAGGCAGATCCTGAAGGTGATGCAGCGGCTACTGAAGCTGCACCCACCGATGCTACTGCAGGAGGCAACTGATGACCAGCCAAACACTGTCTAAGTTAAGGTTATTGCTGTTAAGCGCTGCTGTTTTATCTATAACTGGTTGTACCGATCGTATCGGTTTGGCAGAACAAGCAATGGCTGATATCCGTAATCAGCCTGCGCAGCCGATTGAGCCGCCGCCTCAGGCGGAATTGGTAGAGGATTTTGTCTATAGTGCCAGTGCGCAGCGTAGTCCATTTTTGCCGCCAAGTTTGGTAAACGTACAAGGTCCTGCAACCTCTATCGATGGGGTGCGCCCTGACATAACGCGTGTAAAAGAGCCGCTTGAACAATATGAGCTGACGCAGCTTATCTTTCGCGGTGTGGTGATCTCGCCTGAAGGTCGACAGTATGCATTAGTACAGCGTCCTGATGGCTCAGTTGCGAGTGTGAGAGTAGGTAATTATCTTGGATTGAATGACGGTCGTATTGTTGAAATCACGCCGACTCAGATTAACTTGATTGAAATTGTGCCAGACAGCCGTGCTGGGTTTGTTGAAAAACCCCAGTCACTGGTGTCCCCTATAAGCTAAGTCGGCAGATTTTTTGAGGAATAAATAATGACAGTACGCAACAACAAGGTAATGATGATGAGCAACCGCGTATCTTCTACTTTCGCCATTTCTGCACTGGCTATGAGTATGGTAGCCGTAAGTAGCAGTGCCTATGCCGAGCAGCGCATCAACAATATTTCTGTGGTGCAGACAACGCCTAGTGTCACTCAAATGCGTTTGGGGTTTTCAGGTGCGCCAGTATTACCAGCCGCTTATCAGCTCGACAATCCTAGCCGTTTGGTGCTGGATTTTGAACAGGTACAAAATGGTCTAGCCAGTCGCTTTAATGAATATAATGTCGGTCTGGTCAATGAGGTCACCACCTTAAACAGTGACAATACCACCCGTCTTATCGTTGGTCTAAAAAAGACCGGCAACTATACTACTGCGATTGATGGCAATGAGCTATTGCTAACCGTTACTGACCCTAATCGTCCAGTGATTGCTCCGGTGGTCAAGAAAGTCATTACCAACGACCCCGTCCAAGATGTGCTTAATGGCAATGCGGCTATTACTACCACGGCTGTGGTCACGCCCATTGTTGAAACCAGTAGTGTGGCTGTTGCGCCGATTAGAACGACCGTCACCAAAGCCCAAGTACCTGCTGATACCATGGTGGTACGCGTCAATCCTTTATTAAGCCCGCAACTTGCCTCTGCACAAGTCAGTAAGCAGTATAGCTACGATGGGCTCAGCGCTGTGAATTTTTCAGCAGGGAATGGTGGCGGTGGTAACGTCAGTATCTCACTTGCCAATGAAGCGATTCCGGTAGATGTTCAGCGCCAAGGTAATAAGTTGGTTGTGCGTTTGACTGGTAGTACCGTCCCTAGGAATCTGCTGCGCCGCTTAAATGTGAATAGCGGCTTGGTCGATAGTATTGATACCAAAAACCAAGGTCAAAATGGTGTGATCACCATTAATCTGAAAGACGATTTTGAATACCAAGCCTATCAATCTGGCAATCAGCTAAATATCGGTATCAGACGACCTGAGCTGCTACGCGAACCGACACTTGAAGAAAAAGTCTATACCGGTGCAGCGTTATCGATGGAATTCCAAGACGTTGAGATTCGTAGTGTTTTAGATATCTTGGCGCAGTTTACAGAGATGAATATCGTGGCAAGTGATTCGGTCGCTGGTAACATTACCTTGCGCCTGATTAACGTCCCTTGGGATCAAGCGCTTGATATCATTCTTAAAAGTAAAAACTTGGGTAAGCGTGAAAACGGTAATGTCATTTTGGTTGCGCCCTCAACTGAGCTAGCTGAACAAGAGGCGCGCGAGCTTGAAGCACAGCAAGCGGTTGAGTCTTATGCGCCGCTACGCACTGAATACATCCGTCTAAGCTATGCAAAAGCGGCAGACGTTTTGACCCTTATCTCTCAAGGTAGCGGTAGCGCTGGCAGTAATAATGCCGGCGGTAGCACTACTGGCAATACTAATGATAGTAATAACTTGCTGTCTAATCGTGGAACTGTCACAGTCGATGAACGTACCAATACTTTGATTGTCAAAGACGTGGCAGCCAGCATTGAAAATATCCATAAGCTGATTGGTAAAATCGATATTCCTGTCCGTCAAGTGATGATTGAGGCACGTATTGTTAGCGCCACCGACAGTTTTAGTAAAGAGATTGGGGTTCGCTGGGGCATCTTGTCAAATGGCGCTGCCAATAACCGCAATTTGTTGGTCGGCGGTAGCAATCAAACCTTGTGGGATCTAAAAGATTTTGATGTGGAGACCACGACGATTAATGGTCAGACCGTTTCATATCCGAAATACGATATTACTCGCCCAGATAATTTAAACGTTGATTTGGGTGTTGACAATCCAGCGGGTCGTATTGCCTTTGGCTTGCTTGGTATTTCTGACTTTATGCTTGATCTTGAGTTGTCAGCGATGCAAGCTGATAACCGCGGTGAAGTGATTTCTACGCCAAAGATTTTGACGTCCGATAAACAAACGGCAAAAGTCTCTTCTGGTACGCAGATTCCGTATCAAGAAGCATCCGCAAGTGGCGCGACGACGACGAGCTTTAAAGAAGCTGCCTTAAGCTTGGAAGCCACGCCAAACATTACCCCAGATGGTAAGATTGGTTTGCAGCTGCTCATCACCAATGGCACACCGACCATTATCAATAATCAGGTTGCTATCGCTGAAGACTCTATTTCGACCAACGTTATTGTCGAAGACGGACAAACCATAGTATTAGGCGGCGTCTTCAAGAACCGTACCAATAACGGGGTCGATAAGGTACCCTTCTTAGGTGATTTACCCTATATCGGGCGCGCCTTCCGTAAAGATGTGCGCAGCAATACCAAAGAAGAGCTGCTGATATTCATCACGCCAAAACTGATCAACGATGGTATTAGCCGCTTAAATTAGTCAGGTTTTAAATCAAAGAAAGCAAGCCTTAGTGCTTGCTTTTTTAATGGTTGATTTTTACGCTGGCAAGGATTTTACTAACAATAATCACAGCGCATTACTAGCCAGAATATCAATGACGTTGTATCATACCTAATTTAGCTGAGTGAGTGCTATGGTTGAGGAATTACCGTCGGTATTTTTGGTAGGGCCGATGGGAGCAGGGAAGACCACAATCGGTAGATTATTGGCAAAGCAGCTCGGGCGAACGTTTGTAGACAGTGATTGGTATATCGAGTCGCAGACTGGTGCCGATATTGCTTGGATATTCGCCAAAGAAGGTGAAGCGGGCTTTCGCGAACGAGAAACGCGCGCAATTGATGAGCTGACCCAGCAATCGCAGATTGTCCTAGCGACAGGTGGCGGTGCGGTCATGGCAGCTGAAAATCGTGAATTTCTAAAGCAGCGCGGTATCGTTATTTATCTAAATGCACCTGTTGATGTGCAAATGGCTCGTACTGCTAAAGACAAATCACGCCCATTATTACAACAGCCAAACCCCAGAAAAATACTACAAGGTTTATATAGCGCGCGAGATCCCTTATACAGGGAAGTGGCGCATATCATCATGCCGACAGGGCATACCTATCCACGGCACATGGTCAATCAATTATTACATCAGCTTAACGCATTTTGTATCTCTACCGATTCAGAGCCCAAAAAAGACTGATGTTAAAAAATGATTGGTATAATCAATGATAGCAAATAGTTAGTGAATTAACTTTTATTCATAAGACTTTAGGAGATTTTCATGACATCGCCACTGTTCCATGCTGACTTGACAGTACATACGCACAGTCATGACTATCCTATCGTCATCACTGAAAACCCACTAGCAGAAAACCGCAGTATGGCAAGCCAAGTTGCGCCTTATATTACCGGTCAACAGGTATTGATCGTTACCAATGGAACCATTGCCCCGCTTTATCTAAAAGCCCTGCAGCAGCCACTAGAAGCACAATTTACTGTACAGGTTTGTGTGCTGCCAGATGGTGAGCAATATAAAAATCAGTCAAGTATCAATCAGATTTATGATGTATTGATGGCCGCGCATTTCAATCGTGATGTGACCTTGATTGCGCTTGGTGGTGGTGTGGTCGGTGATATGACAGGATTTGCAGCGGCAAGCTTTATGCGCGGCGTCAATTTTATTCAGATACCAACGACCTTGCTCTCGCAAGTAGACTCAAGTGTCGGCGGTAAAACCGGTATCAATCATCCGCAAGGCAAAAACATGATTGGTGCATTCTGGCAGCCACAAATGGTATTGGCTGACATGAGTACGCTCAAAACCCTGCCAGCGCGCGAGTTGTCAGCAGGCCTTGCTGAAGTCATCAAATATGCGCTGATTATGGATGCAGATTTTTTGACTTGGCTTGAGCACAATCTGCCTGCGATGATGGTCTTGGATTTGGCGGTACTTGGTGAAGCAGTGAAGCGCTGCTGCCAGTACAAAGCTGAGGTGGTGGCGCAAGATGAACGAGAATCAGGCGTACGCGCACTATTAAACTTTGGTCATACCTTCGGTCATGTGATTGAGACTCATGAAGGTTATGGCAATTGGTTACATGGTGAGGCGGTTGCGGCAGGCATGGTACAAGCGGCTGAGCTGTCGCAGAAAATCGGCTGGCTGACAAGCGATGAGGTTGCTCGCGTTAAACGCATCTTATCGTTGGCCAATTTACCGATCACGCCGCCGCCTATCAAGGTTCAGACAGCACTTGATTTGATGGGTCATGATAAAAAAGTGAAACACGGACAAATCCGTCTTATTTTGTTAAAATCATTAGGTAAAGCGGTACTAACCAATGACTTTGACCCGCATCTGCTTACCGATGTGCTTGCGATGCATGCACCGCAAGCGATGATATAACATCTATTGCAAATAACTATGAGCAGTTGGCTGTTTTTAAGATAGATTTTAAGAAAGAAATAGCACAGTGCTAGCAGTGATAATTTTCTTGCTTTTAACAGACTGTATACTGCTTAATTTTATCTATATGATTTTTATGACCTTATCCTAAGCACATCTTTACCAAGGACACCCCCATGGCAGCATCTCGCTCGACGACTCGCACCGCGAGCCAATTCTATCGCCGTCAAGCATTGATCTGGCTGATAGCGACTCTGATGTTGGGCGTGTCGACGGCTTTGGTCTGGATGTTTAGCCAAACGCCAGCGATGGGTGCCAAGATAGAAAACGCGCCCATAGCAGCGCCGAAAGCTTTAAGTGCAGAGCTTGAGCAGCCATTAAAAATTGAGTCGTTGCATGAGCTTGATACCGATGTACAGCCAATCAGCTTTGATGAAACGGTTCGTGATTTGCGCAGCTACCCTGATGAGTTTAAAGATAAACGTTATCTGCTTGCCAATAAGGGCAAGTGGACCGTACAGGTTATGAATGTCGCTGAAAATGATGTGATTGTGAGTTATCTAGAAGGGCGTGAAGACCGTAGCAAGTTTACATACTTTCGCTATCTTGATGAAAACAAGCAAGTGCGTTATATGCTAACATATGGCTTGATGGGTAGTCCACAAGAGGCAGTCGGTGCGGCTAAGCTGATAGATTTTGAGCTACCTGCCAACGTGCGCGTATTGCCTGAAGAGATCAATCGCTACGTTAGTATCATCGATAATTACGAGCGCCCTGATCCTGTAAAAGATCTGAGCACCAAACGCACTCGTGCCGTCAATCTGCGTCCAACCAAGCGCGAGGTGCCGTTACGTCAGAAAACATCAACGGAAAATAACAGCGAGCAAATCGCAAGCAGTGCGAACAACCGTACTCCTCAAGAATCAACCAATAGCAGTGCGCCTGAAAGCATACGTCAATCCGCTGATACCTCTGATACTTTAACCGTTAATGAGGAGCGTATTTTTGGTATGGAAGAACAAGGTTCTACTGCCTCAGGATCTAAGAATACTGAAGGTAATGCAGCGAAGAAACCGCCTGTGGTTGCCACGCCCAAGCCGCCAGCTGCCAGTACCAATAATGCCAATACTAATAACGGCAATAACGCAAATGCTAATTCTAATAATGCCAATGCGGCCAATGCTGCTAACAAAAATCAGAATACAGGCGCGGCGAATAAGAATGTTAATAATAGCTCTAACAATGCAGCACCAAAAGCCAAAAATGACAGCATAAAAGAGCTGATAGAAGAAAAGAAAGAGTAATTCTAAGTAAGAATATGCATGAATAAGCCCACTAAACACTATAGTGGGCTTTTTTTATGAATTATTTATTTATGGATTTTAATGTCTTATATAACCATTAATAATATAAACGCTTACAAAATCTGATGGATGAATGGACAGAAAAGACTAGATTTTTTGTCAATCATTCACTAAGATAAGGATGGGTGACGTTCTGTATAGTTATCGTAAATGGTCATTTATGAGCCAATTATCTGATCAGATTTTATCATATATAAGATAAGCGATTAACAGGAATTACCATATCTCAAGCGCTGCCACTTGCTAACGGGCTATTACTTATCCAATCTAGCCTGTATGTCGCAAATGGCGCAAACTCTCTTATTATCATCCTTATTAGGATTGTTAAGGCGCTTGAATATAGGCGTCTTATATTCACATTTAATGGATAAACTGCGTTTTTTCAGCCACTTGCCATTTTACTCTTTAACGATTATAAGATTCATATTGAAACCTATAACCAGCATAAAATCGACAAGTAATCGCGCTGAAGTGCTTGGTAACTTAAATTTATGATGAATACGGCGTTATTGATCAAGGTTATCTGGCAAACCGCGTTAAATTGATGTCTTAACTGACGCTAGGATGCATGGCACTTTGATAATTTTTTATCATACCCCGTGCACTGGCAATAATTTCTCTGCTCGCGCTTTATTTATCCGGATATGTAAATATAATCCAGCCCGTTCTGCTTGCGGAGAATGGTTTGTGCATCACATTGGTTGCATAGACTGCCGCTCACTTAAAAGGACCAGCTATGTCAATGATTTCCTCCCATACGCATTTGGCCTCGCCAGATGATTTTTCTGACAATTGTGGCTTTGGTTTGATTGCTCATATTGAAGGTCAAGCCAGTCATGACTTGGTGAAAACAGCCATTCATAGCCTTAGTTGCATGACCCATCGTGGCGGCGTTGCTGCTGATGGCAAAACCGGTGATGGTTGTGGTTTATTATTAGCGACACCCGTTGCTTTTTTTAAAGAGATTGCAGCAGAGCAACAGTTTACAATAACGGATAATTTTGCAGTAGGGATGGTATTCGTTAATCCAGATATGGCAATGGCCGAGCATAGCCAACAAGTTTTAAATGAAGAGCTTACTGCGCAAGGCTTAGAAGTAGCAGGCTGGCGCGATGTACCGCTTGATTTAACTATTGTCGGTGAGATTGGTCGTCAGACACTACCAGATTTTAAGCAAGTATTTGTCAATGAGCTAGAAGGCTTGTCTGCAGATGATTTTAACCGTAAGCTGTTTGTCGCCCGTAAAAAAGCCGAGCAGCGCTTGGTTGATGATGAGCTATTTTATGTCTGCTCACTGAGCTGTCAGACCATTATCTACAAAGGTTTGGTGATGCCATCAGATCTGCCAGCTTTCTTTTTAGATTTACAAGATGCGCGTTTGGCATCGCACATT
The DNA here is from genome assembly GCF_041554015.1 of Psychrobacter sp. Taxonomy (GTDB): domain Bacteria; phylum Pseudomonadota; class Gammaproteobacteria; order Pseudomonadales; family Moraxellaceae; genus Psychrobacter. Next base: position 93,672 of record NZ_JBFFMS010000005.1, on the reverse strand, counting down.
GTGGTATTCCATCAGCGCTTCTCAACCAATACGTTACCGCGCTGGCCACTAGCTCAGCCCTTTCGCTATCTGGCGCATAACGGTGAGCTAAATACCATCTCGGGTAACCGCAGCTGGTCTGAGGCGCGTACGCCAAAATTAAAATCAGATAAACTGCCCAATTTGAATGAGCTAACGCCACTGGTTAATAGCAGTGGCTCAGATTCATCTAGCTTAGACAATATGCTAGAAGTCTTGATGTCAGGCGGTATGAGTTTGTTCCATTCGATGTCGATTTTGGTGCCACCAGCATGGCAAAATGTCGATAGCATGGATATGGACTTGCGGGCGTTTTATGAGTTTTACTCACAGCACATGGAAGCATGGGATGGTCCGGCGGGTCTTGTGATTCAAGATGGTCGCTATGCCGTTTGTATGCTGGATAGAAACGGATTGCGTCCATCACGTTGGGTGACGACAAAGAATGGCTATATTACGGTTGCCTCAGAGGTCGGGGTTTGGGACTATCAGCCAAAAGATGTCTTGGCAAAAGGTCGTGTTGGACCGGGTCAAATGCTGGTTATTGATACCCAAACCGGTCAAATTATGGACACCAAAGCCATTGCGACCTTACTTAAAAAAGCGCATCCATATCGTAAATGGTTACGTGAAGAGGCGACCCGTATCCGTGATGATGAGCGCTTAGAAGAAGAGCTCGCAGCGCAAGCATGTCGCGGCGAGCCGCTCAAAGCGTTGCAAAAGATGTATCACATCACCAATGAAGAGCGTACAGAAATCATCCGTCCTAATGCCGAAAACGCGCAAGAGCCAGTTGGTTCGATGGGTGATGATACGCCAATGGCTGTGCTGTCGCAGCAAATTCGCCATGTTGGTGATTTCTTCCGTCAACAGTTTGCACAGGTGACCAATCCACCGATTGATCCGCTACGTGAAGCTATCGTCATGTCGTTACAGACTTGCCTTGGTGCTGAGACCAATGTGTTTGCACCATCAGCGAGAGACGCCCATCGCCTTATCCTGTCATCGCCAGTATTGTCAGCAAGTAAGATGCAGCAACTTGCAACCTTGGATGATCCTGCCTTTAAGATGGCACGTATCGACCTAAATTATGATCGTACATTAGAGCTGTCCGCCGCCATTATCGCGATCTGTGAGCAAGTTGCTAGCAGTATTCGCGCGGGTTATACCTTGATTGTCTTATCTGATAAAGATATCGCGGTAGATAAAGTCCCTGCCAACGCTATAATGGTCACAGGGGCGGTGCATCATTATCTGATTGCCCAAGGTATTCGTACCGATGCCAATTTAATTATCGAAACTGGTCTAGCGCGTGACTCACATCAAGTAGCGGTACTGATTGGCTTTGGTGCGACCTGCGTCTATCCGTATCTTGCTTATGATGTCATCGATGATTTGGTTGCGACGGGTGAACTGCTTGGTGATCCGATTCAGGCACGGGTAAATTTCCGTAAAGGCTTGGATAAAGGTCTGCTGAAGATTTTATCAAAAATGGGTATCTCTACCATTGTCTCGTATCGCGGCGCGCAGTTATTTGAAGCGGTTGGTCTGTCTGAAGAAGTGGTTAACCTATGCTTTAAAGGCGTGCAAAGCCGTATTAAAGGTGCAACCTTTGCAGATTTGGCAGCAGATCAAGCTCAGCTTGCGGCAAATGCCTTTAAGCGCCGTGCACCCCTTGACCAAGGCGGCTTATTAAAATTTGTCTTTAATAAAGAGTATCATGCCTTTAATCCTGATGTGATTAATAGTCTACACCTAGCGGTACGAACGGGTAATTATGACAATTACCGTCAATATGCAGAAATCGTCAATAGCCGTCCGGTTGCCACTTTGCGAGATTTATTACAGCTTAAAACCGACAATCCGCTTGAAGTAGACGAGGTTGAAGATATCTCAGCTATTTTGTCACGTTTTGACTCCGCTGGTATGTCGCTAGGTGCGCTATCGCCAGAAGCGCATGAAGCGATCGCGATCGCTATGAATACCATTGGCGGTCGCTCAAACTCAGGTGAGGGCGGTGAAGACCCTGTCCGTTATGGCACCTTACGTAACTCAAAAATCAAGCAAATCGCTTCTGGTCGTTTTGGGGTCACACCCGCCTATTTGCGTTCAGCCGAGGTTATGCAGATCAAGGTTGCTCAAGGGGCAAAACCGGGTGAAGGTGGTCAGCTGCCGGGCGGTAAGGTCAATGCTTTGATTGCGCGACTGCGTTATTCAGTGCCGGGTGTGACGCTCATATCACCGCCGCCGCATCATGATATTTATTCGATTGAGGATCTGGCGCAGCTGATTTTTGATCTTAAACAAGTCAATCCTGATGCCTTAGTTTCGGTCAAGTTGGTTTCACGCCCAGGCGTTGGTACGATTGCGACGGGTGTGGCAAAAGCTTACGCTGATTTGATTACCATCTCAGGTTATGACGGCGGTACGGCAGCATCGCCACTGTCCTCTATCCATCATGCTGGCTCGCCTTGGGAGTTAGGTCTTGCTGAAACCCATCAATCACTACGGGTGAATGGCTTACGTCATAAGGTTCGTATCCAAACCGATGGCGGTCTAAAGACAGGACTTGATGTGGTCAAAGCGGCGATTCTTGGTGCGGAAAGCTTTGGCTTTGGTACCACGCCGATGATAGCAGTCGGCTGCAAATACCTGCGTATTTGCCATTTAAACAACTGTCCAACGGGCGTTGCTACGCAAAAAGCCCAGCTACGCGATGATCATTTCATCGGTGAAGCTGAGATGCTGATCAACTTCTTTAAATTTGTCGCAACTGAAACCCGCGAATGGCTTGCCAAGCTTGGTGTACGTACGATGGAAGAGTTGGTTGGACGTACGGACTTGCTTGATATATTAGAAGGCAACACGACTAAGCAGCAGCATCTCGATTTATCGCCTTTATTATTTAGCCATCCTGCTAGTAGCGGCAAAGCGCAAACGTGTCAGGTTGCGCGTAATGAGCCATTTGATAAGGGCTTACTTGCTGAGCAAATGATCAGCGATATGCTGCTTAATATTCGTCAAGGTAATGGCGGCGACTATAGTTATCATATTGGTAACTGTGATCGCTCGATTGGCGCGCGTATTTCGGGCGAGATTGCAGAGGTATGGGGCAATCTTGGCATGAGTGACAAACCTATTAAGCTGCACTTGACCGGCACAGCAGGTCAAAGTTTGGGTGTGTGGAACGCTGGCGGCCTGCATATTGAGCTTGAAGGCGATGCCAATGACTATGTCGGTAAAGGCATGGCGGGTGGCGAGATTGTGATTTATCCACCGAATGATTCTAGCTTTGTGACGCAAGATACTGCTATTGTCGGTAATACATGCTTGTATGGCGCGACAGGTGGCAAATTATATGCCGCAGGTACGGCAGGGGAGCGTTTTGGTGTTCGTAACTCTGGTGCTCATGCGGTGATCGAAGGTACAGGCGATCATTGCTGTGAGTATATGACTGGCGGCATCATTACCATACTTGGGCGCACCGGTCTCAACTTTGGCGCAGGGATGACGGGCGGCTTTGCTTATGTACTCGATTTGGAAGGGGACTTCTTTGATCGCTGCAACCATGAGCTGATTGACTTAAATCGTATCTCAAGCGAGCAGATGGAAAGCCACCGTATCTACTTACAGCACGTTATCGAGCAGCATGTCGATAAAACGGGTAGCGCATGGGGTCAGACGATATTGGCGGATTTTGAACATTACGCACGTAAGTTCTACTTGGTTAAGCCAAAAGCGGCAAACGTTGCAACATTGCTAAAAACCACGACCGCTGATCCACAATAATTGATCTGATTTATTGATAGCGCTGCGGAACCTACAGATATCATAAGTACATAGCGCTATTTTAAAGAGGAATTTATAGATGTTTTGAGCAGGTAAATGACCGTCAGTATCCGTAAATTTGCCTCGTTGAGGCTACAGATATGGGCGGTCGTTAGCCACGATAAAAGACCCCTATATAAAAGAGACAATACCATGGCAAAACGCTTAGAAAATAGTTTTCAGTTTTTAGATGTACCACGGGTTGAGCCGATCAAAAAAGACATTGCGACTCGTTCAACGGAGTTTGTTGAAATTTATCAGCCGTTTGAAAACGAATCAGTAGCACAGCAGTCGCACCGTTGTCTTGAATGCGGCAATCCATACTGTGAATGGAAGTGCCCCGTACATAACTACATTCCTAATTGGCTAAAGCTTGCCGCAGAAGGGCAGATTTTCCAAGCGGCAGAGTTGTGTCATCAAACCAATACTTTGCCTGAAGTCTGCGGACGTGTGTGCCCGCAAGACCGCTTATGTGAAGGCGCTTGTACGCTTAACGATGGTTTTGGTGCGGTAACGATTGGTAATGTTGAAAAATATATCAATGACACCGCTTTTGCCCTCGGCTGGCGTCCTGATATGTCAAATGTCGTTTGGACAGATAAAAAAGTTGCCATCATTGGCGCCGGTCCTGCCGGACTTGGGTGTGCGGATATCTTGGTTAGAAATGGCGTCAAACCGGTTATCTTTGATAAACGCCCAGAAATAGGTGGTTTATTAACCTTTGGTATCCCAGAGTTTAAAATGGAAAAAGACGTCATGCGTAACCGCCGTGTCATCTTTGAGGGCATGGGTATGGAGTTTCGTCTTGAGACAGAAATCGGTACCGATGTCACTATTGATGAGCTGCTTAGCGAATATGATGCGGTATTTATGGGTATGGGTACTTATACCTATATGCGCGGCGGTTTTGCTGGTGAAGAGTTAGAAGGTGTTTATGACGCCTTAGATTACTTGATTGCCAACGTCAATCGCTGTAATGATTGGGAAAAAGACCCAACAGAATATATCGACTTTAAAGGTAAAAAAGTGGTGGTGCTTGGTGGCGGTGATACCGCAATGGATTGTAACCGTACCAGTATCCGCCAAGGTGCACATCAGGTGGTCTGTGCTTATCGCCGTGATGAGGAAAATATGCCCGGCTCACGTCGTGAAGTGGTCAATGCCCGCGAGGAGGGCGTCGAGTTTCTATTTAACCGTCAGCCAACTGAAATCATCGGTCTCAATGGCAAGGTCAACGCGGTTAAAGTCATCACGACCCAACTGGGTGCGCCAGATGAGAACGGTCGTCAGTATCCTGAGCCAATTGCCAACTCAGAGGAGATTATCCCCTGTGATGCAGTGATTATGGCATTTGGTTTTCGCCCAAGCCCCGCTGATTGGTTTGAATCGCAGCAGGTTGCTATGGATACATCTGGTCGAGTGCTGGCCGCAGAAAAACAAACCTTTAAATTCCAAACCAATAATCCCAAAATCTTTGCCGGTGGCGATATGGTTCGTGGCTCTGATTTGGTCGTTACTGCCATCTGGGAAGGTCGTGAGGCAGCTGAAGGTATTTTAGATTATTTAGAAGTGTAGTAATCAGTCTGATTGACAGCCAAATGCTCGCTTACGGTGCTTTTCTCTGCCGATGTGATAGCATGCTCATGCTTTGACACTTAACGTCTTTTATCTTTTAATAGGTAAAAGGCGTTATTTTTATAGATTTTTTACTTTTAATTTGTTTAATCATAAGAGATGTCCTGCGTGAAACCGACTATCTGGCAGCGATTTACCGCACCGCTTATTGAACCTTATGCACGCTATCAGCATGCTGATGTGTTACATGCCATCCGCTTGGGCGTGGCTATTCTCGTCGCATTATTGGTCAATAAGCTCACGCATTTGCCACATGGTGAGTGGACGACCATTACTGTGTTCGTGATCTTAGGTTTATTACAGTATCAAGGGGCGATTTATACCAAGGCAAAAGAGCGCATATTAGGGACTTTGCTTGGGGTTGGAGTCGGTCTAAGTTTTCTGTGGCTGATTCAGGATATCGGTGGTTTTCTGTGGCTATACTATATATTAATTAGTGTTATTAGCGGCATTATTGGTTATGTAGCTGTGAAGCAGCTTGGCTATATTGGTTTACTCACGGGCATTACGATGCTGATGATTGTCTCAAGCCCCGAGCACAGCAATATTGCCCAAGACGGTCTTTACCGTGCCTTTAATATCTTGATTGGGGCAGGCGTTGCAGTCGCGGCAACTCTGATTTTACCGCTAAAATCGACGTTAATGTGGCGATTTTTATTGGCAAGTAACCTTGAAACGTGCAGCAACTTGTATGCAGGGGTTGGCAATCATATCGATTCTGAAGTTCTGGTGCCAAAGCCGTTTAAATATACCAAAGCGACCAGTTCAGCCAGTATTATTTACCCAGCAAGCAGCTCTGTACCTGATACCCCAGTCAATAAATCTTTGGTAAAAGCTTTACAAAAAATCAATAAGCGCCTGCTAGCCGTGCGTCCGCATATCGCTGCCACTGCCAGCGAATCAGGAATCAGTAAAGAGACGTTAGAGACGATTCAGCGTACGCACCGTAATATTATTGGTACGATTGATTTGTTATTAAGTGCGGCGCCGCGCTTGGCCAATATCGAGATTGATGATGAAAATCATATCTTACTGATCCACTATCAGCATGAGTTGACACAAGCGATGCAGCATATGGCAGCAGTATTGCGTAGCCCAAATGACGAAGTCTTTCGTCCCATTACCCGCATTGCGGTATCAGAATATCCAAGCGTAGAAAATTTAGGCTTTGAGTGGCAAGGCTACTTTTGGTTGACCCAAACCTTACAAGTGCAATTGCAGCAGCTCAGTGACTTATTACAGGCGACTAAACCGCAATGGTTTGCAGCCTCCGGTCTGCGCTACCAGCGCCGTGAGCAGCGCCGCATTGAACATAAAGGTAGCGAAACCGATTTGCACTTATAAATAGAAAAACAAATAAAAGACAAATAAAAAACGCTGTCTTAAATCGTCAGCGTTTTTTTATGACCGTCATGACTAAAGATAGCTATTAACCATCAGCCATTTATCCTCATATTTTAACCAATAAGAATTAACGACCGGTTTTGAGCTTATCCCAATACTGCTGATAAATTTGCAATGCTTCATCGCCAACATCTTCTTGGAACTCAGCTTTTGCTAGCACATCTTTACTTGGATAAATGGTTGGATTGTTTTTGACCTCATCTGGCATCATCTCACGGGCTGCACTATTGGGCGACGCATAACCTATCTCTTCACTAACGATTTTAGAGTTCTCTGGACGCAATAGATAGTCTATAAACTTGTGCGCCGCGTCGACCTGCTTGGCATTTTTAGGAATGACAAAGTTGTCCATCCAAAGAATAGCGCCCTCAGTTGGATATTTATATACCAAGCTGGTCAAACCTTCGTTATTGGCGATGATAGCTTCACCATTCCAGCTCATACCGACGCTGGTTTCACCTTCCATATATGGCATACGTGAGGCATCTGAGTTAAAGGTTTTGACATTTGGCATCAAGGTTGTGAGCTTCTCATAAGCGGCTTTGATCTCATCAGGATTTTTACTGTTGCCAGAGTAGCCAAGGGTCAATAGCGCCATGCCAAATACTTCACGCATATCATTCATTAGCATGACTTGTCCTTTATACTCAGGACGCCATAAGTCATTCCAGCTATTGACCGTAGCTGGATCGACAATCTCGCCATTGATAGCAAGTCCGGTGCTGCCCCACATATAAGGAATCGAGTATTTGTTTTCTGGGTCAACCTTGGTATTGGTAAACGAGGTATCAAGATTTTTAAAGTTACTCAATTTAGACTTATCAAGTTCTTGTAACAGACCCTCTTTTGCCATTTTTTCGACATAATAGGTCGATGGAATTGCTAAGTCATATTGGCTAGAGTCATCAAGCAGTTTTAGCTTAGCATACATGGCTTCATTAGAGTCAAAGGTGGTGTAATTGACTTTGATGCCAGTCTCTTCAGTAAAACCATCAAGAATCTCTTGCGGCATATACTCTGACCAATTATAAAGGTTAAGCGTCACATCAGTGGTCGCCGCTCCATCGGTAGACGCGTTATCAGATTTGCTACAGCCAGTAATAGCGAGCCCGATAGCAGCGCATAGCAATATTTTAGGCAGTGCTTTAATAGAGGCGCGAGTAGAGCAATTGGATGAAGATAAATGGGACAAGATAGCTCTCCTAAACAAGATAAGTAAGTTAAAAATAGGCGCATGATACAGATATGGTGCGGTTATGGTTATGATGCGCGGCAATTTAAAGGGCAGCAATTTAAAGGTTAATAATTCAAAGAGTAATGGCTTAAATGGGTTCGGCGTTAACCAATGCTAGAAATACTGCTCGCGAAATGATCTCCATCAATCATGCTATGATAAGCGTGATTTGGTCTTTAGCCAGCGCTTTCTAAGTATAGTCATACTCTAACCATAACATAATAATAAAGAATACAACATCATGGCTCAAACCGTTATTCCAGCATTCCTTACGGAGAAAGTCGCCATCGTCACAGGTGCCAGTCGTGGACTTGGTGCGCAAATTGCTCTGCAGATGGCAACAGCAGGCGCAAGCGTTTGCGTCAATTATTTACATAGTAAAGCAGCGGCTGAAAAGGTTGTTGCTGATATTGAAGCAGCAGGCGGGCGTGCTTTTGCCTACCAAGGTGATGTGACTGATTTGGTACAAATGCAAGCAATGGCAGCAGAAGTTATAGAACGCTTTGAAGGTATTGATATCTTGGTCAACAATGCTTTGCCAAGCTATCAGTTTAATCCAAGTGCTGATTACACCAGTATTGAGACGGTCGAATGGTCGCATTTTTCTCAGCAAATTGACGGCATTGTGAAAGGGGCGGTCAATACTGTGCAAGCGGTACTACCGCAAATGAAAACCCAGCAGATGGGTAAGATTATCAATATCTCAACCAACTTAGTCTATAATCCAGTGGTCACTTATTATGACTATACCACCGCAAAATCTGCGCTCATTGGTCTAACACGCAATTTAGCGGCGGAGCTTGGGCAATACGGCATTCGGGTGAACTTACTAGCAGGTGGACTATTAAAAACCACTGACGCGAGTCAATTAACCACTGAAGAAGTGTTTGACTATATCGCCACGACCACGCCATTACGCCAAGCAACCTCAGTTGCCGACTTTGCCAATTCCGTATTGCTGATGGCATCTGATTTGAGCGCGGCAATTACTGGTCAGTCAATTGCGGTTGACGGTGGTCTGACCATGCCATAATTGCTTTATGGTTAAATAAGCTTGAGCTGTACATGATTTAACTACCTAAGAGAAGTTATATGAGTAACCGTAAAATCGCTGGCATCGTTACTGCCGTGCTAGGACTGAGCGCCATTATTGCTTTTTTTAATAATGGTATGGATACGCCCATCTTAACTTGGCCATTAGAAGCTTATCTTGGCGTGGCATTCACGCTTGGCTGGTTGACCAGTATGCCCACGTTTTTGGCTTATTTACTGGCGGCATTGATATTTATTTTGCTTGCAATAGGGTTTTATAAGTTGGGTATCTGGGTTTATGGGTTAGTAGCGGGCCGAAGTTAAATGACTAGGTAAACAGCAGGCGAATATTAAACAGTAAAATGCTAACGAGATATCGGCAAGGGTGTTTACTGCTTTTAAATCCCCTTTTATGCTGGCAATAAATGCTTAACCACAGACTGAATACCATGCTCTTCAATCGTACCTGTGACAAAATCGGCACGTTCAATCAGCTCAGGCTTTGCATCGCCCATTGCCACCGCATAACCGACCAAGTCAAACATCTCCAAGTCATTTAGCCCATCACCAAACGCCATGCAGTCGCTGGCATCAATGTCAAAGTAGGCACATACATCCAATATCCCGCGTGCTTTTGAGGCGTCAATTGGCAAAATATCAGCGACAATCTCATGCCAAGGTACCAGTTTTAAGTCTTGCTCTGCAAAGTTCACCTTTTGCATTTTCTCATCTTGATCATCAAAAAATACTGAGCACTGGTATACGGTATTGAATCGGCAATAATCAGGATCGATGATGCTACAGCTCTTTATTTTATCGTGATATCTGTCTTGCCACTCATGTTCATCAGACCAAATAATATGAGTAGCAGAGTCAAATTTATAGACCAAGCTGTTTTGCTGACAAAGCTGCGTAATGGTAGAGGACTGCTCATCAGATAACGGATAGTGGCTGATAACGCCCTCATTATCAAAGCTATATTGCCCATTCATGCAGATAATGGCATCCAAAACGTCCGCTTCAAGCAAGGCGATGATATCAAGTGGCAATATGGGTTTTGAGCGTCCGGTTGAAATCACCAGTTTGATATCCGTCTTCGCCAGTGCTTCTAGGGTTGCTTTATTATGAGGGGCAATCTCACCATTTCGACTCAACGTATCATCGATATCAAAGAAGATAATTTTGGGGGTAGGATTTTGAGTAGCCATAATATCCTTGGCGATTTTGTCTTCGATAAACATAATGATCCTATGGTTTTTTAGTTTTTTTAATACTGATAATTCAGATACTACTACAATATGTCTAAAGATATAAATATCTATAGAGTAACTTAGGATGTTGTAAATTTACCTATTTATCAGGTATTTGCTTTGCTGGTGATATAGACAATACTAAATAAAGTAGATACACAGACCTATGCTGCGGGACTGTTACAAATTTTTCTTGCTTGCTGTTCCTACGTTGACAGAGGCTGCGTAAAATTTATTCCATTTCCGCTGTATCGTTTTTATATTGACCTGCCTCTACCGTAGACTCATGCATATTTGAAGAGTTAACAAAAACCCTAAATGATGTGACTAAATTAACAGTATCAATTTATTATAAGGTTATGTTTAATTGTCTAAGCTTCTAAAGAAAAAAGTTTCTAAATAAAAAAAAGACAGTGTGGTTTTATTGGCAATATCCCATCTATAAATGAGCATATGTTAAAGATGAAGCTATGCTATAGGAAAATAAAGAGTAGACTTGTGGCTTATTAGAATAATAATATCGCAGCAATGATGCTAATTTTTATAGTACAATTGTGCACTGATAATTATCGGCATTCTTTCATTAAAATCCTAGTGCGTATTTCTAGAAAGTAATAATGCTAGATGACAAAAAATTATGAAGAAAAAATATTATTGATCATACTTTATTTTGAAGTGTATCTTAAATTAGATTGGGTTTTTATAAATAAGGTTTTTCATGCATATAACACCAAGCCAACCTTCAGAAACTAGAAAAACGCATGGCGAGCATATTCTTATCAACATGACATACATTGCCAAGAATGTCGATCTAGATTCGGGAATTGAGCTGACGCGTGCTCTTGAGTATTGGCGAAGATATTTTGAAGAAAACGATATAGTTTCAGCCTTAGTCATTAGCGAAGGTTATTTCGTTCAAAGCTTTCAAGGAACAAGGCCTGCTATCAGCAGCGCTTTAGAAAAGATACTTGACAAGCATTCAACCATTTTTCCTAACATTGTTAGTATAGAAGAAATAGAATCGCGTCAATGGGATGGGTTTTTAATCAAACATCTAACATCGAGCGCTGAAAATGAAGAATACGCATTAAAAAGCTTCTCAGCAGGTCTTGATTATAATCCGTATCTTATGAACAGTACTCAGATTACAAGTTTTCTAAAAGCGATCTTTGAGGATAGCGCATCCAGCAAATTTTAATGACTATGATGCGTTTACTATCAAGATAATGCGCTTTAGATAGCGTAAAAAAGCCGTCTATACAGGGCGTATAGGCGGCTTTTGGCTCATTAATTGATCTTACATATTGAAACGATCAAACTTATTCTGCTACCTCAACACTGGTCACATTCTGAAAGCCCCGTGGCAACTGACCGCCACGACTACCGCGTTTAGAGGTGTAGTTGGCTAGATCCATCGGTCTCAAGGTTACATGACGCTTACCTGCCGTAATGACTAAGCTGTTCTGCAAGCTAAGCGGCGTGATAGTCAGCACCTCTTCATCGCCTTTTAAGTTAATCATCTTATTACCCTTGCCTCGAGCCTGCTCTGGTAAGTCAGCAAGCGCAAATATCAATAGATAGCCAGCATTGGTCACGACGGCGATATGATCAGGCGCTACATTTGCATGGGTATTGTTACCGTCAGCATTGGCAGTCGTTTCTACTTGAGAATCGATACGGGCGATGGGTAATAGGCGGCTATCAGCAGCTAGGTTAATGATGTTTTTACCCGCTTTTTGGTTGCTATCAAGATTGCCAAGGGTGTTGATAAAGCCATAACCTTGTGAGCTGGCAAGGATAATGCGCTGGTCATTGGCACCCGTTAATAGTTGTTCAAAAGTCGCGCCTGCTGGCGGTTTTAAGACGCTGGTGAGCGGATCGCCTTGACCACGAGCAGAGGCAAGATTATGGGCGTCGATACTATAGCTACGACCCGTGCTATCAAGGACATAGATTTTCTCATTGGATTTACCCCGTACGTGCGCTTGATAAGCATCGCCTGAACGATAGCTCATGCCAGCAGCATCGACGTCATGTCCTTTGGCCGCGCGGATCCAGCCAGCTTTTGACAAGATAGCGGTAATCGGCTCGCTTGGTACAAGGTCAGATTCTTTTAACGCCTGTGCTTCTTCACGCTCTGCCAGCGGTGACACCCGCTCGTTGCCGTGCTCTTTCATATCGGCGCTAAGCTCATCGATCATCAAAGTGGTCAGGCTATCGGGATTGTCCAAATACTCTTGAATGATGGCGCGTTCAGCCGCCAGCTCATCTTGCTCTCGGCGTAGCTCAATTTCCTCTAATTTTGCCAACTGGCGCAGACGAATGTCCAAGATAGCATTGGCTTGAATCTCAGTCAGATCATAATCCTGCATTAAAGATGATTTTGGATCGTCTTCTTCACGAATAATACGAATCACTTCATCGATGTTAAGATAAGCAATCAATAAACCTGCGAGGATATGCAAGCGCTTATCAATCTTATCAAGGCGATATTGTAGACGGCGCGTGACCACAGCGCGGCGGCAAACGAGCCACTCTTCTAAGACTTCTTTGAGGTTTTTAACCTGCGGCTTACCATTTAGGCCAATCATGTTCATATTGACGCGGTAATTGCTCTCAAGATCCGTGCTGGCAAATAAATGACTCATGACCCGCTGTACATCGACGCGGGTAGATTTGAGCTCTAAGACGATACGGCAAGCATTTTCATGATCTGATTCATCATGAATGTCTGTAATCCACGGCAGCTTTTTGTCGATCATCAGTTTAGCAATTTGCTCTTGGATTTTATTGCCAGATACTTGATAAGGAAGGGCGTCGATGATGACGAGATTTTTCTCTTTTGGGTCAATATGAAAAGTCGCGCGCATCTTGTAGCTGCCACGTCCGGTCTCATACATAGCTTGTAAGTCTTTTTTGCTGGTAATGATCTCAGCTGGCGTCGGCAAGTCAGGCGCGGGTATCGATTGGGTAAGCTGTTTCACTGACAGCTCAGGGTTTTTGAGCAGACGAATAGCGGCGCGTACCACTTCATTAAGATTATGCGGCGGGATATCGGTCGCCATACCGACCGCGATACCGGTCGTACCATTTAATAGAATATTGGGCAGGCGGGCAGGTAGGGTGGTTGGCTCCAGCATCGTGCCATCAAAGTTGTCTTGCCAGTCGACCGTACCTTGACCGAGCTCGGTAAGCAAGGTATTGGCATAAGCGGACATTTTGGCTTCGGTATAGCGCATAGCAGCAAAGGATTTTGGATCATCGGGGCTACCCCAGTTGCCTTGACCGGTGATCAGCGGATAGCGATAGCTAAACGGCTGCGCCATCAGCACCATGGCTTCATAACAAGCGCTATCGCCATGCGGATGATATTTACCCAAGACGTCACCGACGGTACGGGCAGACTTTTTCGCCTTTGCCGTCGATTTTAGCCCAAGCTCGCTCATGGCGTAGACAATACGGCGCTGGACAGGTTTTAGGCCATCAGCGATATTGGGTAGCGCCCGATCCATGATGACGTACATGGCGTAGTTGAGATAGGCTTGTTCCGTAAACTCCGCCACGGAGCGGGTATCCATCGGTTCATTCGTAAGGATTGGGTCGATCGTATGGTCAATAACATCGGACATAAGGTAGGTTTCACTTATCAGTTTTAATAGGTATCTCTAGTTGGTGCAAGCATATAAATAGGATGGTGCTATCGTAAAGGATATTGTCACAATTAAAAAGCCACAACTTGGTATAAACGACAGTGCATGACGTGCCTAAACTGATGGTTTTGTTGAGCCTGATAACCGCACGAAATCGCGGTCAGTAGCTTTTAGAAAGTAAGATCAGGGTCATGTCTCTTGAGATAATAAATATTTAGCAGTAAAAATGGGTTTTTTGACTATAATTCTAACTAACTCATTGATATCAATATAAATATGGGTCGTCAAGTGACTTTACGAACTCGAGTAGCATTTTTTTATATTGAGTAGTTTGTATAAAGTGTGTATGTTAAACCATAAAGGGCTATTTACTACTAAATTGTTGACTCAGCACCATATTTTTGCAGCGCCAGCCTTGCCATCACCACGCTAAGCTGTCGCACCGAATCTTTGCACGTTTATCACATTGTGATGATTATGAGTTTACAGTAGCGCACTATTTACTAGGAGAAGTAAGATTATGGAAAATCAAGGTAAACAAATTCGTCGTAATGATCAAGTATGGGTGAAAACTTATGAAAAGCTGGGTATTCAATACAATATTGATATGCCAGCTGCCAATACTTCTTTGATCGATTTATTTGAACAGAATTTTAGTAAGCACGCTGGTAAAACGGCGTTTGTCTGTATGGATGTAAAACTCTCCTACGAAGATTTAGATCGCTATAGCAAACAAATTGCTGCCTACTTGCAAGCGCTTGGGCTGCAAAAAGGCGATAAAGTTGGCGTTATGATGCCAAATATTTTGCAGCTACCTGTTGCGGTGTTAGGTGTTATCCGCGCTGGTATGACTTTGGTCAACGTCAATCCTCTTTATACCTCAAAAGAGCTTGAGCATCAGCTGACGGATTCTGATACCAAAGCATTATTTATTTTAGAGAACTTTGCCAAAACCTATGAAGAGATTGGTAAAGACCTGGTTGATCATGTAATCGTAACCTCGATGGGCGACTTGATGAGCCCATTAAAAGGTTTTATCGTCAATATGGTCGTACGCCATGTGAAAAAACTGGTACCAGATTATAATCTTAAAAATAGCACCAGCTTTAAAACGGCTCTGAATCGCTTTCCTGCGAAAAACTACAAGCGTCCAGATAATATCTGCCTTGATGATATTGCTGTTCTCCAGTATACCGGTGGTACCACAGGTGTTGCCAAAGGCGCGATGCTGACCCATGGCAACTTGGTTGCTAACTTGATTCAATGTGATACGTACCTTGGTGATGCTTTTGATAAGTTTGACGGTATGGCTGAGCAGCCTGTTATCATGACGGCGTTGCCGATGTATCATATCTTCTCATTTACCGTCTGTGGCATGTTCGGCTTGTATCGTGGCTGCATCGGTCTACTGGTACCCAATCCGCGCGATGGCGCAAGCTTAATCAAAGCATATAAAGACTATCCACCTGCGTTTTTCCCAGCAGTCAATACGCTGTTTAATGCGTTGGCAAATAGTGATGCCTTTAAAGCCTTAGACCATAGCAAGCTTGAGATGTCGATGGGCGGCGGTATGGCGGTTCTAAAAGACACGGCTGATAAATGGCAACAAATCACTGGCAATGTGATTGTACAAGGCTATGGTCTGTCAGAAACCTCTCCAGTTGCATCAGCAAACCCGCAAGGTACAGGTGAGTTTTCAGGCAATATTGGTCTGCCAATGCCAGCGACTGACATGGCTATCTTGGATGAAGAGGGCAATGAAGTTGCCCTTGGGGAGCGCGGCGAGATTTGTGTTCGTGGTCCGCAAGTGATGAAAGGCTACTGGAAACGTGATGATGCCACCGCTGAGGTTATGACATCTGACGGTTATTTTCGTACTGGCGATATCGGCGTGATGGATGAAGAAGGTTACTTCAAGATCGTCGATCGCAAAAAGAATATGATTTTGGTCTCAGGCTTTAACGTCTATCCAAATGAAGTAGAAGATGTGATGTCAGGCCATCCAAAGATTTTAGAATGCGGTGTCATCGGTATCGAAGACGAAAAGAGCGGCGAAGTGCCAAAGATATATGTCGTTCGTAGTGATAACAGTTTGACCAAAGATGAAGTGTTGGCATACGCCAAAGAGCATCTGACCGGATATAAGCGTCCGCGTTATGTTGAATTTATCGATGAGTTGCCAAAATCTAACGTCGGTAAGATTTTACATAAAGATTTGCGCGTCCTTGAAGAAAAAAACCACGGTTAAAACATGTACCATCAATTTTTAACCGTTTTTAGCTTTGTTGGTTATTGCTCATCAAAAATGTAAATGGCTTGATGAGTGCTAGTAAAAAATAGACAGTAATAGTAGCTATTATATATCGTTGTAAAGGATGGTTATCAATGATGATAAGGTCGCTTATATAGGACCTTATCATTTTTCGTTGTTCTATCGTGTTTTGGTGGTAGTCATAGAGAATTATCCGCAAAACTGATATAGTCCGTAACGATATTTTTTGCACTCGACGATAAAAATGTGGATTTTTTAGCCCAAAGCGTACGCAGCATGATTACCCTAAAGCACTTTAGTCGGGCTGGTTTTAGCGGTTTTGTGGTAAATAATAGCGTTGAGTGTGAAGATGATCATTTTGATTTGAAAGCGTTGTGAGTGACAAGGTTTTTTGCGGGTGAGCAAAAAAGCAGTCATATTCACAAGTCTTTGATTTTGTAAATGAGTGACTAACGACCACGGTGATTTCATTAGAAATATTTTATATTTTAACGGCCACATTTAAGGAAAATTATGACTGATAATATCAATAAAGAGATGACAGACCATAAAGCTGCGAATAATACTCAGTCAAAGGCTGAAACTAATGCGTTTCCGACGATGCCGACGATAGCGAGCGACAGTCCATGGTTAAG
Organism: Psychrobacter sp.; assembly: GCF_041554015.1. GTDB lineage: Bacteria > Pseudomonadota > Gammaproteobacteria > Pseudomonadales > Moraxellaceae > Psychrobacter. The sequence continues at coordinate 76,714 of NZ_JBFFMS010000005.1, read as the reverse complement.
CGCTTATGAGCGCTATGGTATTAGTTCTACTATCGATATGCCAGATGACAATACCTCTTTACTTGATGTTTTTGAGCGTAATTTTAGCCGTTATGGGCAAAAAAATGCCTATATCTGTATGGGTGCTTCTATTACCTTTAAGCAATTGGATTTATATAGCCGTCAAATTGCCAGTTACTTACAGTCATTAGGGCTGGTGAAAGGTGATAAAGTCGGTGTTATGATGCCCAATATCCTGCAATATCCTGTGGTGGCTTTGGGTATCATTCGCGCAGGTATGGTGCTGGTAAATGTCAATCCTTTATATACCAGCCGCGAGTTGTCGCATCAGCTACATGATAGTGGTACAAAAGCCTTATTTATCGTGGAAAACTTTGCAAAAACTTATCAAGATGCGCAAGATAAAGGTCAAGTGAAGCATGTCATCGTCTGTAAAATTGGCGATATGCTGGGCACGGTTAAAGGAGCAGTGGTCAATCTCGTTGCGCGCCATGTCAAGAAAATGATTCCTGCTTATCGTTTGCCAGAGAGTACGAGTTTTAAGCAAGCCTTAAATGCGGTATCAGCCAGCAAATATAAGCGCCCTGATTTAAACTTAAGCGATGTGGCATTGTTGCAATATACGGGCGGTACGACCGGTGTAGCTAAGGGGGCGATGCTCTCGCATGGTAACTTGATCGCCAATATGCTACAGATCAGCGCGCTTATGGACAGTGCTTTTGAAGAGGATGTAGACGCGACGGATGTGCTTTTGACCGCGCTGCCGCTATACCATGTGTTCTCGTTTATGGTTTGCGGGATGTATAGTATGTACCAAGGTTGTGCTGGTTTGCTGATTCCGAATCCACGTGATCTTGATGGTTTGATCAAAGAGATGGGCAAATATAAGCCAGCCTTTATCCCCGCCGTAAATACCTTGTTTAATGGTTTGGTACATAAGGAAAGTTTTGCAGATTTAGACTTCTCTAGTTTAAAAGCTTCTATCGGTGGCGGGATGTCAGTACTACCAAGCGTGGCAAAAGAGTGGCATAAAATCACGGGCTTGCCGATCGTTGAAGGTTATGGCTTGTCTGAAACCTCCCCAGTAGTCGCCTTTAACCCGATGACCATTGCTGAATTCACCGGTAAGATTGGTATCCCAGCGCCCAGTACCGATGTCATTTTGATTGATGATAATGACAATACAGTCGCTATTGGTGAGCGCGGTGAGATCTGTGTCAAAGGTCCACAAGTCATGATTGGTTATCAAAATCGCCCTGAAGAAACCGCTGAAAGCTTTACTGCCAGTGGTCATCTTAAAACAGGCGATATCGGTATCATAGATGAAAAAGGCTTTATCAAAATCGTTGATCGCAAAAAAGATATGATTTTGGTCTCAGGCTTTAATGTCTATCCAAACGAGATCGAAGAAGCCATGAGCGAGCATCCAGGTATAGTGGAGTGCGGTGCGATCGGTATTCCAAATGAGGATCGCGGCGAAGACCCTAAGCTATATGTGGTCAAAAAGGGTAACGTGACCGAACAAGAGCTGCTTGATTTTGGCAAAAAGCAACTGACCGGCTATAAGCGTCCGCGTCATATTCAGTTTGTTGATGAATTACCAAAATCAAACGTCGGTAAAATCCTGCGTAAAGAGTTGCGTAAAATGGAAGGGTTAGAATAACTTTTACCACGATTTTTTCTCAAAACAGCGGTGCGATAGCGTGTGTGAATCTTGCTATTGCGCCGTTGTCACGTTAGGATAACCTAATATTTAGCCCCGCTAGCGCACTCAGCTGTCATTGATTGGCAGATATGGGTTTGCTGGAAATACTGACTGGCTCAGCACACAACGACAAACCTTTTGTTTTACACTACTGCTTTTACAACTTCGTACTAGGGAATTTTATGCGTATCGACAACCGTGAGCTTAACCAACTTCGCTCAATCACCTTTGAGCGCCATTATACTAAGCATGCCGAAGGCTCAGTATTGGTCAGCTTTGGTGATACCAAAGTATTGTGCACAGCAAGCGTGGAGTCTGGTGTACCTCGTTGGCTCAAGGGTAAAGGTAAAGGCTGGATCACCGCTGAATATGGCATGCTACCGCGCGCAACCAATACCCGTAATCAGCGCGAAGCGGCTCGCGGCAAGCAATCAGGTCGTACCCAAGAGATTCAGCGTTTGATCGGTCGCAGTCTGCGTGCGATGATTGATTTGAGTAAGCTTGGTGAAAATACCATTTATTTGGATTGTGATGTGTTGCAAGCGGATGGCGGTACTCGTACTGCGAGCGTGACCGGTGCCGCAATCGCCCTTATCGATGCCTTAGAGAGCCTTCAAAAAAGCAAAAAACTAAAAGCGGATCCGCTGATTGGTTTGGTTGCAGCCGTTTCTGTCGGTATGAAAGATGGCAAAGCGTACTTGGATTTAAACTACGAAGAAGATGCCAGCTGTGATACGGATTTGAACGTAGTGATGACCCAAAAAGGCGAGTTTATTGAGTTACAAGGGACTGCAGAGGAAAAGCCATTCACCCGCGCCCAAGCGGATGACATGTTGATACTTGCTGAAAAAGGCATCGCTGAGCTTATTGCTATGCAAAAGACCGCACTTGGCTGGTAGTTTCGCTGTTAATGATTTTTAATTGCCAATTAATAGGTAGTAATCCATGCTTAAGCTGACTGATGACGGCGCCAAAATCACTTTACAAGGACAGCCTCAAGCGTTGGACAATGGGCTGTTTTGGTTTGGTGCGGCGTTATTGGTAGGCGCAGTATGCGTCGCGCTGGCGATGAGTTTATTACCAGTACGCTGGTCAATTGGTGCGCTGGCGCTGCTGATTATCGGTAGTTTCTTTTTTAATCGCCAGCGTCAACAGCATAAAAAAGCGACAGCGGGTAATATCAGTAGCGGCATCTTATGGGTGCGAGCTGGTGAACTGGTACATGACAATCAAGGTAAGCGTACGCCTATCCAGCTAACTGACAGCGATACGATAAGTCTTGTCGGCGAGCAATTAGAGATTATTGATGGCAATTCTAAATGTAAATATCATATTAGCGGCTTTGATAATCTCCAAGAAGCCACTGCTACCAAAGCCATTCTACAAGGTCAAACCCTGACCAAACGTCACGTCACTATCAAAATGAGTCACGATTAAAGCCCTTATTATAAAATATTTTTTTAATATTAAAGTTTTTAACCTGCTCATTTTTCCTTATTTACGTACCGCTTATCCTTATATTTATACCTTTGGTCGCTCACTTAAACGTGATAAGGCTTGCAGAATCCTGTCCAAATGGTTTATAAGTAGGATTGAAAAATCTCAGCATATTTATAATGAACACGGTTATCGTTACTATGGTTATTGATATTATATTGACAAGGAGTTAGTCATGTCGCGTTTGCCCAAACGGTCAATCACAACGTCGTGCAGTGCATTATTACTTACTTTGGGTGCTGTCGGTCAGGTTCACGCCGATAGTATGAGCAGCTTAATTGCTCAAAAATCGTCTCTCACTGAGTATGGCGCCCGCTATACGCCATCGTATCCCGCTGTCCCTGCTGCTAAAATCAGTACGCGATCCACCATCCAACGTGCTAATACGTCTAATAGTTATCGTTCAAATACAAGTAATACCCAACCAAGCTATTCTAGTAAGAGCTATGCTAATAACAGCTATGCTAATAAAGGCAGCTTTAACCAAAACACTTATGCCGCTAACAACCAAACTCACTATCAGTATCCTGAAGTACAGCGCCAAGCATCAAGCGTTTTGCCGGCATTTTTATCAGGGAATTACGATAATGTCGATAGCGAGTATCTACCAATACTGAGTAATGCTGAGACGCACAGTAGTCCGGCTGCTCGTGAAGTGATTAGCACTGCGCGTAAAATGGCATTGAATGAGCGTACGATTATTCAAGGTGGCTGCTGGGATTATTTGAATGCGGTATTTAAACGGGCGGGGGTGACACGCGATACCATCCATAAAGGTACTTATGGTCAAGGCCCTTATGCCAATAGTGGCGAGATTGAAGTTGGCGATTGGCTTTACTATATCAATCATGGTTATAACGGTGTCGAGCACAGCGGATTGTTTGTCGGCTGGGTCGATGAGCAAGCAAAGCAAGCGCTGATACTCAGCTATGCTGGTGAAAGCCGCCGCGAGCCTGCGCGCTACCGTGTCTATGATTTGAGCAATGTTTATCAAATTATGCGACCAAATGTTTGATAGGAATCTTGTCAATATCATTTGTTTGGCTATAAAAAAGCGTCCATGACTTTATGAAGTGATGGACGCTTTTTTATTAAGCATTGCTTGGGCTAGATTTAGAGCTACAGCCTATGTTAAAAGGGTTTAACCACCACCAAAAACACGATAATAACTAAAGCAAAGACGGGCACTTCATTGAACCATCGCCAAAATACATGCGACTTATATTGTGGGTTATCGACCAGCTTTTTACGATAAAAACCACAAGCGCCATGATAAGCGGACAATAGTATCACTAAGAATAACTTTACGTGTAGCCAGCCTTGGATTTTATAGACATCCCAACCTAAAACCAGCATCCATAACCCAAAAGCCCAAGTCGCTATCATCGCTGGGGTCATAATGCCGCGATAAAGCTTGCGCTCCATAATAGTAAAGCGCTCTTGGCTAACCTTGTCATCGCTCATTGCATGATAGACAAATAGGCGCGGCAGGTAGAAAATCGCTGCAAACCAGCATACCATCGAGATGATATGCGCCGCTTTAATCCAATTAAAATAATCTGCCATGCGAAAGTCTCTTTGGTTATTTTAAACAATGATAAATGCGGGCAAGCTTAGCGTAGATTTCCTGATAATGGTAGCACTAAGCCAAAACTACTTAGCTTAGCTGGCCAAAACTACTTGCGATTGATGACCGCTCATAGCATCCATGACCGGCACTAGCTTTGGTGCACGAGGGGCGGCAAATTGTTTGGTCAAACCAAGTTCGCGCATCAGTCTATCGTCACCTGATTGACTGGCGTTGCCCGTAGTCAGCAGTTTATCACCATAAAAGAATGAGTTGGCACCCGCCATAAATGCCAATGCTTGCTCAGCGTCAGATAGGCTTTCGCGACCAGCAGATAGGCGTACATAGCTACTTGGACAGCAAATACGCGTCACAGCAATGGTACGAATCCATTCAAGCACTGACAATTGACCTTCTGCCAACACCTTATCACCGATTGGCGTACCTTGAATCGGCACTAATAAATTAACGGGGATAGACTCTGGTGCTTTCGGCATTTTTAGTAGCTCGTGCACCCAGTCAATGCGGTCGTCACGGCTCTCACCCATACCGACGATATTTCCACTACAGACATTGATACCTGAGTTGCGTACGTTGGTGATGGTATCTAGACGTTCATCGTAGCTGCGCGTACTGACGACCTGCTCGTAATAACTTCTTGATGTATCTAAGTTATGATTGTAATAATCAAGGCCTGCATCAGCCAATTGTGCTGCTTGGTCAGTATCTAGCATACCTAGCGTCATACAGGTTTCAAGTCCCAGTGCTTTGACTTCTTTGACCAGCTCGACCACATAAGGCATGTCTTTGGCACTAGGGTGCTTCCATGCGGCGCCCATACAAAATCTTGATGAACCTGTGGCCTTTGCGCGTTTGGCAGCAGCAATGACCTTATCGACTTCAATACGTTTTTCTGCCTGTAGCTTGGTGGTATCACGGTGGTGACCAGATTGTGAGCAGTAGCCGCAATCCTCAGGGCAATTGCCAGTCTTGATAGACAACAAGGTGCTGATTTGTACTTCATTGGCATTGAAGTGTTGACGATGTATGGTTTGTGCTTGCAATAATAAATCCATCAACGGCAAATCGAACAGTTGAGCAATTTGCTCGCGACTATATTTGCTGTCAGTAGATGGGGCGGCATCAGTCGTTAACGATGTTAAAAAATCATTGTCATTGCTGTTATTTGGCTCTGTAACATTAAGCAGTGCTGACATAGTATAAATCCTTTTATAGAGATATTAAGCATGGTCGTATATGGTAAGTATGGTCGTAGAAGATAAACAGCAACTGTCGCTCAGCTGTTTTAATTTTTTGGTAGTATAATCTACAATAAAAAAGGCTGCGCTATAGTATAGCGCAACCTTTTTAGAAAATCAGAATCTAGCGCAGCAGATATTTAGCTATCGCTGCTGATTATTCCATTATTTACCCAACTTGTGCTTAGCAACGCCGACCCAGTGATTGGCAAGTTTCTGGGCTTTATAAGCATATGGCTTGGCTTTTTGGATATAAGGTTTACATTCTTCTGGAATGGCTGGCACGATATGCTTAGCAAGTTTATTGAACCACATCATCAGGCTATAATCACCCTCGATGTTTAAGTTGCCTTCTTGTACAGCCGTCATAAAGGCAGGTAAGCTACCTTTAGTCAAAAGCTTGACCCCAGTCATAGAGTCTTTAAAGTTAATAGTCAGATTCGCGTCTTTAGCATGCCCACTATGTTGGCTAAATGCACCATTATCAAAGCTATAATAACGTGCCACATCCGCTTCAGTGCTGGCAAGCTCAATAGTAACCTTGCGATCTGCAAGTATGGCTTTTACCTCTTCATTATCGCTATCAGCGAGCATAGACAAGCGATAACCAATCACTGCCAATAAAACATCTAATGGATCAGACTTAATATCCAAAACCGGTACGGTAAACATAGACACACTCCTAAAAAATAAGACGCAAGATAATGCGTACTTTATAACACTTTTTGTGACAAATATATAAGTGGATTATAAATGATTGCTAGGGCTCAATTCTTTAGGAGTTACGTAGAGCATGTTAAGCATCTTGTAACATTCAATGACAAATATGGCAGACATAGTGGGGGACAGGTTTAATAAAAACGTGGCTGATAGTCGTCGTCATAGACAGGGGTGTGCTCGATATAGCGCGCCGCATGTCGCTCTCGCTCTTGTATCATGCTGCGACTGACATCTTCGTAACGCAGTGCTCGATATAACACCCAAGCGCCCAAAGGCAGCCAGCTGATACCCATCGCAACCACATAATTATGCCACTCTGACCATACAAACCATAGGGTCACTAAATGATGAATCACTTCGACCGCTAACCAGTATCCCATGCCACCAAACAGATACCAAAGCAACCAGCGCTGTGATGACAGGGCAATGGCAATAACTGCAATTAAAAATAAACCATAGCCCAATATGGCACTGGTACTCAACGCCTCGCTACCTGATATAGAAAATATTGTTAATAACATTGTTCATCTCGCTCTTCATAAGGTGAATGTCAACGAGGCTATTATGGAAGTTTGTAGCCCAAAGCTAAAGCCTCTAAAGGCGACTTTGCGACAACAGCTGACGTTTGATTTTTTAAAATCATAGAGCAAAATCACTGTCATATCTTGCAGAGATAAAAACCAAAAAAGCGCCACGATATGGGCGCTTTTTTGATAGTAAGATTTAATATAGTAAGTTCAATATAGAAGAGTTATGTTAAGAATAGCATTATGCTGGTATAAATTTCTCTCGCTTGCTGTGCGCTTTGCACTCCAGAGGCTTCGCAAAATTTATCCCAGCAGTACTGTATTGTTTTTAAATTGAATCGACTATAGCAAGAGTAGACAGATACTAAGGACGCAGGCTACGGCGACTCCAAAGTGATAAGGCAGTCACAAGAATAGCGCCCAATAGCATCAAGCTTAAAGTCGTCAACCACTGCGCGCCAGTAGGGTAGTGCCATGGCATAACATTATGGACAGCTTCACTATTTAATGTCCCTAGCGCATCGGTTTTCCATGGCCAAACTTTGACCAGTGAGCCTGCGATAAAGCCAATCAGTAGTGCTAAAGTCGCTTGATAATAACGGGATAATAACCATTTGAGCATACGGGTAAAGAGTAATAATCCCGTTGCCATACCAGCCACAACGGTCAAGATAATGGCAAAGTTTAAAGTATGGACCGCTTCAAGCACCGTATCGTAAGCGCCCATCAGCAGTAAAATAAAAGACCCTGAAATACCAGGAAGTATCATCGCACAAATAGCGATAGCACCGGCAACAAACAGATAAGGCAAGCTTGGCGTCGTGTTCATCAAAGGCAAGCTACTAATAACAACGGCGCTGGCTATTCCAAGTAAAAACAATAGTGTCCGCCCGATGTTCCAGCGTTTAATCTCACTCAACAACAAAAAGACAGTGGCAATAACCAAACCAAAAAAGAAAGACCAAATCATCAAAGGTTGATGGTCCAATAAATGCTTAATAATACCAGCAAGCGTGGCAAGACTGGTGGCAATACCCATCAATAAAAACAGTAAGAAAGTCGCATCGACTTGTCGCCATACTGCGATTAAACCCTTGATACCACCCTCTTGACGAAACACTTGCCAAAGATTGGGACCGACGCTGCTCAACGCGTTAATTAAGCGCTCATAAATACCTGCAATCAGCGCAATCGTACCACCAGAGACGCCCGGTACAATGTCAGCAGCGCCCATTGCTAGCCCGCGCACATAGACACCCAGTAACTGCTTAGGACTGTCGTGATAAATTGGGCTGCTCTCATCAGCCGCAGGTTGGTCAGCCGTAAGTTGATCAGCTAACTGGGTGGAAGATGACGGCGCATCTGGCCGTGGTGATTGTGATGCCGTCATGGACAATCCTTTTTATTGGATAAGATAAAGTTATTGAAACCGCTAAAAGTGGCAATACGCAATGACAATCGCGACTGGCAGTATAGTATAGTCAATACTAAATAAAGTAGATACGCAACACCATGCTGCGGGACTGGAATAAATGTTTACGCAGCCTCTGTCGACGTAGGTACAGCAAGCAAAAAGAATTTATTCCAGTCCCACTGTCTTCTTTCTATATTAACCAGCCTTTAGCGCCAAGAAACACTGTAAAGCAGAGAATAAACCATAAAAGCTGGACCAATTAAAATATATTGGCTCAGCTTTTTTAAATATAGATTGTGAGTAATTAAACTTCGCTACGGTCGCTGCTGCGCGCAAATGCTGGATAACCTAGTGCATAGAGCACCCCTTCAAGCCCCGTAACATTGATAGCGGCATCGGCGCGTGCTTGTACGATAGGTTTGGCATTAAACGCCACGCCCAAATCAGCCAGTGCCATCATCGGTAGATCATTAGCACCATCACCCACGCATACCACTTGTGACATATCAATCCCTAAGCGCTCAGCCGTATGCGTTACGATAGCTGCTTTTTTGGCACCATTAACGATAGGCAGCTGGATATGACCGGTGACCTCACCTTCCTCAATATCTAATGAGTTGGCATGGACCTCATCGATACCCAGTTGCTCAGCGATATAGCGCGCAAAATAGGTAAAGCCGCCTGAGACCAGTACCGTATGATAACCCAAAGCCTTTAGCGCGCTGATGGTAGCCAACGCACCTGTCGATAACGTCAAACGACTACAAATCTCATCAAGCACGCTGGTTGGAATTCCTTGCAATAACGCCACGCGCTGTGCAAAAGACTCATCAAAATCCATCTCGCCCCGCATGGCAGCTTCAGTGATGGCTTCTACTTGCTCACCAATACCTGCCGTTTTTGCCAGCTCAACGATGACTTCTTGTTCAATCAAGGTAGAGTCCATATCAAAACAAGCAAGCTTATGCGTGCGCAGCATATGACCGACCGATAAGATATGACAATCAACGACATCCAGATGATCGCTTACGGCGGCGCTTTGAGCGTTGTTATAAGCTTCAGTCAAGTCATGACGCAGGCGTGTGGTCAACTGATCATCGATGATATGAGCAGCTGCGGTTTTTTTGGCAGGATGCATCAGAGTATCAGTCACTGGCACCAATAAATAACGGAAGACTTGCACATCGACAAATGAGCGTTTGGCAAAAGGTTGCGTGGTGTCTATATCCGCGATCTCAACATCTACAACATTGGCATCGGCGTCTTCTGCGACCGTGACCAGATGCCAGTTTGGCTGCTCATCGACCCATGATTGTACATACTGGTGAATATCAAGTGAGGATACCTGTGTTGGCAATACCACAATCAAAGCAAAAATAGGCAAGGATTGTAGTGCGTCAAAATCCTGTACATTGGTCCCCTCTGGTAATAACGAGGCCACGGAATCAACCGCCTGTTGCCATGCTTTGCTGTCTTTTGGTAACGAGTAAGAGGTATTGTTTGGCATCGCTCAATTGTCCCTTGTATGCTGATATAAGATTAGGAATAATAACAGCTTTAGGGGGCAGCGACTATAGAGGAGGCGCAAAGTATCAGCGTCGAATAAAACAACAAATAAAACAGCGACTGTCGCCAAAAGCCTAAATAAAATTGAAATGACTCATTACAAAAAAATTATGATACGCGCTAACGCCATAACCCTTACTATGGTGATATAGTAGATATAAATGAGTGGACGGACGTGTAATAAATATAGCTTAAATGCCTGCGCCACACATAATTGCACAACATAACTACTGTACGATAGCAGCGTTTAATTAGCTGTCTTATAAAAGAAGATTATTTAGACAATGTGGTATTGAATTGAACAAATATAGCCGCATACTCTTGCAAAAATGAGCGAATGAGCACTAGCCTCGTTTTTTAACTCCATTTATCCAAAAAAGTTTCCCATATCATGACCTACTTAGCGCCGCGGCAAGGGTTGTTTGCCATCATTCTTCTGGTTAGTTTTTGTTTGCAAACCCTATTATTGGTCATCAGTACCGATCAACAGCTGAGCAACAGTCGTGCGCAAAAAGGCGAGCAAATGGTCGCCCAGCTCATCGATGAAGCACGCCTGTCTTTAGAAAACAAGGACCGCGTCAGCTTAAGTGTCATTGCCAATCGCTATACCAGCGAGCAGGACGTGACCCGTATCCTGATTAAAGACAATAATGGCGATATCTTGGTGCCGGTCGGCAATGCACCGATGCAGCAGGGCGACACCATTAGCCAGATTGCAACCAAAGGCGATGCGGTCATCGGCAGTGTGGCATTGACACTAAAAGACATCAGTAAAGGCGAAATCATCGCCATGCAATGGCCCTTTGTCATCGGCTCGATGGTGCTGCATTTATTGCTCTGGCTGATTTATAGCTATATCGCCCGCCCAACCAAAGAGCAAATCAATGCCATCAGCCGCGATGTTCAAGACTTGCATCGTGAGCAATATACGCAGTTTGATCAGCGCGGCTATGATCGTGAGCGAGAACGTCGTCATTCGATGTCTGCTGCTGACGAACATGGAAAAGGTAGTAGCCAAAGTGATAATGTAGGCAATCATGATCATGACTTATCCGGAGGAGGCTCTAATACCCAAACAGCTACTGGTACATCGAATAACCAGCAGCCTAATACGCGTAAATTAGATATCCATAGTGCGGTCAATCAGTATGTGAGAACCCAGCAGAATCAGGACTCGACGCCCGATGATGATACAAGTGGCACGACCGGTAATATGACGGACAGTGATGCTAATGATCCTACTGCCTATAAAGCTGACGACAATGGTCAGCATGCTAACCATCATGCCTCTCGATTGTCTGCCACCAGAGCATTTGATAGTGTCAGCGTCCAAATAGTCTTTCATGATGAGTTCAATATGCTTGAGCGCTTGGCGCCGTCGCAGCGCCTGCCATATTTGGCACTCTGTACGCAGCTACTAAACCAAGCGGTGACTGAGCTGCTAAAACAACCTTTGTTGTTGGGTGTAAGCGCAATCAATGAGCCAAATTTTGATGAAAGTGGCGCTTATGTGATGCTTAAAGCGGATAATAGCCATGCAAAAGTTGCATTGGCAGGCGTGATGCTGGCCAAGCTGTACTTGATGCTCAATAAAATCATCCATGACAAACATATTGAGTTGTCACGATTTGCCTTGCCCGCCAAAGCTGGCGTCAGTGATAACGCCCAAGTTGATGCCATGACGCATCTACTAGACAGTATTGGCAAAAAGGAGCAGATGCTGATTTTGTTGCCGAATGCGGGTTTAAAACAAATCAGTCATCATGTACAGGTACAAAGTGTCATGCGTCCAACGACTGTCTACGAGCGTGAGTGTGCGATATTTGATGGTGGCAATGATGCCATGATCCAGCGTTTGGCTGATGTACGTAATGCGGTATTGATGATCGATGACTCAGAAGAGTAGGGTGTACTATCCTATTTAACGGACAGAAATTGTCTACAATTGCCTGCTCGTTAATGACCAACAATGACTTGTTGTTGACTTGTAAATGCATCATAGTGATAAAAAGCATTGACAAGGCTCAATAGAGACTTTATAAGGCATATATATATTGATAACTTTTCAGTAATTTTGCCAAAAAAGATAGGAGTTGGTCATGAGTGATGCTGATATTGATGACGATTTTGATGATGATTTCGTTGACGATGATGATGCCAAGATGGTGGAAGAGGCTGAGACGAGTGTACGCACACGCTTAAGTAGCCTTGAGAAACGTCGTCTGATTGATAATTTGCTAGAAGAGAAACGTTTGGCCAAAGAGCTAAAAGACGATCTAGATGATATTGATAATTTCGATGAAGATGGTGATGATTGGGATGATGACGAACTTTGATTCGTCGTCATTACCGTGACGTTGATAGACAAATATTTTTATGATCATTGCTAAATGTTGATTGATTATTTTATGGCTATTAGCTGACCATCGTTAACTAATTGTCCCCATTATCCTAAGTATGCTGTGCTAAGCTGGTTAGGTTGTGCTTTTCATGGTAATCATAATATGAGCTATAATGCTGCGTATCAGTAATGATTACTACCTATTTAACCAGCTATGTTCTAACGCTTTACTTTAGCCATATGCAGTTAAAAATCTTTGGCTAAATCACCTGACTTTCAGATAATTATCATCTTTATTCCTCTCGTCATTTTATATAACCTATATTTGTTGCCTACGGCGCAATCCATCTTTTAAGGATAACTTCATATGACTAACCAACTCAGCTTTGATGAACTGCTTGATTATTTAGACAACGAAGAAAGCGCCTTTGTGCTTGATAGTGTTGCGACCCACGGTTTTTTGACCGCAACCGTTATCGGTCGTCCATTGCCGAATTGGTTAGAGGCGCTATTTGAAGATCATGTGAGCGAGATCCCAGCGAACGTGATTGACGGTATCCAGCGCTGGCGCGAATCTATCATCGCTGAGCTAAAAAACGAGACGCCTATTGAGCTACCATTTGGTGAAGATGCGGGCAATGAAGAAGTGGCAGTCGATTTTTCTGATGATTCAGATATCGTAGCGTGGTCCATTGGCTTTGTTGATGCGATGTATGGCGATGAAGCCACTGATTGGTTTGAAAATGAAGAAACGGCGGAAGATGTGGCAGTTTTGACCTTGCCGATGATTGTGCTAAGCGGTATTGATGATGAAGATCCTGAGCTTGCTGAGATGCGTCGTGACCAAGATAAAATGGTGCAAATGGTCAACAGTATTGAGGGCAACTTAACTGAGCTGTTTTTGTTGTTTCATACCAACGATTAACTCAAACGATAAGTAGCGCTAAAATAACTTGCGTGGCTATCGTTGACTAGCTATCGATGCCTAGTTATCGATAGCTAAAGGCTAGCTGAATCATTCTATAGATTACCAATAAGGTCGTGCTATGACTGTACAACTCTCCAATCTTGAGCACTTGCCCAACTATCAGATTACTGAGCGCTTGGATGTGGTATACGGCAGTACCGTACGCTCAAAACATGTTGGTAAGGACTTGTTTGCTGGTCTAAAAAACATCGTCGGCGGTGAGCTTACTGCCTATACCGAGCTGTTAGAAGAGTCGCGTCAAGAAGCGATAGATCGCATGATCGTCAAAGCTGAAGCATTGGGCGCTGATGCGGTCGTGGGCTTGCGTTTTTCGACCTCTAGCATTGCGCAAGGTGCCTCCGAGCTATTTGTTTATGGTACAGCGGTCAAAGCTGTGCCGATGCCACAGCAACCTGTTTATCAATCAAATCAATCATCAAACCAGCCGCCGAGCAATCACTCAGGTGATGCAGATCTCCCTAATCACGATCGCAATCAAGCAGCGCCTCAAGCGCCAAAAGCAGACGACGATTTACCGCGTTTTAATCCCTTTGGTTAATGAGCCACAAAAAAAGCCGCAGCGCTTTTTGATGATAAGCGAGGTTCCATGAATCAATCGTTCACCCAAATGCTGATGAACTATGCGCCTTTGCTGGTGTTATTTATCGTTGGCTGGTTCTTTGGGGCGCGTCATGAGCGTCAGCATTTGGCAAGATTGGCGACTGCCGAAGCTGAGCTGAGCTATATTATCATCTCAAGTGAGCGTTTTTATACGCCCATACTGGTGGACAATACAGAAGGTGAGCTGGTGCTTGGCAGCGTCGTTATCGCCCAAGATTATTTTAAAATGGTGATTGCCAAGGTGCTGAGCCTCTTTGGTAAAAATCTCACCACCTATGAGACCTTGCTTGAACGCGCTCGCCGCGAAGCCTTGGTACGTATGCGCACCCAAGCACAGGCAAAAGGCTATAACCATATCTATGGGGTACGTCTTGAGGTCAGTAATATCAATCAGTTGGGCAGCATGGTAGAAGCCATTGCCTATGGTACCGCCGTCCTTACTCCTGAACCTGTCAACAAGACCCTAAGTTAAACCTTGATACACGTATTTGACCTTGAATACCATTTCTTTAGCGCTAGTATCAACTATGCTCATTAATTACCTTCTATAAAATAGACAGCCTCGTTTCTGCTGTCCTTATCGCCTATTCGATCGCCCGACAAATTGGCTAAATTGCCATAGCATCTAACAAAATCTGCCCATCTGCGTTAAAATCACGATATTGATTATTAATCCTATTTTTTTGACCACATTCATTGTTAATAAAAGACCCTTCTATTATGAGTACATCCAATCCCACTATGACGACCCAGACCAATCTAACCACTTCTATCCAAGCGGCGCTTAGCCAACTTGAAAATGCCTACAATCCTCTACAAGTTGAAGCGGGCATGTATCAAGGCTGGGAAGACAGCGGTTATTTTAAGCCAAGCTTTGATAAAGACGAGTCATTTTCTATCGCCTTGCCACCGCCAAACGTCACGGGCTCGCTGCATATGGGACACGGCTTTAATAATGCCATTATGGATGCGCTGACCCGTTATCACCGTATGGATGGTGACAATACCCTGTGGCAACCGGGTACCGATCATGCGGGCATTGCAACGCAAATGGTGGTTGAGCGTCGTCTGGAGGCCGAAGGTATCAAGCGCCGTGACATGAGCCGCGAAGACTTTATCGATAAAGTGTGGGAGTGGAAAGAAGAGTCGGGCGGCAATATTACCCGTCAGATTCGCCGTTTGGGCAGCTCGGTCGACTGGTCGCGTGAGCGCTTTACCATGGATGATGGCTTATCTAATGCAGTTAAAGAAGTGTTCGTGCGCCTGTTTGATGATGGTTTGATTTATCGTGGTAAGCGCTTGGTCAATTGGGACCCTAAGTTCCAAACCGCGCTGTCTGATTTAGAAGTGGTCAATCATGATGAAAAAGGCAGCTTGTGGCATTTCCGTTATCATTTCACTGATAAAGGCATAACGACCCAAGATGGTAAAAACTATCTGGTCGTCGCCACCACGCGCCCTGAAACCTTGCTTGGTGATACCGCCGTTGCCGTCAATCCAAAGGACGAGCGTTACGCGCACTTAATTGGCAAAACCATCACCTTGCCAATCACTAATCGCATCGTGCCTATCGTTGCCGATGATTATGTCGATATCGAATTTGGTACTGGCTGCGTCAAAATTACCCCAGCCCATGACTTTAATGACTATGAGCTTGGCCGTCGTCATGAGCTGCCATTGATCAATATATTGGATGCTCATGCCCATATTCTGCCAGCGATGGAAGTCTATCCTGATTTGCAAACCCGTGAGCCAAATCTTGAAACCACGCCTAGCGACTATGCTGGGCTTGAGCGTTTTGCGGCGCGTAAGTTCCTTGTCGAGCAAGCAGGCGAGCAAGGTTGGTTAGAAGAGATTGAAGACTATGCACTCAAAGCCCCGCGCGCTGAGCGAGGCGGTGCCATCGTTGAGCCGTGGTTGACCGATCAGTGGTATGTCGCCGTTAAAGAGTTGGCTGGCCCTGCGATTGACGCGGTAGAAAACGGCCAAATTGAATTTGTCCCTGCCCAATATAAGAACATGTATATGGCATGGATGACTGACCTACAAGATTGGTGTATCAGCCGCCAGCTCTGGTGGGGACATCGTATTCCAGCATGGTATGACGATGCGACGGGCGAGATTTATGTTGCCCGTGATGAAGCGGAAGTGCGTAGTAAATATAACCTCGCCGCTGATGTGAAATTGCGCCAAGATAACGATGTGCTTGATACGTGGTTTAGCTCGGGGCTTTGGACGTTTAGTACCCTTGATTGGGCGGACGTCAATGCGGATCCACGCGTGATGGATACCTTTCACCCGACCAGCGTCTTGGTCACAGGCTTTGACATTATCTTCTTTTGGGTTGCGCGCATGATCATGATGACCATGCACTTTGTCAAAAACGAAGATGGCACGCCGCAAGTACCGTTTAAGACCGTTTATGTCCACGGTTTGGTACGTGATGGTAATGGCCAAAAGATGTCCAAGTCGAAAGGTAACGTCTTAGATCCGATTGACCTTATTGATGGTATTGATCTAGAAGCGCTGGTAGAAAAACGTACCAGCAATATGATGAATCCAAAAGATGCGGCCAAGATCGAGAAGCAAACGCGTAAAGAGTTCCCAGAGGGTATCCCTGCCTTTGGTACCGATGCGCTGCGCTTTACCTTTACCTCCCTTGCTAGTACTGGTCGCGATATCAACTTTGATCTAAAACGTGTCGAGGGCTATCGTAACTTCTGTAATAAAATCTGGAACGCCAGCCGCTTTGTCCTCATGAACTGTGTCGATAAAGAAGGTAATGCACAAGCGATTGACCAGACTGCCAACGCAGATGTTTGGGAATTGCCAGAAAAATGGATCATGAGTCGTCTAAACTCGACCATTAGCAATATCCATCAGCATTTTGCTCAGTATCGCCTCGATATGGTCAGTCATGATATTTATGAGTTCATCTGGAATGAATACTGTGACTGGTATGTTGAGCTTGCCAAAGCCAGCCTTAATGATGACTCGGTGACAGATGAGCGTAAAGCGCAAATCCGCTACGTGCTGCTGCATGTGCTCGAGACCGCGCTACGCTTTAGCCATCCAATCATGCCGTATTTGACCGAGCAAATCTGGCAGACGGTTGCGCCGCTACTAGATCGTAAAAACACTGATAGCATCGTCGTTGCTGACTATCCACAAACCGATACTGCCCAAATCAGTGAGCAAACTGAAGCCGATATGGAGTGGCTACAGGAACTAATCGCCAGCGTGCGTAATATCCGCGGTGAGATGAAACTGGGTAATGCCGTACGCTTGCCAGTACTGCTACAAAATATCTCTGCTGATGAAGATGCGCGTCTATCACGTATCAAAAACCAGTTTAAAGCGCTTGCCAAAGTTGAGAGCTTAGAGATCGTCAAAGAAGGTGATGAGGTGCCGCTATCGTCATCAAGTATGGTCGGTCAGCTACGGGTTCTCGTACCAATGAAAGGGCTAATCGATCCAACCGCTGAGCTGGCACGTTTGGGTAAGTCATATGATAAGCTGAAAGGACAAGCTGAAGGTATCGCGCGTAAGCTGGGTAATGAAGGCTTCATCAGTAAAGCACCTGCGGAAGTGGTCGAAAGCGAGAAAGCAAAATTGGCTGAGCTAGAAGGGCAGTTGACCGCGATGACGGCGCAGATGGAAGAGTTAAAAGCGTTGTAATTTGAAAGTAGATATCTGTATTAGCAAAGAACGCTGTTACAATTGTGATGGCGTTTTTTATTGTCTACTATTTAGTTCTCTAATAAATTATTGATCCTTATAAAAGCTGAATATTTGTATGCTATTATCATCAAAATTTTAATGCGTTACTAGCATTTAGCAAGGACAGTACGTATGAAATGTTGTTTCAAGAGTTGTAATAATAAGGTTTTTAAAACCCATGACAAGTGTGCGTTGCATTGCTTTAATAGTAACATTCAGGTAGACAAAGATGACTTTAACGTTTTTTGCAAGCTGCTTTTTAGTCTTTTATCTGAGAAAATATTAGAGCATCGACATTTTATTGAGAGCAAAGATGGTAAGATTTTAAATAACTATAGTGAATCTGATTTTAAACATATAAATATTACAGAGGATGAAGATCTAAAAATTAAGATAGGAAGAGTAGATATATCGATTGAAAATATAATTTTTCCTAAAAATGAAGATAAATACAATAATATTTTAAATTGTATGACTATAGCTAAATATTTAGGGCGTATTAATTTTATAAAATGCCAGTTTGATAACGATAATTTTATTGGAGTATATAATAGCTATTATGATAATTGTATATTTACAAGAGATATATCCATAATTCCACACCTGGTAATAAATACTAGAACGTTAATTCCTAGTGAGGATTATAAATATAAAAAATGTAGTTTTAAGGGTGATGTAAAGTTATCATCATCTATTTTCGGAAATAAAATAGATTACAATTTTTTCAAAAACTGTGATTTTGAAAATAATATATACATTAGTGGATTAACTATAGAAAATAATGTGTTTTCATTTTCGGAACTACCTGAAAGTAAAAAAAAGATAAAGGATTTTGATAATATAAAAAAATGCTATAAAATTAAAAATTTGTTTATAAGTGATTGTATTTTTGAGTCTAATTTCAAAATAAATGGAATTAATAAAAAACAAATAATGGATTTTAAGTTGTTAGGTTTTAGTTTTGAAGATGATACTTTGACTATGAATATTTTAGAGATAGTAAATACTAAGTTCAAATCAAAGTTCGAAATTAAGTATAGGATAATTGAAGATTTTAGATTTGAAAACTCTAATGTAGATGGTATTTTTGATGTATATAGAAGTTCTTTTATAAAAGCTAGATTCCATAAAAGTATTTTTGAAGAGTTTGCTGCATTTGAATATGTAGTATTCGGCGACGGTAAAAGAGAGAATATAACGGATTTTATTTATACTACTTTCAAAGATTTTTCTAACTTTAGGAATACAAAATTCACCTCAGGTCTAAATTTTTCTAGTGCAAACATAAAGCAAGAACCTAACTTCTTAAATACTGATATTAATTTAGAAGGAACAGATAGAGAGACTTTAAGGATAATAAAAAACTCATTTGAAAAAGTAAATAACAAGATAGAATCAAACAGGTTTTTTATATATGAAATGATAAGATATAGAAAAGAGATAAGTGGTGATGTTGAAGAAAGTGTAAATTTTTTAAAATTATTTTTCAGGGTGGTTTTTTCTTGCAATGAGTATGTATTAAATATAATAGGTTCAGGACATGTTTTCAAAAATATAATGAGTACTTTTTCTAAAAAATTTGTACTTAGTTCGAACTATTATATATCTAGATTTGGTGAGAGCTATATCCAACCGTTTATAATATTCTTATTTTCAATAAGTGTTTATACCGGTATTTTAGAAGTGCATAAAGATATTTTTAGTGAGAAACCTATAGCACGGTATGCTGTATTACTTAGAAATTTCGTAACACAAGACTGGTTTGTATCTCTGTCAAAAATTTTAAATGCCTGTGCTGCTAATGTTCCTCTATTCAGTAAAGCACTTGAAAACAAGAGTGGGATTCAGTTCATTAGCTTACTGTTTTTTATATGGTTCGGTATACTCACATGGCAAATTATCGTTGCTGTTAAACGGAATACACAACATTAAATAAGATTGGGATAGCTTCATGAACCTTACCGTCGGACAACGCTCGCCTTTAGGCAATCTTGCTATTGATGATACCGCACCAATCACGCTCAAGTTCACACGTCAAAGCCCGATAGAGATGGACATTAGTTGCTTTCCCTTAGACGCAGCGGGCAAACTGATCAATGATGATTACATGGTGTTTTATAATCAGCCAACCTCACCTTGTGGGCAAATCAAGCTAACCCATTACGAGTCGCAGCCAACGGCGAATAGAGGCATCCAAGCCGAGTTTGAAGTCAATTTATCCAAACTGGCTGAGAATATAGACAGCTTGTTTTTTGTGTTATCAGCCGACACGCCGCTGAATCAAATTCAATTGTTAGAGATTGGCATTTGGCAGCAGTCACAAAAGGTACAGGCAGCGTATCAAGCAGCAGACTTTGCTCAGCAGCAAGCCAGTATGCTCATGCAGCTTTACCGTAAGAGTGGCGTTTGGCGAATATCTAACGTGGCGCAAGGCTTTAATGGTGGACTTGCCGCCATCGTGCAGCATTTCGGTGGTGATGTAGAAGAGGGCAATTCGACAGCAGCAGACGTAACTGCAACGCCAGTTCAAGCAAAACCATCGTTAGAAAAAGTGATGCTAGACAAAGCGCCAAAACTCGTCAATCTAGCCAAAAAAGCCACGATATCGCTTGAGAAACGCCAATTGCAGCAATTAACCGCAAAGGTAGCGTTGGTGTTAGATGCTTCAGGTTCAATGAACAGACAATATAAACAAGGCCGCGTGCAAGAGGTGGTCAATCGTCTATTACCATTGGCAGTGAGCTTCGATGACGACCAAGCGCTAGACTGCTGGGCGTTTGCCCGAGATCCACAGTATTTGGGCGAGATTGGGCTGAGCAACTATGACGATTTCATTGATAACGCTCATGGCGGCTGGCGCAAATGGGCACTTGGCCCACATGTGAATAACGAAGCAGAAGTCATGAAAGCCGTGACCGAGTTTTATCAAAAAGACGGCTTGGATGTGCCCGTATACGTGCTATTCATCAGTGATGGCGGAGTGAATGACAATCGTGGTATCACGAGAGTGATGACGGAAGCTGCGAAACTACCGATATTTTGGCAGTTCGTGGGCTTGGGTGGTCGTGGTTATGGCATCCTAAAAAAACTAGACGACATGGCAGGGCGTGTGATCGATAATTGCGACTTTTTTGAATTAGATGACTTGGATGATATCAGTGAAGAAGCGTTATATGAAAACATGCTAGAAGAGTTTCCAAGCTGGCTAAAAGAAGCACGTGAGATAGGATTGATAGCGAAATAAATTGGGATAGTATCTTTAATAATAAAACCGTTCATAGCTTGGCTGTGAGCGGTTTTTTAATGGCAAAAATTTAGTTAAAGGGTGTGAGCTCATTTACCCAACCACTAACCAAACATACCTATTGATAGCAAAACCCTCGTAAAAATAGCCTTGTACCGTTTTGAGTGATATTGCATGCTTAGCTACCTATATAGGTAGGCAGTTTTATAAATGATTATCTGATCTATGATATTAGCTGTCTAACCTTTATCAAATATCAGCCACTCCATACCATTTAATGACAGTATTTTTATGAGCCAACACAAAAAAGCCTTTTATTATCGACCCAAGACCAATCAACATACCAGCCCAACCGTACGATGGACGTTTTTATTATTGGGCTGGCTATTTTTTGTCTTAGGGATTATCGGTGTGCTGCTACCAGTCATGCCAACTGCCCCTTTTATCTTGTTGGCGGCGGGTTGCTGGGCGCGTAGCTCACGACGCTTTCATTTTTGGCTGATCAACCATCGCTATTTTGGCAAATTCGTCCGCGATTGGGAGAATAATCATGCGGTGCCACTCTATGCTAAGTGGCTGGCGACAATAATGATGACCATTTCAACAACGATGTTATTTTTTAATATGCCCTCCGATATGATGTGGCTGGCATGGCTGGTAGCCGCGGTATGTACTGGGGTAGTAGTCTATTTGTTCCGTTTGCCAAATGCCTAAAAGGCATTGATTTTAGGGTCAAAAATAGTCAAAAACGGGCTTTGGTTACACGAAAGCTAAGATAAGACTTGCGAAAATGGGATCTTGCCCTTATAATACTTCCAAGCTTAAGAGCAGTTCTGCACCAAATCATTACCTCGTAGTATTAGTTATAATCCTTCGTTTTAATATTTATCGTTCAGTAGCTATTTGCAAGCGTTATCGGTCACTAGACCATTAATAAATTTAAAAGTAGGATTATATTATGTCAGACGTT
Source organism: Psychrobacter sp. (assembly GCF_041554015.1). GTDB lineage: Bacteria > Pseudomonadota > Gammaproteobacteria > Pseudomonadales > Moraxellaceae > Psychrobacter. The sequence continues at coordinate 54,596 of NZ_JBFFMS010000005.1, read as the reverse complement.
CAAAAAGGTACAGTTAAGTGGTTCAACGAAGCTAAAGGCTTTGGTTTTATCGCTCCAGAAACTGGCGCAGACGTTTTTGCTCATTACAGCGAAATCACTGGCTCAGGCTTCAAAACTTTAGCTGAAGGTCAAGAAGTTGAGTTCACTGTAACTCAAGGTCAAAAAGGCCCACAAGCTCATAACATCGTTGCTATCTAATTTGTCTTTATAGACACTTAGAGCAAGATGAATAAAAAACGAACCTTTGGGTTCGTTTTTTTTCGTCTACGATTTAAGATAAGCTAATTATATTAAAATGAAATGGCTGCTAAATCAGACGATAAACCAAAAATGCCGATGACTATGCTAGTCATCGGTATTTTTTAAGCTATATAGCGAACGGCAAGGATGTTTGGTAATTTATGCTAACCAATCATGCTAATAGCAATATTAATCAAACCACCGCCAATGATCAGCCAAGCGAACATAATCGCTCCTAAAACCAGGGGTTTGACGCCAGCTTGTTTGATAGCGCCCAAATGCGTGGTTAGACCAAGCGCAAACATCGCCATGGTGAGCAGCACATCGTCTAGCAGCACCATACTACGTTCAAAGCTTGCGCTCATCGGCACCCAAGTGTGCAGCAATACCACCAAAATAAAAATAAAGGCAAACCAAGGGACTTTGACTTGTTGGACGCGATCTATAAACGACGGTTTTTTGTCATTGTCGCTGCTGTCTGTGGTTAGGGCAAACGATAAGATCAGTAAAAAAGGTGCCAGCATCATCACCCGTATCATCTTGGTGACAACCGCTGTATCACCCACTTCTGGGCTGACTGCATTACCAGCAACGACGACTTGCGCGACTTCATGAATGGTTGAACCCGTATAAATACCGTACTGCTGCGCATTTAACCAAGGTTGCAACCAGCCAAGATGGTATAAGAACGGATAGAGCAGCATGGCAACTGACCCAAAGACCACCACGGTTGCTACGGCAATCGTGACTTTGTGTGCGTCCGCTTTGACCACAGGCTCCGCTGCAATCACTGCGGCAGCGCCGCAAATACTCGCACCTGACCCAATCAATAGCGTCGTTTGTTTATCAACTTTTAACCATCGGGTACCTATCCAGTAAGTGAGTAAAAAAGTCGAGGTCAATACCAAGGCATCGCTCATCACCGCAGACATTCCGACACTTGATACTTGCGTCAGGGTCAGCTTAAAGCCATAAAAAATGATGGCGAGGCGCAATATTTGACCTTTGGCAAATGCCACGCCGACATTTAAGCGCTCAGCAACGTTAGGATAGACCGTATTGCCCAGCACCATACCAATAAGAATGGCTAAAGTGAGGGAAGATAAGCCAACGATACGCCCATTTGTCCATGTGTTTATACTGGTATTGAGCCATAAACAAAATAAGCTGCCTATTAACACGACGATAAGCCCTGCTAAGTGGCGGCTGCGCGGAAAATAGTGATTCATTGATTGGGTCAAGGCGTACATGACTGACTGTCCTATTATGTATGATCTATAATCGATATAAGCATAAGCTTATGAATAGACATTATAAGACAGGCTGATCTATAATAAAAACAGATTAATAAGATACAAACTATCGATTTTTTAGGTTAAGAAATCGCTTAGGGGATCAGAGAATTTATGAAAAAAGCCATGCAGGTATTACCAAAGATCACCCTCAAGCAATTATCGGTGTTTGTCAGTATTTATCAAACGGGCAGTACTAGCCGTGCTAGTGAAGCTCTGCACTTGTCGCAGTCGGCGGTCAGTAGTGCGTTGACAGAATTAGAATCAAGGTTACAGATGCCGCTATTTGAGCGCGTTGGGCGCAGGCTCAATCAGCATCCAAACGCCCATCCTATCTATATACAGGCGCAAGCTATCTTGGGGCAAGCCCTCACGCTAGAGCATTATCATAAGCACCAAGCAGGGCAGATTCATATTGGTGCCAGTACCACGATCGGCAATTATGTGCTGCCACCGCTGCTTGCTAAGCTATATGCGGCGCTGCCCGATGCCCATATCGATATGTATATCGCCAATACTCAAGAAGTGGTCAGCGAGGTTGAGCAGTTAAATATTGATATTGCGCTTGTAGAGGGGATGCCGCGCCCAGCTGATATGAAGGTGATTGAGCAGCGTGCGTGGCGGACAGATGCCTTGATAGTCTTTGCCAAGCGCGATAGTCAATGGTTAAAAGATGTAGCCGCGTATAACGATATGGATAAATGCTACGAGCTTAGTATTGAACAGCTGGCCAAACTGCCGCTATTGGTACGAGAGGCTGGATCAGGTACACGGCAAATCATCGATGAGCAGCTGCTTAAGCATTTGCCCGATGCAGAAATCGTCATGGCCATCCAGCAATCAGAAGCCATTAAGCATATGGTGAGTGCCGATATCGGTCTAGGTTGTCTGTCGCAGCATGTCATTCAGGCGGAGCTGACAGCAGGAGCGCTGGTACAAGTGAAAGTGGCGGGTATTGATTTATCACGTACGTGGTGGCTAGTGTGGCACAAAGCCCGCCATCAAAGCCCGATTTGGCAAAGCTTTATTGATATTCTGACAGAAGACTAATTTTAGTGATAAATGTAGAGGTATTAGCGAGAATATCTACTATACCAATAAATAATAAAAAAGCGCAAAGGTATACAGTGCGCTATTTTTGATAGGTTTAAATAATTTAGATACGACGTTAAGTCTTTTTTAAACTACTTATTAACCGGCTTATCCAGTCTCACCACCAAGCTATCGCAAGGGACGTTTGGCAGGATATTGTCTGCCGTCGCGCCACTAAGCCAAGCGGCAATACCATGACGTTCGTGACGACCGATGACCAGCAGATCAACCTCATGCTTATGACAATAGTTGACGATACCTTCACTGTTAGAAATGGCAGTGGTCACTTCAGAATTCACCGCATGCAAGTCATTACGCTCCAAAAACTGTGCCAATTTGGCGCGTGCTTCCTGACAGCGTTCATCATCAATTTCATCATATAAGCTGGAAGCTGGCACCAGCTCATAGCCGAAGCCGACCATGGTATCTTTGACGATATGCAATACCGATAACTTGGCGTTAGGACGATTCTCAACGATACGTTTGGCCTTTTGGGCGACCACATCAGCATCGGACATTAAGTCGGTGACCAATAAAATATGTTCGTAACTCATGAGCGGCTCCTTGTGTCAGATGATTTTAACTATAGCATTACTGATGGCTTCTGTTAAGTCATCATCGTACGTCATTACATAGATGATGTAGACAGCGTATTACTCTGCAAAGGGCTGGTCGAGCTGGACCACCAAGCTATCGCAAGGAATATTTGGCAAGATACTGTCGGCCGTCGCTTTGGCCAACCATGCGGCGATACCGTGGCGCTTATGGCGACCGATGATGAGTAGATCGACTTGATTGTTGCGGCAATAATTGACGATGCCCTTACTGTTCGAGATAGCAGATGTCACCTCAGAGTTGACCGCATGCAACTCATTACGTGCCAAAAACTGCGCCAGTTTTTCTCGTGCTTCTTGCCAGTGCTCGCCATCGACATCGCCTGATAGACTGGAGGCGGGCACCAGCTCAAAGCCAAAGCGCACCATGTCATCCTCAACGATATGCAATACAGAAAGCCTTGCTTCAGGAGAGCCCGCAATGATACGTTTGGCCTTGAGTGCGACGGCATCTGCATCAGACAATAAGTCGGTGACCAGTAAAATATGTTGGTAGCCCATCATCAGCTCCTATTAAGACGTGTATTTTATAGTAGCAGTGGTGGCGGTGTTTGTTAAGGGTTAAGTCCATTATTTTGTTATGGATATTCCTATGCAAACTATTTTTACAATACCCTAAGTCATCTATAACTTAACAAATAACCCATGATGCTCTATTGATCAAATGACTTGTAAAACGACCTGTAAGTCGACTCATAAAGAGAAGGAGCGACGTAGAATATTAACGCTCAGCTTGCTTGACTTATCAAAACAGTAGCCCCATCTACTACGGCACCATATATATTATAATTTGATAAGGATCACTATGACTGACACGCCATTTATCGCCGATTTAACGTTGCATCCAGCGTTTGAGTTGATTGAGCATCGCCATATCGAGGCGTTGTCAATGGACGTGCTGATCAGTCAGCATGTCAAAACCGGCGCGATGCATTACCATTTGGCACATCCGAGTGATGAAAATGCCTTTTTGGTTGGCTTTCGTACTCAGCCAATGGACTCAAAAGGCGAAGCGCATATTTTAGAGCATGTGGCTTTATGTGGCTCTGAGAAATTCCCTGTCCGTGACCCGTTTTTCTCCATGATTAAGCGTTCGCTTAATACCTTTATGAATGCGATGACCGCGGCCGACTGGACGGCGTATCCGTATGCCACACAAAATAAAAACGACTATTTTAACTTGCTTGCCGTGTATCTTGATGCGTCATTTTTCCCCAATATCCATCCGTTAGATTTTGCCCAAGAAGGCATTCGCGTCGAGTTAGACGAAAATGATAAGCCGCAGTTTAAAGGTATCGTTTTTAATGAGATGAAAGGTGCGATGAGCGGCGAGATTGACCAGTTATATCATACGGTCGCCCATCACTTGTTTCCAACGACGACCTATCATTACAATTCAGGCGGCGATCCTGCTGATATTCCTGACTTGACCCATCATGAACTGGTTGAATTTCATCAAAGCCACTATCACCCATCAAACAGCGTGATTATGAGCTTTGGTAATATTCCGGTTGCTGAAACGCAAGCAAAAATCCATGACGATGCCTTGGTTCAATTTGAAGCAGGCAAAAAACACGTCTCACGTCCAGAGCAGCGTTTGTCTGCACCGATTAGCGCGGTCGATACTTATACCGCTGACGAAGCCGGTCCTGATCAAACCCATCATGTGGTGGCGTGGTTATTGCCATCGATTACTGATCCAAAGCAGCGTTTGGCACTGCGTCTATTAGAAGGTGTGTTGGTTGAGCATGCTGGCTCGCCGCTGCGTGTGTATCTGGACAGCCATCCACTTGGTAAAGCGCCAAGTCCGCTATTAGGACTCGATGACAGTCATTACGAAATGGTCTTTTATACCGGTCTGCGCGGTTCAAACCCTGAGCATGCCGAAGTGGTAGAGCAGGGTATTATGGATTTGCTTAAAGAGGTCGCAAGCAAGCCGATTGATGATGAAACCATCGAAACCATATTGCACCAAATTGAGATAGATCAGCGCCATATCGGCGGTGATAGCATGCCGTATGGTCTAAATCTTATGCTAGAAGGCTTTAGTACGGCGATTCATGATGGCAACCCTATCGATGTCTGGGAAGTTGATGAGCATTTGCAGTGGCTACGTGAACAAGTAAAAGATGCGCAGTGGTTACCGAATTTAATCAAGACTCATTTACTTGATAATCAGCATCGTGTCCGTGTTACTTTGACACCTGATAGCGAAAAAACCGCCCGTTTGGCAGCAGCCGAGCAAACCCGTCTTGATACGATTGCGATGGATTTGACCGCTGATGATAAAGCTATCTTAAAGCAACAGGCTTTAGATTTGGCAGCGCGCCAAGCAGCGCCTGATGATTTAAGCTTGTTGCCAAAAGTTGGCTTAGAAGATGTCCCAACGGATATCAGCTTTAAAGAAGGCACGCAAAAACATGTGAATTTAAGCGGGCAGGATAGCACCTTATTTGAATATGAAGCGGGCACCAATGGCTTGTATTATTATCAAGTGATTGTGCCATTAACCGATGCGATTGGTAATCAGGATACCAGTAAGCTACCGGTTAATGAGGTGATTAATCATCCGCTATTGCCTATTTATCTGAGCTTATTGTCTGAGCTAGGCACTGACTCGCTAAGCGCTCATGAAATGCAAGCTAAGCAAGCGGCGCATTCATCAGGGGTGACGGCGCGTATCAGTCAGCGTACCAATATCGATGACAGCCAAGCGATTAGCAGCTATTTCGTTGTGGCAACGCGTGCGCTCAACCGTAAACCTGAAGCGATTGATTTGCTTAAAGAAGTCATGGAGCATAGCGTATTCACTGAGCATGACCGTATCAAAGAGATTTTGCAGCAGCGTCAAGCAGGCTGGCAATCAAACCTTGCCGGTTCAGGGCATTCATATGCGATGCAAACTGCCAGTCGCGGCATGAGCCGCCAAGCGCAGTTAGAATATGTGCGCAGCGGGCTGCCAGCACTAAACGCGCTCAAAAACTTTTTAAACCATGCTAGTACGGATGATGCGCAGTGGGATAAATTGGCTACCAGCTTGATGGATTTACATCAACGGTTAATCAGCTTGCCGAAACATGCGGTTATCATTTGTGAAGCAGAGCAAACCGAACGCTTAAGCAATTTGATTGTTGATAGCTGGAAAGACAGCCAAGCGCCAAAGATTGCGGAAAAAATCACAAACTCGACTGCGGGTATTGAAGACAATATCCCAAGTGAGTTTGCTGAGTTGCAACTTGAGGCGGCGTTAAATGGTGAGGTAGACGCGGTCAAAGCACTAGAAAGTGGTGTGGCGCTCGATGTTGAAGATTTGGCGTGGCTAGTTCCGACCAATGTCTATCATAATGCCAGTGCTTATACTGTGCCAGCAGCTGACCATCCTGATACAGCAGCCTTGATGGTATTAGCACCTTACTTACGTAATGGCTATCTGCATAGTGCCATCCGTGAGCGCGGCGGTGCTTATGGTGGCGGTGCAGGCTACGATGCCAATGCGTGCGCATTTAAATTCTTTAGCTACCGCGATCCGCAGTGTGCTGAGACCTTCGCCCATTTTGATGCCAGTATCGAATGGTTATTAAATGAGCCGCAAACCAATGAGCAGTTAGAAGAAGCCATCTTAGGTATCATCTCAGGTATGGATAAACCAGGTTCTCCAGCAGGGGAGGCGGTCAAAGCCTGTTTTGCAGATTTGCATCATCGCGGTGTCGACTGGCAACGTAAAATGCGTGCAGCGATTTTGGCTGTGACGGTCGATGACTTGCAACGCGTTGCTAAGCAGTATCTACAAGGGCAAAAGCATGTTCGCGCGGTACTAGCGCCTTATGATAAAGAAGCAGCAGTACAAGAGCTTGGCTTTAAAGTGTGTAAAATTAAGAGCTAATCTTCTTAAAGTCTGCTGATTTAATTGTTATATAAAAAACCGCCGCTTTCACTAAAAATGAAAGCGGCGGTTTTATTTTGGTTGAGTATTTTAAAGCACTATTTCTTAAAGGCTTACTTTTTAATTAAGTAATTTGCCAGCGCTTTATAAGCAGGAAGTGAAGTTGGGTCAATTTTACCGTTACTGGCATCTGGATAGGATGCAAAACGCACGATAACCATATCGGCTGCGGGATCGACATAGACCGTTTGACCATGTACGCCGCGTGCTGCATAGATGGGCGTGGGATTATTAAATAACCACCACATGCTCTTGTAGCTGCCGTTGGTCAGCTGTTTATAGCCCGCTTTTGCAAAAGCGCTTTTATCACCGCCAGTTTCGATATTATCAACGACCGCAGCTGGGAATAAACGCTCGCCATTAATCTCGCCTTTATTGAGCATCAAGCTACCGATACGTGCCATATCATGCAAGCCTGCGCTAAGACCGCCGCCAGCAAATGGCGTACCTTTAGCATCGACCGTCATATACGCGCTTTGTTCAGCACCGATTTTTTGCCAAATGCGTTCTGAGAGTAACTCATTGACCGCTTTGCCAGTGGTACGCGAGATAATCCAGCCAAGCGCATCGCTATTGATGGTTCGATAATTAAATGCTTCTCCATGCTTGCCATCTTTCTTAACCGTTTGTAGGTACTCAAAGTAACCATTAGGTCCGTTATAGTCCTTGGGTTTTGGTAGTGGGCTTGCAGCTTCTGAATATTGCCAAATATCGGCGTTAGGGTCAGCATAGTCTTCGCTATAATCGAGGGCGGTGGTCATATCCATCACTTGGCGGACGGTTGCATCACCAAAACCGCTGTTTTTGAGCTCTGGAATGATAGAGGCGACTAATGCCTTATCATCAAGCTTACCTTCGGTGACAAGGATTTCTGCTAGCAGCCCTGTCATGGATTTGGTCATCGACATCGCCGCGTGATTGCCAAGCTCATTGAGGCAGCCGTTTTGGCGCTCGTACACGACTTTGCCGTGATGCATGACCATAATGCCGTCTGTATAGTTGGCATCCAATGACTCTTTCCACGTCATCGGGCGCTTACTGTTAGTCGGGGTAAAGGTGATGGCATCGATGTTTTTATCTAGCTCGTAGTTGAGCTTGGAGGGCGCGCCGATACCGCGACTGACGTCAGTGGTGGGCATCAACTCACGGATATGACAGACTGTCCACCGTAGTTTTGGAAAACTAAAAAAGTCAGAGGAAGGCTGCGCAATAAGCTTGTCTTTGGGCGGCGGGAAACCTTGCATCCAGCCAAGCGTTTGTGGGTCTGATTGTTTGGCGGTTAAACGTGTGTCGTCGGCATGGCTTGGCATACTGATAAGAGTCATGGCGATGGTTAGCGGTAGTAGCGGCAACGCGCGTTGTAATAAAGTCAGCATGGTATCCTCGCAAGTCGGCTTAAACGATTAACTTTAGGCAATAAAAAACCAGTGATATAAGTAGGTCAATATAAAAAAGATACAGCGGGGCTGGGATAAATTTTTCGTAGCCTCTGTTAGCTTAGGGACAGCAAGCAAGGAAAATTTTTACCAGTCACGCAGCATAAATAGCATGGTGAAGCCATTTTATTTAGTATCGACTATAAATAGCTATATGCAAAACTTAGCATAATTCTTATCAATGGTTTTTACTACTGGCTTTTGTAAAGCGGCGGCTCTAAAACGCTTCTTACTAATAGCGCTTGATCGCTTGGTCTTTGCCGATGATGTCTTGATGAATGGGAAAGTCCTCATAACGATTGTATTGTTTGCGGTCAGCAAAATAGTTCTTTAAAGTACGACGTATCGCTTCAAAAGCAATTTTATCCCACGGAATATCTTCTTCGGTGAATAGGGCGCAGTCGAGACTTTCAGAGCCGATGCCATAGGCGCCATCTTTTAGCTCAGTGATATAAATGCTGTAGATTTGTCCGATATCTGGAATATCATAGAGGCCATATAAATGCGGATTGGTGACGACCGCTTCTGCTTCCTCAAAGCTTTCACGGGCTGCCCCTTCTGCCATGGTTTCGCCATTTTCCATAAAGCCTGCGGGCAGCGTCCATAAGCCATATTGTGGTTCAATGGCGCGGCGACATAATAATACTCTATGTTTATGTACGACCAGTGAACCACAAATCACTTTGGGATTTTCATAATGAATATAATGGCAATTGGGGCATACCAAACGCGGAATATTATCGGTGGCTGGTATCTTGCGTTCCGCTTCATGACCGCATTGTAGACAATAGCGCATATCAACTGCCTTATATAATGATAAATAGAAATGAGAGAAAGATGTTCGTTATTCTAAGAGTGCTGATTTTTGTTTTTATGATGTTAGCTGATAACAGTGCTTACGTCTAAGATAACACAAATGCTCAGCGCACTGACAGTGATAATAAAAACCCTACAGAGTTGCATGACAGCTTGCAGCTAAGGTTATGCTGACTTAGCATTATCTGAGCAGACACGATAAAAAAGGCTGCTTAGTCACATAAAGTATCTGCAGCCTTCTTCAGATTGCGCTAGGCTAGATTTATGATAAAACGTTGATGATGGTGCTACCAATAACGAGGATAATGGCGACCGCGACCGATATTATTATAAATAAGCGCCACCCCCACCAATGCCAGCGCACCGACCAAAGTAGGGGTAACCAAGAAGTGCCAATTTACACCGCCGAGCATCACAATCAATGGATTGGAGCCAGCGGGTGGATGCGGTACGCGCAGCAATAGCATCAGCGCAATGGCTGTACCTACGGCAAGAGATAAGCTCCACCACTCAACCCCAAATAAGGACATAAAAGCTAAGCCGGTAAAAGTCGTAATAAGATGGCCGCCAACAATGTTTCTTGGCTGTGCAAAGGGACTCTCTGGATAGGCAAAAATAAGCAAACAGCTGGCACCAAATGAGCCTAAAATCATCGCAATATTTTGCCAATTGCCTAATAATGCCAGTACGGCAGTGGCAAACGTACCACCAGCCCAAGCAATGGCAATGATAACTAAGGGCAATCTTTGCGGGCAATCATCAGACTTGCCCTGCATTTTATGTACTGAAAAAAACTTATCCACGTGCATATCCTAAAAACATTTGATGATGAGCATTGACTCTTGAATGGTCTATATTGGGATGGGTTGGCTAACTATGGTTTTATGGTTTTATAGTTTATGGCATTGTTGCTTCATACTAATAAAAAGATAAGGTAATAATAATGTTCCTCCCTCCGCAGTCGCTACGTTTTGATGAATTTTCAGTCGCTGTGCCGGATTTTATTCGTTATCCCACTATCAGAACGTTGGCGGAACGGGTGCAGCATGAAACCTTAAATGCCGTTACGAGTCCGGCGCTATATGATGCTAATACCTCTCGTAGCGCTCGCATTCTAGAGAGCTTATATCAGACACCCATTGCCGATGCCTCGGTATTGGTTGCCATCACTCATGAGCGTCATCCAAAACTGCTACTAACACGCCGCGCGGCGCATATGAACAGTCATGCTGGTGAGGTCTCTTGCGTTGGCGGCAAACATGATACAGGCGATGGTAATAATGTCATCACCGCCTTGCGTGAAGCCTGTGAAGAGACCGCACTCCCGCCTAATAAAGTCCAGTTAATTGGTCAATTGCCCATCCAAATATCCAAGAGTGGGATGAGCGTACGTCCTATTGTGGCGCTGATTGCACCGGATTTATTGTTAGTGCCTGAGCTTGGCGAGATCTCACGTATTTTTTGGGCGGATTTTGAAACATTATTGACTCAGCCTACCGTCGAATACGCAGTAGAGTATAGGATGCAAGAGCAGATAGCGACCCTTCTTACACCAAGCTGGCAGGTGGATGGTGAAACGGTATGGGGGCTGACAGGGCGTGTCATTGCCAGCTTGCTAGAAACAGGCTTTGATCGCCAACTTGAGTGGTATTATCGCATCCAAAATACGCGCAATTAACCTTTAAAGCGGCTGGCACCTATTTATTCATTTTCTTTTATCTACTATGCTTTATTTATAATCTCTTACTTATAATAATCGTCGTTTTTCTTAAGCCACCAGTTCATATTATCTTGGCGTTTGGCGCGGAAGGCTTCTAGTTTTTCAGCTATTGTTTGATTGTGCTGACGTGCGGTATCGAGCGCAAAAAGAATCGGCACGGAGGATAAGACACCAAAGCGGATCTTTGATTTTGGCAAAGCCAGTCCATCGCCGATATCATCGCCGACCAAGGTACGGGTCACGCTAGCGTTGACCATCTCAACGAAACGTCCGCGCCGATTGTCCTCACCCATCAGCTGCCGCGGCAAATCATGAAGCGCTTTGGCGAGCGGCTGTCCCATTTTAAAATCAAGCTGCTGAATCGATAAATAGGTATAGAGCCATTCCCAACAGGCGGCTTCATCTTTTGGCAGCCGGTCTAAGTCAACGCCCATCCAATAACTGGCAAGATTCCATAGATGCAAGATACCTTCTGCTTCTTCAGTACTGATGCGAGCGCCAAGTAGCCGTAACCCGCGCATAATCAGTAATGAAAATTGCAAATGAGTAGCAATCATATCTGTTTGATTGATAGGAATACCCCAATAATCAGTATTCCAGCTGCCATCTGGGTTGTGATGTTGGTCGGCATTTGGTATGACGCCCTTAGCAGCGTTGCCCTTACCCTTGAGCAGATTTTGCCGTACTAGGGTATGAATCTGCCGCACCTTGATAGATTGCCGCCAACCTTCTGAGCCAATCGCCAAGACGCGCTCGATAGGCTGATGCTGATTGCCTGCATTGGTATTTGGCTTATGCAATGGGGGGTGTTCAGAGACGGCTAGAATATAAGCGTAAGTACGCATCAGGCGGGGTAGGGCATCATGCATCAATGCGCCTGTCTGAATGAGCGGCAGGGAGAGGGCAGGGATGCTGTAGCCTGCCATCAGCGCCACATTGCGTAATAGCCAAATTAGCATCAGCGGATAACGGCGATAGGCAACCGCGCCGATTTGGGCAAGCTTGGGGTCAAACCAAGTAGGATGGCTGCTAAATTGCTCAGTTAAGGCATTAAATGCAGGATGTTTTATAAGATCAGCGTCAAAATCACTGCTGCCATCGTTGATAATAAATTGCGCTAACGGCTTTGCAAAACGCATACCATCAGCGGCTAACGTATCGGCTAGTGCATCGCCGATATCGTAGCCTGCGACTATTTCCTCTAATAAGTCTTGCGAGATAACAAAGTTTTTTGGCAATAAATAGCGCTTAATGCGTTTTAAAACTTGCAAATCGCTATGGTCATCAACGGCAGTGGTACGTCCATGCCGCTGGTAAAAAGCAGGCGTTTGATGAGGGCTAGCACCTTGCTGAGCATTGGCGACAGTTTTTTTGACGGTTTTTTTAGAGAGGTCGATGGCATCCATATTTATGAGCAACTCTGTAGCAACTGCTTTTTATTAAGTTGATTAAGCTACTTTGGCAGAAAGTCGCTTAATCGTTATTTAAGAGTGACGCGTTAAATCTACAGAGGTCACATTAACCTCATCTTTTAAAGTAGCTTTGAGCATCATGTAACCTGCGATACCAGAGACGATCGAACCCATAATGATACCCAAGCGCTCATCAAATAATGGCGTCTCACCGGCAAATGCAAGACCACCGATGAATAAACTCATGGTGAAGCCCACACCGCATAACAATGCAGCGCCATAGATTTGTTTATAATTCATGCCTTTTGGCATGGTAGAAATGCCCAGCTTAAAGATCAACCAGCACATCACCATGACGCCTATTTGCTTACCGATGAACAATCCGGCAGCGATACCAAGCGGTACAGAATGGAACAGCTCACCAATCCCTGCGCCCTTGAGTGAGATGCCCGCATTGGCAAAAGCAAATAGGGGTAAAATACCATAAGAGACGGTGTTTTGTAGATCGTGCTCAAGCTCTTCAAGTGGCGAGTGCTCAGGGTCAGTGCGATCAAATAAAGGAATGAATAGCGCCAATACAACCCCAGCTAATGTGGCATGGATTCCGGATTTGAGTACAGCGACCCACATGATAACGCCGATCAATAAGTAGGGAGTGATGCTAGTAACATTACGGCGATTAAGCAAGTATAAGAATGGCAAACATAACCCTGCGATGGCCAGTGAACCAAGCGATAAATCATTGGTATAAAATAAAGCGATGATAATAATCGCGCCGATATCATCAAAAATGGCAATCGAGACTAAGAATACCTTTAGTGAATTGGGTACGCGATTACCAAGTAAGCTCAAAATACCAAGAGCAAAGGCGATATCGGTTGCAGCAGGAATCGCCCAGCCTCGCCAAAATTCAGGTTCATTGTAGTTAAAAAACAGATAGACGATGGCTGGCATGATCATACCGCCAAGAGCCGCCCCTGCTGGCAAGATAATTTGCTTTACATTGGACAGCTCGCCGATTAACACTTCACGCTTAAGCTCAAGCCCCACTAAAAAGAAGAACACGGCCATCAAGCCATCATTGATCCAATGATGAGCATCTTTAGCGATTGAAAAGCTGCCAATTTGAATAGCAACCGGTGCGTGAATAAAGGATTCGTACCACGTATTTAAAGAGGTATTAGCAATAATCATTGCTGCGATAGCTGCCAGCGCTAGGACAATGCCGCCTGACGCCTCGAGATTAAAAAACGCTCTGATTTTATGTATTGCCATATTGTCCTCATTAACGAAATAAAACGTGCGAAAGTATGCAAAAGCTCAAGTATTTTTATATATCTGTAATGGCTCGGCCTTAAGTACGCGACCACATATGGGGACGAGTCTTTATTCGCACTGATGTTTATCATACCAGTGTCATAGATGGGTAGCCCTAGTTTCTCATATTCTTATTCATATAAACAAATGAAATAGGTTACCGTTTTTACCTTAGAAGGTAAAAACGTGCTGAAGTAAAAAGCTGTTTTAGGCAATAAATTTAACAAACTTTGTTGGGCTTATGGTTTTTTTTGCGGTTTTGTCTTTATAATAAGCCGCTTTCGGTCATGGCTAGCACCAAAACGGGCTTTTATAGCATCAACCGTTAGCAAAATAATATGCACATTGTCTCTTTATCTTCTTTGCCTGATATTCATTTAGCTACTTTACATGAGCGTTTTTAAACAAAAAATATCAAAGGTTTTTGTTAAAAAAATGCTACCAAAAGTCAGATTGCTTGGATTTTTAAGGCTTGTATCTCTTATATCATAAATTTTGCAGGTCAGTATCATGGATATATCCCTCTCTATCGAAGTTATTTTAATGTTGGCCGCTGTAGCTGCATTGGCAGGTTTTATCGATGCTATTGCTGGTGGCGGTGGTTTGCTGACCATTCCTGCTATGCTACTTGCCAATATTCCGCCTGTATTGACATTAGGGACCAATAAGCTACAAGCGGCATCTGGGGCGCTAGCGGCGTCTATTACTATGATTAAAAAGGGTGTGGTCAAACCTAAGAATATCAAAACGGCGATTATAGCTGCTTTTATAGGTTCTGTTTTTGGAACCATTGCCGTGCAATTGTCGCCGCCAGATTTGCTTGAAACCCTAATTCCATTTTTGATCGCAGCTATTGGGATTTATACTTTGTTTGCACCTCGACTTGGCGAAGTAGAAGCCGCGCCGCGTATCTCAGAAGGCAAGTGGCAAAAAGTGATTGCACCCTTAATTGGTTTTTATGATGGCTATATTGGACCTGGGACGGGTATGTTCTTTGCCTTAGGAAATGTGGCATTACGGGGTCGAAAAATCATTGAAGCAACCGGTACGGCAAAGGTGCTGAATTTATCTACCAATATTGGCTCATTGATATTTTTTATCTTGGGCGGTAATGTCTTATGGAAAGTGGGGCTTGCTATGATGGTGGGACAAACGATCGGGGCGTATTTTGGCTCACATATGGTGGTAAAAGGCGGTAGCAAACTTATTCGTCCGGTGATTGTCTTGGTTTGCATGGCAATGCTTACCAAATATGTGCTTGGTTAATATAATCTATTCCAAATAAAGCAGATAGGTTATATGGCAGCGCGGCACTGGGATAAATGTTTCTGGCATGCTGCGTCTACGCCGACAGAGGCTGCGTAATATTTATCCCAGTCCGGCTGTATCGATTTTAAAGCAGCTCTACTGAACGCATTGCTATTGATTCTTACGCCCATGGGACAATAAAAAACCTCAGACCCATTGGCTGAGGTTTTTTAACATCGCATGTAAGCTGTTTTTATTAAAAACTAGCCACGTTTGATATCGTCATACTCACTACCCATCACGCCATCATGAAAGACGGCTGATAATTCGCGCTCGCTATCAGCATCGATATGACCATCAAACATCTCTTTTGTACCTGCATCCGGATCATTATAAATAGCCAAATCCATCTCGCCTTCTGACTTTGCAACAATGGCGGTCACTGCCACATCGCCGCTGACGTTCACCGCGGTACGTAACATATCAAGAATACGGTCAACACCTAAAATCAAACCAATACCTTCAATAGGTAGACCGACTTGGGCAAATACCATAGATAGCATAATCAGACCGACGCCCGGCACACCTGCCGTACCGATAGAGGCCAGTACTGACATTAAGATAACAGTCAGATAGCCGGTAATGCCTAATTGGACACCATACAGATTGGCGATAAAGATGGTCGCGGTACCTTGCATGATCGCCGTACCATCCATATTGATCGTTGCGCCAAATGGAATGGTAAAAGAAGCCACAGAGTTATTAACACCCATACGCTTGGTGACCGTGCGTAAGGTAATAGGGATGGTTGCGTTCGAGCTTGACGTACTAAAAGCAAAGATTTGCACTTCGCGTATTTTTGCCAAAAAAGTTTTTACTGATAAGCCAGAAGTCAGCTTTAGTATCACCATCATCGTGACAAAAAAGTGGAAGACGAGCGCGCCGATCAATACCGCCACATAACCGAGCAGTGACCAGATAAGATCTAAGCCAAGCTCTGCCATTGCTTTGGTCAATAGGGCAAAGACACCATACGGTGCTAGATTCATAATAATAGTCACCATTTTCAAGATGACTTCATTAATCAGCTCTAAGCTTTGAACCAAACCTTTGGCAGGCTTACCCACCATTAAAATACTAATACCGATCAACATCGCAAAAAAGATGATCGATAGCATATCGCCATTTGCCATGGCGCTGATGGGGTTCGAGGGGATGATATTTGAGAAAACATCGATAAGGGGCGGCGCTGACTCGGCTGTAAATACCGCTTCGGTTTCGATCTCCATGCCTTTACCGATACCAAATAGCGAACCAAGCCCAATAGCAGTCGTAATGGCCAGTGCGGTGGTCACCATATAGATAAAGAAGGTTTTGCCACCAATACGTCCTAATAGACGAACATCTCCGATACCACAAACGCCACAAATCAGTGAAATCAAGACCAGTGGTACGACGAGCATTTTGAGCGAATTAACAAACAGCTTACCAACAATGGCAAGAAAACCATTGGTGATATAAGTATCAACGAAGCTGCCTTCCGTGCTCAAACCAGAATAGTTTAAAAATAGACCCAGTATAATACCAAGCCCCATGGCAACAATAATCTTGCCCGTTAAACCCATATTTTTCCACATAAACGCTATCCTTGGTGTCCGTTACGCACAACAACAGACACAATAGCGCGCTCAATACGAGTGCAATATTGCTGCTGTGACTGTTGCTGTGATGTCTATAAATATATGAACTGACAATCAAGTCAGATTTTGGGGGACAATATAAAAGAATAGTTAGGCAGACTGCAAGATTTTTTTATGACTTAAATGGCGTGACATTACAAGATTAGTATGTGTGAGATTTTTTTATTCATCAAAATTTATATAAATGTCAGTGAACGCTGTATTGTTGAAGCTATGTAGAGAAGCAACATGAGCGGCATACTAAAAAAGCGAGATGGCTCTGATAAGAGCATCTCGCTTACTTCAATCAATATAGATAAATGCCGATAGGTAGGGTGCTGCTAGTTAGACATTGTCGTTTTCATCACGGCGCAAACCGTCTTGCCATGTAGGGTCACTAGTGTCTGTTTGCGGCGCATGAGTGGCTTGTTCACTATCTGGGCTGGCAATACTATCTTTATCTAAGCGATGGTTATAGCTCATACGTTCATTTAGATGCGATGCTGCATCGCGGTGACGCGAGGCGAGGGCCTCTACTTCAGGATGTGAGTTCTGAAAGTCAGTTTGAGCCTTGATTTCCTTAGCAGTATCTTGTTCATCAACCATTTTTACATCGCCATCACTCTCATAGCCATGATCAGGGTTGGCATCGCCTGTTGGTTGGTCATGGTCTGGCGCCAAGTCAGTTGCTGCTACATGTTCAGAGGTTTGCTGCAAGTCGTCAGGGTTTAATGCTTGATTTAACTGAGCATCGTTCTTTAACTGAGCATCATTCTTTAACTGAGCATTGCTCTTTAGTTCAGCATAGTCAGTCAATCTATAGACAGCATTCTCTAGGCTGTGCGGATTCGCACGTTCTTGCACTTTTGCTAAATGCGCATCAAATGTATCGGTCAATAAGGAATCATAGCGTATTGAATTATAAGCTATTAGCTGCTCAGCTTCTTCTTCAGTAATGTCGCCATGTTGGCTGGCATAAACCACATGGTCTTCAAAGGTTAAACCTTCAAAGCTGTCTTTATGTTCTGCTTTTTTAAATCTTTGCCAGAGGGGTTCAACCTCTAGGAGTATTTGATAAGCATGCTCCATACGCCCTGTAACATCCTCGGGCTCAGTATTGTAATAAACCATGGTTTTAAGATAGTCGCGAAAAGGATTGGCTGCAAAGTCATCCATAAAGACATCACCCAATTGACGTTTGAGCTCATCGCTGACGGGGGCAAAAATACGACCACTTGGGAAAGTGACAAAGCGGACCAGTTTGGCAGCAAACTGATTTGGGAAGTTGGCAAATAAAGAGAGGAATGCTTCTTGAATCGTATAGAAGCTGTTTTTTAGCGCCACTTCAGCATGCAAGCGTTCAGCAACTGATTTGCTACCATATTCATAAAACTGCAAAATCGCCGTTGCGATAAACAGATGCGAATGGATGTCTGCTAAGCGCCCAGAAAGCATCTCTTTGCGTTTTAAGTCACCAGCGAGCAACCCTAATGAAATATCAGCGGTTAACGCAAAGCCTGCACTTAAACGGTTAATATCTTTATAGTAAGGGCGGGTAAAACTGTCTGCAAAGCTTGGCGCATCATTGCTGCCACCGACATAGCCTGCGACAAAGGCTTTAGCACCGCGATTAAAGGTATAGCCGAGATGTTTAAAGAATAGGTTATCAAACTCTTTTAACGCCGCTTCTTTATCTTCGCTTTGCAATAATTGCAGCTCATCGAAGAGGTAAGGGTGACAGCGCATCGCACCTTGACCAAAAATCATCAATGAGCGCGTCAATATATTGGCACCCTCGACGGTGATAGATACAGGAATGGCTTGATAAGGAATCGCTAAAAAGTTACGCGGTCCCATTTGTACTGCGCGACCACCAACCACATCCATACCATCATTGACCACTGAGCGCATGGTCTCGGTTGCATAGTATTTTGCCATTGCAGTCATCACAGAGGGCGTACCACCTTGATTTAGACCACAGGTGACCAGATGACGAAAGGCTTCTAGCATATAAGTATTACTGGCCATGCGGCTGGTAGCATCTTGCACGCCTTCAAATTTACCGACAGAGATTTTAAATTGTTCACGAACCTTTGCAAAGGCACCCACTGACAGATAGCTCATTTCACTGGCTGAGGTTGAAAGAGCAGGCAGGGAGATACCGCGCCCAACGCCCAAGCATTCCATCAGCATCCGCCAGCCACGTCCGGCGTTTTCTACCCCGCCGATGATATAGTCAAGCGGTATAAAGACATCTTGACCATCAACCGTCCCATTCATAAACGGCGAACCAATTGGATTATGGCGCGGACCGATGATGACCCCTTGATGGCTGGCTGGCACCAGCGCACAAGTAATACCGTAATCGGTTTTCTTAGGATCACCCAATAAACCTTCAGGGTCATGCATTTTAAATGCCAAACCAACCACCGTAGCAATAGGCGCTAAGGTAATCCAGCGCTTAGAAAAATTCATGCGCAGGCCTAGCACTTGCTCGCCTTCATGCATACCATAACAAACCACACCGGTATCAGGAATCGCACCAGCATCAGAGCCCGCTTCTGGACCTGTCAAACCAAAGCAGGGAACCTCATCACCTTTGGCAAGACCCGGTAACCAGCGCTGCTTTTGCTCATCAGTACCGTAATGCATCAGTAGCTCACCTGGACCGAGCGAGTTTGGTACCATACAGGTCACAGCAGCAGTCGGCGAACGCGATGCAATTTTGCTCATTACGCGACTTTGGGCATACGAGCTAAATTCTAATCCACCGTATTCTTTAGGGATGATTAAACCCAAAAAGCCATTGGCTTTGATAAATCGCCACGCCTCTGCTGACAGCTCTTTATCTTTATGCTGGATTTGCCATTCATTAAGCATGGCACACAGCACTTCGACTTCGTTATCTATAAAGCTCTGTTCTTCTTCTGACAATTCAGGATAAGGATATTTAGCAAAGGTATCCCAATCAGGCGCGCCCATAAATAGCTCTTTCTCCCACCAACTAGTACCTGCATCAAGCGCTTCACGTTCGGTGTCACTCATACTCGGCATAGCACCGCCCAAAGCCTTATAGACAGGCTTGGTTATCATGCTTTGACGCATAGGGGCGATCAGCAATATCAGACAAAGTAGCGCAATGGGTAACCCTAAGATAAGCGACCATGGGCTAATAAAAGCAGTAACGAGCACGGTAATTAAGGCAACGATGCTGCCCGTAACCCGCGATAACGACAACAAAAAGATGGCCAAGACCATGGCTAATTGAATGATAACTGCCAAAATAAATAAGCCAATGGCCATGACTGCCTCCTTTATAACACTTAATAAAAAGCGTTAAAATATAAGTAAATAAGAAAATTTTGAAATAACTATGATTGTTGTTTTATATTTCAGCCGTTCTTTTTTATAGTAAAAAATCGCTTTAATTCTTTGAAATAGATGATTTCAAATATAGCCAGTCTTAAGTAAAAAATTCGCGTTCAGAATAATGATATTGCCAAAAATGAAGTTAACTACCAATATGAAACAGTTGTTTATAACTATCAAGAGCGAAAACGCTACGCTGTGTCGATAATATGTATCAAGACTGGTATCTATGACCAAATAAGTTATTAACGTCAGCCAAAAGGTGCTAAAGCGTTTTCAGCATAAGATAAAGTTTCATTACGTCCAACGATGACATGATCGATTAAAGATAAATCTATCAACTCGCAAGCTTTTTTAAGCTCATAGGTCAATAGGTTATCCGCCGTTGATGGTTTGGCGTCGGTATGTGGATGATTGTGAGCAATAATCAGCTGGCTTGCGGCGTGACTTAGCGCATGGCGCAGCACATGCTTGATACAGACGGAGCAGGAAGAGATGCCGCCCGTGAACAATATCTCAAAATTGATTAGATTTAAGGCATTGTCCAAACATAGTACCGCAAATACTTCTCGTGGCTCACCGCGCAGCTGGGTGTTGATATAGTCTTTGACCATTTGCGAGCGCCCAAGCCCTTGCCCTGTTTTTAGCTGACTGTCCAAATAGCGTCTGCCCATCTCAAGTGAGGCGAGTATCTGCGCGTATTTTGCAGGACCGATACCATGGCATGCGAGAACAGTCGCTTGCGGGGCGGCTAACAACTCTGCTAGGCTACCAAATTGCTCAATCAGATGGCGTGCAAGCTCAATAGCTGACTGCGACTGCGTACCTGTGCGCAGAAATATTGCCAATATCTCAGCGTCAGATAAGCGCGCTGCGCCAAATTTTAATAGCTTCTCACGTGGTCTGTCATCTTCATGCCAATCTTTAATCGCCATTGCCACTCCTTGAGTTGTCACTGCCATGAGATAAATTCAGAAAACTTTCCCTAACTTATCGCATAATTGCTACTATAAGCGCAATTTTATCTTTCAATTTTTTGTTGATACTCTCCTTATGTCAAATATTCTGCTTGCTATCACCGGCGGTATCGCCGCTTATAAATCTGCTATGTTTGCTCGTCTATTAATCAAGGCAGGCTTTGAGGTTCGCGTTATTATGACCTCGGGTGCTCAAGCTTTTATCACGCCGCTGACCTTACAGGCTTTGACTGGTAATGAAGTGCATATCTCCTTGCTTGATGAAAAAGCAGAGGCAGGTATGGGTCATATCGAGCTTGCTAAGTGGGCGGATCTTGTGGTTATCGCACCGGCATCTGCCAATACATTGGCGCGCCTTGTCATGGGTATGGCTGATGATTTATTGACCACTGTATGCTTGGCAACGACGGCGCCCGTTATTCTTGCACCAGCCATGAATCAGCAAATGTGGGCACATCCAGCAGTAAATCTGAATGTGCAGACCCTGCGTGATATGAATTATCAAATCATCGCGCCTGCCAGCGGTGAGCAAGCCTGTGGTGATATAGGGGCAGGTCGATTACCTGAGCCTGAGCAGTTATTAGAAGAGATACTGCTGTTTCAAGCAATGCAGACGACCCCTCAGTTATTGGCAGGCAAAAGAGTGGTGATTACCGCAGGACCAACGGTTGAAGCCATAGATCCGGTACGTTACTTGTCCAATCATTCTACTGGCAAAATGGGTTTTGCATTAGCGCGTGCCTGTGTTGCTGCTGGTGCAGACGTTATTTTGATCGCTGGGGGCAAAATTGCTTTGCCAACACCGCTTAATGTCACGCGCATTGATGTCCTATCAGCTCAAGATATGCTGGTAGCAGCGCAGCAATGTGTGGCAGGTACGCATAGTGCGCTACAGTATCTGGTAGAAGATGAGCATGATCATTCTCACGACCACGACCATGACCATGACCATATGCACGAGCACAGTCATCATCATGACCATGCCCATCATCATGGCGATTGTGATTGCGATGAAGCACACGAACATGAAGCGCAAGAGCTAGAAACACACGAGAATAGCATCGATGCTGCTATAAAAGTCGCTGATATCTTTATCGCCACAGCAGCAGTAGCTGACTATCGAACAGCAGAGGCGGCACCGCAAAAAATAAAAAAAACTCAAGAGGCGATGACGCTAAGCTTGGTCAAAAATCCTGATATCTTAGCGACCATTTCACTTGCCAATCCTGAGTTATTTGTCGTTGGCTTTGCCGCAGAGACGCAAGATGTGGAGCGTTACGCTCGTGGTAAGCTGCTTTCTAAAGATTTGGATTTGATTGCTTGTAATGATGTCTCACGAGCCGATATTGGCTTTGCCAGTGATGATAATGCGATGGAAGTGTTTTTCTCAGCCCGTTATGAGCACGATAGCATCGTACTTGAAAAAGCGAGTAAGGATAAAATTGCTGCGCAGCTAACGACGATTATTGGCGAAGCAATTTGGCAACGTCACAAGGCTCAGTAAAAGGCTTAGTACAAGGATCAGTAGTATTCAGTTCAGTATCGCTGAGCATGCTTATTGTATTGATGATGACAGTGATTAATGCAGTGATCAACACAGTGACTTGTTACATAAGCATAATGGGTATCGAAAAAGATACTAAGTCCTGCTTGGTAGGGTTGATATGATAGAGAGCGATAGTACCCAGACGTTATTACTCATTGCGATTTTTGCGCTAGCCTCCTTACTACATGGCATTAGCGGCTTAGGTATCACTCTGGTGACGACGACGGCGCTTGCCAGTATCTATCCTTTACCTCATGCGATTGTGTTGGTGATATTTCCATCGTTATTACTGAATATGATGACTTGGCTGGCAGGTGGCGGTCGCACCATTTGGCAGAACTTTATTTACTATGGCAGACATTATTGGCTGCTGGCATTAACCAGTCTGCTTGGTAGTATTCTAGGCGCAAAGCTATTGTTATGGGTGGATAGCGCTTATATTTTATTGGTATTGGCAACTGTGATTGGATTTTATGTGATCAGCAGTTTGCTCGGTAAGCAAATTCGCCTACCGGCTACCAAGCCTGTATTGATTATCGTTGGGTTTAGTGCAGGCGTGATTGGCGGCGCGACCAATGCCATGTCGACCATATTGATGATGTATTTGTTGTCTGCGAGTAACGATAAGCATACCATCGCTAAAGTCGGCAATATGTGCTATTTCTTGGGTAAAATTGCTCAAATCATGGTATTACGCGAGCCTATTATGGCGCTTAGCAGGGGTGAATGGCAGCTGATTGCCTTACTTAGTGTCATGTCAATCACGGCGCTCTTAGTCGGTATCCGCTTACGACGTTATCTACCACAAGCCCGCTTTCGTCAGCTTATCTTAGTGATTCTCACCATACTTGGTATGCGTATCGGCTGGCAGGGTATTATGTCATTTATGGCTTAGCAGCAAGGTTGACATTGCCGCCAAATGTTAAGCAGTCGCCTTATTAAAAAATATTTGCTGCGCCAGTCGAAAGGTATTGCAGTGTGCTTCAACCACATCATTGATATCTTCTGAATAACCACCGCCCATAACGATAGCGATTGGAATATTGGCGGTTTTGGCTTGACGTAAAACATATTCGTCACGTGCCTTACAGCCCTCTATCGTGAGTCCAAGTTTGCCCAATTTATCCGTTGCCAATACATCGACAGCAGATTGGTAAAATATTATATCTGGCGCAAATTCGCTGATTAAACGCGGTAATGTATTTTCTAATATCTGTAAATATTGCCCATCATCGGTATCATTATCCAGCTCAATATCCAAATCTGATACTTGCTTGCGAAACGGATAGTTCTTTGCGCCATGCATACTAAAGACAAAAACGCGCGGCTCAGCTGCCATAATGCTGGCATTGCCATTGCCTTGATGGACATCCAAGTCAACGATCAAAATCTTTTTTGCTTGTCCGCGATTGAGTAATAAATTGCTCGCGACACAAACATCATTAAAGACACAAAATCCCTCACCATGATCAGCAAAGGCATGATGAGTACCGCCTGCGACATTCATCGCGACGCCATATTGCTGTGCAAAAAGTGCGCATTCATAAGTGGCGTGAGCAATATAGCGACCACGCTCTACCAACTCATGCGTCATCTCAAAACCGATGGCGCGCGCTTCTTTTCGGGGCAGGGTTTGGGTCTTAAGTTGATACCAATAGTCAGCAGTATGGGTCGTTAAAATCTCATCTTCACTTAAACGTTTTGGCGCAAAAAAATTCTCATTATGGATAGTTCCCTCTGCCAATAAACGCTCAGGAATTAGGGTATATTTTTGCATGGGAAAGCGGTGTTTTTCAGGCACTGAATAACGAAAAATATCAGAGTAGGCGATTTTTAGCATAGTGTTTTTAACATCGTATTGTTTTTCTAAAGAAGTCGTTGGCAAATGGGGTGTACTACAGCAGTTACCTTGGATGCTTGTTTTCGTAGGGGTAGGTTCGCTATAACCAATTTCAAATAAAACTGATAGCTTATATTGCAGCGCAGAACTGGGATAAATCTTTCTGGCTTGCTACTTCTGCCAAGCCGATAGAGGCGGCGTAACTTTCATCCTCTTCATCCCTTTCATCCTCGTCGCGCTGTATCGTCTGAATACTGAATTCAGTATATTAACTTACTGTACAAACTGAGTAGGCAAAAAGAAGGTTCTTGAATCGGATTGTTGGCGTAGCTGCAGCAGTAGATCTGCTAATTGTTCAGCGGGGTCTTGATTGTTAATCAAATCACTAAATATCTCATGAGCAACCGTGGTCATAGCCACAACGCTTTGTAATAAATACTCAAGGATATCGTCGTCAAGACCGACCGCTTCGACATCAGTGGCGTTTTTATAGCGTATCTCACCATCATTGACATCCATTTCTAAGTTACCAAGAATCATGTCGTAGTTAATTTGAGTAATCAATAATATAGCGGCATTTTGGTGACTCTCTGGTATCAAAAATGGCAAGATGCCGTAGACTGCCAGCAATTTATTATTTTCTTGTACCCGAAATAAATAGCCACAATCAAGCTGCTTATTGCGCATCCTTAGAGACAGGTAATGGGATTTTTGGCTGTTTCTTACTTTAGGCTGATAATAATTGTAAGGCCATTTTTTGTCATCGAAGTATTGTTTTAAATAATCGACAATGGGTATATCGCTTTCACTTTTCTGCGCTGCGGCATTTTCAAGATCTGAATCAGTACTGGTTTCAGCGGTCATAGGCTTATTTATGACAGCGCTGTTATTATTATCGGCAACATTGATGTCTTCGCTACTAGTTTTATGAAATGCATCGTTATTGCTGTCAGTGCTGATATTGCTGTCCATGTTGCTAGGGTCAGTTTCTTTATGATCCGTATTAATATCATCAGTCGCTGTTTGTGCAGCAGTCATCTGATTATCAACCTCATTCAAGTCAGAATTTGGCAAATCCTTGGAGGATTTAATATGATCAATAACAGAGCGCACAGTGGGTGTGGCTAGCAGCTGCTTTATTTTTTGCCATAAGCTGAGTTTGTGACGTTGACTCATAAATAGTGTGCTAACCAACAAATGAAATATAAAGATTAAGAAAATACCCAAACAAGCAGATAAAAATATATTACTGATGGTTCAAACCCAAACTGTCTTTGATATTGGGCTGACTATAAAAGGCTTTTAGCATCTCTCGCAGATGGTCGGTCAGCCATTCGCTATCAATAGCATCATAAATGACAGGCAGCAGGGTAGTAGACAGCTGCTCAATCGCTGCCTCATCGATATGTAAGCTTTTTGCCACCTGTGCGATGGTATCAGACTGATGATTGCGATACCAAGTATCGACGCTCGCTGCTACAAGACTGTGCAAATACGGTGACATGCGCAAGCGGTTATAACTCTGCTGAATACTGGCTTCAATATGATCGATGCTACTGTTATCAGGCTCATCACGCAGATAGGTTTGGATATGGCTAATCGGCTGCTCTTTAATCCGCGCCCAACCAGTGACCACTAATCGCGATACCTCTTCATTGGATAGATGCTCTTGGGCATTGGCTTCAGCGCGATGCGCCAAATCTTTGATATTGCGATGCAAGTAGGTCTGCAATTTTTCATCAAGGTTTCTGTTGGTTGCCTTTTCAAAGGAGCTGCGCCCAAGCTTCATCAGTTTACCAACACCGCCCGCTTTATCTAGCGTATTTTCCATAAAGTCGTTGATGGCGTGGTATAGCGTTTGGGTCAACAAATCGGCAAACGTATCATTGCCAACCAAGGTATGAATCAAGATATTGCGCTGCTGCTCATGGCTGCCGATATAGTCGGCCAGCGTTACAACCTGCGTATCGTCAATAAGCTCTGATAATGGCACATTGTCATTGGCTGGGTGATAGATAATGCTATGCAAGATATCGCGGATATCGCTGCGCACTACCTCGCTTAGAGGATGGTCTAGTAGCCAATCATTAAATAGGCGCTGTACATCATCGCTACTGATATATTTAGCCAGTGGCTGAGCACCAAGCCACTGCCACGCTTCCATGCTCAGCGGTTCAGCTTGCTTACGTAACCACTGCTGCATAAACGTGATTTGCGCATCGATTAAGCTGTTTGCTGTCAGCATGGGGGCGTCTGATTCTTGAGCTGGGTTTTGAGTATCTTTTGATGTCTGCATAGGTTTTGAGGTCATAGTAATCGACAATTTGTTATACTGTGTGGTTAATAGGCATAAAGTATTATGCCACGAACATCGTCTTTGTTTGTGATGAATATCGACTACAGCTCAATAAATAATAAGAGGTTGTAATGACGGCTTTAAATACTGCCTTACTTGCGCTTGATGAGCTGACCGTTCAGCGTGGTGAAATCCCTTTATGCGAAGGGGTTTCGCTCAATCTGGCTGCTGGCAGTATTTGTCATTTAATTGGTGCCAATGGTACTGGTAAGACGACATTACTTATGCAGCTGGCTGGATTATTGCCGGTACTAACCGGTGAGACTTATTATCAAGGGGCTGTTAGCTTACCGATTCAGCCTCTATATGTGTCGCATCAATTGGGTATTCATCCCAATCTCACCGTTGCTCAAAACCTGACCTTTTTGCTCAATTTATATGGTATTAGCCCAAGTACTGCTGATATTGACGATGCACTTACTTGGGTAGGGTTGCAGGGATTTGAGACCATAAGCTCAAGTCATTTATCCGCCGGTCAAACTCGGCGAATTACCCTAGCGCGCTTATATTTACTAACGCCTGACGTGACGCCATTATGGTTACTTGATGAGCCGTTTACCGCACTCGATGTCGATATGGTGGCGCGTATGGAAGACAGATTACGCGAGTTTGCTCATGAGGGCGGGGCGATATTAATGACCAGTCACCAAGCAGTCGGCGTTGCCAATCAAGTGCTCGATTTATCCGATTATATGGTATGAAAGCGATCAATATCATTGTCAGTATAAATGCGATACGCATCAGTAGAAGAGCAAATAAATGATAGAGTCAGATACTCGAAAACAAACCGTAAATACCAGCTCAAATGCTCATATGCGCAGTATCAGTTTTATGCAGCTGTGGCGCCGCGAATGGCAGGTCAAGCAGCAAGGGGCAGTGCAGTGGTTGTATCCGCTGGTGCTGTTTTTAGTGATTATTACCTTGTTTCCGTTAGCGGTTGGCAGTGAGCCTGCGCTATTACAGCGCCTTGGGGTGTCAGCGGTGTGGATTGCCGCTTTACTGTCGCTGGTGATGGGCGTTGATGGTTTGTTTAAGCCAGCGCTTGATAATGGCACATTGGCACAATTGGTCGTCGCTAAGGCGTCGCTGCCATTATGGGTGCTGATTCGTTTGGTGATTCACTGGATTTTTAGTAGCGGCATTGTGGCAGCATTAAGTTTGCTTGCCGTGCCTTTATTTCAGCTGAGCTGGTTTGAGGCGTGGATATTGATGGCATCGATTGTCACGGGTAGTCCGATGCTGCTGATGCTATCTGCGGTTGCTAGCAGTTTGACGTTATCATTAAAGAATGGCGCGGTTCTCGTACCTTTAATCGCTTTGCCAATGCAGTTACCGGTATTGATTTTTGCCACTGGTGCAGTTGATTTATTTGCCACTGGTCTTAACGGTCTGCCGATTTTGGCGTTGCTACTGGCAGGTAGTATTATCTCAGTGCTGGTGATGCCATGGGTCATTGCTATGACCTTAAAAATGTCGTGGCTAAATTAACAACCTATACTGGCAGGTTTTTCTTCTGTTATTAAAGCCTTTTATATTAACAACATGATGAAAACCGGCAACTTTGCTATAATGGTCTATTAAACAAACACTCACGTGTAGATCTTACTCGGCGTTTAACGCCAGTAGGCTAGCAGGTAGTTGTACGACTCATACGTGTTACTCGATAATCACCAGCTGCGTAATAGGTTTATATCCATGCCCAACCTAAATAATGTCTCATCTCCTAGCCTGTGGCAACGTATTTGGCAAGTTTTCTTGACCACAGTGGGTACCAAGGAATTCTTTCGGATCTTCTCGCCTTGGGTTAAGTGGCTGGCGATACTGGCGAGCCTTTGCTTGCTCATTGGTAGTATTTGGGGTCTGGCATTTGCGCCGCCTGATTATTTGCAAGGCAATAGCTACCGCATTATCTTTATCCATGTACCGGCAGCAAGCCTTGCTATTTCCATTTATTTTGCTTTAGCGGTACTTGGGGTCATTTATCTGGTTTGGAAGATAAAGACCGCAAGCCTTGTAGCGCAAGCAATTGCTCCTTTGGGGTTTTTATTGTGTGTGATTAGTTTGCTGACCGGTTCTATTTGGGCAAAACCCACGTGGGGTACTTATTGGGTTTGGGATGCGCGGCTGACATCGATGCTGATTTTGGCGTTTTTATATGCAGGCGTGATGGCACTGTTTGCCGCCTTTGAACATACGGCAAATCGTGGTAAAGCTGCCGCTATTTTGTCGATCGTTGGTGCTGTGAATTTGCCGATTATTAAATACTCAGTAGAGTGGTGGAACACCTTACATCAAGGGGCGACTTTTACTTTGACTGCGGCACCTAAGATGTCAGCAGATATGTGGCTGCCACTGTTACTGATGACTATCGGTAGTTATCTATTGGTGGCAACTTTAGCGATTTATCGTACCAATACGCTAATCCTACATCGTGACCAAGGTAAAGCGTGGGTAAAAGAATACATTCGCGGGCAACACAAATAACGGCTAGGAAAATATGATGCAGCCTTACTTTTATAGTTTTTCTGAGTTTATTGCCATGGGTAAGCATGGGGTTTTTGTCTGGTCATGCTGGGCGATTACCGTTGGTATGATGCTGGCATTTGTGTTTTACAGCCGTCGCCAAAGACAAGCCCTTATTAAGCAGCTGGCGATTCAGCAAGCCCGTCAAGCACAGCGCACGACCAAAACGTCTACGCCAGTGATTAAAAGTACCAAATAAAAACCATTAAGAACCCTTTTATATTATGCCTTTGCTAGCTGCATTTTTGAACATCGCTGATATGTCTTATATATAAATAAGTCGGCAAAGGTTTTACTGAAAAGCCTTGGTCTTATTGAGTTATCGGTAAAATGCTCCCATATAGTTATTAGAAGAGTACGATTAGAAAGACATTTTTAGAACGTTTTTCTAATCGTGGTTTCTTTAATATTTTCTGTTTTATAGATGGATAGTGTCTAAAACAGCGACTCATCAATGAGGTATTAGTATGAACGCAGTTCGTCGTAAAAAACTGATGTGGGTTATGTTTACGCTTGCAGGGGCAGCCATAGCCGTAGTGTTGGTGATTTATGCTATTGGGCAACAGACTGATTACTATTTTGACGCAACCGCCATTGCAAATGGTGAAGCACCGCAAGATAAGCGTATCCGCGCAGGTGGCATGGTGGTTTCAGGCAGTGTACAGCGTGCGCCAAACGATCCACTGAGTGTTGAATTTGCTATTACCGATTTTCAGTCAACGGTGCCGGTGACTTATCAAGGTATCTTGCCAGATTTGTTTGCTGAGAACTCAGGGGTGGTGGCGACAGGTAAAATGCAAGGTGATATCTTTGTCGCCGGTGAAGTATTGGCAAAGCATGATGAGAATTATATGCCGCCAGAGGTTGCCAAATCGATGAAAGAGAACAATCGTAATGGCGTAGTCCCTTCTTCTGAGCAGTACAATCCTGCTGAAAAGCTTCATGAGACCAAAACGCTGCAGCAATAACAATAGTGTGTATTTAAAGCATAAAAAAGCCAGTGATCAGACATCACTGGCTTTTTTTAGTAATCTCATACTTAAAGTAAGTAAGGGATATTTATTAATCATCCCATTCTGGAGAATAATCTGGATGCTTAATTTTACGGCCGTCGCTACGCGCTAACGTGTTTATCTTTTCAATCTCATCATTATTCAACTGCACATGGATAGCATCCAAATTGCCTTGTAGATGGTCAGGATTAGAGGTTTTTGGAATCGCAATACGTTGCTTATCGGCTAATATCCAAGCCAGTGACACTTGTGCTGGCGTAACATTATGACGATCGGCAATCTCCTTAATTATCTCATTATCAAACACATCACCGCGGGCGAGCGGCGAGTAGGCTTCTAATAAAATGTGATGGTTATGCAAAAAAGTCTGCAAGGTGTGCTGTTTAATAAAAGGATGGAATTCGACCTGATTGACGACAATTGGCACATCAGCATGCTTTTTGGCTTCGATAATATTGGCGATATTAAAGTTAGATACGCCAATATTACGGGTCAAGCCCTGTTTTTGCAGCGCGCACAGCGCCGGAATGGTTTCTGACAACGGCACACGGTCATCAGGCCAGTGTAATAGCAATAAATCAACATAGTCTGTATCTAGATTTTCCAAAGAGCGCTTAGCAGCGGCTACCAATTTCTCTGGCTCAAACTTCATATCATCAGGAAATATTTTGGTGGTCAAAAAGAATGTGTTTCGAGCGACGCCTGATTGCTTGATACCCTGACCGACTTCTTTTTCATTACTATAAGCTTGCGCCGTATCGATATGCTCATAGCCCATTGTTAACGCTTGGCTGACGATATCGATACAGTCTTGCCCCGTTGATTGCCAGGTACCCAGCCCAAGTACCGGAATATTGGCTTGTCCTGCCGTACGAATATTATAATGTTTAGCGTGCATATTATTATCCTTATGCTGTAAGAGATTTATCAATAAAAGAGTCAGTATTGGAATACTGCTTTCTACTTAGCTCATTTACTATAAGAAAAATCATGCGCCAGCGATAGGGCAGGTGACGCTTTCCTACAAACCACAAACAGGCTGTAACCTCATTTTTATCGTTGCCTACTTAAACAATAAAGCAAAAGAAGCCCATTATTAAGCAATAATGGGCTTCTTTTATGCAAGATGACTCACTGATTTAAATGAGCTGTCTCAGATATAACCTTTTTTATGACGGCTTTAGCTATTTGGCAGCTTCAGCAACCGGAGCAGCTACAGCAGTGTCAGTACCCCAAATCTTTGGATACTTGTAACCAGGGAAGCTGTCATGAGCATACTTTTTAAAGGCCTCTGAGTTATAAGCGTTGGTCACGTCTTTAACCCATTTTTTATCTTTATCAGCCGTTTTAACCGCAGACCAGTTCACATAAGCAAAGCTTGGCTCTTGGAATAGGGCTTCTGTCAGCTTGATGCCTGAATCGGTCGCATAGTTACCATTAATGATGGCAAAGTCGACTTCATCACGTGCACGAGGCAACTGAGCCGCTTCTAGCTCAACGATTTTGATGTCGTATTTGCTATTGTCAGCGATATCAGCTTTTGAGGCGGTCAATGGATCGATATTGTCTTTTAGCGTAATCCAGCCAAGCTCATTCATCATGACCAATGCACGGGCAAAGTTACTTGGATCATTCGGCGCAGAGACGCTCATACCTTTAAAGGCTTCGTCGATTTTGGTTTTCTTACCTGAATAAATACCAAGTGGTGCTGTTGGTACTTGGAAAACTTCTACCAAGTCAAGGTTGTTTTCTTTTTTGAAGGTATCAAGGTACGGCTTATGTTGGAAGATGTTGATGTCTAAGTCGCCATCTGCTAACGCAACGTTTGGACGGACATAGTCAGTAAAGGTGACCAGCTCAACTTCATAACCTTGGGCTTCTAATGAGCCTTTGACTTGGTTACGCACCATATCGGCAAAATCGCCTTCGGTTGTACCGATAACGATTTTACTGTGTTCAGGGTCGATATCACTGGTTGTAGTAG
This sequence comes from Psychrobacter sp., assembly GCF_041554015.1. Taxonomy (GTDB): domain Bacteria; phylum Pseudomonadota; class Gammaproteobacteria; order Pseudomonadales; family Moraxellaceae; genus Psychrobacter. The sequence continues at coordinate 22,179 of NZ_JBFFMS010000005.1, read as the reverse complement.
CTTCTGTATTGGCCGTTTCAGTTGTACCTTCAGTTGCGCCTTCAGTGACTGGCTCTTTGGTAGCTTCTGGGGCTGATGAGTTGTTGCAACCGACCAATACAAGACCTGATACGCCAACAGCAGCAAATGCAGTCGCTACTTGACGGCTGATATCTGTTAATTTCATGGAACTTCCTTAATAAGGGTAGGGATCAAATAATAAATGGTGAGACTCAAAACAGGATTAAAACCGCATTAAAAAAGCAACATTATAAATAGTAATGCTGCTAAGTTAACGAGTGTTAAGATAGTCTCAAAATTAAAGGGAATCCGTTACAAAGTCAAGCATTTGCTTAGGATGAATCAGCATTAGACCCTGTGAATTATTCATATCAAGCGTTATAGAATCAATAGTCTCTTATATTAAGGCGCTTAAATAGCCAAGGACTCACAGCTTATTAACGTTTATCTAATCGCGTCGCGATCCAATTACCCAAGGCCTGAATACCAATAACCATGATCGATAGCATAATCACGATAAATACCATGACCTCGGTTTGATAGCGATAATAACCATAGCGAATCGCCAAATCACCCAAGCCGCCGCCGCCAATCATACCGGCTGCTGCTGAAAAAGACAGCAAGCTGATGCAAAGGATGGTTACGGATAACACCAAGCCAGAACGTGCTTCATTCAGAAGTACTTTAATAATGGTAAACGGTCTTGCACCCATTGATTCAGTCGCTTCGATAATACCGCGCGGTACTTCACGTAAGTTTTGCTCAACCAAGCGCGCAAAGTAAAACGAGCCGGCAATCGCAAGCACCAAGGAGGCGGCGATCGGACCAATACCAGTACCGACAATGGCTTTGGTAAAGGGGCTCATGGCGATCATCAAAATCACAAACGGAAAGGCACGCATAAAGTTGGTGATAGCACCAAGCACGCCATACAGCGTTTTGTTTTGCAAAAACTGTTTGTCACTGGATAAAAATAAAAAGACGCCAAACAGACCGCCGATCAGTATGGCAACTGTGGTTGAGATACCCAGCATAATAAAAGTATCTAAAAACGCCTGCCAAATCTCTTTACGCAGCACAAGCAGCTTGTCTATCGAGGCGGATAATTCTGCACCGGTTATCATGTTTATCTCTCCTGCCTCATTAGTCTTCTTGGACTAAGCCTTTGCCTATTGGGGTGGTGGCCTGAATGAGACCGTCGCGGATATCTGCGACTTCTAGTAATTGCCCTTGATGTAACAATGCCGCACGGTCACATAGTCTACGAATCACGCTCATCTCATGAGTCACAATGACGATGGTAACGCCAAGCTGCTCATTAATATCACGTAAACAGGTTAATAGACTGCGCGTGGTGGCAGGGTCAAGCGCGCTGGTCGGCTCATCAGCCAATAGCACTTTTGGGCTTGGCGCAATGGCACGGGCAATACCAACGCGCTGTTTTTGTCCGCCTGATAGCTGTGCAGGGTAGTGCCCAGCGCGGTCGGTTAAATCAACGATGTCCAAACAATCCATAACCCGCTTATGAATATCAGCACTAGGATAGCCTGCCACCGTTAAGTTAAAGGCGACATTGTCAAAGACAGTACGGTTAGCCATCAAGTTAAATTGCTGAAAAATCATACCGATATTGTGACGGGCAATACGCAAGTCACTGGCCGATAAGGTGGTCAGATCTGTACCATCGATAATCACTTGTCCTGAATCAGGACGCTCAAGCAAGTTAATCAGCCGTAAAAGCGTTGACTTGCCGGCACCTGAATAGCCCATCAAGCCAAAGATCTCGCCTTGCTGGACGGTTAGTGACGTCGGCTCAACAGCAGTAAACCAATGTGGCTTGCCGTCTTTACCTTTTATAGACCGGTCACTCAAAAAACGCTTGGTCACATCGTTTAAGACAATCATGTCACTCATGGAAGGCTCAAAATTTAATAAATGTTTTCGTGGTTATGAAATGGTCATCGTCTCTCTAACGGCTTAACCGCTGAGTTAAAACAACCTTCAATAACCCCATAATAAGGGGCGCTAATATAGCATATTATGCAAGGTTTTGGATATGGTCATCCGTGATTGCCTGATAACTCAGTTCAAACCATCACAGATGTGCATCATAAAAGTATATGGAATTTAAGATAGGGCTTAACGGGCTTAAGGGGTTAGCGCTAGAAGGTGGTTTGAAGGGGCACAAATTAAGAGTAGCGTATAGGCGCTTATACGCTATTCGTTGCTATAAAACGATGACTTATAAGTTATCATAATGGTTGTAGTGAGGATCAAGCTTGACAGGTAATACCACCAAAAACCGCGTATGACCATTGATAGTGTCAGTAGTGATTTTTCCTTGATGGGCAGTGACAATCTGTGATACCAAAGATAGACCAAGACCTGAGCCTTTGTTTTTTTGCTGCAAACGTACAAAGGGGCTAAATACTTCTTCGCGTTTGTTTTCAGGGATACCGTTCCCCTCATCAATCACTGCTAATACCACATACTTTGGCAGCGGACGTGTTGGCTCCGGCTTAGATTTTTTGAGATGTTTGCTAAACAGACTTTCTTTACGGGTAGTATTTGTCGGGTCAGTACTTTCTTTATGGGCGGCTTTATCACTATCTTTTATCGCCACATCACCATCTTTATGAACTTTATCAGTATCTGTTTTATTATTAGTAACATTGTTATCGGCAATGTCTTGACTATTATTATCAGAAGCTTCAGAAGATGCTTTCTTTTCAGGCACAGCACGCCACCTGACTTTCTTCAGCTTATCGGTTAAGTCCGATGTAAAGCTATGATAGTTATCAAATAATGAGGAATTACCAACCTTTTGATGAGGCTCGCTGGTGTTGGTAAGCGCTGCTTGTTCTAAAGTGGCACCATCGCCCTCTTGATTCGCAGTATTATCAGATTCATTGTCGATGCTAACATCCGCATCAATCACTACATTTTCACCATTTTGGTAGATAGGCGGTGCTGGCAATACAACGACAGACTCACTATTTGCTACCTTTGGCTTTGCAGGCACTGTATGAGTAGCCTCATCTAGTGCTGACACTGTCTCTTGGTCATGAGCAAGCGCATTTGTATGATGACAGGTTTCATCAGAATAAAAATCTGAGCTGTTATAGTCTACAAAGCCACTACACAGTACTGTCTGCAATAAAAAATCAGGGATATCTTCAGCGTCTTCAATATTTTGTACGCCATATAGCAGCACAGTAACCGGTGGTTTGCCATGCAGCATGGCATTGGTTAATAGGTTACGAATCAAATGGGTGAGCATCGATGATTGACCGTCAATCACGATGTGCTCGCCAATCAACGTTGCTTCAGGGTAGTGCTGGCGTTCTTGGTTGACCAAATCATATATATCTAACTGCTCAACTTGCTGTAAGGCATGACCAGCGTCCAAACGGCTCACCAATAGAATGCTTTCAACCAAGTCATTAAGCCCTGAGAGATCACGATTGATGGCTTGAGCGCGTTTATCGAACTTGGCCTTATTATCACTTGGCAGAGAATCTGTCAGCATATCCATCATCTCAATCTGTAGACGAATACGGGTGATGGGCGTACGCAGCTCGTGAGAGGCATGTGCAAGTAATAAATTATTGGCATCGATCAGGTGTTCAATCTTTTGCGCCGCTTGATTAAAGCCACGTGCCAGTGAGGCAATTTCATCATTGCCGCGGGCATTTACCCGTACGGTAAAGTCACCATCGCCAAGCTGAGCCATCTGTAGACTCATCTGATTGATACGCCAAGTAATGGTGCGCGCAATCCACCAAAGGACGCCTGCCATAATAAGTAGCAATAATAGCGTACCGGTAAACAAATTCAGCGCCGCAGAGAGAACAGGCTTTTTGGGTGGCAAGCGTGATTCATACAAGAGTGTATAGCCTGTGCTGCTATAAACTTGTGCTTGCTTGGTAGGCGATGTCTCTGAAAAAGAGGGGAAAACGCGTGAAAATAAAGAAGGCGGAGCAGGGAGCTCTAGTGGCAAATCGCTGTTATCGGTTTGCATGAGCAGATGACCTTCGCTGTCATACAAGCCCATTTTTGCCTGCAATGACTCATCAAAGATATCGAAGCTTTTTTTGACCACGGCCAGCATAAAACGCGATTGTAAGCGATTTTCTTTACTAACTGCAATATTTAGCTCGTGCAAAAAAGGATCAATCTGTCCCAAGATTTGCGTCGCTAATACCTCTGAGCGAATGCCCGCATCCTTGTCATGTACCAGCTGCGTTAATAATACCATCGCAACAGCAAACAAGATAAGCGCCAACATAACACTGGCAAATAGCTTGGCAAATACGGAACGAAAACCCAATTGCTGCATTAAATCATCTCTATTATCAAAAGCTTATGCCATCTTATATGGTCGAACATAAAAGGGGTCATCACCTGTATGATACCCCCTTTGATACGCTGTTTTAAAGCTGTTTGATGGTTTATTTACCAGCAGTTTGCTATTGATTATACTTGGTCAGTGGCGAACTGATAACCGACGCCGCGCACCGTAATAATACGCTTTGGCTGACGTGGATTGTCTTCAATCAACGCCCGAAGACGCGAAATATGCACGTCAATGGCACGATCAATATTGTCTGAGCTGTCATCATTTGGCATAGCTTGCCATAACTGCTCACGGTTTAGGACTTTGCCTGAATGAGTGGCAAAATAATGTAGCAATTGAAACTGATGCGTCGTCAAACGCACAGGTAAGTCATCGATAGTGACTTCGTGACTGTCAGGGAACACACTTAAACGACCAAAGGTTAAGCTATCTGATTGACTGTCGGCTTGATTTGGCTGCTCATGACGACGGATAACCGCACGAATACGGGCCAGCAGTTCACGTGGCTCAAACGGTTTGGCGATATAATCATCAGCGCCCATCTCAAGACCCAATACACGGTCTGTGGTATCGCCTTTTGCCGTCAACATAATGATCGGCACTTTATTGGTCATATTGTTTTTATTGCCGCGAATTTTTTGACAGACCTGCATACCATCCATATCGGGTAGCATAAGATCGAGTACGACCAAATCAATCTCACGCTCTTTGGTATCCAATAGATCCAAACCTTCTTGACCAAGACCTGCATGATGCACATCATAATAATTCATGGTCAGATAATCGCTGATCAACTCTGCTAAATCTGGATCATCTTCAATTAGTAAAATTTGCTTACTCATAATATTTCCTCTAGTAGTTGTTATAATTTGTCTGAACGCACTTTTACAATACGTAAAAGAGGCGTCTGCCCTTAGTTTTCAATTCTTCCAAATGCTCATAAGATAAATATATCAATCAAAAGTAGCTATCAATATATAAGATACAAGCCGCGCTTTTAAGTTATGGATCTAAGTTATGCGATAAAAGCGCGCCATTCATACTAGCTATAATACGCTATATTGCCTAAACAGGATGTTATTAAACAAGGCATGCTTTGTTAATGTTTCTACATAATGTAACTGCGTGGCACGCTACTTAAGACACCACTACTTTTTTGCCTTTAGATTCAATGGGTAAGTTTGCTAAACAAATTAAACTGTCATTGCTAATACCTGCAATTAAATATTGTTCGGTTAGAGGATTATACTCAATGACTTCAATAGGCTGACGGGTTAAGCGTTTATCCTGACCTATAATCCAGATATTAGCCGTCAAAGAACGCAGCGGTTTATAAGGTGGCACCTGTATTGACGTCAAATCGACATTATGTAAGGCAGTTTTGGGCACAATAGTCCCTACTTGTATCTGTCCATAATCAACGCGACCAGTGACTTGCATGTCAGGGGCAAGTTGTTTGCGATTGATTTCATTATTGATTACATTCACATAAACCAAAAGTTGGATGGGTTGTTTTATTGCCTGTACTTTACTGACTTGACCAGTAAAGTTATCCACCCTGTCTTTGGCAGTAAAATTGACGGTTTGACCAACAGAGATTTGCGATTCGGCTTCAATCGGTAATGTTGAGATAAAATGTAATTCTGTTTCGTCACTGAGCGTCAATAACGCTGTTTGAGCCTCTATCTTTTGTCCCACTTGTAGCGACAGGTTCTCCACGCGTCCTGAAAAGCGCGCCCGCAAGGTTATCAATTCAGAGGTCTTTTCGGCCGTCGTACTGTTTTTACTATTATCAGCGACATCATCACTGTTAGAAGCTTCAGAAGTGCTGGTGCTATCAGTATTGCTAGCAGTGTTATTTACCTCTGCTTCTATATTGGGTTTAGTATCAGCTGAATCTGTTGGGTTATTCAATACTTGCTGACGTCGAACCGTAAGTAGCGGCGTGCCTTTTTTCACCCATTGGTTGTCGCTAACTAATACTTGCTCCACCATCAACGGCTGCGCCGCCACAAGGTTAATACGTTTACTCGGTTCGATACGCCCTTGTAAGCCAAGACTTGGCTGATAACGGGTAGGTTTGATGCTCAAAATATGCTCAGGTGTGATGGTGACGCTATCGGCACTAATAAGCGGGATATCAGCTGACTCATGACTGTTGCTATTTAAGGCTTCATTAGGAGGCGTCGGCTGGCAAGCCATAATAAATAGGGCACTCAATATATAAACGCTCTTTTTCAACGGCGCAAAGCGTAAGCATATAAAACGCATATAATGCAGCAAGCGCATAAAAAATGTCATACCAGTCACCCTTAGAAACGATTTTTTATTATATAGGGAATTACAGACAGGGGAAATGGTTCTACCGTATTGTGTTTCATGGATGGTTGGGTGCTAAATAAGATGCAGTACATTGTCGCTTTTACATAGGAGATATTGGTTAAGTAACTCAGTTCAATACATTAATTTGAACATAATTTCACTAATATCTGGATAATAGTTGGCAACTGTGATAAAACGAACATATCAAAATATATTGATACATTTTTATCACAAAGGTAAATTATTCAGTAAGATGAGTGTATGTTCTATATAATAGCTGTCATTGAAAATATGACCTTTAATAAAGAGGCTGTTTATCTGTCATTTAGCCGATTTTGTCGATTTTCAATAGAGTAGGTTCTTGATGAAACTAAATATTCAACGGTTTTTATGACAAACAATAGTGAATAAGACGTACTCGTTTGTCGATAGAGTACGCGATGACATTGTTCATTGTTCATTAATTTTGTCTGCCATAATTAATGGTTGCAGAGTATGAGTAATCATTGAATTTATGGCTATAATAACGCTGTACGAAATTTAGCATAATGCCCAACATACTAAGATAGTTCATTGTGAGTAAACAGCACTATGCATCAGTAGTACTGTAAATATATCGCATGATGAATAGATAGTCGTTAATAGGACAATAAGAATGGAAAATAATTTTGATGGTTTAAAAGTAATGGTTATTGATGACTCAAAGACAATTCGCCGTACCGCAGAAACCTTATTGCAAAAAGCGGGATGCGAAGTTGTCACTGCCATTGATGGATTTGATGCCTTGGCTAAGATTGTCGATCATAATCCAGATATTATTTTCGTGGATATTATGATGCCACGTTTGGATGGTTATCAAACTTGCGCCTTGATTAAGAATAACCCTGACTATGCCAGTAAACCTGTGATTATGCTGTCATCTAAAGATGGTTTATTTGATAAAGCCCGTGGGCGTATTGTAGGTTCTGATGAATATCTGACCAAACCGTTTAGTAAGGATGAGCTTTTTGAGGCAATTAACCAGTATCGTTAATCACTAAAATGATCATAAGAAATGGTCAAGAGTTTTCATATAACGATCAATTATTGTTGTCATAATCAGTAATATATATTCAGTTCAGCATAAAATATTACTCCAAACGGTTTGTTTTAACATTCTATATCTAATGGATATCATCGAAAATAAAGGAAATAACCATGACTACTGTATTAGTCATTGACGATTCACCATCTGAGATGGCGAAATTTCGCGACATGCTTTCTAAAAATAACTATCAAGTCTTGGAAGCAACTAATGGTGAACAAGGCTGCCAGATGGCCATTGCTCATCTGCCAGACGTCATTCTGATGGATGTGGTTATGCCTGAAATGAACGGTTTTCAGGCCACTCGCAAGATCACTCGTGATAAGGCAACCGCACATATTCCTATCATCATGATCAGTACCAAAAACCAAGAAACCGATCGGGTATGGGGCAAGCGTCAAGGCGCAAAAGAGTATCTTACCAAGCCTATCGATGAAAGCGGTCTGGTCCAGATCATACGTAAAGTAATGGAGTAGCTTATGGCATCAAAAGGATTTATTGAGCTTCTGCGTCTAGCAGATATGGCACGTTCGCGTAAAAGCGGACGCCGCGGTGGACAGGAATTTGACTGGCAAGGGGTGGTATTTGAGATTGGTGGTCAACGTATGGTTGCGCCAATGGGTCAAGTAGCAGAAGTATTGTCTATGCCAGAATACACCAGCGTGCCCTTAGTAAAGCCTTGGATGCTTGGTATTGCCAATATTCGTGGACGTTTATTGCCGTTGACCGATTTGTCTCGATTTTTACAAGTGCCAAGTCGGTTAGCACAAATGAGTCAGCGTAAGGTGATGGTCATTGACCATGATAATGTGTTTTCAGGGCTGCTTGTTGACCAAGTGATTGGTATCGAGCAGTTTACTCAAGACCAATATCGTCCAGAAGCCATTGAGCCAAACTCACCATTTGCTCCTTATAACCACGGCAAGTTTTTCAAAGATGAACAAGATTGGTATGTGTTTATGCCAAGCTTACTGACACAGGATCTACAGTATACCGATGCTGCAATATAACTGTCTCTAATGACTCATTATGTTTAATCATGAGGGGTTCATTAAAATAATGGCAGAAGAATCATAGCTGACATGATCCGGTGGTGTGTCAGCATTCATACAGGCTTTGTTCATCACGGTTGTTTTGATAACACTATGATTTCAGAGTCAGACTCAATAAGACTTTGACGATTGTTTGAAAGGAATAAGTGCGATGAGTGATGCTATAAATAACCCTGTAAGTGGCGTAAGTAAAGCTGCGACAAATACTGACAGTCAGTGGAAACTATTACTAGGCGGATGTGCTCTAGTAGCTATCGGCGCTCTATTGGCGATGATTAATGCCATAGCATCGGTCAGTGCGTATTTAACAGATTTTAATCAGTCCGTCATAATACCAGTAGTTGTCTTTGTGCTCAGTGTACTGGGTATCTTTTTCGCTTTTTACCAGTTGTTACAGCAGCGTGGTGGCTCAGAACGTTTACTGATTGAAAAAGAGACTTTGCGTCGTCGTCAAGAAGCAGAAGCTGAGTCTGAACGTGCACGCCAAATTCAAGAAGAAAACGAGCGTAACCAGATTGCTATTTTACGCCTGCTTGATGAGTTGGGTGATTTGGCAGACGGTGATTTGACGGTCAATGCAACGGTATCAGAAGACTTTACAGGTGCGATTGCTGACTCGGTTAACTTTGCTATTGACCAACTACGCCAATTGGTATTGGTTATTAATAGTACCGCTGAACGCGTTTCGCAGTCATCAGAGCAAACGCAGATGAATGCAGTCGAGCTTGCGGCGGCTTCTGAGCATCAAGCACAAGAAATCGCGGGCGTGTCTGCCGCTATTAATGAGATGACGGTGTCCATTGATCAGGTTTCAAATAACGCGGCAGAATCTGCAACGGTTGCTCAGCGTTCTGTTGCCATCTCTTACAATGGGGCAGAGGTCGTACAGCGCTCTATTGAGGGTATGAACGTTATCCGTGATCAGATTCAAGAAACCTCAAAGCGTATTAAACGTCTTGGTGAATCTTCGCAAGAAATTGGTGATATCGTTGGATTGATTAACGATATTGCTGACCAGACCAACGTTTTGGCATTGAACGCGGCGATTCAGGCATCGATGGCAGGTGAAGCAGGACGAGGATTTGCGGTTGTTGCTGATGAGGTTCAGCGTCTTGCTGAGCGTTCAGCCAATGCCACTAAACAGATTGAAACGTTGGTAAAAACCATTCAGGCAGATACCAGTGAAGCGGTTATATCGATGGAATCAACGACGTCTGAGGTTGTACGTGGTGCACGGTTGGCAAAAGATGCGGGTGAAGCACTAGAGGAGGTGCAAACCGTTTCTAATACTTTGGCGGATCTTATTCAGAATATTTCAAATGCTGCTTTGCAACAGGCAGAATCGGCAGGCCACATCTCTCATACCATGAACATTATTCAAGATATTACCTCTCAAACCTCTTCTGGTACGATGGCGACCGCCCGCTCTATTGGTGAGCTAAGCGAAATGGCGGCAGCATTACAAGAATCAGTCACCGGCTTTAAAATCTCAAATGATGATGAGCAGCTGAATCATGAATATCTCGATATGGATGAGAGAGTCTCGGTCAATATGTGATAACTGTCGGCAGTAGCGATAATGTTTTTATGGAGACGTTAAGCAAGGAGACGTTAACCAAATTGCTGCTCTAAATAGATATTATGAAATGTGTAGCAGTAACATTAATAGCAGGTTGCATGAATCATCATATTCAAAAAAGCAGTAATAGTGTCCATATAATTGAGGCTGCATCAATAGATAGCCTCAAGCAAGACCATGTAAAAACAGTACGGCAGGTTGAGTACTTTGATGCTAGACAATGGCAACGCTATATAGAATGTGAGATTGGTTTTGTATTACCCAACATTCAACGCAATTGGTTGGAAAACGCGGTGATTCAGACAGCATGGTCTTATGGTGTGACTATCGCCGAGCTGTGGCAGCAGTTGCCATTTAATGATGAGTTGCGCCAGCACTTGCTCAATAGAGTGTTGATCCATGAAAGCCGGTTTTTCCGTCATCTGCCTTCTATCAATTTTGTCACAGAATGTGCAGAGCAGCATCAGCACGCTAAGCGCATAACTGCCGATGCTAGTGAGATGTTTTGTATATGGAGTGTGGGCTGCGCAAGTGGACAAGAGACTTGGTCTTTAGCCATGAGCTTGGCTGCAAAGCAATTGAGCAATTATACGATCTTGGGGACAGATGTCAGTCAACAAGTACTTGCACAGGCACGCGTTGGTCAATACGACGCTAAGCAGCAAGCATTAATCCCGCCATATTGTCAGCAGTTTGTGCAACCATTATTACCAGCAGCCATGGCTGACGAAGCGAATATTGATAATGCTGGTAATGCTTTTATAGATAAAGCCAAGGTAAGTAATAGCACTGGCTACTGGCAGGTGACAGCAACATTAAAGTCTCAGGTTCGTTTTGCTTTACACAATATTATGGATGAAAAACCGCCTACCGCGCATCTACAGCAGATGATTGTTTGTCAAAACATGCTGTTATATTTTCGCAAGTTTGATCAGCGCGATATTTTGGCCCGATTGTCAAAGCAGTGTGCTGTAGGGGGTTATATTATATTGGCTCCAGGTGAGGCGCTATTTTGGCGTCCTTCAAATATGCGCCGTATTGCGCATCCACATCTCAATGCGTGGCAAAAAATCAGTACCTAAATTAGCGCCTAAAAGAGTCAGGATGAATCTATGAAAAACCAGCCCAATGACATGGTAACGCTTGAGTGGTTATTGCCACTGTTTAATCAGTACTTAACACAGGTAGCTGATGGCTGGCAATTAAAGGCAGCACGCACTAACGATGAGCAAATGGCACAGTATTATCATGAGATTGCTGGGGCACTGATCATGAGTAATCTGCCTGTTCTAGCAAGCTTAGCAAATAACCTTAGCCTGCTAGCAAAAGCCACTGTTTTTGATGATCTAGACAGTGATAAGGTAGACAATGATGAATTAGAGATAAGTTTGGCTGCTGAGAGATGCAGAGTAGGGAAGATTGCTCATAAAGTATTACAGCGTGAGCTAGAATATTATGGGCGCACAGGCAGCTATCATCGTGTTTTGATGAATAAAACGCTGACTGATCTGGCGCAAGTTTTATCACAGTTTGATATCGTCACAGAGCCGCTTGCAAATACCTTATCATTGATGACAGACGCTCATTTGGCTGGCTTATCGCATTATGATGATATTGACATCAGACTACCTGCGAGTAAGACAATATCAGATTTAGACACTCAACAGCATCAGCAGTTATTATTAGTGTGGCGCCAGCAGACGCAAGAATTACTGGCTGCTAATATGAATAAACCTGCGATTCTGACGGTGCTACAAAAGGTCAGCCATTATTTATGGCAAACGGCTCAAGAAACTGACTCTCAGCGCTTGTGGTATCTGACTGAGATTTGGCTACAAGATCTTGGGCAAAATGAGAAACCACTACCTGAGCAGTATGCAGGGATATTAAGTCAGCTCGATCAGTTGATAGCCAATCATCAAGAGCAGATTGAGCCGCCTATAAGCGAGATTCAAAGTCTCATTGGTTATATTCATAGTGAACTAAGTAGCCTTGTTAATAACAGTGATAGTGCTCAATCTTTATTAAATGGCAGTGTACAGTCAGACGCGAAATCGCGTCTTTTACCTCGTATATTGAGTGAGATTGAGACAATTATTTTTGCGCTTGATAAGCCTCATACTTTACTAAAGCCTTTAGCGAAAATAAACAATCAGCTTAGAAGTCGTGGCTGGACGCTATTTGCCCCACAGATTGACTCTATTGCAGCTAATATAGAGCGTAGCCTCTCATCAGAGCAGGACTTTGCGCAAGAGCAATGGCAGATTGAACGTCAGCTACAAGAGCTATATAGCGCTGTCTATCATATAGAGCAAATGATCTCTACTAAGGCAGATGAGGGAGCGGCATTCACTACTTCTGTGGACATCGATAATGAGTTGCCATCAGCAAGCAGTTTAGAGGCGGCTCTTGTTCATGGGGATTTGCGTGAGCTGCGTATTGCAGCTGAAGAAATTAAGCAGGATTTTCATACCTATATACAGCGCCAACAATTATCGTTACTGCCAAAGCAGGCCAGTCTTACGAGCATGAGCCATGCTTTTAATAGCATGGGACTGCCAGCGCTTGGTGAAGTCATTGATAAAATAGCCGCTATATTTGCACAGCTACATACTCATAACCTTGCCATATTGCGCTGGGACATTACCGAAGCGTTGGCAGAGAGTTTGAGTGCCATTGAGCTGCTATTGGATTATCTTGCGCAGCAGTTTTTTGATCAAACGCTACTAGAAAAAGCAAATGCGTATATTGAGACGGCTGCCAAGCTACTTAATGCATATATCGATGCGCCTGAAGCAATCAACCACACTTTGCCCATTCAAAAACAAGTCGCCAACGATGTCTTACGCTATGACGACAGCGGTGAGATTGCGCCTAGTACTGAACCATCTTTTGATAGCGAAATACTGACGGATTTATTATCAGACAATGAAAAATCTGTAGGGACTGTAGGGGCTGACAGCGCAGAGAATAGCGAAGCTTTATTGAAAATACGTCAGCAGCTTGAATCTGATAACTTCGATATTGATGAGGACATTCGAGCAATATTCATTGAAGAAGTCGAAGAGGTGATCGCTGATCTAGAAGACTTTTTACCCATATGGCAAGAAGACGCACAAGATTTAACGCCTTTAACGGAACTACGGCGCGGTTTTCATACCTTAAAGGGTTCGGGACGTATGGTTGGTGCTGTTAGCATCAGTGAGATGGCATGGTCTATCGAAAACCTGCTCAACCGTTTATTGGATAAGACCTTATCGGTAACGGATGATGTGGTGACATTAATAACAGAAACCACCCAGCGGCTACCCGCTATGTTAGCTGACTTTACAGCACAGCAGCCACCAAGCTTTGACCCTGCTATCACTATTTTGCAAAGTCATAATTTGATGACTTTGCAACCACTGAATGCAGGTCTGATAGCAGTCGAGCCTCCCTTAGCAGCAGCGGATATGGAAGCAGCGTACTCTTCTGCAGATGATGATGCACTTGACCATGACTTACATTTGCAAGCCATAAGCATAGTCTCTAAGCCAGATCATAGGTCAAATACATTGTCAGATTTACAGCTACCTTTGCTATTACAGCCATTTATCTTAGAAGCAGAGTCGCTAGCGACAGATGCAAACGATGCTGATCAGGATATTAAAGAGATATTTATAGAAGAGGCCAAAGAGGTCTTAGATGAGATCATCCCTTTATATGAAAATTGGCAGTTATCGCCTACTGATTTGACTGAACTAAAAGACATACGCCGTGGGTTTCATACCCTAAAAGGCTCTGGTCGTATGGTTGGCGCTCATTACAGTGCTGAATTAGCTTGGTCTATAGAAAATATGCTAAACCGTATTTTGGATAAAAGTATTACTGCTTCAGCAGATATACAGCAGCTGATTGGTGATGTATTAGCCGCGTATCCTGAGTTATTAAACACTTTTGAGCGTAAAAGCCAAGACTATCCTACTATGGTGCCATTGTGGGTTGGCTGTGCTAATGCTTATAGCAAACAGCTAGGCGATGAATTCAGCTACCGTGCCTTGTACGATCAATGGTCACAGCCTGATAAGCAGACATCGATACCTATTGATGCAGACAGTCATATTCAAGATATAAAAGACGATGAGGCAGTCGATCGTACTTTGCAGACGATTCATTCGGTCAATGAAAAAATGGCAGAAGCACCGGTGATATTGATGCCTCAAAGTGAAGAAGAACAGGCGTTCTTTGATATCTTTATTGAAGAGGCAGAGGAGCTGTTAGAAGGCATTAACGACTTTGTACGCCATCATCAATATGAGCCATATGTCGAGGTAAGTGACGAGATTGTACGGGCCTTTCATACCTTGAGAGCAGCTTCTGGCTCGAGTGCATTAACTGCCATTAGCGATGTGAGTGCGACGATCGAGCAAAGCTTAGAGCTTCTACAGCAGCAGGATGTGCCGATGAATGCCAGCCATTTAACGGCGCTGGCCCAATCGGTCACGCTTATCGATGGTTATCTCTATAACTACAAACAGCATGCACACCAGCAGGATATGTCGGCAGAGCATATGCAAAGCGAGCAGGATATCGCCTCTTTGCAAGCATTGCTTGAAGAGCAAGACGATGATAGTGAGGCAAGCACTGAGGATAAACCAACCATTAATGATTTGTTAGCTGGCAATATTGATGAATTATTAGACGCCGAATGGCTATTAGATAAAGCGCTTAACGATGCTGATATGGCGCAAATCCAAACCTATATCGCTAAGCAAATCTCACAAATTAGATATCTCACTGAAAAAGCACAGGCCTTTCCAAAGTTTGTCTCTATTCTCGATGCTTTACAAGATGCTTATCATTATTTGAGCCAGTATCCAAAAGAGGCGGCAGACAGTCACATCCAAGAAATTCTACTTGCAGGTCATGCGCAACTAGTCGGTTTGTTTGATGCTTTGGCAGGCAGTACCTCATTAAAAATTGATGAGCAAGTACTAGAGCAGTTAGAGAGTATTAAGCAAGTCAACACCGTACAAGCCAGTATCGTACAAGATAAGACTCAAAGTAATGAAAATATAGCGGATGAAGAACAGGCTACTGTACAAAGTATTGCCGCAGCTAAGCTCGAGCTTGAAACGATCGATACAGATATTGAGCTACTAGAGATTTTCTTAGAAGAAGCGCAAGAGCTTGATGACGCGCTGGTTGATAGTTTCAGCAAGTGGCGTGCAGACATTACCCATATTAATACCTTAAAGGTACTCCAACGCCATCTGCATACCATCAAAGGCGGTGCGCGTATGGCGGGTATCCGCAGTATTGGCGATTTGACTCATGAAGCAGAAAGCGTCTATGAGGCGTTCGTAGAATATAAACGTGAGCCAACCGCGCAGTGGCGTGAGATTATGCAAGTGGTACAAGATACTTTGTCATTACAAGTAGCACACATTGTACGTTATAAAAAATCGTTTTTTGCGCCTGAGCTCATGGCGCAATTACAGCAATTTTTAAAAGCACAAGCATTGCCAGAAACGGTACAGCTTATCGTACCTGTGCCAAATAACCATGTGCTAGCTGAGCCTCAAGTCTTTGCCAATCAAGATGCCCAGCCTGTAGAAAATGCAGCAGATAGGTTGAGTTTGGATAACATTATCCAGCAATCATGGACGCATGAATTGCCCGATGCTGATATTTTAGAAGTGTTCTTAGAAGAAGCCGCTGCACTCACCAATCGTAATGAATATCTACAGCTATTCTTAGATAATGTTAATGATATGGTGGCGCTGCAAGTATTACAGCGTGACTTGCATACGCTAAAAGGTGGCGCACGCATGGTCACTGCTACTGGTATTGCTGATCTTGCTCATGCAATGGAAACAGTTTATCAAGACTTTGTTGCTCAGCGCCGCCCTGCAACCACGCAAGTGCTAGAGTTGCTGACCGCTTGTTATGACTGGCTAGCAGACGCGGTCTTTATCCTATCGCAGCAAGTGAATCCGCCAACGCCGAGCTTATTGATCGAGGCGTTACAGCAATTTAGTCAAAACCCTGATAGCTTGACGCAGATACCAGTAGAAACCTTGCAAGCGCAGCGTGAATCGATTTTAATTGCCAAAGAAAATAAAGAAACGATCGGTATCCAAAAAGATATCAGTGCCATGCCGCCGATGGTGAGCGAAGTAACTGAGCAAGAGCAAAATGCCAATAGTAATGAGATGATCCGTATCTCAGGCGGTCTGATTGAGCATATGATCAACCTATCAGGTGAGTCTGCGATTAACCGTGCTCGTATCGATATGGGTATCAGTAGCTTGACCAACAGTATCGAAGAGATGGGCACTACCGTACAGCGCCTAGCAGATCAGCTCCGTCGTATGGAGATTGAGCTTGAGGCACAGATTTTATCGCAGATTGATGAAGATCTGGTCAATCATGAAGGCTTTGATCCGCTTGAGATGGATCAGTACTCGTCTTTAAATCAGCTGTCAAAATCTTTGTCAGAGTCGGCATCGGATTTGGTCGAAATTAACCATACTTTGTTAGAAAAAACGCGCGACAGTGAAAGTCTACTATTGCAGTTATCGCGAACGCAGACTGAATTACAAGATGGCTTGATGAACTCACGTATGGTGCCTTTTACGCGATTGACACCAAGGCTTGAGCGGATTGTGCGCCAGACGGCTAATGAGCTAAATAAGTCAGTTGAGCTAAAAATTATCAATGCTGATGATGAGATGGATAGAACCATTCTAGAGCGCATCACCTCACCGCTTGAGCATATGTTACGTAACGCGGTCGATCATGGCATCGAAAATGTGACAGAAAGGTTAGCAGCAGGCAAAGAGCGCAATGGTCAAATCACGCTGGAAGTATTACGAGAGGGAAGTGAAATTGTCATTTTGCTCAATGACGATGGACAAGGGATTGACGTAGAAGCGGTACGTGAAAAAGCCATCTCTCAAGGTTTGATTGACACCAAAGACAGAAGTCTTAGCGATCTTGATATCATGCAATATATTTTTAATGCCGGTCTTAGTACCAGTAAACAGGTCACGCAGATATCAGGGCGCGGCGTCGGTATGGACGTGGTTATCAGTGAGATTCGTCAGCTAGGCGGTGCTGTATCAGTGGTATCAGAGCTTGGTAAAGGCTCAAGCTTCACCATACGTGTGCCATTAACAGTGGCAGTATCTGATGCGTTAGTGGTTCGAGCAGCCGATCGTTACTATGCTATACCTTTGGTGCAGATTGAACGCGTTGTCCGTATCAATCCTGAAAAAGTCTATGACTATTATCAATCGGGCGAGGCGACCCTTAATTTTGAAGATACTGATTATCGTGTCCGCTACTTAAATGAGATTTTATCGGGTCATAAGCTCAATGAGCTGGTCGTTAAAACCAATACCAGCGTGCCACTTATTATCATCAAAAATCGCAGTGGCCAACATATGGCCCTACAGGTCGATCAAATAGCAGGCTCACGTATTGAAGTAGTCGTAAAACCTTTGGGGCAGCAGTTCTCAAATGTATCTGGTATCTCGGCCGCCACCATTATGGGCGATGGCTCAGTGATGCTTATTTTAGACTTAATAGCCTTGATGCGTAACGCAGCTTTGGTCAAAGAGGTGACGCATTCTAAAGCTGTTGAACAAAGAGATGTGGGGTCTAATACTACGATTTTGGTCGTTGACGATTCAGTCACCGTCAGAAAAGTAACCTCACGATTCTTAGAGCGACAAGGGTTCAATGTGGTACTTGCCAAAGATGGTATTGATGCGCTTGAGATACTCCAAGAGATGACCCCTGACTTAATGCTACTAGATATCGAAATGCCACGTATGGATGGTTTTGAAGTGGCTACCCAAGTCAGACATAATGGACGCTTGCAGCATCTGCCTATTATCATGATTACCTCACGAACCGGTGAGAAGCATCGTGAGCGCGCCTTTGAGATTGGGGTTAATGATTATATGGGCAAACCTTTCCAAGAAAACCAGCTGCTTGATAAAATCCAAAGTTTATTAGATGAAAAGGTTCACCTCATTCATCATGGGTAATATACGCACCTTGGCGTTACAAGATAAAAGTAAGATTAAAGTGCTGGTGGTGGCAGACAACCATCAGCAGCGTATGGCGTTCTCTGATACGGTGCGCAGCTGCGGCTTGCATCTGGTAGGCTGTGTTACAGCAGCGCAGTTGAAGGATAAGCTGGTTGGTTATGAAAGCGCTATTGATATCTGGTTGATAGACAGTGATTACGATGAGCATCTAGCGACCATGACATCTGCTTCCAATCCTGTAGCGATGTTGGTCGGCTTTAGTAAAGCGCCTTATCTTAATGAGGCGCAGCAGTACGCTAAATGGCAACGTAAGCTTAAACGTAAGCTTGCGCAGATGCTAGATTTGCCAACGCTTATCGATACTTCTGTCTATAAAGAAGAAGGTAGTGAGTGGCGCTATGTGGTGTTTTTAGGGGCATCTATGGGTGGCCCTAGTGCGGTTAAGGAGTTCTTAGACCACTTATCGCCCGCACTGCCAATCAGTATTTTATTGGCGCATCATTTTAATCAAACCATGATGACCACCTTGCCACGTATATTGAATCGCCATAATAACTGGCACTGCCAGATGATTACTTCTTCGCAGCGTATGCGTACAGGTCAATGTCTGATTGTCCCTATTGATAAACAAATTGTCTGTGACTCAACTGGTCGCATTATCTTATTAGATCAGGCTTGGGCTGGGGATTATAAACCTGCTATTGGTCAGATTCTCAAAAATACCAGTGATGTTTATGGTAGCGATTTGATAAATATTATCTTTTCAGGTATGGGCAATGATGGCTCGCAGTATTTAGACTTGATTCAAGATAATGACAGTCAATTATGGGCACAAGACCCAAGCTTGAGTACTTGTCCCAGTCAGCCACAGGCTATTATTGACTCAGGGTATTGCACCTTTATTGGCAGTCCTCAAGCACTAGCAGACAAGCTGACCAACTATATTGCTGATAAAGCGGCAAACGACACTACTCCACATTCATTTATTGTGAGCGACTTATGAGACAGCTGTTAAAACATTCATTTGAGGCCGTGAGCTTATTGACCACCAATAATGGTACGCTTGATGTGACGATCATTCCAGCGCTTGACCAGCCGGACTGGCTTGTTCCTAGCAGCTTAATTTTAAGCGTAGAGGCGTACAGCGAGTATACGCAAGTTTATGAATGGCAACAGCAAAAATTCGCTGTGTTCCATATGTTACCGAGCCATCAAACGCCAGACACGATGGTGGTATTAGAAGGAAACACATCAGCGCATCGTATTGCTTTACAGACTGTCGGTGAGGTGCGCCAGCTACAGGCGCGTATCTCTGATGTGAAAGATGTTGAGCTACCTGAGCATTTTATCAACTCAAATAGCAATATCGATACGGTTCATGAACGTGTACAAGAAGAAGTTGTGCTATCCTATCTTTTTCAGACGGTCATGATTGATAATACGCTGTATCTGGTGCCAGATTTGGATAAAATCGCGCATCAATTGGTGGAGCTAGACGGCTAGTTTGCTCATTAGGTAGTGACTGTCTCTATCTATGCCTAAGCGCTTATTAAGCAATCAGTAGCGACAAAGGTGACACAGTACATTTATGAATACTACTCATTCCACTCTAACAAAATGGTCCTTTGCCAGTCGGTTTTTTCACTGGATCAGCGCGATTTTACTGCTGATTACGTGGGTCATGATTTTTTTGTATGACAACCTTGATAGCAACCTTTATATCGGGCTACACAAAGCCTTTGGGATTAGCCTATTATTTTGGATGATAGCGCGAGTGATTAACCGCATCTTTACCAAAGCGCCACCAGCGGTATTGATGCCAAAATGGCAAATGCTGATCTCCCAATTGTCGCATTTTGCACTCTATGCTTTGCTGATTGCCATGCCAATAGCGGGATTATTGATGTCTTTGTATGGTGGTCGTCCGGTGGATATGTTTGGTATATTTGAGATACCAGTATTTGTAACCCCAGATAGAGGGCTGGCTCGACTCTTTAATGACTGGCACGTAGATATTATTTGGCCCATGATTATCGCCTTTACTGTGCTTCATATCGGGGCAGCTTTATATCATCAGTTTGTAAAAAAAGACAACCTCATAGCCCGTATCAAATAATAGACTTTTAAGGTCGTTATGGCATATCAAAAGTTATGCTCATAGCATTTTTTTAAGCGGTAGCAGGGATTTTATACAGACAGCAGGGCAAAACCTACCCGTAAAAAAGCCCTATGTATGCTACATAGGGCTTTTTCTATTATCGATATCAGTATGGTACTGACTACAAATTTACTTTTTATGCTCAGGCAAACTGATATTCATCTCAAGTACATCAAGGCTATCTTCAGAACGGTGATTGATGTTCACATCATCAATCTGTACGCCATTGACATATTTATTGACCACTTCCAAGATTTCACGCTTCATCTTTTCGATACGATCTGCGGTCAAGCGATTGTTTAAGCGATTTTCACTTGCGACGATAACCTTTAAGCGCTCAGTTGCCATATTGGCACTGCCTGCATTGCTGTCATCAGTGCCAAATAAGCTACTCCAAAATCCTTTTTTCTTACTCATTTTTAACCCCCAAACCAGCGCTGTAGTAAACTCTTTTTCTTCGCATCAATATGACGTAACGGACGCTCTTCACCTAAAAAGCGCGCGACAATATCATCATAACATTGACCAGCGATAGAGTCAGTATAGTGAATCACGGGCTCACCGTGGTTAGAGGCTTCGAGCACTGAATGACTCTCAGGAACAACACCCAATAGTGGAACCTTTAAGATGTCATTTGAGATGGTTTCAATATCCATCATCTCATTGGCTGCGGCGCGCTCTGCATTATAACGCGTGATGATTAAATGCTCACGTACGGTCCCTTGGTTTTCAGCCACCTTTTTAGTCTGGCTTTGCAGGATACCAATGATACGATCTGAGTCACGTACTGATGAGATCTCAGGGTTGGTCACGATAATGGCTTCATCTGCATGATACATGGCAAGCTGCGCGCCGCGTTCGATACCAGCAGGGGAGTCGCAGATAATATAATCAAACTGCTTAGAAAGCTCTTCCATAATTTCTGCCACACCATCGTCGGTCAGCGCATCTTTATCGCGTGTTTGACTGGCAGGTAGAATATAAAGGTTTTCTAGTTGCTTATCTTTGACCAGCGCTTGTGATAGGCGGGCATTACCATTGATGACATCGACAAAGTCATAAACAATTCGATTTTCGCAGCCCATAATCAAGTCTAGATTACGCAAGCCTACATCAAAATCGATAACAACTGTCTTATAGCCACGTAATGCTAAACCGGCGGCAAAAGAAGCACTGGTCGTGGTTTTACCCACACCGCCTTTACCCGAAGTGATTACAACTATCTTCGCCACAATGGCACACTCCTATAAATTGATGAATTGATGAGATATTTATTATATAAAGCAGCATATATATTTTATATAAAACATGATGTTTTCTGGGCATTCATACGCTGTATATATACTCTCTGCGAGCGTAAGCCTAGCATAAATCTAGCAGAACTTATAGCAAGTCTCTATTAAAGCATACAAACGGCTAAGATATAAAATTAAGCGATTACCTAACTGATATATAAGGACGTAGGTGTGGTAAATAGTGGCAGAGCTAAAAATTCATCATAGCGCAGTTTTGTTAAATAAACTTACTACAATATTAATTAAAACAGGTTTTGCTATAGATACTCTTTAAACGCAAAAATACGTATTTA
>NZ_JBFFMS010000004.1:0-114813 GCF_041554015.1 Psychrobacter sp. | reverse complement strand
TCGTGATAATAGAAATTTCGGAGTGTGGCGCAGTTTGGTAGCGCATCTGGTTTGGGACCAGAGGGTCGTAGGTTCGAATCCTATCACTCCGACCATCTATTTTTAAGAGCCTTACAGGCTTTTTTTTATGTATAATGGTTTGGTTTCTGCTATCATAAACCGACCAAGTTATATAAAAGTCCTCTAAGAGCGCCTGTAGCTCAGTTGGATAGAGCATCTCCCTTCTAAGGAGGTGGCCGCAGGTTCGAATCCTGCCAGGCGCACCATTTAGCCTGAAAATCTTGCCTCATCAGGCAATAGTTATGGCGGTTGTAGCTCAGTTGGTAGAGCCCCGGGTTGTGATCTCGGTTGTCGTGGGTTCGAGTCCCATCAGTCGCCCCATATTTTATTCTGCATTATCCTCTTCTGGTATTACCTCATTAAAAAACCTTATTTCAAATAATACTTGCCATTTTTGGCTTTTCTTTGTGCCTGTGCCTGTATTGTATGGTGGGTTTTATCTCTTTTATCCTCGTTAATGAAAATTTTTAGATGTATCAGCATCTTTGATGCTCTATTAATATACTGGTCTTTTGTCTCATTTATTTTTATCATGGTTTCTTTTTCTAACAACTGGCTATCTCCGTAAGTGCTTTGCTAGTCTTTTACTGCTTTTATATGGCATCATAAAGCCAATATTGGCAGTGACGCATTATCATAAGGGCTAAAAGTCAGTTAAAACATACAATGAATAGATTAAGTAAGTCTAAGACGGTAGTAGGGATGCGCGTTTGTCTGAAATACGCTGCTACGGATCTTATATTATTGAGGATGTGATTAATGGATGCATTGAGCGTATTGCTACAAAACGTGCATTTGTTTGAAACCAAGTATTATCGTTTGAATGGGGCTGGCAATTGGTCTTATTCCCTCACTAGGCAAGATACGATTTTATTTTATCTCGTGATGTCTGGAAGTTTTTGTATCGATGTCGGCAATGGTTTGCGACAGGCACATGCTGGCGATATGATTATGATTCCAAGTGCCCATAAGCATGTGAGCTATGCGCTAGATCATCATGGTGATGAGGCGCTACCATTAGATGAGTTGCTGACTGACTGTAAGGAGAATACCCTTGATATCGATGGTGACGGGGATCCTAACTCATCTTTGGTACTGATTGAGTGTAAGTACGATAAAGAGATGATACGTCCTTTACTGTCTGTATTGCCTCCGATTTTGCCTGAAATAAATGATGAGTCTGATGGTCGGTTTGAAGTCATTGATGTCGAGATTAAATTACTGACCTTAGAAGCTGAGCGTGAGCGTATGGGCAAGACTGCGGTCATCAATCATTGGGCAAGTATTATGATGATTGAATGTTTGCGGGTTTATATAGAAAGTTTGCCTGAGGCCACAGAAAATTGGCTAAAAGCCATGAAAGACCCGTTTTTGACCAAGGCCTTAGC
This sequence comes from Psychrobacter sp., assembly GCF_041554015.1. Classification (GTDB taxonomy): domain Bacteria; phylum Pseudomonadota; class Gammaproteobacteria; order Pseudomonadales; family Moraxellaceae; genus Psychrobacter. The sequence continues at coordinate 113,365 of NZ_JBFFMS010000004.1, read as the reverse complement.
AGCGATGCATCAAGCGCCCAATCAAAACTGGACCCTTCATAATCTGGCTGAGGTGGCAGGGATGTCACGCTCAAGCTTTGCGCAGCGATTTAAAGATACAGTTGGTATGCCGCCATTGACCTATTTAATTGATTATCGCTTGCGCTTGGCTGCCCGATATTTACGCTTGCAGCAAAACAGTATCGGTCGAATTAGTGAGCTGGTTGGATACGCTTCAGACTCAACTTTTAGTCAAGCCTTTAAGCGCATTTATGGTGTATCGCCCAAAGTCTACCGCCAACAATATCAAAAACAAAACATCGCTTAGCATATCGTGAATATGCTCAAAAAGCGTTAAGGTTGCCATTAGCTCCTTAACGCTTTTTTTGTTTTTGCAGGTGGAGTAAAAGAGAATTATAAAGGTGTCTTATCTATTTTTGACAAGGAGTATTTTGACGATGGGCAGCTGACAATGTGCTTGCGTTCAGGTACTATGGAATAATGAGTCATCGAGGCGCAAACGCTTGTTTTTGGCGTAAGATATGTCACTGTATAGTAGTCATATCGTTTGGTCTAGGTGATGTTTATTTTTGCTGCTGATGGTATGTTATGACTGAACCGACCGCAAAGCCACGCGCAGGAGCCAAGAGTCAATCAGGCTCTGCTGTGTCCGCCAAAAAACCAAGCAATATCCATTCAAACAACGTCAAGCGTGGTCTAAAAGACAAGGCAGATGCGCCACTTGATAAAGCGATGTTATTGGCACTGTTTACACTCCCAGATCTTGAAGAAGCAGTTGCTAAAGGGCCAGTTGTTAAAGCCACTACGGATGAGTTGTCTATCAGCCATAGTGCCGTACAACAATCTACTATTAGCGAGGTTAATATTGCCGAGCAACGTGTGGCACTGTACCGTACCCAGTATGAGCGCACGCGATTACTATATATGGCATCTGCTGCCACGCGACCGACTTATTTGGTACAAACCCTCAAATCACAATTCGCCGAACATCAGCAGTATTTGCTCGCCCAGCAGCTCGATAAACGCGGCTTGATGGATACTGATGGGTTAGAGCGTCTTTGGCAACAGCTGCATGTGGTCGATGATATTATTGAAGATATTGTGCGCCATATGCCAGCTCAGCAGCCCGCAGGTTGGCAGCTAACCACTCAGGATGGGCATAATCCATTATGCTTTGCCACCGTTGGTAAACTAAAGCACAATAAGCCTATCCGCGATCAAGGCAGTCTAAATAGCTATGTACTTGGCCACTTTGGCGTGAGTAGTTTTACCTATGACCGCGGCTATTATATCGGACATGTGATTGGCTACTTATTCAGCTGTTATTTTTGCGCCCATTTATCCATTACCTATGGCGTGACAGCCCTCGCTCAGGATGTGGTGAGTGATTACGATTACGCCACTCTTGAAACCCCGCATATGGTCAGATTGTTACAAGGGCTGGATGGCTACTGTAAAAAACGCATTTATCAGTTGGCGGTTATTTGTGCAAGGTTGAGCGTCTTTGCCAGTGATAAGCGCATTGAGCGTATGCTAATCGCTGAAGTTAATGATTTTGATAAAAAATTGCAGCAGCAGCATTTGGATGTTTTATTATTGCAAGGTTTAATGCCCGATAGCAGTGATTCTACGCCGCTCTTCTAAGATATTAATTCTCTATCATTTATGTTAAAACGTCGATTTATCATCCTTTTTAATTGACCTTTTTAGGATACTCGCTGCTATGCCCGCTTATCATTATAAAGCGTTAGATGACCATGGCAGTGTGCAAAAAGGCTTGCTCGAGGGCGATTCTGCACGGCAAGTTCGCCAGCAGCTGCGTGATAAACACTGGACGCCCGTTGAAGTTACAGCCGTCAATGATAAACAAAGCCAACATAAAAACCGCTATAAAAAACCCTCTGCCTATGAGCTAGCATTGCTGACCCGTCAATTATCGGTATTACTGGCCGCTGGTATTCCCTTAGAGGAAACACTGGCCGCTGTCGCCAAACAATCACCAAAAACCCACATCAAATCACTTATGCTTGCCGTACGCTCGCATGTACTAGAAGGTTTGAGCTTAGCTCGGGCGCTACAGCAAGCCGCCAGTTTTCCACCACTATATATCGCGACCATTGCAGCAGGGGAAAAGTCAGGTCACTTGGATTTGATTTTAAATCAATTGGCAGATTACACCGAAAACCGTTTTGCATTGCAAAAGAAAATCCAAGGGGCGATGGTGTATCCGATTGTGCTGATGGTGATGGCAGTCGGAGTGATTATGGGCTTGATGAGCTTTGTAGTGCCCAAAATTGTCAAAGTCTTTGAGCAATCTGAGCAAGCGCTACCGCTCATCACCCAAATCGTCCTTAGCTTATCCAACCTTATTACTCAGTGGTGGTGGCTGATGCTGCTCGTGCTGGGTGGAATGGCGCTTTTGATTTATCGCTTTGCCCAAACTCAGGCAGGTAAATTGGCGATAGACAGTATGGTGCTAAGATTGCCAATATTGGCACGTTTATCAAAAGGACTAAATGCAGCGCGCTTTGCCAGCACACTTGCGATATTGGTACGCTCGGGGGTACCGTTGATTGAGGCGCTGCATATAGGCGCGGCGGTGACGACCAATTTACACATTCAAAAAACCATCATCACCGCAGCTGATAGGGTGACCGAAGGCTCAAGCTTATCGAGTCAATTAGAAAAGTCGCTATACTTTCCGCCGATGATGGTACAGATGATTAAAAGTGGCGAAAATTCAGGCGAGCTTGAAAACATGCTCAGCCGCGCCGCTAATATGCAAGAAGCAGAAGCGACCAACTTTATCAGTACTTTGCTATCGCTACTTGAGCCGCTGATGCTGGTCTTGATGGGCGTGGTAGTGATGATTATCGTGATGGCAGTGATGCTGCCGATCGTTAATATGAATGATCTGGCAGGGTAATGTACGATTAAATACTCTAAACGGATGTGCCTTCTATTTCTATTGTCGTCATCTTACGAAATCTTGCGTTAGGTTTCTTAATATTTTCTTACTGTTGTAGATTGTTGACTGAGGGCTGGTTTTACTAGGGTAAAACCAGCCCTCAAGCTATAGTAACCATCAGTCAAAGGTTATCCTAATAAACATCACGCATCATACCGTGGTTCATATTAAGGCTTATATAAGTAAAGGCGCATCACAATATACTGGCGGCGCTGGATAAAAATAAAATCATGGTTTATAGTGATAATCGTTTCAGTGCTCATTAATACGCCGATCATTACTGTGAATTGAGCGCCACTTTTCCTAGTTACATCACCCTGATGCCAAAAGCGATGACAAAATCGATGACTATAATTGATAAAATTCAAGTAAAGCCTATGTCAACAAGTGCTATGCCGATAAGTGCTATGAATGTTGACCAGTTTCAGGCAAGTAATATGAGTGCCAATAAATCAGCTTCTATGAGAGCCAGTCAGACACTGGGTATACGTCATAACCAGTCTGGATTTACGCTGATTGAAATCATGGTAGTGATTGTGATTTTGGCAATTCTTGCGGGTTTGGTGGTGCCAAAGGTGGTTGGACAAAGTGATAAAGCACGCATTAAAACCACTGAGACGGCGCTATCAACAGTATCCAATGCGCTGGATATGTATAAAGTCGATAACTCGCGCTATCCAACGACAGCTCAAGGTTTAGAAGCACTGACCACGCCTCCTGCTGATGCTAAAAATTATCCAGATGGTGGCTATATTAAAGGCGGTTATCCAACAGATGGTTGGGAAAATGAGCTGCAATACGTTGCCCCAGGTAGCGACGGTCGACCTTATGACTTATTTTCGCTCGGTGCGGATGGGGAGCAGGGCGGAGAAGGGCAGGATGCTGATCTCTATGCTCAGCTATAAGCTGTCGCCTAGCCAGCTATCAAGGTTTTGTTCATAATCTATACTGTAATAGATTCCTTAGAGCACGGTAGCTTTAATAATAAGGTAGCTTTAGTAACAAGATTTCTTTGATAAGAACGTTTATTTAATAAGAAGTTCTCTTTGAAAAGAAAGCTGCTTGTTAAGACCAATATATCAACCAATAACGCCTTATTGGTTGATATTTTTTATGAGTATTACTCATTGTAAATCCAGATAGAGGCTGCAAGACACTTATCCCAGTTTCGCTGTATCGTTTTAATAGCGATGGTAAAAAAACAGCTGTTCTTCAAGTAATCCGAGGTAATCATATGTTTGTCAAAACATCAACATCGAAAGCCATTATTATGAATAAACGAGCTACTAAAAAGCCTTATTTGCTGGCTATAACAACGACTGCTTTGATAACAGCTTTGTCAATGACGTCGGTTGCGTCTCAAGCTGCCGGTCTGGGGGATTTGTTTAGCAATAACAGTGCTCAGCAATCAAAATTCTTGCCCGTTGATAAGGCCTTTCAAGTGACCAGCAGTACCAAAGCGGTGGCTAAAGGTACGCAGTTATCAATCGCCTTTGATATCACACCGGGTCATTACGTGTATAAAGATAAGCTGACATTGAGCTTTCCAAAAGGTATCAGTGCTGCGCCATTTACCTTTAGCCAATCGCCAGTTTCTATTGATGACCCAACCTTTGGCAAGGTACCAGTATTTACGCAAAAAACTGTGGTAGCAACGACCATACTGTCAACCAAAAATGGCAAAGCGGCGAAAAATGTGCCGGTTGTGATTGGCTGGCAAGGCTGTTCGAAAGCTGGACTGTGCTATCCGCCAGAAAAGATAAAAACCACGTTAAATATTGCAGTCAAGCGTTAGTCATTTATAGATAGCGTCAGTAAGTTGATTTATAAAGTTGTTATAACAGGTAGTCCCTTATGTCCATCAAGACAGTAAAACGTATCTCGTCAGTTAAAGTGGTATCGACAAAAAAGCGATCCTTAGATCATTCGCCAGCAGTTATTAGTAAAGTGCCAAAGAAGCCCTATTTACTGGCATTGACGCTTGCAAGTAGCTCATTGTTTGCAGGATTGGCTGTGACGGCTGTGGCGCCTACGACGACGCAGGCGGCAGGACTGGGTGATCTTTTTAGCAGTAACCAAAGCGCTGAGCAGTCAAAATTTCTGTCAGTGGATAAAGCCTTTCAAGTTACGAGTAGCAGTAAAGCTGTCAAAGCTGGCACCCAGCTATCGATTAATTTTGATATCACTCCAGAGCATTATGTTTATAAAAATCAGCTGAAACTCACTTTGCCTAATGGCGTTAGCGCAGCACCATTTACCTTTAGCCAAACCCCTGTCCTCATTGATGACCCCACTTTTGGTAAAGTGCCCGTATTTGATCAAGCAAATATGGTAGCCACCACTGTGCTAAGTAGTAGCAAAGATATCGATAATGCAGCGCTGGTGATTGGTTGGCAAGGGTGCGCCAAAGCAGGACTTTGTTACCCACCTGAAAAAATAAAAACGACGATTGATATCGCAGCTACAACGCCGAAAATGACAGGAAATAGTAGCAGTACTTCTGAGCAACAGGCTGCTAATACCAATAGTCTGACCGATAATGAAAACATCGCCGAGTCAAATGCAGCGGCTGCTGATAGTCTGGCAGCAGAACAAGCGCCGACTGATGATGAAGTGATTGATTATGCGCTATTAGATGATGAAGCTTTAGATGCAGAGCTTGCTACCACCAGTATGATTTCTGGTGCAGATAATCAAGCCATCGATGACCCTGCAACAGGTGAAGTTTCTGCGACAACCAATGGTGCCGTTGCTGGAAATGATGCCACGGATAGTGATCCGTTTGGTTTAGCTAAGCATCCTTGGCTGGCATTAGGATTGCTATTCTTGGCAGGGCTTGGCTTAGCGCTTACGCCATGTGTTTTACCAATGCTTCCCATTGTCGCCAATATTGTTGCCCGTCAGCAAAACCCAACCGTTAAAAAGGGCGTTATTTTAACGACAAGTTATGCCGTAGGGGTAGCGATTGCTTATGGGATACTGGGAGCCGTCATAGCCGTATTTGGTGAGTCACTCGGCATCATCGGCTGGTTACAAAATCCCATTATTCTTATTAGTTTTGCAATCGTTTTTGTTTTGTTAGCGCTTTATATGCTAGAAGTATTTACGATTCGTCTGCCATATTTTATCAGCAGTAAAATGCAGGGCTTAAGCCAAGTAGGCGATAGTAAGCTTGGTAGCGCAGGCGGCAGTTTGGTCGCTGGTTTCTTATCGGCGCTAGTAGTATCGCCTTGTGTATCAGCACCCTTATTTGGCGCGTTACTGGCTGTCTCAACGATAGGCAGCCCGCTATTGGGCTTTGCTGCCCTCTTTATGCTGGGCTTTGGCTTATCAGCGCCACTGATTTTGATTGGTGCGACCCAGGGTAAAATTATGCCAAAAGCGGGCGAGTGGATGAACTGGGTTAAGCAAGGTTTTGCCTTATTATTATTTGCTGTAGCATTACTATTAATAGAGCGCCTCTTTATCTCACCTGTGATGCTGCTGGTATGGGCATTGTGGTTTATGGTTGTGGCCACATGGGCGTGGAGCTGGCATGGTAAAGGCCGCATGCTATCACAAGCCATCGGTTTGATTGTTGGTATCTGGGCTACTACGTTAGTGATTGGCGCCGCGCTTGGTAATGATGATAGCCTACATCCGCTGGCTTCATTAAGTGCTGCTCCTACGTTGTTACAGTCAGCTGATGCTCTAGCTGGTGTTCAGAGTAGTGCCACCAATAACACAGATAAGCATATCACTACCTTGGCAGAATTAGACCTTATCACTGCTGCCAATCCTAAGGTTTTGGTCGATTTAACCGCTGATTGGTGTATTGAATGCCGCATTATGGATAAAAACCTGTTTACCAATCGCCCCGCACAAATGCAGGACTGGCAATTGGTCCGACTTGATATTACTGAAACCACAGCAGATTCTAAGGCGATCTTAGCGCGTTATAAACTGTTTGGACCGCCAACCTTGCTCTATTATCAAGACGGCGAGCTGGTGCAGAAGCAAGTAGGTGAGATAGGTCGTGCAGAGTTTGAACAGACGTTGACGGCCTTAAATAAATAAGTGCCGTAGCGCAAATCTTTGTTTTAGCCTTTTAAACACCTTAATACGATATAAAAAAGCCAACGTACTAACACAGTAGGTTGGCTTTTTTGCGTTGGTATCAGTAGAACAATATCTTAGTATTATTTCGCGCTAAATAGAGGGGTTTTACTTTGAAAGCTTTATCAGTAAGATACCTAATAAATGATGCCTCTTTTATTTTATACCTATTATAAGCATTTGGTTTTACGCGACTTATCGTTATTTAGCCGTGTTTTATATGGCAATAAAGCTAGTATAGTGTGTACATTTTCATTACAATAAAGCAACATTGCTAAATGCGTCCTATACAGCATGATAGCAACTCTTTAGCGCCAAGTTATATTGATTTTTTGTGTCCGATTAGCGTCGATGCTAATGGTTATATCAATCACCTCATATATTCTATTGACAGTAATGATCAGTGGAATAAAGGATATTTATGTTTTCCCATATTACTTTGCAGCGCCCATCGGTAGATAAGCTTGAAATTTTAAAAAAAACAACACTGCAAACGACTAAGTGCTCTTTACATATCGCCGTTGGCGCCGCCCTCACTTTTTTTACCATGCAAGCACAGGCTGCGGATGAAGATCAGACGAAGAGCTTACCGCCTATCAATACCATGATCGCTGAACAAAATGGCAATGCTGTAAGCGAAGATTTTGTCGCTCAGCAGACCGCATTGTTCTTTGAATGTACTCAAGTACAAGTCAGCGCTGCCCGCTTGGCATGCTTTGATAAGGTTGCAGAACAAGGCAAGACACCAAGCTATGTCACAAGCAAACAGCCAGTAGATTTGGCAAAAACAGTGATCAGTACGCTGTCAGGTAAACCGCAAGTCATACTCGCTGAAGAAACCAGTACCATTACTGCCAATGGCAATGTCATTGCTAAAAAGGTTTCAAGCAATTATCCACAAGATAGTGAGACAACTGCGCCCGCTGAAACCGAAAGTTTAGATACAGTTGGACTGACGCAAAGAGAAGCAGAGGTATTAGAAAGTGTTGGGGTGACTCAGGCCGATATTGAAAAATATACGCCGCTAAGCTTGGCATATGATCTTGATAAAAACAGTGAACGGGGGACATGGACGGTCAGACCTTATCGTCCAACTTATCTTATGCCGCTGTTTTATACCTTTGATCCCAATTTAAGCCCAAATACACCTACTAGACCTCAACCAGAAAAACCTTTTACGTCTAATGACACTCGTAATACGGATTTAAAGTTTCAATTGTCATTAAAGACCAAAGTTGCAGAAGATTTGTTTAATACCAATGCTGACTTATGGTTTGGTTATACGCAAGAGTCGCATTGGCAGGTTTATAATGAAGACAATTCACGACCATTTCGAGCAACCGATTACCAGCCAGAGATATTTTTGACTCAGCCTGTGACAGCAAATCTGCCTTTTGGTGGACGACTACGTATGCTCGGAGCAGGGGCTATACACCACTCAAACGGTCAAGATGATCCATTATCGCGCTCATGGAACCGTGCTTATGTGATGGCAGGGGCAGAGTGGGGCAAGTTATCTGTCATACCACGCCTATGGGCGCGCGTAAATAACGAAGACAGTAGCAGCGAAGACAATCCAGATATCGAAGATTTTATGGGTTATGGTGATATCAAGTTCTTATATGATTTGCCGAGCCAGCAAAGCCTAAGTGGTACGCTTCGCTATAATCCAGGCACCAATAAAGGCGCGGCGCAAATCGATTATATTTATCCATTGACCAAAAACGTTAATGGCTTTGTACAGCTGTTCCAAGGGTATGGCGAGTCTATCGTTGATTATAACCATGAGAATACCGCTATTGGCTTTGGTATTGTACTCAATGATTGGAAAGGGCTCTAATATTAGCGTTCTAAACAAGGGTGTCTATAGTGGCAGCAAGTCATGCATCACTTAGCCCCTTATCAAGCCGGACTATGGCTGGCAGAGTATCTCAATATACGCTGCCAGTTATGTGCCGTTTATCGTAGTACCCCGCAATCGAAGCTCTCACCAACTCAATCATTATTACGTCCTTCCTTATCAGATCAGCATTCATCTTTTACCAAGATCATTGAGCAATTTCATCAACGCTTTAGTAGCGGACTGCTATGCACGAGCTGCCATAATAGTATTACATGGTTGCCTAAACCATTCGAAGTGGATATTACTGCTGGTAGGACGCTTACCATTCGAGCAGCGACCTATTACGATTATCCAATACGTCAAGCTATTAGAGCCTTTAAACATCATGAGGATATGACCAAACTGCCGTTATTGTTGCATGTGCTGCGTCAGCTACCACGGCCTCATGGTTGCCATCATGATAATAGTGTGATTGTCGCTATGCCAACGACCGATGAGCGTCTTATCAAACGTGGTTTTGATCCTGTCAGTATTTTAGCCGCGCATTTATCTAAGCACTGGGACATTCCTCTATGGAAAGGTGTCAAGCGCATTGATAATACCGTCAGTCAACAAGGACTCACCCGTGCTGAGCGTTTAAGTAATCTAGACAACGCCTTTACCTTATCAGCACCTGCTGCCGTTAAACGCCTTATCTTATTTGATGATGTGGCAACGACGGGGGCAAGTCTACAAGCTTTAGCTCGCACTCTGTCAAATGATCCTTCAATATCTTCTAATAATAAATATCATCTATGGGCTTATGCGCTAGCGCATGGTAGTCAGTCATAGATGCTAATAAAGCTTATTGGCAATGACTATTATGTTGCTATTATGTTGCTAATGATTTACTCCCGCGTTATATTAACTATGACATAGATTATAAACATAGGTTGCCTATAGCCGTTAACTAGCCTGATTTACGGGTATAGCAGTAAAGCCTTTGCGCTGACTAGACAACTTACTTTGTGGAACAAAAATTGCATGGCTATAGTTAACTATTTTATATTAAAGCCTGCTTAACTCTTAGGTAGCCATTACGACTGTAAAGTCAGTCCTGATTGAACATGCCAGCAGCTATATAGGGATTTGACGTGAACGCATCGGGTAAGTATCTACCACAAAAATTACGTATGACTGACTCAGGGTTTACCCTCATTGAGCTGATGGTAACGGTTGCTGTGCTTGCTATTATTGTCGGTATTGCTGCGCCTAGTATCAGTACTCAGCTTGCGAATCAGCGAGTTAAGTCGACGGCTTCAACCTTAGAAAATGCACTGAAAGAAGCGAAGGTAGAGAGTATTATTCGTCGTCAGCCATTAACAGTAATCTTAGATGTTAGTAAAAAGACAATTAAAATTCAGCATGTAGTTTCTAGTGAAGTAAAAAGCACTCTCTCAAGCTATAAATATAGTATCAGAAGCACTGTCAAATCAGATAGCAGTACCACCCAATTTAAGCCAAATAAAGTTGCAAACGCTACTGTCTATACTATCTGCGATAGCAGTACTGCTGCTAGCCCTTTAAAAGTAGTAGTAAGTGCTACAGCAGTTATTAGTATTAAGTCAGAGGGAACATGTACATGAATATGTTTACTAAACAAAGTGGCGTCGGATTGGTTGAGGTTATGGTAGCTTTGCTACTGTTGGCAGTTGCTGTCTTAGGTTTTAGCGCATTAAATATGGTGTCAGTGAAAGCCACAGACGATAGTGTATTGATTGCAAATACTAATACGGTGATGCGCGGACTATCTGAAGATTTACGACTAAACCCCAATAATATATCAACTTATCAACAGGATATCCAAAGTGTTTTAGGCAAAGTATCTGCTTCAAAGACTTATTGTATAGCTGTCCAAGAATACAGAGCTGGTAGTGCTACAAAAAACTGTGATAGTGAGTCATGTACGGCAGAACAGTTGAGTAAATACAATAGCTGGAATGCCATGCGACAGGCTTGTGATAATAGTGTCTTATTGAATATGGTTACTTGCCCAAATACCTTAAACAAACAACTGCGTCAATGCATTATTACTTCATGGAATGGTACGCAGCCAGTTTTAGGGACTAGCTCAGATAGTAATAAAACTTGTGCTGATGCATCTGGTATTTACCATGCAGGTTCTGACTGTTTGATTATGGAGTCATACTAATGCAGCCAAAACATATCCAAAATGGCTTTTCATTAATTGAACTTATGATTTCCCTAACCTTGGGTCTTCTCATCTCAGCGGCAGTAATGCAGGTTTATTTGACAAGTATAAAAACCAGTAGCATACAATCGGGCGGTTCAGATATATTAGAAGCGAGTATTTTCGGTATTCAAAATATTGAAAAAAGCATCAGGCTTAGTAATTTAGGAATGGCGGATAGCAATAATCCTCTTACCCCTTTAGCTGGTGTGGTTATGACCAGCGATACCAGTCTTGTGAATCCAGCCCAAACAGACAAATCTAAAAACAATATGAACGGCATTAAAATGGGTGGTACAAAAACCTCTGCCGGTAGTCTTGATATTACAGATCAATATCTAACTAAAAGTGGAATCCAAACCAGTAATATTGTTGATATAAAAAGCTCGCAATTAACTATCCAATATGAAGCTCCACAAGATATGTATGACTGTGAAGGGACTTTAGTTCGAGGTCCTATAGAGATAGATCGTGATGGTCGTTTAGAGATAATACCTGGACAAGTTATTATTCAAAGATATTTTTTGAGTGAGGTAGCTCAGGGCGATAAGGCTAAATATGAATCTAACATCAAAAGCTATCAGCTGCGTTGTGATGCAGGAAGATATGTAAAAGAGAGTTTAAACTCAGCAGAGCTGACTCTGCAAAGCGTTGATGATAATGCGATATTGAAGGATAGTAGAAATATAAGGGATTTTGGAGATGCGGGAGAAGTGGTTATTCCGAGAGTGGATCATTTTGATGTCCTATTAGGTGTGGAAGTTGTAAATACATCAACTCCTTCAGTTGCTTTAAGATACTTTACGCCTGAACAATACATAATATTTTTAAAGAGTTTAGCAGTTGACTCAGCCATTACGACGAACATTATATCTGTAAAGCTATCTGCTCTAGTACGAGCAGAACGTCCACTAACAGGAGAAGCTGGGTCGTCACAATTTGAAATTTTTGGCGTCAAACGAGCTTTATCTTCGAATACCTCTAACGCTTTTATTCGCAGAGTATATGAATCAAATATAATGTTAAGAAACTCAAGAGCTATTAAAGAAAATGCCATATGAGGTATCTAGTATGTTTAGTGTGTAAGCTAACTGAAAGAGGGTTAATGAGATGAGTAAAAAATCACAGGAAGGCGTTACTCTTATCGTCGTACTATTATTCCTAATGCTGATTACTTTGGTAGGTATCATAGCGGTTAAGAGAAGTACAACTGACCTAAAAGTGGCCACAGCTGATCAAGTAGATACCTTTCTATTAAACTCATCGGATAGTGCTAATAAACGTATTGAGAAAATTTTCGATAATGATACAGATCAGGATTATAAGGATGCAGTCATCAAAGGTAGTGGGATGTTTGGTTACTATCTTTCTGAAATCGGTAGTACAAATCGAGACGACCAGTATGTTTTTTGTTATAACCCGCGCCTAGCTAGTTTTGCTCAATTGAGCCAAGCCAGTATCGTAAAGCCTAATGGTAATCTGGTTATGACATCAAGTAGCGGCTACTGTGACATATCAAAGTCCGAGAGCTATGCTAGTGCCCGCAGTAATGTGGTCACACAGGTCAATATCACTCGTCCATCAAGAGCAGTCGTAGGTCAAGGGGGGTTTAAGTCAGTGACACAAGGATCTGGCATACAGGCTAATAAGCCTGCAAATCAATCCGCTGTTTTTGATATTCGTTCTACATCCATATTACCCAGCATATCGAACGCTAGTAAAAGTCAGATAAATAACTGTTTGAAAAAGCCCATTGCTCCTAATGATGGTGGCAATACTAAATCTATGGATGAGTGTATGAAAGATGAAGGTATCGCTGCCAAAACACTAGTACAGCAAGCTTATGTAAAGAATGTCATTGATAATACAGTTTGTTATGGATTTGGTGTAGGCAACGGCAAAATAGATGAAGGCTGTCAAAAGTTAGTAGGTGTTGATGTTAATGGTAGCCCTAAATAGGGTAGGGCTGATGAGAAAAATCAGTCATAGATAGCTTGGACACTTAATCACTTTAATATCTGTTATTAAAAGAGAGTACTCATTATGATTTTAAAAAATAATATAAGCCAACAGTTACGGTGCTCTAAACTTAATCAGATTGTTAAGCCTTTGATGTTGCCGTTATGCTACGCAGTTGCGCTCTCCCTGATCACCATACCTGTCAACGCTGGTAGAAATAATCTTGGGGATTTGGAGATATATAAAGCAGCAGAATCGGGCGGTGCTGTGCTGACTCTGATGCTTGATACTTCAGGATCTATGAGTACGGTAGATTTTGGTACGCAATCTCGTCTCACTATCTTGAAAAACTCTTTAGTCGAACTGCTTGAAAAAAAAGATAGTAATCAAAATTATATATTATCAAGCAACAATATGATTGGCTTGGGTCAGTACTCTGTTGATAAAGACGGTGATGGAAGTGTCGATGGTAAAGCAGGTAGTATTCTTGTACCAGCACGTAAGCTTGATGAGGCTCAACGTAGTTTACTGATTAATGCTATAAGAGGTTTTAGGGCGAGTGGTAATACACCAGCTGCCAATGCCTATGCAGAAGCAGGGGCTTATATGATGGGTACAAGTACGATTACTAGTGTAGAGGGTACGCAAAATGTCTATAAAGTGCTGGGAAGAATAACCAAGATTAGAGGAACATATGTTATAGAAAAATGTGATAGCAACTCTTCTAATGTAACAACCCTTACTTCCAAAAGTACCACTGCCACTATTCCTATTCTTAATTGTAATGAGGGCAGCTATACCGAACTTAGTGCTGCCATAGATCAAAGAGATGAATCATCCGTAGCTAACGATAATATGGCTAAAAGTATCATACCTGGAGGGGTTGATGACTTTTGGACAGAACAGAACCATGTCCGTTATTACCTTAAAAAGAATCAGAAGGTCACCGTAGTAAAAGATACTGCTGAGAGTGGCTATATAGCGTCAGCTCAAAATACTAAAAACTCAGACAATAATTTTCTTAATTATAAAGCACCTATCTCAGACTCACAATGCAGCGGTTATGGTATTTACTTTTTAACTGATGGTGTGCCTAATGCTTCATCAAATAAGATCTCCTCTGATTTGATGAATTTAAGTCTTACAGGAAACGGTAGCTCATTAAGACTAGATCAAAGCTGTTCTGGAGGCTTGTCGAATACTAATGCTAATAGCGCTTGGTCATGTATGGGAGAATACTCTAAGCTACTACGTAATGTTAACAACCCTGCCAAGCGTTCCATATTGACTGCAACTGTAGGCTTTGGCAAAGAGTTTGCTGGAATTAAGACCTCAGTAGATAGCGCCGGAAAAACAGTTTACTATTGTGATACGCCTGAGGTTCCTGGAAACAGTCTCTCTAATGACGTAAAGAATTTATGTAAGTTGGGTAGTGAAGCATACGGTGGTGGTGGCTTTTATTATACGACAGATGCAGACAGCCTCGCTGCCAGTGTAACTAGTTTTGCGGCTAAATTGACTCAAATCATAGAGACTGCTCCATCAGGCACTATCACTATTCCTAACGATCCGCTCAGCTCTACCAATCTACAGCCTTTTGCTTATCTACCTATGCTTGAGCCAAAAATAGCAGACTCAAAATACGTCTGGCCTGGTAATTTAAAGAAATATAACGTCTATCAAGGTACTTTATATGGTAAGTCCACATTCCCATTTACAGAGTCTTCTAGATTGTATGTAGATGAAGATAATGATGGCTTCCCAGATGACTTGAGTAAAACAGCTCAGGATTTATGGAGTAATCAAGATTATAAAAATGATAAAGGCGCTAGCGTCAACAATGCGATTTATGCAGGGGGTGCTTATGCACGCCTAAAAGCACCAACTGCTGGAACTAATGCTAATAGTACCCGTAATGTATATGTTGAAAGCGGTACTGGCAGCAGTGCTAAGTTGGTTAATATCAAAGTAGAGAACGGTAATGTACAAGGGTTTGAGCAACTAGATAGTGATTATGGTGTTAAAGAAAAGTTATATTTGTTATCTTTTTTGGGTTATAACGTCCCAGTAGATGCTGAATCAACTATTACTGCTTTGACAACAGTAGCTACACAAGCAGCAGCGTTTAATACCATCGTGAAAACTCCGCCAACGCAAGAAGTAAAAGTACTAGGTGGAGTAGTGCATTCAAAGCCAAAACAGGTATCTTATGGCGCGACATTTGACGATAATGGAGAAATATCCAATGATGAGTCTAAACGTGATGATTACATCATGTTTGGTTCTATGGATGGTGCATTGCACTTAGTATCCGCAGAAAAAGGCGAAGAAGCATTTGCTTTTATTCCTAAAACTATCATTAAGGAACAGCTAAAGGCACTCAAAGCAGATAGTGAAGGGGCTGTAGGTAGGACGGTATTTGGTGTTGATGCACCGTGGACGAGTAGCTCAGTGTTAGAGTATGACTTTTCAGGCACCACGAAAAAAGTAAAAGCAATATCTGTAAAGGCTTATGGCGGTCTGAGAATGGGTGGCAAAGGAATATATGGCTTAAATCTTAATGCATCTGATAAACCCACATTTTTATTTGCTAAAACCCCAAGTAACTCTGGGTTTTCTCGTTTAGGTCAAGTATGGAGTGAACCTACGGTTGCAAAAATTCGAGTCAAGAAAGGAACGAAATATGAGTCTAAAGAGGTGGTTATCGTCGCTGGTGGCTACGATATGTGCTATGAGAATCCAAGTTTCACATTAAGAACTAATGGCAATAACACTAGCTGTGATTCTAAAAAACAGGCTGAAGGCAACGCAGTTTATATATTAGATGCTAGTGATGGCAGTATCATATCGTCTATCTCAGGTAGTAGTGATGACACTGGTTCAAATCATACCAAGGTTGCAAGTATGAATCATAGTGTAGTTGCTGGAGTCACTGCCTTAGATCGCGATGATGATGGCAATATCGATCATCTCTATTATGCCGACTTGGGCGGTAGTGTTTATCGTGTTGATCTGAATACAGGTGTGGCGAATGCTAGTCTGATTAAACGAGTGGTCAGAGTACTCGATGCGAGTTCTGGACAGACACTGCCTTATCGATTTTATGAAAGACCCATTGTTAGCTTCTACACCAGCCCTTACCAAGAGATATTTGCGTCGGTGACAGTAGCATCGGGGGATCGGAGTACGCCGCTATCTATGTTAAGAAATACAACCACTCCTAATTATCTGTTCAATTTATTTGATTATGATATTGCTCAATCTGGCTTATTTAGATATACCGATTCAGAACTAATTACAAGAGAAAAAACAGCTAATGATTTGCTCAGCTTACCTTTTAAACAAAATAATACGCTGAAAAATTTGACAAATCGCAAGACAGTGCTTGAGACAATCGCTAAGGGTACATATAACACTACTAGTAAACGTTATCTTTATGACAATGCAGGTTGGCGCTACCCCCTGACGAATTTCGACGGCTATAGTAACTTATCAGGTATTAAATCGGTCGGAGAGCCTTTAGCTTATGGTAATCGCTTATATACCACAGCCTTCAGTCCTGAAATGGTTTATGATCAGACTGACAACTGTTCTGCTAGAGTAGTGGGAGGGTCAGAACGACAAGTATACTGTATGCCTTATGGAGTATGTGAAGATGAGAAGTCACTTGATGGAACGGCAGGATATACGCGTGCTGGCAAAGGAATACAAGAGCTAACATTGGGTGCTTATAGTAAAGACAAACGCAACGTGAAAATGCTCATCGGCAACCAGTCGTTAGAGGAACAGGTCAAAGTGGCAAATCGTAATGATTATGATGCTGGTTCGGGCGGGCTTAATCAAACTAATAAAGCAGGTCTACAAGTTACTAATAATACAATAGTAAATGATGGCACGACAGGAAGTGGTGGTAAATCCAATAATGTAGTCGCTACTAACGGTAAAGCAACGAGTGATAGTACGCTTGGATATGAGAAGTACAAGTTTATACCGAAAAGATGGTATGAGATGTACGAAAAGGACAAGTAATATGAAAGCGTACTTAAAGAAATCTACTCTTAGGCTACCATCATCCTCATCAGGCTTTACTTTGATTGAGCTGATGGTAGTAGTCGCTATTATAGGCATACTAGCAGCTATTGCTATTCCAAGCTATCGTCGCTATGCCGTCCTTAACGCTGAGCGTGAGGTACAAGCAAAAATGCTTCAATTACAAATTCAGTTAAATCGTTGGCGAGCATCAGCATTAACCTATAAAGGCTTTAAACCGCCAGTAGTTTCTAATAATAGTACGGTAACTTATAAGTATGACGATAGTAATAAAACTATTTATGTACCTCAGGGAAGTGATTCGACAAATTATCGTTATCAGATTACCTTAGTAGATGGAGCTAATACTGGCAGCTCATTGGTACCTACTAGCGCTACAGATATTGATAATACAACAGGTAGAAGCTGGAAAATGCTTGCTGAACCAAAGGATTCTGGCATTACTAAAAATGCTAATTATTTTATGTTATCTAGTATGGGTCTAAGCTGTCAAAATACCACTAAGGTAAAGATAAGTGATGATGACTGTGGAACCAATCAAGGAGAATGGTGATGAGTACTAATAGCGAGGCAACACTCTTTCTAAATCAGCCACAGCGTGGATTTACTTTGATAGAGCTGATGATCGTCGTCGCTATTATCGGTATCCTTGCTGCTATTGCTTATCCTAGGTATCAACAATATGTTATTAAAACTAAGCGTGTTGACATGATGAATGAGATGCAAAATATTGCTTCAATCATACAGAGCCGCAAGTTAGCACAAGGGAGTTATAGCAATATCAGTACCAAAGTCAAAACAGATTTTGCTAAGGCGTATCCTATACAAGGGATTGCATTATATGATGTCACTATCAACCCTATACCATTATCCCCACCTAACAACGAACTGACCTCTAAATGGATCATTACGGCTACGGCTAAAACCAATCAGCAGATGGCAGGTGATGGAAATCTTACTTTAGATTATCAAGGATTAAAATGCCGAACAACTATTACTCCTTGTACAGGTGAGAACTGGAACTGATTATTCAAATTAATATTATTTAATAATGAATTCACCTGACAAAAATTGTCAGGTGAATTTATTATTAAGCACCAATTTTTATATAAAGTGACAAATTATAGTAGGGAACCCGTAACATCTAGTGTCAGTTATCATGGTAATAGTAACCTATTAGGCAGGAGTAACAAGTTTAGCGGGCTGATTAAGGTACATATATACTATAAGGGATTATTTTGGCATGCTATATGCATTAATTATAATAAGAGAAAAATAGATTATATCCTTAAAGATAAAAAGCGCTATTAGCCAATTTTCTTTATATACCCAAAAAGGAGTTCATATGAACACTGCTCAAAAAGGTTTTACCTTAATCGAACTAATGATCGTTGTTGCTATTATTGGTATCCTAGCTGCAATCGCATTACCAGCTTATCAGAATTATACTAAAAAAACTCGTGATGCTAGCTGTTTGTCGGAAATGAAGTCGCTATCGAGCTTAGTTGTAACAGAGAAGATTGCAGAAACTCCCAATGCAGCAAACATCCCAGTTACAGCTGACTTACCACATTGTGGGACTATCAGTTATAAAACGGCTGCTGCCGCTGCAATCACTGCTCCTTTGACTGCTACTACTGTCAAAACTGTTGCAGTCGCTGAATCAACGCCAAAAGATGGTACAGGAAAGAAAGTTATTTGCGATGTTGAAACAAGTGCATCATGTAAGATGGAAAGCTAGCATTTAGTAACGCAAAATCTAGTATAATTTTTAAAGGCCAAACATAAAGTTTGGCTTTTTTTATAATATTATTAATGTTGAATCAAATTATATGCTTAGAAAAATTTCTCTTGACAGGAAGAAAAACTTACAATCGATTCGTGAACACATTATCCCGCTAATAAATAAAGAGCTGCTGATAGCCCTATATTTATTAGTATTTGTATTTGGTCTTACCACACGTAGTGACTATACGTTTTATAATGAATATAAATTTATTCAAATAATCCTATTATTAGTGTTGGGATTGAGTACCTTATCTTATAATCGTCTTTCTATCTCAAAAGTCGAGTTATTTTTTTTAACCTTTATTGCTATCGGTAGTTTATTTTGGGCGCAGCCTGCTTTTGTTATTATTGAGTTGCTCTTAGCTTACCTTTTATACCAGTGTTTTAAGTTTTTAGACTATCGCCAGCTCACTAGTAAAATAATCGTTTTAGCAAGTTTGACGATGTTTATACAACTGCCTTTTTCTCTATGGGACTACGTTAATACAGGTGCTTATCAGGCTATTTGGTATCCATTGACATGGAATATTCGCGTTTACGATAGTTATTTTTTGATCGTGTCTATTTTTGCTGTTTGGTTCTTTATGACTAAACAAGCTTACCGTTACTTGTACTTATTATTATTATTTTTGGCTTTTTTTGCTATTCTTTTAGATGGTGGGCGCTCGGCAACTATCGCTTATACGCTATTTATTGCGATAGTGAGTATTGCATATCGTCAGGTACGTTGGCATTTTATTTTTATATATGCAGCATCATGGCTTGCCTATCTATCAGTCACTTATGTTGCTAGCTTCGCTAATACAAGCGGTGGTAATGGGATGAGTTTACAGGTTGCTCGTGAATCGTCGAGTGGACGGATTGAACTCTGGATGAATGCTTATGAGTGTTGGTTACAGCATCCAATCATAGGCTGCGGCTTTTATCAGTTAGAACAGCATCCAAACTTATCTGCCCATCCTCATAATCTATTTATCCAAGTATTAACCGAAACGGGGCTATTAGGTTTTGGGTTTTTAATTTACGTCGTCTTGATGATAATAAAACAAATTGACTGGTCACAATCTCAGCGTTATTTCGTTATGGCTGCACTTCTAGCAGTTAGTACGGATTTATTCTTTTCAGGTGTATATGTTTATCCGGTCACTCAAATGGCACTCTTATGGTTATCTATTTTCTTATTAAAAAACCCTGCGTTTTCTTATTCTAGTGATTTTAATCAGATAATTAAGCAACGACAGAGTGTTACGCATCACCTACTACCAGTGCTAATTTACTTGGTAATAAGTATCTGGTTCATTTATATTTTAAGTAATACTAGTGCTTTATCATCAGAGACACCCATCACACCGTGACCACTGTCGTCAAATCCGTAGAACCAAACTTGGGAGATTTTAATTACGCAGCTTGACGATAATAATCAAACCACACCTGTCTTGGCGATTTATAACCCAAACCCTTTTGAATTCTAGTCTGATTGTAGTACAGCTCGATGTATCTAATAATATCGTTGATCGCTGCAAATCTAGTCTTATAATCCTGATGATATACCAGCTCGTTCTTTAAAGTGCCCCAGAAGCTTTCTATGGGTGCATTGTCGAAGCAATTACCTTTAGCGCTCATTGAGCCTGTAAATTGATGCTGTTTAATGATCTTATGATACGCATGGCTACAGTATTGACTACCTCTGTCTGAATGCACAATTAATCCTTTATTAGGCCGTTTGTTTTTGATTGCCATACTTAGTGCTTTGCAAACTAAGTCAGCAGTCATGCGTTTGTTGATAGCGTAACCGACCAACTCTTTGGTATATAAATCTTTCACTCCTGCTAAGTACAGCCAGCCCTCATTTGTCCAGATATAAGTAATATCGCTCACCCAAGACTCATTAGGGCGCTTAGCATCAAACTGCTGATCCAGCACATTCGGATAAACTAGCTTGTTGTGATTAGAGTCGGTGGTCACTTTAAAGCGCTTATGACGACGACATTTAATGCCGTGTTGCTCTTTGATGCTTCTTACCATATACAGGCTAATGTTGTGGCCTTGCTCGCTTAGATGAGCATGCAGTCGATCTACGCCATAACGTTCTTTCGTTTCACTGTGAGCCGCTTTAACTAGTAATTCAGACTGGTTGCGATGTATCTGCTGGTCACTGATGTCACGACTAATCCAGTCGTAATAGCTTGAGGGCTTAACCCTTAACACACGGCACATAGTGGTTATGCTAAATATCTTCTGGTTATCCTTGATAAAGGCGTACTTCACTAACTGTGCTTGGCAAAGTACGCCGTCGCCTTTTTTAAGATCTCGCGCTCCTCTTCAGCCACTTTAAGCTGCCGCTTGAGCTGCTTTATTTCTTGAAGAGCACTCATAAGATCAGGATCATATTGATCTGTGCCGACAAGCTTGCCTTGATTGGCTTTGTTATGCCAATTTGAGAGCGTTTGCATGGCAATGCCAAGCTGCTTTGCGGTAGCCGAGATATTGCCATTATTGTCTGATATCTTCTTGACAGCTTCTGCTTTAAATTCGTCACTGTAGGTTCTTATTTTCTTGGTCATGATAAACTCCGATTAATACGCTTAGTTTACCAAGTTTAGTTGTACGGTTTCTTCAGCATAGCTCACCGCCGCGTTTTTGGGTATATGGTTATCAGTTATAAATTGGGATAAATTTATAACATAGCGTAAAGATTTATTGATGGGGATATTGCGACACAAAGTATCAGCTCTATAGCCCTATAAGTAATAGAATATCAGTGGCATAGTATATGCAATGTTAAGGTATCTTTTAAAATACTGATTGGTGGCTATAATGTTATTACCTTTGGATCGCCACCTTAGTAATCAGTCAGGGTTTACCTTGATCGAGTTGATGATTGTGATTGCCATCATCGGAATACTAGCAGCCATTGCTACACCTGCGTATCAGGTTTACTCAAATAAAGCAAAAGTTAATGCTTGTTTATCAGAAGCAAAAAGTTATGGTAATGAGGTTTTTATTTTATTGAATGATGAAGATAACAATACTCGTCCTACATCTCCTAATTTAAGTTCTTGTCAATCTATTACTGATGCTACAGGATGGACATTAAAGAATTGGCGAAAGATTGAGGCTGTTGCAAAAGTACCTTCCAACGCTCGTATCGAATGCGATATTCCTAGTGGCACACCTTGCTTAATATTACCTTAAGTTCTAATTTTATTTTCGTACGTACAATAAAAAAACCACCTAGCAGCACATCGCTATTAGGTGGTTTTTTATGATCTAAATATATCTATGTGTTTTAAAAAATTAACTATTTCTCTAAATACTGAATTTTACCCTCGACACCATCCCACTTTTCAGCTTCAGGCATCTGCCCCTTCATCTCTGTGATATTTGGCCATTTTTGCGCCAGCTCCTCATTTAGCTGGGTGAACATCTCTTGTCCTTTTGGCACTTCATCTTCTGAGAAGATCGCATTAGCAGGACATTCAGGCTCGCATAGCGCGCAGTCGATGCACTCATCAGGATCGATGACAAGGAAGTTCGGGCCTTCATAAAAGCAGTCCACAGGACAGACTTCCACACAGTCGGTGTATTTGCAAAGAATGCAGTTATCTGTAACGACAAAAGTCATAGTACTGTCTACCTGTTATTGGATTGGGCGAAATAGAATAGATTAAAAATAAGGCATATTTTAGCGCTTTTGAGTTAATTTAACAATTCCCTTTAGTGACTAATGATTTTCTTCAAATGATAGAGTAAATCATGCGCTTGCTTTGGTGTTAGGTTGTCAGGGTTGATTGCTTTTAGCTCATCCTGCAAGTTAAATAGCTGATTTTGCTGTGGAATATCAGTCGTTATTTGAGATTGGTTGGTACGGCTCCTATTATATTTATCTGTTCTATGACAATTGATATGATCGCATTTATCATTTACTGACTTAGCTAATTCATTTTTGTCATCAAGAGTTCTCACGTTTTCTACTTTAATAGGGTCTAATGTTAAGTTATCTGCTAAGTAGCGCTTGGCATCATCCAGTACTTGTGTAGGAATCCCTGCCATTTTTGCCACATGCAGACCAAAGCTAGAACTTGCTGCGCCTTCACGGATTTGGTGCAGTAGTAATAACTGACCATCGACTTCACTAGCAGCGACATGGACGTTGCGAATATTGGCATGATTGCTTGCATTATTTTCTATATTCTTTTCTGCGTTATTTTGCGCCAATTTTGTCAGCTCAAAGTAGTGAGTGGCAAATAATGTCAGGCAGCCAATATCAAGTAGTCTGTTGACACAAGCATGGGCAATCGCTAGTCCATCAGTAGTAGCGGTGCCGCGTCCGACTTCATCCATAAGTACGAGCGATTTATTGGTTGCTTGATTAAGGATATTAGCGGTTTCAATCATCTCAACCATAAAGGTTGATTTGCCGCCTGCCAGATCATCAGCTGAGCCGATACGGGTAAAAATACGGTCGATATCACCGATATGAGCGCTGGCTGCGGGCACAAAGCTGCCGCAATGAGCAAGCATGACAATCAGGGCGGTTTGACGCATATAGGTCGATTTACCGCCCATATTAGGACCAGTAATCATTAATAAGCGCTCAGGGTTCGTATGACTGCCAAGCGCACAGTCATTGGCGACAAAATGGCTACTATGCTTAGCAGGAGTATTGCTATGGGTATGCACAGGATTTAGCGCTGCTTCGACAACCACATGACGACCTGCTTTAATGTCGATACTGGTCTGGCTGTTAATTTTTGCATAACTGTCATTTTTTGAGTCATTGCTCATCACTGGTCGCTGCCAATTATAAATAATAGCAAGCTGCGCCCAATTACTGAGCACATCTATCTGCGCGATAGCAGCGCTCAGTTGTTGCAGTTCGGCTAGATGGTTACCGAGTTCAGTTAAAATTTGGTGATATAGCTGTTTTTCGCGAGTCAACGCTAAGCTTTGCGCGCTTAGATATTCAGTTTCGACTGCCTTTAGCTCATCAGTGATAAAGCGCTCGCTACTTTTTAGCGTTTGCCGCCGAATAAAATGCGCTGGTGCATTCTTTGCCTGCGTTTTGGGTAATTCAAAATAAAAACCGCTGACTTTATTAAAGCCAACTTTTAGGCTAGGCAACTGGCTCTCCTGACGCGCGCGTTCTACCATCTCATCCAAGGTTGCTTGGATATTGTCATGCAAATGCGTCAAGCGATCAAACTCAGCATCATAGCCAGCTGCTAGCATACCGCCGTCACGGATATGGGCAGGTGGTTCTATGATAATGGCGTGCTCAATCAGCTCGGCTATGGATTGTACAGCAGGCAGTTGCGCAGGTAATTGCTGCATCAGCATGGGCAGCAGTCCTGCCTGCTCGTGGCTAATACCTGCAGCTACCAGTAAGGTATTAAGCTGGGCGCCACTAGCAATACCATCAGCCAGTTTACGCAAATCACGCGGCTTGGCACTCATCAGCCCGATACGGCTACTAATACGCTCAATATCACCGATGGTATTCAAAGTTTCGCGCAGGCTAGTGACTAATGAAGTAATTTCTAAGTTTTCATTAACCTGCTTATTTGCGCCAGATTGACTATTTATCTGTAATAGACTAGCTATCGCATCCAAACGCAGATTAATACGCGCATGCTGACGCAAGGGGCGTTTCATTTGCTGCACCAGTAGGCGACGACCCATCGGCGTTTGACAATGATTGAGCACTGATATCAATGACGTGCCATTGCTGCTAACGGGGGTAAATAGCTCAAGATTTTGCTGACTATTGGCATCGATGATTAAATAATCATCGCTATATTCAACGATCAGCTGATTGAGCTGTGGTACATGGCGCTGCTGAGTTTGCTGCGCATAATGTATCAATGCGGCACAGCTAGATTGTGCTAGGGGTGCGTCATGGATTCCAAGTCCATCAAGGCGTTGGACGTCAAACTGCTGGCAAAGGGTGGCGCTGGCATGTTCACGATGAAAGTCACTAACCGCCACTTCGATAATAGGGCAGTCAAGATGTTGCCGTAGCCACAGTAGCCAGTTTTCACTCTTGCTAGCATCACTATTAAAACTACTATCAAAACCGCTTCCAAGTGCCTCACTAATGATACATTCACTTGGCGCAAAGCGTGCCAGCACCGTGAGCATTTGAGTTTGCAAACCTTCAATATCACCATGATGCGCGCTAAGTGTTTGGGTGGTCAGCGTGCCAGCGGCCAAGTCCATTTGGCTAATGGCAGCTTGCACAGGTTGTTTGCTGTTCGATTTAGGGATGTCGATATCAATGGCAACGACGGTCGGGGTGTGATTGGGCGCAATTAAAGCATCATCAGTAATTGTCCCAGCGGTCAGGGTTTTCACCACTTCACGGCGCATGATAGTGCCAGCAGCAGATTTACTCTTATCTTTTTTCTGTTTATCGCCCATAGTCGGAGCTGTAGACGGGTTATGTGCATTGGCCACGTCAGTGGCGGATTCGTCAATTTGCTCACAGACTACTACCGTTTGACCAGCCGCAATCAGCCGTGCCATATAGCTATCAGCAGCATGGAACGGCACACCCGCCATCGCAATGGTATTGCCAGCTTTATCGGTACCACGGCGAGTCAAGGTAATGTCTAGTATTTGTGCCGCGCGCTTGGCATCATCAAAAAATAACTCATAAAAATCACCCATGCGGTACAACAGTAGCGCTTGTGGATAGTTGGCTTTCATGGTGAGATATTGCACCATCATCGGCGTATGATCCGCCAAGTGATAAATAGCATCACCGATAACTAACGGTTCAGCTGAATGAGGATTTTGAGCGGATAGCTTAACGGTCATGCAGGGTCTCTTATGATGCTTAGATGGATTTATTGGGAGAGATAGTTATTTTTATAAGAATAAATGGCGGATAAAGATGATCAGTTATCCTGTTAGATAGGGTATTAAAAAGCTTAGAAGATTCAATCTATGAGCGCTATTTTAACACGTTCGACTAGGTTTTTACGTCGGCAAATATCTACTCACTGCCCTTGTATCCATCAGCGTCATAACCATATATAATGACGTCACACTGAATTGGGCGATACTTCATTAGGCGATACTTCATTGTGTAGCACTTAGCCGGATGATGAAAAGACGGCGTGAAAGACGTTGGCTAATGCGCACTAATTATCGAATATTTCCATAGGTCAAAAAATTATGTTATCAAAGATTATAGGCAGTGTCGTTGGCACCAAAAATGAGCGCGAACTCAAACGTATGCGCAAAGTGGTCAGCAAAATCAACGCACACGAGGCTACCATACAAGCCCTGTCTGATGAACAATTACAACAAAAAACTGAAGAATTTAAAGCTAGACACCAAAATGGCGAAAGTCTAGATGCTCTATTACCAGAAGCGTTTGCGGTCTGCCGCGAGGCGTCATTACGTGTTAACGGTATGCGTCACTATGACGTGCAGCTGATCGGTGGTATCACCTTGCACGAAGGCAAAATCGCTGAGATGAAAACCGGTGAGGGTAAAACCTTGATGGGCACCTTGGCGATGTATCTGAATGCCATCAGTGGTAAAGGTGTGCATTTGGTGACCGTCAACGATTATTTGGCGGCACGTGATGCTGAGTTAAACCGTCCGCTATTTGGCTTTTTGGGCATGACGGTTGGCGTTATTTACTCACAGCAACCCCCACAAGAAAAGGTCGATGCTTATCAAGCGGATATCACTTACGGTACCAACAATGAGTACGGTTTTGATTATCTGCGCGACAACATGGTCTTTAGCTTAAAAGAGAAAAAACAGCGCCCATTGAATTTTTGTATTATCGATGAGATTGACTCGATCTTGATTGATGAAGCACGTACGCCGCTGATTATCTCAGGTCAAGCTGAAGATTCATCACGCATGTATGCGCTGATTAATACTATTATTCCTGTGCTGATTCGCTCAAAAGATGAAGAGGCCAATAAGAATAACGAAGATGAAGATTTTTGGATTGATGAGAAAAACCGCCAGATCGAGATTAGCGAAAAAGGCTATGAGAAAATCGAGCGCTTCTTGATTCAAGTGGGCGAGCTTGGCGAAAACGAAAGTCTTTATAGCCCCAGCCGTTTGCCGCTATTGGCTCACGTCCAGGCAGCGATTCGCGCCCACCATGTCTTTGTTAAGAATATCCATTATATTGTTGACGATGGCGAAGTGGTGATCGTTGATGAAAATACTGGTCGTACGATGCCTGGCCGCCGCTGGTCAGAAGGTCTGCATCAAGCGATTGAAGCCAAAGAAAATGTTGAGATTCAAGCTGAGAACCAAACTCTTGCAACGACAACATTCCAGAACTACTTCCGCCTGTATGACAAGCTGTCTGGTATGACGGGTACTGCGGATACCGAAGCGGCAGAATTTAAATCAACTTACGACTTAGATGTCATCGTGATTCCAACGCATGAGCCGATTGCTCGTATCGATATGGATGATCAAATTTTCTTAACCAAATTGGGCAAATATAAAGGCATTATTCGCGAGATTCAAGAAATTCAAGCCAAAGGCGCGCCCGTCTTAGTCGGTACGGCGACGATTGAAGCCAGTGAAGAATTGTCTTACCTGCTCGACCAAGAAGGCGTCAAGCATAACGTACTAAACGCTAAGCAGCATGAGCGTGAAGCTGAGATTATTGCACAAGCAGGTAGCCCAAAAGCGGTGACGATCGCGACCAATATGGCAGGTCGAGGTACCGATATTATCTTGGGCGGTAACTGGCAATCATTTATCGAAGATGTTGATGCGGTCAGCACCGAGGAGATGGCGCGCCTAAAAGCTGAGTGGCAAGTCAAGCATGACCAAGTCGTTGCAGCTGGTGGTTTGCATATTATTGGTTCTGAGCGACATGAATCACGCCGTATTGATAATCAGCTGCGTGGTCGTGCCGGTCGTCAAGGTGACCCTGGGATGTCACGTTTCTTCTTATCGCTCGAAGATGATTTGATGCGTATCTTTGCCGGTGACCGCGTCGTCAATATGATGCGTGCCATGGGTCTCCAAGAAGATGAAGCCATTGAACATAAAATGGTCTCAAAGTCGATTGAAAACGCTCAAGGTAAAGTAGAAAGTCGCGATTTTGATGCCCGTAAAAATCTGTTGAAATATGATGATGTTGCCAATGAGCAGCGTAAAGTTATCTATGGTCAGCGTGATGATCTGCTGGCAGAGATGGATTTGCTTGAAGCTATTGAGATTATGCACGAAGAAGTCTATAACGCCATGATTAACCAGTTTATTCCGCCAGGTTCTATCGATGACCAATGGAATATTGATGGTCTAGAAGACGAGCTTGAAAATGAGTTTAAGATTACAATGCCTATTAATGACTGGCTTGATGAAGATCGCCGCTTAGATGAAGAAGGCTTACGTGCCAAAATCA
This sequence comes from Psychrobacter sp., assembly GCF_041554015.1. Classification (GTDB taxonomy): domain Bacteria; phylum Pseudomonadota; class Gammaproteobacteria; order Pseudomonadales; family Moraxellaceae; genus Psychrobacter. The sequence continues at coordinate 85,035 of NZ_JBFFMS010000004.1, read as the reverse complement.
TCCAAACGGCTATCGACCACTATCATAGTCGCCGTGAGCAGATGGGCGAAAAAGATGCTGCCCAGCTTGAACGTCATTTTATGCTACAAAGCTTAGATAAGCACTGGAAAGAGCATTTGACCCAAATGGATCAGCTGCGTAAAGGGATCCATCTGCGTGGTTATGCGCAAAAAAACCCTGAGCAAGAGTATAAGCGTGAGTCATTTGAGCTGTTCCAAATGATGCTAGGCGCCATCAAGTCTGAAACCGTACAAGACTTATCACGTGTCCATATCCCGACCAAAGAAGAGCTAGAGGCATTAGAGATACAGCAACGTGAAAATGCCGCTCATATGCAGATGCAGTTTGAGCATAGCGATATCGATAATATGGATGGCGGTGTAGAAAAAGCTGCCGTGCAAAGCCGTAATGTCGCTGGCGCTGCCGCAGGTTCTGGCATAGCAGGTGCGATGGCAGGTAGCGATAATGGTGCCGACCCCTATGCTGGTATGAACATCAGCCGTAATGCTCCTTGCCCATGTGGTTCAGCCCTAAAGTACAAACAGTGTCATGGCAAAATCTAAAGCTAGCTAATCCCATTCCTTGATTAAAGAGTCCTTATCGACATAGATAGGGGCTTTTTTATGCCCTGAAGATTGATTGCTCAATAAAAGTATTGTTTAGCTTGTATTGATTACTTACAAATTCAATGTAGGCGCGCATTTGTGGACACGCTATAGTGTTTAGCATAATTATTTGGGAGAGCATGATGAATGTAGCGTTATTAAAACAGTGGCGTCACTCTTTGGTTGTGACGGCATTATTGGCAGGAGCCCTGTCTATAACTGCCTGTCAGCCAAAGCAGGAAACAGAGCCAAGTCTAGAAGAGAGCATTAGTGAAGAGCAGGCGGTACCTATGTCTGCTGAACCTGCTGAGCCAAGTGATGTGGTCGTCGATGCTCCGGCTAGCGAAGTCGCCGATGATACCGTAGCTACGGTGAATAGTGGCGTCAATCAAATAACGTATTTGTGCTCTCCTGAGCTAGAAGTCGAAGCAACCTATAAAGACACAAACCAAGTGATGCTTGCGACGGCTAAAGGCTCAGTCACTTTGACAAAAACCAATGAGGCTACCAACCCTGAAGTATTTGAAGGGGCAACAGCCATCGATGGGACTGCAGGTTTTGTACAGTGGCGCGTTGCCCATAAAGACCGCGAAACAGGTGTGATGCGTACCGCTGGCGCTGATACCACCAACGTCACTACTTATGAATGCAAAAAGACCTAATAATGTCTATAACATTGATGGGTCACTAAATATAAAAAAGCAACGTTCGCGTTGCTTTTTATTTTTTAAATATAAATGTATTATTTATCTTTTATGAGCCTTATGTTGATCATGCGCCAAAAACCCTTCTTCAGTAACGTCAAGCTCTTCATGTTTTAGCTCTACTTCTATACTATCAGTATGCGTATGGGTAGTCTTTTCAATGGCGACTTCTTGGACGACGTAGGTATCTTTAGTAATAGTTGCAATTTGACGTGACAAAACAATTTCGATGGGTGCATCGCCAATCTCAACTTGGTTGCCATTGATCGTAACGACGGCTTTACTATCTAATGATGGCTCCACATGGCGCAGTATGTCTTTATCATCATAGTTTTCTGATAATAAATCCTGACTTTGCGTATCTTGATACTCTGTACGTACGGTGATGTATTCTTCTATTAGCTCAATAGGCACATCGATAGTTTTGGTGCGAAAATGTTTGGTAACGGTGACTTTGCCCACATCCAAACGCTCTTTATTGACCACTGGTCGCTCTTCTAATAATTCTAGGTAGCCACCATCGCGGTTATTAGTATCGGTTGAATTTTCTAAAAGAGGGTCTTGTTGCTTACCTATTATTGATTGCTTTTGACTTTGCTCAGATAACGTTGAATCATCTTGAGCATCGCTTGCGGTCGTAGCTGTAAAGTCAGGATAGTTGGCATTCGGATAGTTATTTTCATTATTAGCATTCATGGTCATTGTCCTTATTGTTATATATAAAAAAAGACCAGAGACGAGCTCTGATCTTATCTACTGAGTAAATGACTCAGCGGCTAAAGGCTGTCGTATGGTATTGATGAAAACAGGTGTATAACCAAATAGTGTAAAACTAGTTACAAGTACTACTTAATAAACATTATTTAATAAAACCTTAGAAGATAGCACCATACGTGTGCCATGCCTGTTACATACCACGAGCGCGGCGTACATCTTCAGCGGTAATATCATCACGGGTAAACAAATTACCATCACGATCAATCACATTACCATCATTATCGACATCTAACTCTTCACGCTGAATGGTATCTACAATAGTCTCAGTATGGCGCTCTGTCGTCTTACCAACATTCACCTCTTCTGTGACATAAGTCTCTTTATTAACATGAGCACGCTCAGCCTCTAGCTCAACTTCGATGGTTTCACGGCCATCGATATCACCGATACGGCGGTCTGTCGGACGATTGACATTGGTACGTTCAATGTTGGCATGCTCTTCTTCTAAATCGACATTGACATTGCGCTCTTCAGTCACGACATGTTTACCGACTTTTACCAAGCCTGCTACGATGCGATCTTTATTAACCGTCAAACGCTCTTCTAATAATTCTAAAGTATTTGGCGCATCATAATTATGGTCGGCGATTTCCATACGCTCAGCTTCTGGAACGCTATCTGCGACAAATGCCTGACGGTCTCGCTCATATTGCTCTTTATAGCTATATTGATAATCATGGTCATAGACTTCCATCGCTTCTACCTGCGACTTAGTCAAACTATCAAAGAATACGTCATCACCAACAATACGTGCCAAACCCGCTGGGACAAGGACTTCTTTTGAGCTAAACCAGCCACCTGCATCAACGATCAAGTAGCGAATACGACCAGTAGTATCTTCTACCAAGGCACCTTCTATTTTGCCGATTTTTTCTTCATTAACACCAAAAGCTGTTTTGCCAGTTGGATCGTAATAGTCATCACCAATTAAATCACGATGCGTTGCTTGGATATCTCTTAAACGAATAAGTTGGCTCATTATTATCTTCCTTTTGTATGAGTAAATTTGTTTTTATAAAATAGATTGTAGATATTCTTATATGAACCTTGGTCAACAAACGGTTCAATCATATTTATATAGCCAGTCGCGCTCTCGACTTGTTATTATCCTAACAGGACGATTTAACGCGAGATATATAAGCAAGGTAGCAAAGTGTGCGCTTGACGTAATGGTGTGTAAGAGGCTGTAAAGGTCATACTCACTATATAACCTTAGGTTAAGGCTTTCTTACGCAGACACTCTTTTAGACGGTTGGTCATCTCTTGGACATAAAAAACCGTATTGCTGTTAGCAATACGGTTTTTAGATTTTGAAGTAGATTAAATACTTATAGTATATAAAAGCTTTAAAATAACTTAAGCAAGCTCAATTGCTACGGCTACGGCTTCACCGCCACCGATACATAGGGTAGCAACGCCTTTTTTACCGCCAGTACGTTTTAGAGAATTGATCAGTGTTACTAGGATACGCGCACCTGAACAGCCAACTGGGTGACCTAAGGCACAAGCACCGCCTTCGATATTTACCTTAGCATGGTCGATGTTTAGCTCATCCATCGCCGCCATCGTAACCATAGCAAACGCTTCGTTGATCTCCCATAGATCGACGTCAGCAATTGACCAGCCAGCATTTGCCAATACTTTTTCAATCGCACCAACAGGGGCAATGGTAAACTCACTTGGATGACGAGAGTTAGAGGCGGTCGCAATGATACGCGCCTGATAATCTAGACCTTCTTCTTTGGCTTGTGACTCTTTCATCAGTACCACGGCTGCTGCGCCGTCTGAGATAGAGCTGGCATTTGCTGCGGTGATGGTACCGTCTTTTGCAAAGGCAGGACGCAGAGTAGGGATGCGTTCAGCATTGGCAAGAGCTGGCTGCTCATCGGTATCAACCGTTTGCTCACCTTTACGGGTCTTGAACGTAACTGGTTCAATCTCATCTTTAAAATGATTGTCTTTGATAGCTGTGAGGGCACGATTTAGTGACTCAATAGCAAAATCATCCATTTTCTCGCGCGTATAGCCTTTTTCATCTGCCATTTCTTGCGCAAATTGACCCATCAGCTTACCGGTATCAGCATCTTCAAGACCGTCTAAGAACATATGGTCTTTGACTTCTTTATGTCCCATACGGTAGCCGCCGCGCGAACCTGGCATGATATAAGGCGCGTTGGTCATTGATTCCATACCACCCGCGACAGCAACTTTAAAGCTGCCGGCTTTGATACCGTCATGCGCTTGCATGACTGCTTTTAGACCTGAACCGCACAGTTTATTGATCGTAACGGCGCCCGTTGCATCAGATAAACCTGCTTTACGCATTGCTTGACGCGCAGGACCTTGACCCAAACCTGCGGTTAGGATACAACCCATAATAACTTCATCAATATTATCAATATTGACGCCTGAACGCGCAACGGCTGCTTTGATAGCAGTGGCGCCCAAATCGGTGGCGCTTACGTCTGTTAGTGCGCCTTGAAAGCCGCCCATTGGGGTGCGAGCGCCGTTTAAGATTACAATTGCATCATGTGACATTGTTCTTTCCTTTTTTAGGTATTTTAATCCAAACTATCTGACTGATTAAAGAGCGTCTATTTAAAGAGCGTGTTTATGCCAGCTCATCTAAGCGGATGCGTACTACTTTATCAGTAATGGTGTCTAACTTTTCAATTTTTTCGATGGCAAGATTCATCTGACTCTCAACCACCGGCAGCGTTAAAATAATCACTGGTACTTGCCCAAGCTTATGCGCAGGTTTTTGTAAAATAGCATCGATATTGATACCAGCATCACTTAAGATGCGAGTGATATCTGCCAATACCCCAGGGCTATCGTACGCATGGACACGCAGGTAGTATCCGGTGATCATTTGCTCAGCACGCAATATCGGCGTATCTGACAGTTTTTCAGGAATAAAAGCTAAGTGCGGTACGTGATGACCATTGCTGTTTTGTTGGTCGGCATCTTTACATCCTAATACCCGCACCAAATCCATCACATCTGCCATCACTGCAGAAGCGGTTGCGCCAGCACCTGCACCATCACCGCAATATAACGTTTGCCCAAGAGGGTGAGAGTTCACCAACACCGCATTTTTTACGCCATTTACATTGGCAAGTAGGGCGTTTTGTGGAATCAGTGTAGGGTGTACGCGCAGCTCAATACCGGCACTATCGTCACCGCTGCCATTGCCCGCACGGCGAACAGCGAAACCTAAATGCTTGATACGATAACCAAGCTCTTCAGCGTAATTGACATCTTGTAAAGTAATACCCGTGATACCTTCACAGTAGACTTTATCGAATTGCAGTGGGATACCAAAGGCGATAGAGGCAAGGAGCGCCAACTTGTGCGCAGCATCGATACCTTCAACGTCAAACGTAGGATCAGCTTCAGCATAGCCAAGCGCTTGTGCTTCGCTCAGTACATCGGCAAACGGGCGACCTTTATCGCGCATCTCTGTCATGATAAAGTTGCCCGTACCATTGATGATACCAGCCAGCCATTCAATTTTGTTAGCAGCCAAGCCTTCACGCATGACTTTAATAATTGGAATACCGCCTGCTACCGCCGCTTCATAGGCGACATGGACGTTATGCTGTTCAGCAAAGGCAAAAATCTCATTGCCATGCTCAGCGAGTAACGCTTTATTGGCAGTCACGACATGTTTGCCGTTTTTAATGGCATGCATGATCACGTCTTTTGCAAGGGTCGTACCGCCAATCACTTCGATGACAATATCGACATTGTCACTGGCAGCGGTTGCCATCAAATCACTGTTTTGCATAATATTAGGATCAATATCATCACGCTGACGACGAATACCAACTTCGGTAATCACAATGTCGCGTCCGCTACGACGTTTTAGTTCATCTAAATTATCATTGATTAGATTGACCACACCCGTTCCGACGGTGCCTAAACCAAGTATCGCTAGTTTGATGGATTTGCTCACAGGATCCTCAAGAGATTAAATAGTGGGATAAAAAGCGCGGTTATGAAGGATCTTGAAACGACAAGAATCTCTAACATAAAGAAGCGCTTATATAGAAACTATATGGCTAAGCTTGCCTAGCGCTTTATCCTATCATACCGATAAGCAGTTGTGACGTCTACACAAACTCACTGTCGCCAAAGTCAGCAATATCAGGGAAGATAACTAGCTTGCATCAATCGCTGTTTGTGCCAATTGCGCAGCTGGTAAATACCCACCGATTTGCTGTCCCGACTCAGTAAAGATAGCAGGCGTACCATTGACGCCAAGGCTTCTACCAAGTGCCATTTGCGATTGTACAGGGCTGTTACAGCTAGGCGCTTGTACGTTGGCGCCAGCCTTCCCCTGATCCATAGCAGCCTTACGGTCTTGACTGCACCAAATAGCCTCCATCTTTGGCACCGACTCTTGACTACGTGGCCATGCCAAGTAACGTACCTCGATACCGCGCGCATTAATATCAGCCATCTCTTCATGGAGCTTGGTGCAATAAGGACAATCTGCATCAGTAAATGAATAAACAACCGCTTTAGTCGTGCCTGTTGCCGGATAAATCACCATATCCTTTTTGTCGACTGCTTTTAGCGCTTTTTGAGCGGTACTGGCCACCAGTGGGGCACTAATATCTACCGGTGTTTCTGCGCCAACTGCGATGATTTGCCCTTGAATAATATGTTTGCCCGCCTTATCGGTAAAAAAAGAAGGCAGCCCTTCAGCCGTGACCCAATAGATATCAGCCATATCGGTTGGTACCGCTGAGAGGATAGTCTCTTCAATACCAGAGGATTTTAAATTGGCTTGCAAAGATTTTACTACCTTAGCATCGCTGTCCTTAGAAACCGCAGCAGCGCTGTTTTTGGCTTTGCTGCTATTGACAAGATCTGTATTGCTGGTCGCATCCGCTGCATTATTAGAGCAGCCGGCTGCAATGATAACCAGTAAGGCTGCACTCATAACGCGCGTAAGAGGACTGCGAGAGAATTTATCACGGTTAAGCTTGGTTTTAGAAAAAGGCGCTAAGAACATAGGATGTTTCCTTTAGGCGGTCATGCCTAATCAAGATTTTGGTAGCAAAAAATACGGATGGTTGTTGGAGTCTTAATCTAATATGTCGACTAGATCGAGTCATAAATGGTGCTAAATTTAAATCGCTGTTTACAATTTATTGATCATACACGATAAGCAGTCATCAGCCCCATACTAGCATATTTTTCTAAATAACCGCGAAAGCCTATATCAGCGGCTTATTAAATACACAATTTGTAGCTATTCGTTAAGAAAATATAAATAAAATACATTTGTGCTATGTCATATCATTTTATGTCTAGGTAGGCTACTGCTTATAACTGTATTTTTTAACTGTACTTTTTGATGGACCCACTGTTATGACAGAGTGATCTGTTATTTGAAAATTTACTTATTGAAGCAATGTTCGCTTAAGGAGCAACTATGGCAGGTGCCAGTTTATTAACCTTACTTGATGATATCAGCGTAATCTTAGATGATGTCTCAGTCATGACTAAACTTGCTGCTAAAAAAACAGCAGGGGTACTGGGTGATGATTTAGCGCTTAACGCTGAGCAAGTCTCAGGCGTCAAAGCAAACCGTGAGCTTCCCGTTGTTTGGGCGGTTGCCAAAGGCTCATTTATCAATAAGCTTATCTTGGTGCCAGCGGCGTTACTGATCAGTGCTATTTACCCGCCATTAATTACGTTTTTATTGATGTGTGGTGGGTTGTTTTTGGTATATGAAGGGGCGGAAAAAGTTATTCACCGCTTTTGGCCACATGCTTTGCCGCATGATGAAGAGCAAGAAGCTCGTCGTAAAGCCAATGCGGACGAAAAGGTGGATTTGGTTGCTTTTGAAAAAGAGAAAATCAAAGGGGCAATACGTACCGATTTTATTTTATCAGCAGAAATCATTGTGATTGCACTGGGGGCAACGGCTAGCGCAACCTTGCTAGAGCGCAGTTTGGTACTGTCTCTTTTAGCGGTTGCTATTACGGTCGGTATCTATGGTTTGGTGGCAGGCATTGTCAAGATTGATGATGTCGGTCTACATATGATGGAGAAAGACGGCGCATTTACGCAAAAGGTCGGTAAGGTTTTATTTGCTGCAGCGCCCAAATTAATGAAATTTTTATCTATCGCTGGTACTTTGGCGATGTTCTTAGTTGGTGGTGGTATTTTAGTACACGGCATTAATTTCTTACATCATGGTGTTGAAGACATTGCCCATCTGACAGGTATCTTTGAAAGCTTTACTACCGCCTTGTTAAATGGTGTGATTGGCTTTATTATTGGCGCGATTATCGTTGGTCTGTTAACGGTTATTGGTAAAATGCGCAACAAAGATGAATCGGCAGCACATTAATAACGGTCTATGGTTTCTATGACTACCCATAGCTCATCGATGCTTAAATAATCAGCTTTATTTACATGATAATGATAAAAAGCCCCAAAGTTGCTAACAACTTTGGGGCTTTTGCCTTTTAGACAGAGTAATTAACCATTAGCTCTCTGTATCTGAAGTATCAGATTCTATCTTTTCAGCTTGCGTCGGCTTTTTATGCTCAGCTTTTGGCTTGCGCGCGCGCGCCTTTGGCACTTTAGGCGTTGTTAAGTTGAACATGCCTTTTTGTGGTAGCAATTGCTCCGCCACATTTTCGATCATGTTTTTATAACTGGCGATGGTCGTTTTTGACTTAGCTGCTTGACTGTCCTCTTTCAGAGAAGTCGCTCCTGTTGATTCAGCATCTTGCACAGTTCCACTTTGCTCAGCAGTCACCTTTGTCACCTCAGCCGCGTCGATATCAGTACCTTCGACATTAGCTTGCACGGTATCTACGTCTGCAAGCGCTTGCTCGCTCTCTAACAGCTGCTTGCTTTGATCGCTGACGGCGTCTGTCTGAGCTTCATTTGCTAGCGCATCGGCTTCAGCTTCTGGTGCAGCACTATCGCTCACAGTTTGCACCAACGCATTTTTGACATCATTAGCAACAGTTGTTAATGCCGCTGATTCCTTATAGTCAGGATGCTGACCACGTGGATCATTGCTGGCACGCTTGCTAATAGCTCGTGGCTCTACAGTAGTTTTACCTTGAGCTGCGGCAAATTGACTAACGGCTTGTGTCATTGACTTAAAACGTTCGATGTAATCCGCTGCCAAAGGCTGATAGCCATAGTTGCTAAAATTAAACTCACTATGGGCGATGGGTTGAATAGTAGCTTTTTGGTCAGCCTTACCTTTAACCTGCGTCTGCTTTAGATGCATAGCGATAGCCGCGTTAAAGCAGCTGATGACGCCATCTGTCGCTAAGCGATTTTCTGCCTCTGCTAACGTTGCACGGATAAACTCACCAACCGTGCCACGAATGATTGGCGCGCTCACAGTAGCTTGCGCATCCTGCTCATTTGCCTGAGACGCTTTAACATTAGATGATTGCACCTGTTTAAGACGTACCACGCGTGGGTCATTACTGGCTTGACCAAACTTATTGGCTGTGATGTAGCGTTCAGCAAATAAATCATCATGGCTAAGTTTAAGCGCTACCTGACTGCTACTATCCTCAGCAGCAACTTTATGAGAGGCGACGACCACGTTATCCTCTGCAGTATTGGCAGTAACATCAGCTTTCTGATTGCTCTCAATAGGCGCCACTTTTTCTTCTTGTACCGCCAGCACCTCTTGAGCTGATACAGTAGTCTCAGCTTTACTGCTCGTGCTGCTATTTACAGTCGCTTGCTCATCTACAGTAGCTTTTTTATCAGCAGGTTTGGCATTGCTAGTGCCTTTTTCTATCTTATCAACCTGAGCCGTATCGACTTGGGCTTTGGCTATGCTTTCGTCCGTAGTCTCAGCTTGAACATTGCTTTGCTGGGCTTTGTCAGCGTCGTCGCTGCTGATATCGGTAGGCTTAGCGATATGCGGTGCTGGTTTTTCGTCAACTGATTTTTGCTGATCCACCCGCTGCTCATGAGTATTTTTTGGATACTCTTTTTCAGCATCAGCAGGCTTCTCAGTTGCTGCTTGCTTACGAGTCGCTTGGCGTGCGCTAGACTTGCTGTCATCTAACGACAAGTGGACAACCTCTGGTGATTTAAGCTCACTAGCCGCTTCATTCACCTGCAATACCACTTCATTAGGGTCTTGGCTGCGTCGCGCATTAGCTTGATTTTTGCTAGCGTTAGCATTTTTAGCGGCATGGTCACTATTTTGCTTCGAGTCAGTGGCGGTTAATGTTTCACCGCGCTCAAGCTTACCGCGTGATCCACGTTGGCTGTTAGATTTGCGTTTAGTGCGCGTTTGGTCATCATTCACGTTATGAGTGCTGTCAGCATGACTGCTATCACTGGTACTGCTTGTACTAGCACTGCTCATACTAGCATTGTCTTCACTGGTATGGCGATTGCTCTGTTGACGGTTGTTGCGATTACGATCGCTATGACGTCTGTTATCCTGCTGACGTTTATCTTGGTTATCAACTTTGTCAGCTTTGTCATCAGAGCCAGCGCTGCTGTCAGTCGTATTGCTAGTAGCATTACTGGCAGCATTGTTGTCAACATCATCAGCCTGCTCTTTTCTGTGGCGCGGCTTAGAAGGTCTTGACTTACGCGGCTTACGCTTTCTTCTCTCTTCAGCGTCGCTATTATCGTCAGCATTACTCTCAGCAGGACGTGGCTGTTGACGATTCTGACTGTTTTTCTGATTACTGTCTTGCTGAGGAGCTGCCGTAGTGTGGCTATTGTCATGGTTCGCTAAAGCGGTATTATCCACTTGACCGAATGAGCCTAGACTTTGTGCTCCCGTATTGACCAAGGCTTCGATAGCTTCAGCCGCGTCGCGGCTACTGACACTTGAGGTGGTTTGAGCTTGCGGTGCTTGGGCAAATAAATTAGACAACCAAGCAACGGCTTGCGGCTGCGCAGTAGCCGTAGGCTGTGGTGTTACTGGTGCTGCAGAGCTTGCTGTATTTTGAGAGCTACTAGCTTGCTGAGCTTGCGGGGCACGCGCTGATGTCACATCGCTATTATTACTACGATGCTCATTGCTGTGACTGATATTATTCTGCTGCGGCTTAGGCGTGCTTTGAGGCACGTTACTACGAGGCTGCGCTTGACTGCCAGTGTTGTTATCAGAACCTTGACGCGGCTGACGGGTTGGCTGCTGCTCAGGGCGCACTGAATCAGCCGTTTGCCAATCAACGTTATAACCAAGCTCGCTATGCTCTTGTAACTGGGTATCGGTGATACGCTCATAGCTCGATGGGGCAAAGCCATCACGGTTAAAATGTAGTTTGAAGTTTGGTGATTCTAAATGTGCATGTGGCAAGATGGTGATACGCGTACCACTGTCTTGCTCTAGATAGACTAGGCTATCGCGTTTCTCATTTAACAAGAACGCTGCGATATCAGTCGGCACTTCAGCTTGTACTTCACCTTGACGCTCTTTTAGCGCAATTTGCTCAATCTGACGCATAATTGATAATGACAATGAACGCAAATCACGAATCATGCCGTTGCCATGACAGCGAGGGCAGATATAACCGGTTGATTCTTCGAGTGACGGACGCAAACGCTGACGGCTCATCTCCATCAAGCCAAATTTTGAGATATCACCAAACTGGACGCGGGCGCGGTCATATTTGGTCGCATCAATCAGACGCTTCTCAACCTCTTTTTGATGCTTGTTATCATTCATATCAATAAAATCAATGACAATCAAGCCACCCATATCGCGCAGGCGCAATTGACGGGCAATCTCGTCAGCGGCTTCTAGATTGGTATGATAGGCGGTTTCAGCAACGTCTGAACCTTTGGTTGATTTTGCTGAGTTGATATCGATAGACACCAAGGCTTCTGTCTGATCGATGACGATTGAGCCACCTGATGGCAGACGCACTTCACGCTGATAGGCGGTTTCAATCTGTTTTTCGATGTTAAAGCGTGAAAACATCGGCTCATAATCAGTATATTTACGCAGCTTTTCAGCCTGTTTTGGCATCACAGCATCGATAAAACCCGCCGCTTCAATATAAGCGTTTTCATTATCAATCCAAATCTCAGAAATATCATCACGTAGATAGTCACGGACAGCACGCGTTACCACACCTGCTTCTTGATGGACTAAGCGCGGTGAAGGATATTTTTGATTTTGTTCTTGGATGGCTTGCCAGATGTTTAGCAAATGGTTTAAATCATGCTGCAAGTCTTCTTGGGTTTTACCGATACCAGCGGTACGAATGATGACACTCATGCCTTTTGGCAGATCTAAACTGCCAAGCATGCGCTTCATATCTTCACGCAGTTTGCCCGAGATTTGACGCGAGATACCACCGCCGCGAGGGTTGTTTGGCATCAATACCAGATAGCGACCAGCCAATGACACATAAGTGGATAAGGCAGCGCCTTTATTGCCGCGCTCTTCTTTTTCCACTTGGACGATGAGCTCGTCACCTTCTTTGATCAGCTTTTTGATGTTCTCATCACGTGGATTGCCGCTTAAATACTCGGCAGAGATTTCACGAATCGGCAAAAAACCTTGACGCTGTGAGCCATATTCGACAAATACCGCCTCAAGCGATGGCTCGACACGGGTCACATGACCTTTATAGATGTTGGATTTTTTCTGTTCGCGGGTACGGTTTTCAAGATCGAAATCGTACAGATGATTGCCTTTACAAAGGGCAACACGAATTTCTTCGTTTTGGGTAGCGTTGATTAAAATGCGTTTCATAATAGTTTCCTATGAGTACGCATAATAACGACAGGACAGGCTTTAGGGCTAATTGGCAAGCGCTGCTAATAATAAAACTAGCATGAGCAGATGTTGGTTAACGGCAGAACGTAAAGTAAGAGTATAAAGCACATAAAAGCTTAACTCTGAACCAGTAGTGCTGATAGGGATATAAAAAGGATAGGGTGTAAGGCTATGTCTATATCTCAAAGTCAGCAGGCTTGTTATAAAGATCAATGCATAAGCAGGTTAGTGATTGTTTATTATCAGTATTTGGAACCAGTTGGATGGTCAGCACACTTTGCTTTTACGTCATAGCGGCGGCTGGTTACTGATATATAAAGGCATTACTGATACCAAAAAAGCATCGTGCTGTCACATCATCAATCAAGGTCTAGCAATCATATCGCTGTCGGCTACATATAAAATAAAACTCTATAAAATAATACAGCTCAGCGGTTATCCATCTAGGTCAAGCAATTGGTCATTCTTTATTTATCGTTCTTTTGGTTATAACGTTAACAATATCTTGGGTGTCTCAAAGCGAGTTCTTGCTGCGTTAGTCATCAGCGGGGCGTACTTGGCAAACAGAATAAATGACCGGCTTATCGGCACGGTGTCTCATGTTTATCCTACTTATCGTCCTCTGTTTGACCGCCAATACTCAGGCAGTTATCGAGATGCTTAGTGCTGATTCTCGATTGCGCTCTTAACCACCCATACTTGCTCAACTGCGCGCGGCTAAAGAACTGTTAGATAATAAATCATCAAATCAAGTCGTTATCATGCGGGTAGTGAGTAAAGGGTATCGGGTTGGTTATCGCTTAATAAAGAGCTAATGCCGTATTTATCAAGTCGATATTATCTATCTATTGTCACAATATTCTGTAAGAAATGCTTTATAACAATAAACAATTGGTACTAAAAAATAATTTTTTACTGATAAATATCAGTCATGTTCTTTCAATCTATCAGGTATTATAAAGTATATCTGTTGCTATAACACCCTTAAAATCAGATGAAGCGCCGAGCTTGCATAGGTTATATGAGTCAGTCGATTGTATGGACAAGGGATTAGCTAGCCATAAAATCGATATTTTCCACCGAAAACAACAATTTATTAGCAATGAATTATTGTTCCAGCCTCTGCTTAATTGGCGCTCAACATGCTAAACTATAACAAATCTTTATGTAATTGCCTAACTAAAAATGACGAACTCAAAAATGACAAACGACGAACCTATCCACGAAGCGCCAGCCATCTTTAATAGCAAAACGCGCCCACAAAGTGCGGATGATGAGATTAGCAACTTCGGTAAGGTTAATTACCTTGAAGTCACGCGTCATCAGCACGACCAGCGCTTGGACAATTTTTTGCTGAATCGCTTAAAAGGGCTGCCAAAGCCGCATATTTATAAAATGATTCGCTCAGATGAAGTGCGTGTCAATAATAAGCGCTGTAAAGCGCATGACAGAGTGCAGCGTGAAGACGTGGTACGGATTGCGCCAGTGGTACTTGCTACGCGCGAAAAACCTATTATCAGTACCGAATTTGCCAAAAGTTTATTGGCGCGTGTGGTCTATGAAGATGAAGGCTTGATTGTGCTCAACAAACCATCAGGTATCGCGGTTCATGGCGGTAGTGGTCTTGATTTTGGCGTCATCGAAGCCATGCGTGAAGTCACAGGCAAAAAATATCTAGAGCTTGTGCATCGTATCGACAAAGACACATCAGGTCTGTTGATGATCTCCAAAAAACGCTCAGCGCTGAAAGTATTGCAGCAGCATCTGGTTGATAAAACAATTCAAAAGCATTATTTGTGTATTGCAAAAGGTCAGCCTGCGCTCAATGAGCAGCGTATTGATGCCTCATTACTGCGTTATACGCTGGCAAGCGGTGAGCGCCGCGTCAAAGTAGATACGCAAGACCCGCAAACCAAAGAGAGTCAGACTGATATCGTCGTTCATGGTCGCTTTATGATTGCTGAGCAGCCTGTCAGTCTGATCGAAGCTAAGCCGCTTACAGGACGTACCCATCAGATTCGGGTGCATTTAGCCCACATTGGTCATGCTATCTTAGGCGATGATAAATATCATGTGCATGACAAATCTGGTGTACATCGTCTGTGCCTACATGCGTGGCGTTTGGATATTCCTGGTTATGAGACCATCACAGCGCCTTTACCAGACGAGATGCTTGATTGGCTGCCAGAAGATATCAAAGCCAACTTACCTAAATAAGCTTTGCTTACACACGCTTTATTTAGATGCTGTTCAGAGTAAGCATCAGTCCCAAACGTCACGTTGGCTTATGAGATATAAGCCAGCGTGACGTTTTGCTATTCACCATTTATTATTTTGAAGGTTAAATTATGAGCCAATCAGCTGCAATGACAATCCCTACTAATACATGCCAATCAGCTAACACGCATCATTTAGCTGATAAGACCTTAATCATATTTGATTGGGATGGCACCTTGATGGACTCGATTGGCTTGATTGTTGAATCTATGCACATAGCGGGCGAGGCACATGGTTTTACAACGACTGATAAAGCCGTCAAAGATATTATCGGCTTAAGCTTAATGAAAGGCATTGAGCTTTTATATCCACAAGCGAGCGCTGAGCAAAAGCTGCTCATTCAGCAAAGTTACGCCGATTACTATATTGCTAATAGTCAGCGTACACCGTTTTTTGCGCCGATAGAGAGCATGCTACAGACCTTGCAGCAGCAAAATCGTCAGCTTGCGGTCGCCACCGGCAAAAAACGCAAAGGGTTAGATCGGGTATTGGACGCCTCAGACAGCCATCATTATTTCGTTATGACGCGCTGTGCTGATGAGGCAGGCTCAAAACCTGACCCGCAAATGTTGACAGATATCTTGCAACATACCAAGCAGCAAGTCTCTAATGCCGTCTTTATCGGTGACAGTATTTATGATATTCAAATGGCAAACCGTCTGGGCATGACCAGTATTGCGGTCAACTATGGTACTGCCAGCAGCGCTGAGCTTGCCGCACAGCAGCCCACGTATCAGGTTGATACGCCGCAAGCCTTGGCTGAGTTATTGTGTGCTTAAATAAAAATCCATCTGAATAAAAAATGGCAATAAAAAATAGCAATAAAAAAGAGTTTATCGATCATAACGATAAACCCTTTTTTATTTAAGGTACTAAGACTTATTTACTTTGTTCTTGCGAGCTGTCTTTTTCGATAGGATCTTGTTGAAGCGCATCCTGTTGGATGGCATCTTCTAGCTCAGCGCCTTCTAGCAATGCAAACGAGGACTCGATAATTTTGTCGGCTTCAAGCTGATACTCGTACCAGTTGCCCATCACGCCTGCTAATTCATCGAGACCTTCTTTTTTTAAGGCTGAAAACAGCTGAATACTACAGTTTAAACCTAGCTCTTTGAGTCGTTTACGGGTATTCAGCAGCGCGTTTTTAGAAGCACCATACTTTAGCTTGTCTGATTTCGTTAATAAGATATGAACTGGCAGCTCGCCATCTTTCGCCCAACGTAGCATTTGCTCATCAAAGAACTTTAATGGATGACGAATATCAGTCATCAAGACCAGACCTGCAAGGCTTGAGCGCGATACCAAGTACTCTTCTAGCTCAACCTGCCATTCTTTTTTCATCTCAATAGGTACAGCGGCATAACCATAACCTGGCAAATCTACCAAGCGTCTGTCAGCATCACCGACATTAAAAAAGTTAATCATCTGCGTACGACCAGGCGTTTTAGAGGAGCGTGCCAGTTGGCGCTGGTTGGTAAGCGCATTGATGGCAGAAGACTTACCAGCGTTTGAGCGGCCAGCAAATGCCACCTCTAAGCCTATATCGGCAGGGCACAGACGAAAAGTTGGTGCTGACATCATAAATTCAGTTTGCTGAATGCGCTGACGGGCTTTGGTATTAAAAGCCGCATGTTTGGCGGCGACATCATTGAACGGGGTACTCATAAATGACTCATTACGGTTAAAATTTAGATACTTAAAAGTTAGATACTTAAAGTTTATATAAAATAGCAAAATATTTGCCATTGATCGGTCAATAGCACAGCGTCTTTGGCTACTGACAATCAATCATTATTCTTTCATAAAATAAGGGTTTTGAATTACTGACTATTCTATACTATTAATGCGCTTAGTTATTGAATTAACGACTATTAGCCGCATATTAATTACATTAGAGATAAATTCGTATAAGACAGTATTCACGTCTTTATCAAGCGGTAGTAACAAAGTTAAACTATATTCATATATATTAATTTGACATATATTGTTACAATCTCTAGCAGAATAGCTCTATTTACAGATGTTAAAACACAGAAGTAATGACGTTTGCGTCTGGGTGAATAAGCTAATGGAGGTGTCTTATGTTATCAATGACTATGATTTTCGCTAAAGGTAAACGCTTTTTGGCCAGTAGTGTCAGCGTGCTTATTATAAGTGCAGCAATGATCACTGGAGCAGGGGCAGCTGATATTGCAACGACTTATAATCAATCCTGTGCTGCATGTCATGACAGCGGTGCCCTAAATGCGATCAAAAAAGGCGATAGTGCCAAATGGCAGCAGCTGATAAAGCAAAAAGGCATGCCTGCACTGATTAGTTCGGTTAAAAACGGTATGATTCAGATGCCAGCTGGTGGTCTTTGTGACAAGTGTAGCAACGATGACTATCGTAAGCTGATTGAGTATATGAGTAAATAGTCAGTGATGTATATGTCTATCAAGGCTTGATTGGTCATACACCGAGAGACATAACTAAGGCGCAAAGGTCTTAACCTCTTTGCGCTTTTTGTTTTTTATAAAGCTCATACTGAGCCTATGAGTAGGAAAACTATCCAATGCTACGATTAAGTAGGCAAATAGTAAAAAGTCTTGCTATAATAATCCAAAATAAACCCTGATATTAGTAAGTACTTTCGGGCTGCTTGTGATGAAGACGGTAAGATATAGGACTTAGCGACTCAATAATGGCTTTGTGAATATAACGCGTCTAAATAATCCAACCACTCTAAACAATGCTTACATCGAGTTAGTAGGATTTGTATCAATGAAAAAGTTAATCGCTGCCGCCAGCTTATGTGTTGCAAGTTTCAGCGTACAAGCTGCTATCACTGTTCCTGAATATGATCTTAATGCTGGCAAACAAATCGCAGAAACTGTCTGCGCTGCTTGTCATGGTGTTGATGGCGTAAGCCCTGTACCAGCTCAGCCAAATCTTGGCGGTCAAAACGTCAAATATCTATATAAGCAATTGGTCAACTTTAAAGCAGGTTACCGCAAAAACGGTATCATGCAGTCGCAAGTGGCCAATTTGTCGCAGCAAGATTTAGCCAACGTCGCAGGTTATTACTCAAGCCAAAAACCTTGGGGCGTGGCATTTGGTAATCCTGCAACCACGCAAGAAGCCAGTAAGTTGTTTTTAGGTGGTGATAAGTCGCGCGGTGTTATTGGCTGTGCTGGTTGTCATGGTCCAGACGCAGCGGGTAACGTATGGGCAGCATTCCCACGTTTGGGTGGACAGCATGCTGAATATATCGCCACTCAGTTAAAGCTTTTCCGTGCCGCAGGTCGTGTAGACGATATCGAGAGCGACGAGCAAAAGCGTGTCAACGATGCAGCCAAAGAAGGCGAGATGGGCATGATGCAGACTGTTGCTTCTAAGCTGTCAGATCGTGATATTCGTATCTTGTCAGATTATGTGAGTGCTATTCACTAATAACAGCTAAAGCCGGTGCGCTTTACTGCTAGTCTTAGTAAAAGCACCGTCTATATTGGTTTTAACTAAGCTATTAAACCCCGATTTCGGGGTTTTTTTATAACTGTCAGTCCTTATATAATGGCCTATTAGTAGAGTTTTATTTTTTAAAAATAAATCGGCTATATATTAATCTGATGCTTAACTAATATGACTCAATGTCACTCACCTTGAATCGCTTGGATGTAAATTATGATGATTCGCTATGCTTCTTATTTTATTGCAGCGCTGCTACCATTATTGCTATTTCGCTGGTTTGCACCGGCATCAATTGGTGAGATTGATTTCTGGCTATTGTGGTTATTAGCCATGACACTGGTTTCCCTGCCTGTCATTTATGCCGAGATAGCATTGGCTTATCGTAGTGCTGAAGCACCTTTAGCGGGCATGCAAAAGCTCACTCGAGAGGCAGATGCCAGCGCTTTATGGCGTGGGTTTGGTTGGCTTGCGGCGCTGGTATCTGTCATCATTGCTGCGCTTGTCATATCAGCAGCAGGCACAGGCATATTAACGGCGCTCACAGAGTTAAATAGCGCCCCTGAGATACCAAATTTTGCTATTGCGGCAGGTTTGATGTTTATTGCCGTGTTGTTAAGCTTATTGGGTGTCACGCCTTTGCCGATTGGTTTAGGTCTAATGCTAGTTGGTTTAGGTTTTGGGCTAGCAAATGGTTTGCCTACTATTACCTTTGCAGTGACCAATGTCAGTCTGGGCGAGTGGGCACGAGCCGTTGCACTGGCGCTCGTCAGTGTTGGCGCTGGTACAGGCTTATATTGGTTTGGTCAAAACCTTGTCACCAAGCAAACGACAACGGCGGTGAGCAGTGATTATCATGATGCACAGAAACCATCTCGTGCTGATAGCGTGACAGAGTACCGTGCAACCAAGTTGGTACTGCCAATTTGGATATTGCAGTTACTCGTTGGTATGGTGGCTTTATTTATTAGTGGTATGGCGCTGCCGCCGATCGGACAGTTACTATATTGGTTAGGGGTGTTGTTTGTCGCCAGCTACTTGCTACATTATAGTACGCAGCAGCTAGCGCATAAGTTTGGACTATTAGTCAGCTTGGTCATAACAGCTGTCATAGCGATAGCATTGGTGGTGATCATTCCAACAAGTTGGCTAGTGGGTCTACTCGTCATCATCAGTACCATTGCCGTATTATTGCTGTCTATTTTTGCAGGCTGGCAGATGAAAATTAGTCATTTGCGTAAGTCGTTAAATTTTGGCAATGAAGCTTTTTATAATTTATGGCGTGTAGCGATACGTTTGATTGTACCGGTAGCCCTGTTATTGGCCTTGATAGGTTGGGTGACGCAGTGGTTAAATTAACAGCTGATGACAGTAGAGCTGATAAGCTGGCTCATGCTACACAGACTGCTATGATAACGGTATACCTAGCTTATGCAGAAGATGAGCAGAAGCAGCATTATTTAACTTTACAAGTCTCTGATGGCACCACTTTGTATGCAGCACTAAAACAAGCTGGATGGTTAACGCAGTTTAAAGAACTAGCGATCTGGTGTGATGAGATGGCAGAAGTAGCAGTGCCAATAGCCAAACGTTGGCACGTTGGCGTCTATGCGCAAAAGCAGCCGCTCAGCTATCAGTTGCAGCCGTTTGATCGGGTAGAGGTCTATAGAAGTCTAAGCGCTGATCCGATGTCTCAGCGCAAAAGCAAATATCGAGTATAAGAAGAAGCTCGCTATGGCAGCGGTTATTCAAAAACAGTCTATGTGAAAAGGATTATTTGGGAAGAGACTCTAAACCCTGAATGCTCGTCACGATGCCATTTTTATCAAAATAAATCTTTAGGTGTTGACTGGCATTTTTGACATCAGCGATACCTTTACGTTGACCTTCAGTACCTGCCTGATAGTCATAAATATAGTCCCAACGGTTTGGCTCTAGGGTATCTCTAATTGCTGGGCTACCAAGCAGATAAAGCACCTGATTTTGATTCATACCCACTTGTAATTTTTGTGCTTGGGTTTGAGTAATAGGGGTCCCTTGTGGCAAATCAATCTTATAAACACTCAGTAGCGAGCAGCCAGACATAGTAACAGCGGCACCCAATATACTGGTAATAACAATCTTACGTAAGGTACTTGCAAAATGAAACGGACGTAAATGTAGGGTCTTTATCATGGTAAGATGACTCATAAAAAATGGGTTGGGTACGGCCAAACACAGTAGATACTGGTCTTACCGACAATCTTGGATAAATGATACGTCATTTACTTGCAATTGCCTACCACTTACGACATTATTTACCAAGCGCTCTCTGGCGTCATGTATTATTTATATTTTAAATTCATAGGCTTATGGTCATTTTTTAGAAAAAATGTGCTGGAAATACATTTGATAGTGACTGATTTTGTATGAGTATGATTTTTTGTAATGACCCATTCATCACGACTGATGATGATTCACCTTATGTTTTTTGAACCTATTTGCTAAGACTTTCATAGTCAGAAGGGATATTATGGCTTCTTTTACCAACCAAGATTTACGTAGAGCGGGACTAAAAGTAACGTTACCGCGTATCAAAATTTTAGAGCTGCTTGAGAGTGCAGAGCTGCATCATATGAGCGCAGAAGAGGTTTATAAAGCACTGATTGAGCAAGGCGAAGATGTGGGTTTGGCAACCGTTTATCGCGTGCTGACTCAGTTTGAACAAGCTGGCATTGTCGAGCGCCACAACTTTGAAAACAATTTATCAGTGTTTGAGATTACCCAAGAAGAGCATCATGACCATCTGGTTTGTGACAACTGCGGTAAGATTGTCGAATTTCATAATGAAGTGATTGAAGAAGAGCAGCTTAAAGTCGCAGCAGAGCATGGCTTTAAACTATCTGGCCACTCATTGGTACTATACGGTATCTGTGATGACCAAGCCTGTAAAGACAGTGTCAAGTAACCATTAAAATCTCGATAAGATAAAAAAGCCCTCATTATCTGTGAGGGCTTTTTTAATGGTTTTTTAGGTATAGAAAATGCTGGCTGTGGCTACAGATATCTCATTAGGTAATATCTAATGATAAGCTATCCGCACCTTCATCTAAGTTTGCGCTACCATTTTTGCTGCTCAGTTTAATTTTTAAGCGCAGATCATTAGGCGAGTCTGCATGGAGAATCGCTTCTTTATAAGTAATCTCTCCGTTTTCATATAAATCAAACAGCGCTTGGTCAAATGTCTGCATACCGCTATCACGTGAGCGTGTCATGACATCTTTGATTTCGTGCACCTCACCTTTACGGATATAATCGCTGATCAGCTGTGAGTTTAGCAAGATTTCGATAGCAGCGCGGCGTCCTTTGCCATCAGGCGTTGGAATCAATTGTTGGGCGATAATGGCTTGTAAATTCAGCGATAAATCCATAAACAACTGATTGTGGCGACTGGTTTCAAAAAAGTGAATAATGCGGTCGATTGCTTGGTTGGCGTTATTGGCGTGCAAGGTTGCAAAGACCAAATGCCCCGTTTCAGCATACTGAATCGCATAACTCATAACCTCGCGATTGCGAATCTCACCAATCAAAATAACGTCAGGTGCTTGGCGCAGGGTGTTTTTTAGACCGGCTTCAAAAGAGTGAGTATCGATACCGACTTCGCGCTGAGTAATAATACAGCCGCGATGCTTATGAACAAACTCGATAGGGTCTTCTATGGTAATGATATGACCGTGAGAGTTTTGATTGCGGTGTCCTATCATGGCAGCAAGGGTGGTCGATTTACCCGTACCAGTTGCACCAACCAATAAAATAATACCGCGCTTCTTCATTGCCAGCTCTTTTAATGCTGGTGGCAGGCGCAGCTCTTCAACCGTCGGGATTTTGTTTTCGATTTTCCGTAAAATCATTCCTGCCATATCGCGCTGTATAAAGGCGCTTACTCGAAAACGGGCTTGCTGCGCCTGATCAGTAATCGCAAACTGACACTCATTGGTCTCATCAAACTCTTTTTGCTGATTGATAGTCATAACGCCTTTGACCAGCCTCATGGTTTGTTCAGCCGTCAAAGGTGTTTTACCAACGGGCAGTATTTTGCCATTGATTTTCATAGAAGGGGCAACATCAGCAGTAATAAAAAGGTCGGAGCCGTTTTTATTAATCATCAATTGTAAAAGCTTATCAATGTCCATAACGTACCTATAGGTGCCAGAGAATGTGCCATAAATAGCGTGAAACCCACTGCAATAAACTTTTTTGCAAAAGATGACCATTAACCTAAAAAATGATTGCTTAGATAGCGGCAATAATTAGTATATGCCTTTAGTCAGAATACCTGATAATATTTATATTATAAAAAGGCTTCAGGCTGCTTGGCATAAGGTCGTGCAACGTCTTTACTGATTGTGCCTCTTGCTACAAGATTTTTAAGGGTTTGATCGAGGGTGATCATGCCATCACCAGCACCGGTTTGGATAGCAGAATACATTTGGGCGATTTTATTTTCTCGTATCAAGTTACGAATAGCGGGTGTCCCTAACATAATCTCATGAGCGGCAATTCGCCCGCCTGTCTGGCGGCGTAGCAGCGTTTGCGAGATGACTGCTTGCAACGATTCTGATAACATCGCTCGAATCATGTCTTTTTCAGCCGCAGGGAAGACGTCAATAACACGGTCAATAGTTTTGGCAGCAGAGCTGGTGTGCAACGTGCCAAAGACTAAGTGACCGGTTTCAGCGGCGGTCAAAGCTAAGCGGATGGTCTCAAGGTCACGTAGCTCACCGACTAGGATAACGTCCGGATCTTCACGCAACGCTGAGCGCAGAGCTGGCTCGAACCCTAAAGTATCGCGGTGGACTTCACGCTGATTAATCAAACTCTTTTTGGAGTCATGAACAAATTCAATCGGGTCTTCAATGGTTAAGATATGCTCTTTACGATTTTCATTGATATAATCAATCATGGCGGCAAGCGTGGTTGACTTACCTGAGCCGGTTGGACCTGTGACCAATACTACGCCACGTTTGAAGTCTGAAACACGCTTAAATACGTCGCCCATACCTAGATCTTCCATCGTCAAAACTTTGGATGGAATGGTACGAAAAACCGCGCCAGCGCCGCGATTTTGGTTAAAGGCGTTAACACGAAAGCGGGCTAGATTTGGAATCTCAAAAGAAAAATCGGTTTCAAAAAACTCTTCAAAGTCGGCTCGTTGTCTATCATTCATGATGTCATAAATGAGCTGATGCACCACCTTGTGGCTCATCTCTGGCATATTAATTCGCGTCATCTCGCCATCGACTCGAATCATCGCAGGCATACCGGCTGAAATATGTAAATCTGAAGCCTTATGCTTGACGGTAAAACGCAGCAGATCTTCAATGCTTAAATTTTGTTCAGCCATAATCGGATATTCCTATCAATAAATAAAGTGTGCCAAAATCAACATAGAGAGTAGACGACAAGCAAGGTTATATGGCAGTGTTTGAGCCAACCTCATTAAGGTAGGTTAGCACTCATCATGATTGTTACTGTTTTTAAAGATATTAGTAGTATATGTTAAACCATGTAACAATATCATAACAAGACTGTACCGATTTAACCATCTACTGTCTGAAGAAAATGCAAAAATAGACTGACTGGTTTTCTACGCCGAAATGTAGCAACGTAGCAATGTAGCAATGTAGCAATAAAACCTCGATACAATTTACGCTATTTTTTTGGACGCATTCTATCAATAAGAGTTTTTATGACTATGTCTTCTCAGCAAATACTCAAACAAGCCGCAACCACATTGACCACCAATGATAAAGCAGAGAGCGATCATCTGACTGACAACTGGCAGCAGGTAAAGGCGCAAGTGCTACAGGCGTGTGCACAAATGACAAGGCAGCCTAATAAAGTCACCTTACTGGCGGTCTCAAAGACCAAGCCTGCTGAGATGATTGCGACATTAGCGCGGCAAGGGCAGCGTGATTTTGGTGAGAACTACTTGCAAGAGGCTATTGAGAAAATACAAGCTTTACGAGAACGACCGGAAGGCAAATCTATCGTTTGGCATTATATCGGCAGTATTCAGCGTAATAAGACCCGTGATATTGCTGAGCATTTTGATTGGGTGCAAACGCTTGAGCGTGAGATTATTGCCAAGCGTCTTGATGAGCAGCGTCCAGCTGAGCTGCCGCCGCTTAATGTGCTGATACAAGTAAATATTGATAATGAAGATAGTAAATCCGGCTGTTTGCCAGCTGAATTGCCTGCATTGATATCTGCCATTAAACATTACGAGCATCTGCAGTTGCGTGGTCTGATGATTATTCCAGCAAAAGCCAATACCGATGCCTTTGCTCGAACCAAGCAGTTATTTGAAGATATCAAGCGTGAGCATCCAGAACTGCCACAGTGGGATACGCTGAGCATGGGCATGAGTGATGATATGAGCGCAGCTATCGCCAATGGCTCGACTATGGTGCGCGTCGGCACGGCAATATTTGGTGCGCGTGCCTAATTTTGAGTTTGTGATTAATTAACGGTTAAATCCTTAAGCCCATGCTAAATCAAATTATAGAATACTAAATATTAGCTGCGCTTATTATTTAACCACTTCTTCAAGTTTGGTGACCAGTAGCTGGGTAATTTTGAGATTGTCAGTAGCGATAATCTCAAAACGATAATTGGCATATTCGATGGTATCGGTTTTTTTAGGAATTTTGCGCAGCATATACATCATAAAGCCGCTGATGGTTTCATAGTTCTGACTGCGCGGCAAATTCACAATATCGAGCGCCCGAATAACGTCTTCAATCGGCGTCATGCCATCGATAAGCCAAGAATTATCCGTACGCTGCACGATAGGTTGCTCTTCAACCGTCACCAGCTCACCCATGACAATACTCATCACATCGCGTAGGGTAATGACGCCAACCACCAAGCCATATTCATTAACGATAACCGCAAAGTCAGCGCCGGTCGATTTAAACATCTCTAAGACTTCAAATAAAGACAAGGTATCGGGTACAAATAACGCCGGTTTTAATAGCGCTTTGTCAGTTAGATTAACTTCTTGTTGGTTAAGTACCAAGGCTAAAAAGCTACGCGACTCTACGTAGCCGATAATCTGCTCTAGATCGTCTTCCTCACAGACCAAAAACTTATTATGCGGCTGCGCAATCATCACCTTGACCACTTCTTCTGTGCTGGTCTTGCTATCAAAATAGACGATATGTTCACGCGGATTCATCACTGAGGTGACGGTACGCTCTTGCATCTCAAAGATATTTTCGATCAAATGGTGCTCTTGCTTTTTGAGCACCCCAGCTTCAGCGCCAGCGTCCATGACTGCATAGATATCTTCTGGAGTAATGTCATCTTGGCGAATGGTTGAGATGTCAAAAAGCTCGAAGATAAGGTTCGCGGCGCCATCAAAGACCCAAATAACCGGCTTAAAAATAAAAGTCAGCGCCATCATCGGGCGTACCAGTCGCACAGCAAAGATTTCTGCATTAGACATCGCCAAGCGCCTAGGCATCAAATCAGCCAGTAGGGAAAATAAACTGGTAATAAGCACGAATGAGATGATAGATGCCGCCGCTTCATGCTTGATGAGCAGCTGCAAATAAGGGCTAATAGCGGACTCACCAACTGCACCGGCAGAAATGGCGACGGCGTTCAGCACAACTTGCACCACCGTAATAAATCCACCAGGACTTTCTTGCATCTGAAGGACATCAAGGGCGCGGACTTCGCCTTCTTTTGCCATGATTTGTAGCTTAATCTTGCGACCAGCAGCGATGGCAATCTCGGCGGCAGAGACAAAGGCACTCAGGGTGAGTAATAAAAGAAGGAAGACAGTAGCGGTGATCAAACTCATGACGGACTCGGATAAAAATAGGTAGGGTAGTTAAATGAAAAACAGTAGTTAGAATAAGGTGAGGTAAGAGATTATGTATAAAAATTTAGGGCAAGTAGCAGAAGATTATTTATCAATAAAAACTAAAAAAGCTGGGTAAGAAGCACCCAGCTAATGATAAAACACTTAAATAATATTATATAAAGCTATATAAAAACTTAAATTTATCCAACCTTTTAGTGTATCATTTAAATAGATTTTATTCTAAAAATAACGGTATCTCTAAAAGGTCGTAACGATAAATCAGTGGGTAAAGCTTAGCCTTTTATGGACCATTTATTCACCAGTGGGAAACGACGCTCGCGACCAAAGGCTTTATGGCTAATCTTAGTGCCAATCGGTGCTTGCGAGCGTTTGTATTCGCTGTTATCAACCATCTTGATAACCTTGGCGACCAAGTCAGCATCAAAGCCTTTATCGACGATATCTTGATAGCCCATATCTTCATCGATATACGACATTAAGATACCATCTAAAACATCATAATCAGGCAGGCTATCTTGGTCTTTTTGGTCAGGGCGTAGCTCAGCCGATGGCGGACGCGTAATCACGCGCTCAGGGATAACTGGCGTATCTTCTAAGCGGTTACGGTAGCTTGCAAGCTTATAAACTTGTGATTTATACACGTCTTTTAGCACATCAAAGCCGCCAGCCATATCACCATATAAGGTTGAGTAACCAACCGCTAACTCTGATTTATTACCCGTCGTGATAACCAAATGACCAAATTTATTAGACAGTGCCATCAGTACCACACCGCGTGCGCGCGCTTGGATATTCTCTTCGGTAGTATCAGCAGGCGACTTGTTAAATAATGGCGCTAAAGTATGGCGAATACCTTCAACCGCATCGAAAATCGGACAAACGGTATAAGAAACGTTTAAGCGACGTGCCTGTGCTTGTGCATCTTCTAAGCTGATTTGCGAGGTGTATTCGTACGGCATCATGACCGCATAGACTTTATCAGCGCCCAAGGCGTCGACAGCAATACACAAGGTCAAGGCTGAATCGATACCGCCTGATAAGCCAACGATGATGCCCGTAAAGCCTGAAAGATTGACGTAATCACGGAGACCGACGACCAATGCTTGATACATCTCTGACTCACGGCTCAATGATAACGGCGCTTTTGCTTGCGTATCAAACTTTGCGGTTTTGACATCAAAGCTTGCCAGTAGCAACTGATTCATAAAGCGTGAGGCTTCATGGGCGACGCTGCCGTTAGCTTGAATGGCCATAGAGCCGCCGTCAAAGACCAAGTCATCTTGACCGCCAACAGCGTTTAGATAAACGATAGGCAAATTATTTTCGCGGCTACGTTTGGCCAGCATGGTTTTGCGCGTATCTTGTTTTTCGATCTCAAATGGTGAGGCGTTTAAGCTCACAATCAGGTCAGCGCCTTGTTTTTTAAGCTCGGCAATAGGACCTTTTTCCCACAAATCTTCACAGATCAGCAGACCGATGGTAATACCTTTATAGTCAAACAAGACTTGATTGCGACCTTTATCAAAATAACGGCGCTCATCAAATACGCCATAATTTGGCAGAATTTGCTTATGATAAAATCCTTTTTGATGACCGTTATGCAAGATAGCGGCTGAGTTAAAGGTGCCATGATGATCAACATGCGGATAGCCCACAATCATGACGATATCATCGATATCACTTAAAGACGACAGCGCGCTTTTGACGCGACCTGAAAGACTAGGACGTAGCAATAAATCTTGTGGCGGATAGCCTAATAAAGCGAGCTCTGGAAAAATAATAACATCAGCGCCTTGCTCGCGCGCTTGTAGGGCTAGGGTACGCATTTTTTCAGCATTGGCTTTGATATCGCCAACTAAGAAGTGGGATTGGGCTAGGGCAAACGTAACGCTATCTTGCGATTTTGAAGCTTGGTTGCCCTTATTAGAAGGCGTAAGGTTGGGGTTATCAGTATCTCTTGCAGTGTCTTTTGACATTGTTATTGTTCCTATCAATAGGTTATTTAAATCTGTTAAATATTACTTGGTTCCAAATAAAACCAAATGAAAATATGTTTTCGAAAACCCTTCAAATATGTATTTTCAATGACGTGCTTAAAATACGTGGCATTAAATAATGCAGCAGACTTTTTAAACACGTTAAACACGTATAGGCATGAATGTCATGCAGCTGTGCCCTCTCAATTTATGCAAACTGCTCTAAATATCATCTAGAGTGCGATCATAGGCGAGAGGTTATTTCATAGACGTTAGGGGCTTATCTTAATAAAAGTCATAAAGCCAAACCAACAAAGCGTCATTTAAAAGCGTAAATCAATCCCTTTAGTATAACATCAATTGATGTTACTAATAGAACCAGCCAGTGATTTAGCGCTGTAGATGACAGAGCTAAAAATGCCTCAAAAGCGTACTTCGATGGTGTTTTTGTTGAAACAATTCTGACCTATAGGTTTTGGTTATGGCCATCAGTGACGATACAGGCACCAACAGATTTGCTCTCAAGAAAGTTGTAAGTAAAGGTTACAACATAGCCTTATTTATTTGGATAATCTTGTTGCATAATAGTGTTTTGCTGTTAGCCTTATTACCCTTGTAAAGGTAGATGTTTTAGCCAAATCGGTACTGCTCAAAATCTTCGCTAATGGATGAAAATTACAAACATGCTCTGTGATTTCAATAACCCATTTATAAACTTTATAGTAGAGCGTTAAGGTTCTACTGATGCCCTTGGTTTGCACGTTATGATTGAAAACTGGACAAAAGAATTTATTATTCAGCGCTTGCTGGCAATCACTTTATTGGTCGTGCTGTTTGTACTGTGTTTTCAAGTAGTGCAATTTTTTATTGTACCGGCACTGTGGGCAGCAATTTTGGCGTATGTGACCTTTCCTATTTATAACTTTTTTCATCAACGGGTTAGGTTCAGCTCAAATTTTAGTGCAGCGATTATGACCGTCAGTATTACTTTGATGATAGGCGTGCCCTTGGTAGCGGGTATTTTTATCTTGCAGCAAGAAGCTTTGAGCCTGATTAGCAATTTGATCTATCGTATTAAAGTAGGTTATTTGGATGTGCCTGATTCTGTCAAAGATTTGCCGATAATAGGGCAGCAGGTCAAAGATGTGCTGTGGCGCATCAATAAAAATCCTGAGGGAACGCTAGAGGCGTTTCGTTTGTGGGTACAGTCGCATCTGTATTATGGCAAGATTGCCTTTGATGTGGTGTTTAGTGGGCTTGCCAAACTTGGTATGGCACTTATGACGGTATTTTTCTTTTATCGCGATGGCACAAGCTTAGTCCGTCAAATTCGCCAAGCGCTGCGCAATATCATCGGTAATCGTATCGATGGTTATATCGATTCGGTCGGTACTACTACGCGTGCGGTGGTCTACGGTATCGGATTGACCGCACTGGCACAGGCATTGCTTGCGGGGATTGGTTACTATTTTGCCAATGCACCGAGTCCTATTTTGATGACGATTGTGACATTTATCATCGCCTTAATTCCTTTTGGTACGCCATTTGTGTGGGGCGGCGTTTCAATCTGGCTCTTGACCCAAGGGCATACCGTTGAAGGCATAGGTTTGGCGCTATGGGGCATACTAGTGATCAGTTGGGTAGATAACCTGATCCGTCCGATCGTTATCAGCGGCGCGACCAAAATTCCTTTTATTATCATATTTATTGGGGTGCTGGGCGGTCTGACGGCGTTTGGTTTTGTTGGTTTGTTTATCGGACCTGTGGTGCTGGCAATCGGTCTTGCGGTATGGCGTGAATGGATATCGCAGCACAAAAATGATTTGTTTGCTCAGCAAGAAGAATTGGATCAAGGTAAAAGCTTGACTAAAGTGAAACAGCCGAGCCCGAGCCAAGACACACCGGTATAAGCGCGTTTATAGCAAAGCAATCATCTAAAGCGCTGAAAGCCATAGATAAGATGATCCCTATTCAATGAGACGGTAGCGAATACGATGAAAAACGATACGATGAAAAATCTCACTATTGTGGCTGATAGTAATATCGCAAGCCTCGATGAGTATTTTAACCCTATGGCACTGGGTCAAAACACTGAGCAACAGGTACGGGTCATACGTGTTGCTGGTCGCGATATCAATGCAAAATTGGTGGCAGAGTTGCAGCCCGATGTGCTGTTGATACGTTCAGTAACTCCAGTAGATCATTCACTGCTGGCTCACAATAATAGCGTCAAATTTGTCGGTTCTGCGACCATCGGTACTGACCATGTCGATCAGGATTATTTGGCCACGCGTAATATCACCTTTGCCAATGCCGCCGGCTGTAGCAAGCATTCAGTCGCGCAATATGTATTGACGGCTATATTGACCTTGCGCCCGCAGTATTGGCAGCAGTCCACGCCGCCATTAACATTGGGCATCATCGGACTTGGTAATATTGGCAGTACGCTGGCTCAGTATGCCAATGATTTAGGCTGGCAAGTATTGGGTTATGACCCTCTATTAGCGAGCTCTGCTATCAATAATGCCAGTTTTGAGCAGGTACTGCGCCAAAGTGATGTACTCAGCTTACATGTGCCTTTGACGGATAAAAAAACTGTCGATATGCAAGGTTCAATTAGCCTCAGCAATACCGTCAGCGACTATCCGACCCGTCATTTAATCAATGCAGAGGCTTTGGCGATGATGTCGCCGCATACCATGCTGATCAATAGCGCGCGCGGACCTGTGATTGATGCGGACGCTCTTGAAGCCGATATCGATGCAACTAAACGTCAAGTGGTATTGGATGTGTTTGAGCATGAGCCGCAGATTGCTGAGCGTCTGCTCTCTAAGCTTGCGATTGCCACCCCGCATATCGCTGGTTATACCCTAGAAGGTAAGCTGCGCGGCACACAAATCATTTATGATGCCTTATGTGAGAAGTTAGCAGTACTGCCTGTATTGTCGATGCATCAGCTGCTACCGCTCAATACTTATCTATGGTCTGAGCTAAAAGAAAATCCAGATAGACTGCTAAAGTTTTATGATATTAAAAAAGACGATGCGGCACTAAGAAACAAAGTCACTCATGGCAAAGTAAAAGGGGTGGATTTTGACCAATTACGCCGTGATTATCATCTGCGCCGTGAGTGGCAAGCATAAACACTCAATGAATAATCAGAGTGACTGTTTATAACTATCTGTTCTTATGATTTATGAGGCACTATAACTACTTATGAGTAACGCCAACAACCTGCCTGTGCCTAACCTAAGCTATGCACCAACCATGACCCTTGCCATGGCGCAGCAGCGTGCGCAGTTTATGAGTGTCATTCGGCAGTTCTTTGCCACACGGCAAGTATTAGAAGTGCAGACGCCGCTGCTATCGCAAGCGGGCAATACCGATACTTTTTTGCAATCAGTCGCGGCGCAGGTCACCTATCAAGACAAACCTTGTACTTACTATCTGCATACGTCACCTGAATTTGCCATGAAGCGTTTGCTTGCCAGCTGGCAGGTGCCTATGTATCAGATTTGCCCAGTTTTTCGAGACAATGAGATAGGGGCGCGCCATAATATCGAATTTACCATGCTTGAATGGTATCAGCCGGATTATGGTCTGGATGAGATGGCGGCTGAACTGGGCCAACTGTTAGAAGCTCTCTATGGTCATCCGGTCATCCTAAGTCATTATCGCTACGTCGATGCTTTTATGGACTTTGTTGGCATCCATCCGCTGACAGCTAGCCTTGATGCCTTGCAGGCAGTCGCCGAGGATAAAGGTTTGATAGGCTTTGATTTTAATAGCGATTTTAATAATACAAAAGATAGCGAAGCAGATATTCGTCAAAGCTGGCTTGACTTATTATTTAGTCATGCAGTCGAGCCAAATTTGGGGCATGACTTACCAACATTGATTATAGAATATCCGCCTGCGACAGCCGCATTGGCAAAAACCGCTGTTGATAAAGAAGGTAATACAGTTGCCAAGCGTTTTGAGCTGTATATTAAAGGTATTGAGATTGCCAATGCTTATGACGAGCTAGCAGACGGGCAGGCACTAAGAGAGCGGTTTGAGCATGATAATCAGTTGCGTAGGCGCCACAACTTGCCACAAATGCCAATCGATGAACACTTAATTGCCGCGTCTGACGACTTGATACCTTGTAGCGGGATTGCGGTCGGTTTAGATAGGTTGTTGATGGTGTTGATAGGTGCAACAAGCTTAGAAGAAGTTATCGCTTTCCCTAGCGGTTTGGCTTAGTCGCTCTTTGATAGATTAAACATAGTCGCCACTTATTTAACAAGCACATAATAACAAAGCGCGTAAACCGAAAGGCTTATGCGCTTTGCTATTTTAACCACTGTTAAGCTATTTACTATAATTTTGCAATAGCATCATCAATGTCTGTTTCACCATTATGCATACTAAACACGGTGTTGATGCTATTATCTGCATTGAGTACCGCAGCTAACGTAGTAGCCACATCTTCGATTGAGTTCTCACCAGAAGCGTCATCATTGATGGTGATTTTCCCAGTAGCCGCTCGCTCTTTTAATGCTCCTGCTTGCACGATGGTGTAATCAAGACTGCTATTATTAATCAACCACTGATCAGCGTAGTGCTTGCAGATATAGTATGCCTTTAAATCTGCAATCGCTGGGTTGTCCCATTTGCTGGTATCTAATGAAAAGACGGTGCTTAGCATAATATAGCGTTTGATGCCTTTATCTTGTACGGCTTGCATGGTTTTAACTGCCCCATGTAAATCGACTTCTAATACATCTTTACCACCAGAACCGGCGACGAAATAGACAGCATCGATATCTTGATCAATTTGTCTTTGAATTGCATCTTTGTTTGCAGTGATATCCAAATCTAATTGGCTATAATTATTATCTGAAAATAACTTTTCTTCCTGACGGGTAGTGCCAATCACTTGATGATTATCTGCTAATAGCTGTTTAACCAAGTCCGTACCCACTCGGCCACTTGCGCCGATCACTAAAATCTTCATAACTATTCCTATTTTTATTTACGTTATTGTCGTTTAAAAGTTGAATATAGCGTAACAAGAAAAATCGGCACGCTTCGTTATGAAGCGTGCCGATTGCATAGTGTTTGGTTATGGAGTGTATACGGTTTGCAAGGAAGCAAAGAGGGTATACGGTTTGAAATAATAGAGAGAACGTTATGTATAATAAGTTAGCGTACCAATTTATTTAATCCATCGGCAAAGGCTTTTTTATCACGATCGCCATAAGGTTTTTGCCCGCTCATTTCTTGCAGCTCAAGTACGCCAGTACCACGCATGGTATCCATAAAATCGCGCATATTGAGCTTTTGCTTGATATTGTTTTTATCATAGACCACGCCGCGTGTCGTCAGTACCATGCCACCTTTATCCAAAATATCATTAGCTAATGGGATATCGCTGGTAATCGCCAAATCACCCGGCTGAATCTGCTCAACGATGTAATCATCAGCTTTATCAAAGCCGGATGGCACGACAGTCATCATAAGCAGCGACGACTTACGCAGTTTGATTGGCTGATTGGCGACAAATATCGCCATCGTTTGTGTGCGCTCAGCGGTCTTAATAATTAAGTCTTTGGCAATCAAAGGCACTGAATCTGCATCTATCCATATCTGCATTATTTCTTAGCCTTTTCAGCTTTAGTGTTGGCTGACTCAGTGATTTGCGGCTCATTATCATCATTTACTGAGCTTTTTTTATTTTCAGCGTCAGTCTCTACGTCAGCAGTCGTTAAGCTATCTTCTGCCGTTGTAGGGTTGTTAATGGGCGTTACCTTTTTATCAAGACCGACTTTATTAGGTAGTATGGCGACAAGCTTCGCTAGTGCAGGCTCCAAGTCTGCCACATCGTTTGGCATCAAGGTAATATGCGCAATCTTACGGTCGTCGCGCTCAGCTTTATGGTAACTATGATAATGGACGCCGTCGATATTGAGCACTTCGCTAATATCAGGATATTGCCCTAGGACATTGACCATAATCGCTGGATAGACATTATCAGTATCACCTAGTGGCAGATTGACCACGGCACGAATATGATTTTCAAACTGGCTGGTGACAGCACCTTCAATACTCCAATGACCAGAGTTATGTACGCGCGGTGCTATCTCGTTGGCAAGTAAAGTGTCATTGCCGCGAGCGTCTTTGGTCACAAATAGCTCAAGTGCCATCACGCCGACATAACCCAAATGATTCATCACTTTGGTGATAGCATCGGTCGCTTGCTTAAATAAATGGCTGGTACCAATAGCTGGCGCTTGGGTTTTGGCTAAGATACCTTGATGATGATGGTTTTCGACCAAATCATAACAGCGTACCTGACCGTTTTGACCGCGTGCAGCAATGATAGAAAGCTCACGGCTAAAGTGAATAAAACCTTCTGCAATCAATGGCGCTGGCGTTTGTGTCAGCGTCCCTTTACCACTGACTGCATCTTTTAGCTCTTGCCAAGCGGCTTTGATATCACTGTCTTGTCTGATCACAAACTGACCTTTGCCATCATAACCGCCGCGGCTGGTTTTTAGGACGATAGGCAATCCAAGCTCATGACAAGCTTGCTGTAACTCCGCCTCTGAGCTAACAGACATAAAGGGTACTGTTGCGATATCAAGCGTATTAAACATCTGCTTTTCTTTTAAGCGATCTTGCGCGATATCTAGGGCAATCGTTGGCGGGAACATACCTTGCTTACTACCAGATTTCGATAAATTTGCCAGCTGCTCAACGGTGGCAGTTGGAGTGTTTTCAAACTCTAAAGTAAAGACATCAGCCGCTTCAATAAAGGCGTCCAATTGCTCGCTGCTAAAAACGCGTCCATATAGGCTTGCTGGGCAGTCAGCGCTGTCTTCTAAAAACACGCACTGATAGCCTAATGGCATAGCCGCTTGTGCCAGCATCATACCGAGCTGACCACCGCCTAAAATACCGATGGTGTGAATGGTTTGAGTAACAGGGTAAGCATTCGCTATGGTCATGGCAGGCTCTTTGATTTAAATAAACAATGGGTTAAATGCTTCAAGGTACAAAAATATAAAGGCATAAGGCTAGAAGATTCTAACGAATTAAAATAGGAAAAGGTGCACTGTATGCACCTTATATTTAGTAAAACCTATCTAAAGATAAATATCAAGTAAACCTGATTATATTTAAAGCAAATGATAAAAATGGTCAATATGACAATTTTTATCATTCACTTAAGCTAAATATTAAGAGTTGATAATACCGGGCGTTGGGCTAGCAAGGATAGTATCGGTTTGGGTATTACGCAGATGGTCAAGCTTGGTTGCGATCGACTCATCATGTAATGCCAGTACTTGAATAGCAAGCAGCGCGGCATTATAAGCGCCCGCTGAGCCAATGGCTAAGGTGCCAACTGCCACACCTTTTGGCATCTGAACGATCGACAGTAAGCTGTCCCAACCACTTAGCATAGAAGATTTTACCGGAACACCAAATACAGGTAGCGGCGTTTGGCTGGCACACATACCGGGCAGGTGGGCCGCGCCACCAGCACCAGCGATAATCACGTGCAAGCCATTGCCTTTTGCACTCTTGGCATAGTCGAACAATCTATCAGGGGTGCGGTGCGCTGACACCACTTCACATTCAAAGGCGATATCAAAGTCTGCAAGCAATTGTGCTGCTGCGCTCATGGTTGCCCAATCAGACTGCGAACCCATAATAATGCCAACTTTTGGTTGACCAACGGGGGACGTGATAGGGGCGTTCTGATCGATAGCGTTAACCGCCGCTGAGATGATGCTCATGCTTTGATATCCTCAAAAAGACCATCATACAAAAAATTTGCTGCACTCGTAAAGCCAAGTTTGTGCTTTAGTATCAAAGCAGGTGCAATAGTAACGATTTGGCTTAAAAAGAATGACGTATCGAGCTGCCTTCATCATGACGATATTGTATAAAATGACTGGTCTTTAAAGGTAGTGGCTGCTGACTATCGAGCTGATAACAGGTCAGATAACCGCTATCGACGGCAGCTGAATAATCAGTGCAGACAACTTGCGGACTAAGCGGTTCAGGCTCGCCCGTTAGCCAATAATGTCCGACAAAGACGGGCTTTTGGGTTTTTAGCGCAAAGTCGATATTCTCAGCCAATACATCCTGAGGGATTTGTGCCAATGCCGATAACGGTGCGCGCGCTACTTCATGCAGACTGCGTGTATTTAATTGATCAAGCCACCAGCGTACTCTTACCCGTGTGCGCTCGGTACCTTCTTTATCGACCATTATAAGGCCATTAGGCAGTGGTGTTTCCACGCCTTTTAAGACGCGCTCTAACGCATTAAACTCTACACTGCCTTCTCTAGAAGTGGCAATAAGTCCGTGGGTGGTCAGGCAGTTATTCTCTGTTAATAAGGGCTTTAGTATCGCCATGCTATCAACATCCCAGCAAGCATGGACAAAGCAAGCGTAGTCGGTTTCGAGCCACAAAGGAATCTCATATAGGCGCTTTAGCCAGTATTGATGAGCTTCTGAGCCAAAAGGCACTTCTGCCAAAAACGCCTCATGCTGGCGAGTATGTATCTCATTATGTGAGCGCAGATATTGGCTGCTATCAGCAGGATCAGGGGTCGCATAAGCAAGGGCATTATATTCATGATTGCCCATCACCGCATCAGCAACATCGGCATCAAGCATGGCAAAGACGATTTCTAATGTCGCTACCTGCTGTGAGCCGCGATCAATCAAATCACCAATAAATAGCGCACGATGACCGGCTGGCGGCACAAAGTACTGACCATTATGTACATAACCCAATTGTTGTAACAATCCGACCAGCTTATCTGCGTAGCCGTGAATATCACCGATAACATCTATCATCATAAAGCATCAACGTTGACTAAAAATATTTGAAATATAAGGTAGATTCACAATAGTACTGTTTAAAAACCTGGCGATAACAACGCATTGATAAAATGCGGCAGCACTTGTGGTTCTAAAATAATCGTCGCTATAACCCCGAATGCGCCGCCCCACATATGTGCCATATGATTGATATTTGAGCCGCCGCGTTTATCAGAGTAGATACTGTAAGCGACATAGGCCACTGCAAATAAGATAGCAGGAATAGGAACGATCGCAAACAGATAGATTTTTTCCCAAGGCGCAAGCAATATAAAGGCAAACAATACCGCAGAGACACCGCCCGATGCGCCAAGACTCAAATAGCTGGCACTTTGCTTGTGCTTAATATAACTTGGAATCATCGCGACAATAATCGCTAGGACATAAAAAAGCAAAAAGCCATAGCCGAACAAAAACTTCTGATATAAGCCCTCAATAGCTCGACCAAAAAAGTATAACGTGAACATATTAAAGAGCAAGTGCACGCTATCGGCATGGATAAATCCATGAGTCACAAAGCGATCCCATTGACCATTGTTCACAGCTGGCGGATAAAAAATTAGTCGATTAAAGACAGTTTTGTTTTGCCACGCCAATAGACTGACAATAACCGTAATAATAATGATAAGCGTCGTCTGGTTAAACAAAGGATAGTCCTTAGGTTGGGTATGCTAGATAGCAGTGATAAGTAAGACAATACTTATAACATATAGTGTATTAATTATTTTTATCCAAATATGGCTGATCGACAGTTACCGATTCAGTTTAACTGATTCGTTTTAATAGTAGCAGCAATCAGCAGGCAAAAACCAATATGCGACAAAATTATGCTTTAATACTGAGTTATATCGAATAATATAACATCGTGTGAGCGGCAGTGCGTAATGCTTCGTATACTGACAGTAACGACTGATGCGACAAACATTCAAGATATATTGACCATATGCGTAATATGAACGCTGACAGAGGCTGTAACTTATGAGTATCATTGACCAACTAGAACAAACGGTGACCCCAGCCATATTAGGTAACAATGGCAGCGTCTCCCACGTCAGCTTATTAGAACAGTTTTATGCGATTTTGGCATCGCGTCTGGCATTGCCACCTATTTACTCACAGGTATTGCGTATTGATACCACGGTTATCAGTGAGCATGTGGTACAACCGCCATTATTTGAGCAACTTTGGCAAACCGCAAGCTTACGGCGCTTGATGATTCAAGAGCTGGCATCGACCCATCATATTGATGAGTTTACAACCATGCAGCTCTTGATAAATGCCACGCCACTGGCTTATCAAGAGCTAAAAACACTGGCAAATGGACAATTTTTGCCAGCCTTTTTGCAAGCTGAGCAAGCTTCATTGCGCCCTTATCTGCCGATATGGTCTGCCCCTATCATTGGCGCGCCGCAGCATAGCGATGATGGTCTGTTTCAGGGCCAGAGAGTATTGGCAGCCAACGAGATGCCCGTTGCTGCCATCAATAATGACGAGCCTGTCGTTATCGATAGTATTACTGCGCCAAGTTTTACGACAGCATCGCCGATACCGACTTTGGATGAGCGTCTTAGTACTGATGCGATTCATGTCAGTCCGGCAGCGCATCATTTAGCAGAAAATAGTAGCCTACGCCGAGAAAAAACACGTACCCGTAATCAACGTAATGACATGCTGCTATGGACCTTTGTACTGTTGGGCGCAGTAACCGCTATTGGGCTGGTGTGGGCATTATTAATCAAGCCAAACGATACGCCGCCAGTAGAAGCGGTGGTGACGACGCCAGTGGTCGTGCCGCCTGTGACTGAACCGCCAGCCCAAGTGGCAACGCCTATTGAGCTGATAGTTGGGGTAGATAATAATGGCAGTCTGTATACTTGTAGTGGCTCAGTGGGCGATGCCGCGCTACAAAGTCTATTACAACAGGCGCTCAATACCAGCTTTGGTGAGCAGGCGGGAATGTGTCAGTTAATCGTTAAAGAAGGGGTGGCAAGCAGTATTGCCAATATGCCAGTAGAAGTACTCCCTAATGTGCTGACATTATTGAGGGCAGCACCGTTTGCGCGCTTACAGCTACAAAATGATCGTATGACAGTAGAGGCGCCAGATAGTATGCAGCTACAGCGTTTAATGACAGACATGCGCACTTTACTCCCATCGATGATGATAGAAAGTACCACGCCATTACCATTACCTAGCAGCTCTACTGCTATGAATAATGGTGCGGTTGAGCAACAAGGTATGGCAAGCAATAATTTTAATAATCAATTTGAGAATGCACCTGCCAATAACAATGCTAACAACAGCCCTAATACTGTGGAATATCAAGCGCCAGATGATGAGACTAATGACAGTGTGATGCCAGCACCTGTCAGAAATAATAATACTAATAGCGCTAACAATTTTAATAATGCACCTTCGGGTTCAAATGGCGCTATCTCTTTATCTGAAGCTGATGACATGGCAAACAATATTATTGTGGTAGAACCGGCTCAAGTTAGAAGATAAATTATTATTATTTTTAAAGACGGTAAAATGTTAAAAGTGCCTTATGTTTTATAAGGCAATTTTATTTTATAAGGTTATTCTACTAATCGGCAATTTTTTAGACCACTTTAATTGCCTTAGGTTTTATCTCTTAGCTTAACGTTTCTTGGCTGAACGTTAAGCTAAGTATAAATTGGCAATGTTTACTTTATAAAACTCATAGTTACGAGTAACAACTGAAAGATTACTTATTGTAGCATTTGCACAACAACGCCTTGATTGTGAATACCTTCTTCATACTCTTATAATGGCAAAAGTTGAATCTGGTTATCTCCTATTTTATATCGTGTATTTTTTTAGAGTATGGCTAAGATAAGAGGGTCAAGCATGATTCAAGCCTGTTAAATTTGAGATTCTTAGAATGATCATTTTAGGGAGAGCAGTTTTGATATAACGCTCTTTTTTGCGCGCATCAACGCTATAAACCAAGTTGCATAAAATCAAGTTGCATTAAATTAAGGCACATTAAATCAAGCCACATAAAATAATGAATATAGGAAGGATGCTATGGATATTATCAATCATTTGACACGGACAGTCAGCCCAGCCGTACTTGGAGACGATCACAATCCTGCTAAGAAGAATTTGCTTGAACAGTTTTATGCCATTTTTGCGGCACGTTTAGCAGACAATCATACTCATGACCGTTTTGCCCATGAAACCATTGCTCGTGACGATCAAGGTTTTTATGATCGTGTCTGGACAGAAGACACGCATCGCGATCAAATTGCTCGTGAGCTTGCAGGTAAACACAACGTTGATGTTACGGCGACGCGTGGCTTAATTGCTATGGCAGCACCGCTTGCTTATCATGAAATCAAAAGTTTGGCAGGTTCTACGCCAGTACCACAGTTTTTAAATGAGAATGCTGATGGTTATCAGCGTCATATCCCTATATGGGCGACAGCTGTATTGCCTATCGGTGCGGTTGCTGCTGCGCCTGTTTCTACAGGTACGCCTATATCAGATACGGTGAGCACCGCGCCGCTACAGCGCGAAGCAGAAAAAGATGGCAGCTTTATGAAAGCGCTATTACCTATTATTGGCTTGATCATTTTAGGTGCTTTGGCGTGGGCACTATTAAGAGGTTGCCAAGATAATCCTGAGCCGGTCGGCACGCCTGTTGTGACAGAACAGCAAGCAGCGGATAATGAGGGGCAGGCAGTTGCCGCTGAGATTACACCAGCATCTTTGCGTATTGCTACTGGTGAAAATAACGAGCTTTATGCTTGCCGTATGAATGTGGGTAATGACACCCTACAGAGCAATGTTATGAGCGCCTTGACGGGTGTATTCGGTGATGCGGCCAATAATTGCCGCGCCGATATTGATGACAGTTTCTCAATTGATATGCCTGCAACCGCGCAGCTTGCTACTATCTTACCTATATTCAAAAATGTCCCAAATGCTAGTATGTTGGTTAAAGGCGATACGATTACAGTCAATGCTGCTGACACGGCCGCTTTAACCAAATTAGTCTCTGACTTACAGGCGGCGGCGCCAGCTATGACGGTTATTGCTGAAGGTCCGCTTAATGAGCAGACTGAAATTACTGATAGTTTAACAGCGTCTGAGGCAGCCATGGACAACTTGGGGCAGAACCCAGATCCCCGTGATGTGGCTCGCGCCTTAAGTCTTCAAGTGGTCAATTTTGAAGTCGATAAAGCAGTGATTCCTGATGCCAATAAGGCGTTATTGGACCGTGCTGTGAAGCTGATGGAGCAAGTGCCTAACATGACACTTATGATTATTGGGCACACTGACAAAACAGCAGATCCCGCCTACAATATGAAGTTGTCGGAGGAGCGTGCTCAGGCAATGAAAGATTATTTGATTGCACAAGGGGCTGATCCAACGAAGCTTATGACCAAAGGTATGGGCGAGACTGACCCTATTGCTGATAATTCGACAGAACAAGGTCGTTTTCGTAACCGCCGTATTGAGTTTGTGGTTTATGATGAAACGACTGCAGCAAACGCAGCAAATGATGGCGTAGCGATTAGTAATGAGGCGCTTGATCCAGATCTCAATCCATTAGATAGTAATAATGATGATTTAATGCCAGATGCTGACGATGCTAGCCAAGGTACTGCTTTGGATCCAGCAGCAACTAACTAAGCAAAACGTTCAAAATAGCGTGTTAATACATAAATCAGATTACTGTATAAATCAAAAAAACCGCACCTTAATTAAGATGCGGTTTTTGTTTGGCTTGTCTTTATATAAATATTAAATTGCTTGCCATTTATTAGATGTAGCTGGTTGGATCTTTTAGCTCAAGATTAGCAGGCGCACTAGAGTCTGATTGAGTAGGAAAAAAGGTCTGTGAAATATTCTCTTTTGCCTGTTGCCAATGGTCAAACTGCTGACAAGTTGATGCAAGGTCGCCTTGCCAAACCGGTATCTGCCCACGCATAGTTTTGATACGTTTTTGATTGGGATAGGGCAGCTCCTGCGCCGCTTTTGCTGCTTCATGAGCGGCGACGCGATCGTTACAGACTAGCGCAATATCACAGCCAGCTTCGATCGCTGCTTTGACGCGGGCGCTAACATCCCCTGCAGCTTTTGCGCCTGCCATCGACAAATCATCAGAAAATAATACCCCATCAAAATTTAGCTGCTGACGGATAATGTCTTTAAGCCAAATTTTAGAAAAACCCGCTGGCTTGTTATCCACTTGCGAGAAAATCACATGCGCTGGCATCAAAGCATCGAGCAAAGGCAGTGTTTGCGCAAATGGCTGCATATCACTATTCATAATCTCATCCAAGCTACGATCATCGATGGCTTCAGCAACATGCGAATCA
Organism: Psychrobacter sp.; assembly: GCF_041554015.1. Taxonomy (GTDB): domain Bacteria; phylum Pseudomonadota; class Gammaproteobacteria; order Pseudomonadales; family Moraxellaceae; genus Psychrobacter. The sequence goes on along the minus strand of NZ_JBFFMS010000004.1, from coordinate 42,389 downwards.
GGCGCTATCGCACCGTGACCGGGGAAATGCTTGCCCGTGGTTGCCATGCCAGCGGCTTTCATACCACGCATAAACTGGCTTGCCAAAGCAATGATGGCTTGGGGCTCATGATGGAAGCTGCGATCGCCAATTACTTGACTGATACCATCTCTATCAAGCACCGGTGCAAAGCTCAAATCAATGCCCACTGCCAATACTTCCGCTGCCATCAAATAACCACAATCATAGGCACAGTCTAGCGCGCGATTGGGGTCTTGGTTAAATAATTCACCAAGCCGACCCATCGCTGGCAGTGGCGTAAAACCGTGGCGCAATCTGGCAACGCGCCCTCCTTCTTGATCGACCCCGATGAGGATATCAGCATTGTGACAGCGTATATCGTCACATAGGGCACGTACTTGGGCAGCATCGGTGACGTTTCTGGCGAACAATATGACCCCACCAACTTGTGCTTGTCTAATTAAGCTAACATCTTCAGCCGTCAGCGCGGTACTATCGATATCAATCATTAAAACGCCATACATTGCGTGATCCTTATGAGGTTATATATTGTTATATGATACGTTAAAATAAAAAACTATGAGAAATGACATCCATTATTTATCGCTATCACGGTCTTATTATGACAGTAATTGCAAGTCGAACATAATGTATCACGGGGTTTCATTTGCAGGCATTTTAATAAATTGACCGTTTTTCGTTAAATGGACGCGTCTGATTGATGCAATTGACTTATGCAACTGACTTATGCAATAGGCAACTTGGTATGAGCGCGCGCAGCGTGTAAGATTGTTTATACAGTTTGAGACAGAGCTATATTGACGTTCATGCTAATATTGATTGGTTTTTTAATGATAACACCAACACACTCCTTGTATAGATATAAGCTTTTAGGGCTAGCGTAACGCATGGTTTAATGTTAAATATAAGAGCATAAAAATAGCCAAGTTTTATGGACAGCCATTTATAGATGTTTTTGGATGTTGCTAAAAACAGAGCATACTTTTCACTTAAAATAATTAGGTATATATGATGAAAAAACAACCAGCACAGTGGTTACTCAGTGCAGCGTCAGTGGGCATCGCAGGTATAATACTTACTCAGAGCTACGGCACGGCAGTAGCTGATACCCATACTGAAGGCTTTAAACAGACGCCTGAGCAGCAGGTTACCACGCGCCAAGTAGCGGCATTGCTGGATCGCAGTCATTATCTTAATCAGCCACTTGATACGGCAACAGGTAGCGAGATTCTGTCGATGTATATCGATAGTCTTGATCCAAACCATACGCTGTTTTTACAATCTGACGTTGATGAATTTAAGAAAAAGTATGCTGATGAGTTTGGCGCGCGTCTAAAGCGTGGTGATTTATCTGCTGGCGTAGAGGTGTTTGAGCGCTATCGTAAACGCTCAAATGAGTATTTTGCGATGGCAAAGAAGATGCTAAAAACCGATATTGATTTGACCAGTAAAGATACCATCGTGTTGGACCGTGAAAAGCTCAATCACTTTAAGACCAAAAAAGAGCAGCGCGACTATTGGACGAAACAATTAAAGTTTCAGCTAATGAGCATCACCTTGGGTAAAGAGGATGAAAAGGCAAAAGAAAAAGTCTTTTTAGACAATCCAGATATTACCCGCGGTCAAGACTTGGTGCGTAATGATGAGCGCACCCCAAGTGAGATTTTGCTTAATCGCTTATCGCGTCAGCAGGAGCAGTTTACCCGTCTTAAAGATGATGAGATTATGGAAACCATCTTGAATACGGCAATGCTAACCTATGATCCGCACAGTAATTATTATGCGCCCATTCAAGCCAATGAGTTGCAAATTCAATCTAGTCTTCAATTAGAAGGGATAGGGGTATCTATCCGCCCTGACCGCAAAAACCCAGACTATACGCGTATTGTGACCTTGGTCGATGGCGGTCCTGCCGCAAAATCAGGTCAAATCAAGCCCAATGATTTGATCATTGGTATTGCTAAAGACGGTGAGACCATGACTGATGTGGTCGGCTGGTCAACGCGTGAAATCGTTAGCTTGATTCGTGGTAAACGCGGTACATCAGTGACCATTAAAGTACGTCAGCCCAATACCCCTGACGCCAGTGCCCGTAATGTGACCGTGGTTCGCGATATTATTCAGCAAGAAGAATCTGGTGTTACTCATCGTGTCGTTGAAGTACAGCGTCCAAATATTGATAAAACCCCAAAACGTATCGGTGTTCTTGAAATCCCAAGCTTCTATCTAAACTACCGTGCTCGCCGTAATGGTGAAGATTATCGTAGTGTCAGTATAGATACCGAAAAAGCCTTAAAAGAGTTAAATAAAGAAAACATTGATGGTTTGGTGGTCGATCTGCGTAATAATCCAGGTGGCTCGCTAGATGAAGTTGCCAAAATGCTGGGCTTCTTTATTAAGAGCGGTCCGCTGGTACAGATTCGTGACAACCGCGGCAATATTCAAGTGTATCGTGACGATGACGGCGGCGAGCAGTTATATGATGGCAAGGTAGTGGTTTTAACCAACCTAGCATCTGCATCTGCCAGTGAGATTTTTGCTGCTGCCATCCAAGATTATGGACGTGGCTTGGTGGTTGGTAGTACAACGACGGGCAAGGGCTCTGCGCAGATTCAATTAGACAGTTTGGCGCTTGGTTCAGCGACATTAACGCAGCGTAAATTCTATCGTATTACTGGTGGCAGTACGCAGAATAAGGGCGTGGTACCAGATGTTGAACTGGTCAATATCTATGACGATGCAACCTTTGGTGAGCGCGCACAGAAAAAAGCGCTGCCTTGGGATACCATAAAGACGGCGCCTTATAAGCCTGAAGGTAAATTTACGTCGGATACCTTGGCGACGCTGAATCAGCAATCAAAAATCCGTCAACAAAAAAATCCACAATTTGTGTATTTATCGACCCTTAACGATATTCGCAATATGGAAGATGAGAAAAAACCCATTGCCTTAGATATCAATAAACGCCGTGCCAAAATGCAGCTGATAGAGAAACGCTCGTTAGAAGCTGAGAATAAGCGTCAGATTGCCTCGGGTGAGCGCCCTTATGCCAATTGGAATACTTATCAAGCGGCAATGGATGCAAAGTTTGAAGAGCGTAGTCAGATGAAGGCTGCGGAGCGTCCAGAGTTGCCAGAAGATGAGGCGTTCATTAATGAGGCGGCTTATATTATGCTCAGTGCTGAACCAATGAAGCTAAGCAGTCCTGAAGAAAAGCTATAATGACGTGCGCTAAACCAGCTTTCATGCAGCTATTTAAACCTACAAAAAGATGCATGTAAGCATATGCTTACATGCATTGACGTTTAGACCTCTTACTTAGCATGGGTCAATCTGCGATTATACATCTACGGCATGATTGAACTGAAAGGTTTAGAGGTACTAGGGATTGGTAGCTGGCACGTCGTATAAGGGATAGGTAGTTTGCTGATTAGGGATGATAGGGCTGGATGCCCGACCGTTATAAAATACTTCGGGATTAAGTATTGAATGACAGTAACATGGATGGTTGGTAATAAAAGCCGTATAATGCTAGTCGTTATGCGGCTTTGTTACGTCTGGGCTTTGTGATATGTACAAGGTGCTAATACTGAGTAAGTGCAGATAACACTCTTTCTGTTTGCCTAAAAAAGATAGTTACCCATAAAAAAGGGTCAGTAGAAAACTCTACTGACCCTTGGCGATAAACGATGTGATATATCATTTACTGCCTACACATCTCACCATAATCAATCAGTGATTAGTGCTCAACGCCACCTGCGCCATGTACATGACCGTGGTTCAATTCGTCTTCAGTAGCAGCGCGTACTTCTTGGATTTCAACATCAAACGTCAAACGCTTGCCAGCTAGTGGATGATTGGCATCAACAGTCACTTCTGTGTCGTTGACAGCAGTAACGGTTACTAGCATGACTTGACCGCCAGCTTCTGACTGAAACTGCATACCAGGCTGGATATCATCAACGCCTTGGAAGTTATCACGTGGTACATGTTGTACCGCTTGTTCTTGGTATTCGCCGTAACCATCAGCAGGCTCAACAACGGCATTGACTCTTTCGCCAGCAGATTTGCCTTCTAGTTGTTGCTCTAGACCTGGGATGATATTGCTGTGACCGTGCAAATAAGCCAGTGGTTGACCTTCTGGAGATTGGTCAAGGATATTACCTTCGTCGTCTTTTAGCGTGTAGTTAAACTTGACGGCAGTGTCTTTTGCGATAGTAGTCATAAATTATCCTAAATATGTTGATATTAAAAATTAAATACGGTTGCAATAAAATAAACCTAAAAAAGCCAATCAGCCAGCCAAATAGCCACGTCATCAGTTAATTATCATCAGTTTATTAGGGTAACTTTAGCAGTTAGCTTCTTTAATTGCGATAACTGCCATCACTTTCAAGGCTAAAAGCACAAAAAATGCCAATTAATCGTGTAATAGAGCAGAATAATTAGTATTTTTAGCCCATTTGCTAATAAACGCTTGCTCAGTTTTTGCTTAGCCAGTTGCGTTTTTGAGCAATGACTTCTACCATAGTGATAACGATAAGGATAAAAAATATGACCGTCATCTCTCATGCCGCTTATCATCAGCTATCTAATATTCATTACCAATTCGACTTTGAGCGTTTTTTAGAGCATCTGGTTGATGTCTCGCTGACCTTTATAGCAAATACAGATGCGCCAAGCTTATGGTTGCCAGCATGGATACCGGGCAGCTATTTGCTACGTGAATTTGCGCGCAATATTACTGCTGTACATTATGAGGTAGTGGATGAAGCGTTGCCGGATAGCCAAATTACGCATAATAATAGAAAGCCCAAGCGTTATCGCACCCAAAAAACTGACAAGCATACATGGCAGCTGCCAGAGGCGAAAGCAGGGCAGACGATAAGCGTATATTACGAGGTATATTGTTATGATTTATCGGTACGTACCGCTTATGTTGATCAGCAGCGGCTGTACGGCAATTTTACCTCACTGGCATTGGCGGTCGATGGGCAAGAGCAATCACCAGTACAAGTCAGCTTGATAGTGCCTAAAGCCTTTTTTAGCGATAAAGATAAAGAACACGTATTGTTGGCATGTGGGCTTAAAGCGACACACTTACAAAGTAATAAGCAAGATTTATATAGTGTGCAGGCGGACAGCTATCATGAGCTGATTGATTATCCGTTTGAGATTGCGCTACAAGAGAAGTTTGATTTTATTATTCAAGATAATCAGCACCAGACGCTGGGTCATCAATTTTTCCTTGCTGGTAAGCACAATGCCAATATGGGACGATTGCAGCAAGACCTGACTCAGATTTGTCAGACCTATCTTAACTGGTTGGGTGATGCACCGTTTGATGATTACACCTTTATGACCTATGCCAGCGGGCAAGATTATGGCGGTTTGGAGCACATCAATTCGACCAGTCTGATTACCCCGCGCCGTGATCTACCTCATACTAATGAGTCAGCAGTACCAAGTAGTGATTATCAGCGATTTTTGGGCTTATGTAGTCATGAATACTTTCATGCATGGTGGGTGAAGACCGTCCGTCCGGATGTGATGCTAGATGTGGATTTACGCCGTGAAGCGTTTACCCCTTTACTTTGGGTGTTTGAAGGCTTTACCTCCTATATTGATGATTTTATGCTGCAAGCGTCAGGAGTGATCGATAAGGCAAGTTATCTAAAGCTACTTTCCGAACAAATCAATCGCTATTATCAAACGCCGGGTCGCGCGCAGCAAAGTGTGGCAGAGTCAAGCTTTGATGCGTGGATTAAGCTGTATCGCAACGATGAAAATACTGGCAATGCGGGTATCAGTTACTACAATAAAGGCGCTTTGGTAGCGTTATGTTTGGATTTAATGCTACTAGAAAGGAGCGCGGGACGTTATCGTTTATTTGATGTGGTCAAAGCTTTTTATGAGCAAGCAAAGCAAAATGACAAAAAGCGCATCGGTATCAGTAGTGCCGATATGGGAGCTGTCATTGGGCAATTTATACCAGTAGCAGAGTGGCAAGCGTTTGAAAGCCGCTATGTTAATGGTGTCGAAGAATTACCGCTTGAAAAACTGTTAGCCGCTCATGGTATTGAGTTTCATATCAACAGTAAAGAAACCTCAGATAAGCACGTACCGTGGGGTATGAGATGTACAGAAACGCCAGCTGGGCTTAAGGTTAGTAGGGTAACGCGTGGGAGCGCTGCTGCCAAAGCAGGTATATCAGCACATGATGTCATTATCGCCATTGATGCTATCAAAGCAGATAATAAGCAATTGGCAGCTTTTACTCAGGCCTCAGATGAGGTTGAGTGCCATCTGTTCCGCCGTGATGAGCTGATGATGGTCAAAGTCTTACCAAAAATAGATACAGATGATACTCATGATTCTGAGAAGGTATATCCACATAGCATTAGCTTACGTTTGGCTAAGAAAGACGAAGATAAAGCAAATAATGTAAAAACAGAGAGCGCTTGGTTGGATCTTATGAGGCATGCTCAGTAATAGTGATTTTGCTATCACATATAAATGATGGCTCTTTAAAAATAGTGGCCATTAAAAAGCCCATGCTAAGTATCCGTATTTAGCATGGGCTATTTGCTATAAGCTTAAATTTTAAGCGGCAGGTTTATTGGCTTTGGCAGAATCGATTGCCTCTTTCATGGCTTCTTTAGGGGTCAAAGACGTTTCTTGCTCGGTAGCAACGGTCGCCTCTTTTGCAGTCGATGATGTCCTTGCAATCCAGCTTTCTATCAGCTCAATTTCAGGCTGCTGGGCATCAATGATATCTTGTGCCAATTTACGCATCTCTTTATCAGTACCATATTGCAGCTGGGTTTTTGCCATATCTACCGCGCTGCGATGATGGGGCAGCATTCCACGTGCAAATGCCATATCTGGTACAGGGTCTGTAATACCCGCCATCATATCTGCATGCATAGTATCCATCCCGTTAGCATAAGCTTGTTGCATCGCTTCGGTATTGGGCTTAGGTTTGGGCGTATCAGGGTGGCTGGCAAGCCATTTATTGAGGATATCGATTTCAAGCTGTTGTGAGTCCATGATATCTTGTGCAAGTTGACGCATCGTCTCATCGGTACCGTATTTCAGCTCAATCTTTGCCATATCTACGGCGCCGCGATGATGCCCAAGCATACTTTTAGCAAAGGCGGTATCTGGATCGTTATACGCTATCCCCACCATCATCTCATTATGCATGTCAGTCATCGACTTGGTATAGTCTTTAAGCATGTCTGTCATGGGCGTTGCATCTGATGTAGTCTCAGGCATCATCACGTCATGACCTGCATGAGCGTCCTTCTCATCATGGCTGTCAGGCTGCTCTGTTGTGATTGGTACATCATCTTGCATTGCATTTATCTCACTATCATCCGCTTTTGGCTGACAGGCGCTGAGTAATAAAGCAGCAGAAACCCCACTAGCAAATAAGGCAAAACGATGTAAAACAGTCATGACATATCCTTACTATAGATTTAACGAACCATAAATTGAGCAAACCATAAATTAAGCAAAAAGCGTGACTATCATATAAAACATATAGCCCAATATTAACAGGCCAATCTTACTCTTTCGAGACGCTATGTTTAAGATGTCGTAGTTTAAAGTGTCATAGTTTAAGGTCTCTTAATATAGGTAGCTTAGGTCTATGACAACTAACCTATAACACCAAGTCTAAGGCATTGCTCATGATTTAGAGTGACGCGTACGAACTCACCGACCCCAAGCTCCCCAAGCTCAAACCCTGCCACTGACCAGCGTATCAAGCGTAAACAAGGCAGCCCCACATGTGCGGTCATGCGCCTTACTTGGCGATTTTTGCCCTCATAAATTGTGAGCATTAGCCATGACGTTGGGATACTTTTACGTTCACGGATGGGCGGATCACGCTGCCAAAGCTTAATAGGCAAATCGGCTTCATCGACCAAGACGACAGAGGCGGGCAAGGTCTTGCCATCTTTTAGTATCACGCCACTTGCCAGCTGTTTTAATTGAGCCGTAGTAACCGTGCCCTCTACTTGTACCAGATAAGTCTTGCCCTGCTTTTGTTTATTTTGCGCAAAACCTTTTATGGAGGGCGGCTGCGTGATGGCTTTATTAATCCGTCCATCACTGGTCAGGATCAGTAAACCCTCTGAGGTGGCATCAAGCCGGCCGGCAACTCGTACTGATTTGTCTGTAATATACTCTGATAAAGTAGCATGGTCATTATTGCTGTCATCACGGAATTGGCTTTGTACGCCGTAAGGCTTATTAAACAAAATCAGGCTAGAGCTGGTCATAAAATAGCGTTTCCCAAAAACAAATGACAGGTAGCAGTCATAAAATAGCATGGTTGATAAAGGGATAAAATATACAAGTTACTAACCTATATAGCCCTAGCATAACAGAATGCTGGGCAAGCTTAAAATATTTAGCTTATCAAAGGCCAGCTCTTTAGATGGTCGCAAGACTTATCAGAATTATAAGCATTCAAAACACCTAAAAAACAAGCCTAAATAGCAGATAAAAAAACACCCCAAAATCTAATATTTTGGGGTGTTGTATTTACGCTAAGATTACTTTTATTAACTCACTTCTATTAACTTACTTTTATAAAATGAGTAAATTATAGCGATGCGATTGCGTCATTGAACAAAGTGCTAGGGCGCATCGCTTGCTCAGCCAATGCCTCATCAGCTAGGTAATAACCCTTAAGATCGATAGGCTTACCTTGAGCATCATTCAGCTCTTTGACAATAGCGGCTTCATTGCTCTCTAGCGTTTGCGCAAGTGGCGCAAACTGTGCAGCAAGCTCGCTGTCTTTATCTTGAGCCGCAAGCTCTTGAGCCCAGTACAAAGCAAGGTAGAAATGACTACCACGGTTGTCAATTTCACCGGTTTTGCGTGATGGAGACTTGTCATTTAATAACAGCTTTTCAGTCGCTGTGTCTAAAGTATCAGCCAATACTTGAGCCTTAGGGTTGTTATCATTCTGTGCCAAATGCTCGAGTGACACTGCCAATGCCAAGAACTCACCCAATGAATCCCAACGTAAATGGTTTTCTTCAACCAATTGTTGGACATGTTTAGGTGCTGAACCACCAGCGCCTGTTTCAAATAAACCGCCGCCTTTCATGAGTGGTACGACTGATAGCATCTTCGCGCTGGTACCCAATTCTAAAATTGGGAATAGGTCAGTGAGGTAATCACGTAAGATATTACCAGTAGCAGAAATCGTATCAAGACCACGGGCAACGCGCTCTAGGGTATAACGCATCGCACGAACTTGTGACATGATTTCGATATGTAGACCGCTGGTATCATGATCTTTTAGATACATTTTTACCTTTTTGATCAGCTCGTTTTCGTGTGGACGATACGGGTCTAACCAAAAGATGACCGGCGTATTAGATTCGCGCGCGCGGCGTACAGCAAGCTTGACCCAATCTTGGATCGGATCATCTTTGACCTGACACATGCGCCAGATATCACCTTTCTCAACACGCTGCTCAAGTAAGATCTCATTTGTTTCTTCGTCAACAATACGAGCAATACCGTTATCACTTGCTTCAAACGTCTTGTCATGCGAGCCATATTCTTCCGCTTTTTGAGCCATTAGACCAACGTTAGGTACTGTACCCATCGTGGTTGGGTCAAAGTTGCCATGCCATTTACAGAAGTTAATCATTTCTTGGTAAATACGCGCAAAAGTAGACTCAGGCATGACGGCTTTACAGTCATACATTTTGCCATCAGCACCCCACATTTTACCGCCTGAGCGGATCATAGCAGGCATAGAAGCATCAACAATCACATCACTTGGTGAATGGAAGTTGGTGATACCTTTTGATGAATCAACCATTGCTAGACGTGGACGATGTACTTGGCAAGCATGTAAATCGCGCTCAATCTCTTCACGCAAGCTGGCTGGCAACTCAGCAATTTTTTCGTACAAGCTTGCCATGCCGTTATTAACATTGACCCCTAGCTCGTCAAATAATGCGCCATGCTTTTGGAAAGCATCTTTATAGTAGATTCTAACCGCGTGACCAAAGACGATAGGGTGCGATACTTTCATCATGGTCGCTTTTACGTGCAACGAGAATAAGATACCAGCTTCTCGGCAGTCTTCCATTTCACGCTCATAAAATTCAAGCAGTGCTTTTTTGCTCATAAACATAAGATCGATGACTTCTTTATCAAGCAAAGCGATGCCTGTTTTGAAGACATTGACAGTGCCATCGTCCGCTAAGCGTTCCATGCGTACAGTACGCGCTCTATCTAACGTGATAGATTGCTCGCCGTCATAAAAGTCGCCACTGTGCATGTGTGATACATGCGTCTGTGACCATTGCTTCCATTCGCCCATCGAGTGCGGATGCTTGCGTGCATAGTTTTTGACCGCTTTTGGTGCGCGGCGGTCTGAGTTTCCTTCACGCAGTACAGGGTTTACTGAGCTGCCTAAACTTTTGCCATAACGTTGACGAATTTCTAGCTCTTCGTCAGTTTTTGGGTCATCTGGAAAATCAGGAATGGCATAGCCTTTGCCTTGTAGCTCTTTGATCGCTGCTTTTAGCTGTTGCACAGAAGCACTGATATTTGGCAATTTGATGATGTTGGTATTTGGATCTTGTGTCAGACGACCCAGCTCAGCTAAGTTGTCAGGGACGCGTTGCTCTTCACTTAAGAATTCAGGGAATTCAGCCAGTACACGGGCAGCAACTGAGATATCACTGGTGTCAACTTCAATACCTGCTGTTTGAGTAAATGCTTTAACAATAGGCAAGAATGATACGGTTGCAAGCGCTGGGGCTTCGTCGGTTTTTGTATAAATAATTTTTGACATTGTAGTAGAGTATTCCTTTATGTTGTCAGTAATGATAGTGAATAAGGCTTGGATATTATTTAATACCTTGATATAGCCTTCATACCATAATGGGCGATGGCGCTAAATTAAGTACCTCGCGTGTCACTTTTGCAATCATACAAAAATATATTGAAACGGTTTGATGCATTCAAATGGTTTGTATATTGCCAGTTGACGTCATTTTACAAAACTATCTTTTGGAAGCTGTTTTAACCTTTATGACAAACTTACCGCCAAAAGAGGGGTTAAACGATTGGGTAACACTGCCTGACGATACATGATGACCGATATATTATAGTTCATGCACTATAAATCCGCTATGATGTCAATCTTGTACCTTGAACTAAGTATACTATTTCGCTCATATCTCATGTGTCTGAATTATATTAAGCTAATAATACTCTTATTCTATCAGTCATCAAGATTGATATCATCTTTTCCATGTAATTTGCCTGATTTTAATGGCTTTTACTGGCAATTTTTGTCACATATCGCATCGACATTTGCCTCTATAACGATAATATTATTCCAATCTCAAGCCATTCTTAAATGATGACGCTGATTCTATAAAGGTTGGGCGCAGTTTTTGCAAATTGTGACAGCAAAAAAATAGCCATTTGTTAGGCTATATCAGCAAGACCTGTTATCAAAAACAGTCATCAACGACCCTCATCAACAAAAGCCATCAAAAAAACAGTGTGCTGATTATGACCTTACAATATGCGTTACTGAACGATACTAGCTGGCAAAGCCTAGGCGATTGGCAGGCGTCAGATACGCCTTTTATGTCATTTGCTTTTTGGCAAGCGCTTATTGATAGCGGCGCAATCGGTGAAAAAGCAGGCTGGTTGCCGCTTTATATCTTGATACATCGTGCAGAAGCTGATGACGATACTGCCATACAGCACAGTCTGTCTTCTGTAGAAACTACTCTAAAAGTGCAGCAGCCAGTTGCTGTGATGCCCGTCTTTATTAAAGGTCATCATCAAGGGGAGTTTGTATTTGACCATGCGTGGGCGCAAGCTTATGCACAATATGGTCTGGATTATTATCCGCGTTTGGTGACCAGCGCCCCTTATACGCCCATCACAGGTCAGCGTTTATGGTTGGCAGAGGGTGAAATACTTGATGCTGATATTATAAAGACCGCCATCGCTGGTGTTGATGATATTGCGCAGCAAGTAGATGCCTCAGGTTGGCATGGATTATTTGTCACCCCTGAGATGGCTAGTATCACCAACGCCTCGCTACCCACTGATATCGATATAAAAATAGCGCTTAACAATCAAGTAAAGGGCGTCGCGGCAAAACCCATTGAAATGCCGATACTTGAGCGTCAAGGCTGTCAGTTTTTATGGCAAAATAAGCACCTTAGCCAAAACGATGAGATGTTTGCAGATTTTGAGGCATTTTTAAGTATACTCAAAGCCAAAAAGCGTAAAACCATCAGAGCTGAGCGTCGTAAGGTTGCCGAGCAAGGTATCATGTGTCAGCGAAAACGTGGTGATGAGATTACTGAGTCCGATTGGAAGATATTTTATCACTGCTATGTCATGACTTATGCGATACGAGGGCAGCAGCCGTATTTGACCATGGATTTTTTTAGAGCTTTGGCGCAAACTATGTCTGAGCATTTAATGCTCGCGCAAGCACTTGATGGCAATGGTGAGATTATCGCCAGTAGCCTGTTTTTATATGATACGCCTGATAATAAAACCGCGACTTTGTACGGTCGTTATTGGGGCGCGCTTGGTGAGTACGATAGCTTACATTTTGAGCTTTGTTATTATCAGGGTATCGAGTTTGCGATCGAACAGGGCTTGCAGTATTTTGACCCAGGGACGCAAGGCGAGCATAAGCTGATTCGCGGTTTTATTCCGACTACCACGCACTCATTACATCGTATTTATGATGCGCGCTTTGTCCCAGCGATTAGTGATTTTTGTGCTAAAGATCGACTGCATATGGCGCAGTACCGACAGCAGGCATTTGAGGCGCTACCTTTTAATATCGATAATATGCCAACCTTTGATAGCAGCCATTAACCTTTTTTAGTATCTACTTCATATAACAGTTGTTAGCCGTAAACTATGATCTCTCATTTTTCTTGCCTAGCCCATTCATCACCGCCGACAGAGCTACTATCTTGGCTAAATACCGAAGGCTCTCTGACTGCATTACTTGAGGTAAAGGCTGGGCAGCCGTTACGTGTCGAGCGCAGCTTTGAGGGTTACCGCTTATTGTCTTTGGCACAAAAAAAGCAGCTCGGTATGAGAGGTGCTGCGCTCAGTCGCCCGCAGCTGGCGTGGGTACGTGAGGTATATCTATACGGCAATGACGATCGGCCATGGGTACAGGCACAAAGCCTATTTCCGCTATCAAGTTTACAAGGCCGTGCCAAACGTTTACAACAACTCAAAAGCACGCCGATTGGCTATGTGTTGTTTAAGCGCAGTCGCACTTTACCAAACAAGCGCTGTATCGAACAGACGAGTGACGGCTGGCAACGGCAGACGCTATATGATTGGTATGGACGTAAGTTACTTATCAGTGAGACTTTTTTGCCGCAATTTGAGCAAAAATTACTCAAAAGTTAAACCCTTCATAATCAGACTAAAATAGCTAATGGATTGGCTAGCTATGTTACTTACCCTCGCTCAAATCTAGTCTCAGTAAAATACTCCTAATTAATTTATACTCATCCTTCAAATAGGGCAGTTATAAGCATCTAATATAATTGGATTTATATAAAGAAAATATTATCTTGCAAGATGTTCAATATCAGGTGAGGTTTTTTTGCGTTCGTCACATAAAATTTCATGCTACACTTGAGCTTTAGCAAGGATATTGATGCAAACGCCTGTCAAATTTGTAGTTAGATTTGACAAGCTTATAACAAGCCTTTTGCTTGCTTGTCTCAGACGTTTTTTGCTATTCGTTTCTTCTCAATGACCACTAACGACTGTCACTACTTAGGACCTTACTATGTTTAAAGATATCTCTATCAAAGATTTTGATCCAGTACTTGCTGAAGCCATGGCTGCTGAAAGCGTGCGTCAAGAAAACCATATTGAGCTTATCGCTTCAGAAAACTACTGTTCACAAGCAGTGATGGAAGCACAAGGTACCGATTTGACCAACAAATACGCTGAAGGCTATCCTGGTAAGCGTTATTATGGTGGTTGTGAGCATGTTGATGTCGTTGAACAGTTGGCCATTGATCGTGCAAAAGAATTGTTTGGTGCAGAGTATGTAAACGTCCAACCACATTCTGGTAGTCAAGCAAACTCTGCTGTTTTCTTAGCCTTGCTTGAAGCCAATGATACGGTACTTGGTATGAGTCTGGATGCTGGTGGTCACTTGACCCATGGCGCACATATCAATTTCTCAGGTCTGAACTACAACGCCGTACAGTACGGATTGGTAGATGGCACTGGTCTGATCGATTATGATCAAGTAGATACCTTAGCTCGTGAGCATAAGCCAAAAATGATCATCGCTGGTTTTTCAGCCTATTCACAAGTGGTCGATTGGGCACGTTTCCGCGCTATCGCTGACGAAGTTGGGGCGTATCTTTTGGTCGATATGGCACACGTTGCCGGTTTGGTTGCAGCGGGCGTTTATCCAAGCCCAGTACCATTTGCCGATGTAGTGACTACTACTACGCACAAAACTTTACGTGGTCCACGCTCAGGTATGATTTTGGCTCGCGATGAGAAGCTAGCGAAAAAGCTAAACTCTGCGGTGTTCCCAGGCAACCAAGGCGGTCCACTGATGCACGTTATCGCTGCCAAAGCGGTATCATTCAAAGAAGCATTAGAAGACAACTTTAAAACCTATCAGCAGCAAGTGGTTAAAAATGCTCAAGCAATGGCGAAAGTCATCATCGACCGTGGCTATGAAATCATCTCTGGTGGCACTGAAAACCATCTGATGCTAATCAGCTTAGTAAAGCAAGAAATGACTGGTAAAGAAGCGGATAAATGGTTGGGCGATGCACACATTACGGTCAATAAAAACGCTGTGCCAAACGATCCAAAATCTCCATTTGTGACCTCTGGTATTCGTATTGGTACGCCAGCGATTACCACTCGTGGCTTCAATGAAGCACAAGCAGGTGAGTTGGCAGGTTGGATTTGTGACGTGCTAGATAGCCGTGGTGATGAAGCTGTGACTGCTGAAGTCCGTGGTAAAGTTGAAGCTATCTGTAAAGAGCTGCCTGTTTATGCTAAAAATCAGTAATTTCTGATTAACGGGTTTTATAAGTCAGATATAAAAAAACCGCTTAGCTTTTGCTAGGCGGTTTTTTGTTTTACGACTATTTAAACTAACGTTTTAATTCATCAAATCACATAAACGGCAGTTTGGTAAATATCTGCAAGATAGTAGCGTTAACGATATCGACGAAGAAAGCACCAACCATCGGCACAATCAAAAATGCTTTATGTGATGGTAAGTAGCGGTCAGTGACTGCCTGCATGTTGGCAATCGCCGTAGGGGTTGCACCCATACCAAAACCACAATGTCCTGCTGACAAGACAGCCGCATCATAGTCTTTACCCATGAGCTTAAAGGTCACAAAGTACGCATACCCAATCATCAGTACTGTCTGTGCCAATAAGATAATCAATACCGGACCTGCCAAATCTGTTAATTGCCACAGCTTTAATGACAATAATGCCATCGCTAAGAACAAACTTAATGACGCGTTACCGATGACATCAATTGCACGGTCAAACATATCAAAATTAAAGACCATAGTCAGAGCATTACGAATAATCACCCCGCCTGCCAATGCCCAAACGAAGGTCGGTAGCTCAAACCAGGTATCTTGCGCTAACAAAGTCATAATATCCGCAAACGCCAACGCTGCGGCAAATAGAGCCAATGATTCGATGGTAGACGATGCGGTAATCAGACGGATATTATCCGGCTTTTCAAACATCTCTTTATTGCTATGAACTTCCTCTTCACTATGCTTGGTGCTATATAGCGACTGCTCACTTGCCAGTTTTTCCACATTACTGGGGTTTGGATTGACTGCTGTCGGCTTAAGACCGAGTTTATTAATCAAGCGACGGGCAACAGGACCACCGATAATACCACCTGCTACTAAACCATAAGTGGCAACTGCGATACCCAGCGTCGTCGCGCCAACCACGCCGTACTGCTCCTCCAAAGTAATGCCCCAAGCACCCGCAGTACCATGACCACCGGTCAAGGCGATTGAACCTGTGACCAAACCAAGCAGCGGATCAAGTCCAAGTGCGCTTGCCATTGCAACCCCAAGGATATCTTGTAAAATGATAAATACAGATACGATGATAGTAAAAATCAACAATGGTGAGCCACCTGCTTTGAGCCTACCAAAATCAGCGCTAAGCCCGATAGAGGCAAAAAACATCAGCATGGTCGCTGTTTGTAGTCCTTGATGGAAGTTAAAGCTATAGCCCCAAAATATATTAAGAATATAGACAACAATCGCTGCAACCAAACCGCCTGCGACCGGTTCTGGGATATTAAAATCTTCTAAAAACTTGATTCTTTTGACTAAGAAACGTCCAAGTAAAAGTACCAGTGTGGCTAATATCAAGGTGTAATAGCCGTTTAGGGTAACTTCCATATATTCATCCTTTCTATAAATAACAATATAAATTAACCTGAATTCGGGATAAATCTGTTTTTATCTCGAATTCAGATTCTTATGGGCGGCTAAGAGAATCGTTGGCCGCCATCATAATCCACAGTTGTGGTTTACCAAAGTCTCTAAAAGCATCTTCAATAAGACTTTTGAATAGGTGAAAATCTTCGTTGTTAATATCATAAGTGGCGGTCAAATCAAGGATTAAATGCTCAATATCGCTGTCTGTTAGGCAGTCCCACGCCGCATCCCAATTATGACCAAACCAGCTTGGGAAATCGCATGCTTTTGCTAAGCTGGTCAACAATGTCTCTTTATTTAGTATAGCGCCGATAGGTACAGAGATTGCCTGCTCAGGTATCGAAAGCAGTACTCTGCTGCTCTCATCGATAGGGCTTTGCTCAGTGCTGTCTTTGGTCAAATAATGAATAGCGTCACTCATCTCATTTTACCTGCAATTTTTGAAAGCTCTCATAATGATCGAGGGTCAAATAATAAATGGTTGGCGGATGACCGCCTGTGACGATACGCCGCGCACCGCGATGAGAAACTGTCGGTGTAGGGACGGTATATTCTCGATAGTAGCCTTGTGACTGCGCTGGTAGCTTGCCTTCTCGATTATAAAATGTGCTGCCGTCTTTGTTTGGATAAGGAAAAGGTCCACCTTGCTGAATAAGCGCAATGGTGTGATCTATCTGTGCATCACCTGTGATAGCGGCTGCATCGGCACTGTCGGTTTTATAGGTCGGCTGCGATATAGGCGTCGATTGTATACCATCTGCTAAGAAACTGGATTTTAAATCCCCAAAGAAGTAAACCGCAACAGCAATAATGGCAATGAAAGTTAATAGGGTAAAAAATGCGCTTTTCTTATTTGGGTTACGATGAGTGTTTTTAGCGTTCTGTTTTCGATGGTTTTTCTGATGAGCATTATCTGCGCTGCGATGAGCTGAATTTGATGCTGAGGATACTAAAACGCTTAACTCATTCGAGGTCACTTCGGTAGCACGTAACTGGTTTTTACTATTACGCTCACTATTAAAATAAACCCGTTGTCCCTCGATTATCGGTTGTGATAATCGTACTGACGTTATGTGAAAAAACACATCCTCACTTTGATGATCGACGTCGATAAAGCCATAGCCTTTATCAGAGTTCCAATGCTTGATCGTGCCACTTTGCATGGGCGTATGGTCCTATCTATAGAGGTTTATCATAGGGAACAATACTTATATTCGATATCGCCTATATTTATTGATAATAAAAAAACGCCAGCAATTAGGCTGACGTTCTGTAACAATTATACTGCAGACAGTGTTATAAATTGTATTGAAGACGTAATAAATTACATACGGGTTTCACCATGACCATAAACGATCCACTTTTGTGATGTCAAGCCTTCAAGCCCAACTGGTCCACGCGCATGAATTTTGTCGGTTGAGATGCCAATCTCGGCGCCAAGACCATACTCAAAACCGTCGGCAAAACGGCTTGAGGCATTAATCATCACGCTTGCTGAGTCGACTTCACGAATAAAGCGTTGCGACTTGGTATAATTATCAGTAATGATAACATCGGTATGATGACTGCCATGGGTATTGATATGCTCAATCGCTGCATCGATACCGGAGACGACTTTAATAGCAAGGATAGGCGCAAGATATTCGGTATCCCAATCTTCGGTAGTGGCCGCTGATAGATGACCTTTTAATATTTTATTATCGTTTAAAATAGCTTGGGCCTTATCATCAAGGCGCAGCTGCATCGCATCATCAGCAGTCACAATAGCTTCGGCAATCTTGGGCAATAGCTGAGCAGCGATGGTTTCATCGACCAATAGCGTCTCCATGGTATTACAGGTCCCATAGCGATGGGTTTTAGCATTGACGCTAACGTTAATGGCAATCTTAGGATCAGCATCGCTATCGATAAAGGTATGGCAATTACCATCAAGATGCTTGATCACTGGTACGCGTGCATCGCGGCTGATACGCTCAATTAGCCCTTTGCCGCCACGTGGTACGATGACATCGACATAATCGGTCATGGTGATCAGCTTACCGACCGCTGCACGGTCAGTGGTTTGTAATACTTGCACGCTATGCTCTGGTAAACCAACCTTTTTTAACCCCTCCAAAATACATTTGGCAATCGCTTGATTGGATTCAAAGGCTTCTGAGCCGCCGCGCAGGATAATGGCGTTCCCAGATTTTAGTGCAAGCGACGCCGCTTCAAGGGTAACGTTCGGACGTGATTCATAAATCATACCAACGACACCAAGTGGTACGCGCATTTTGCCCAGATGAATGCCCGATGGACGATACGTCATGTCTGTAACCTCGCCAATCGGGTCAGGCAATGCCGCAACATCTTTTAAACCTTGTAACATGCCATCAAAGCGGGCGTCATTTAATTCCAAGCGATCAAGCAGCGCAGCGTCTAGGTCGTTTTTTTGACCATTATCCATATCGATTTTGTTGGCAGCTAAGATATCTGGTTTCGCATTCTTTAACACCTCGTGAATCGCCATCAATGCCGCATTTTTGTCGCCCGTATTGGCAGCAGCAAGCGCTCGTGACGCGGCGCGCGCCTCTTTACCGACGTTTTGCATATAAGCGGTTATGTCTGTGGTATCGGTTTGACTCATAGATATACATCCTTATAGTAATAAATTTAGAAAGTCAGCGCACAAGTGGCGCTATGCTATTTAACATAGAGGAGATTAGGTCGATAGTAAAGCCGATTTTGTGAATAGCAGTTGCTTGGCTCTATAGGGTAGTTATGATTGAGCATTGGATTTATGATTACGTATTTTTAACAGAACTAGTCTGTAATTACTAAGGTAGTCCCTATGAATCGTCCGTATAGTGAGCGCTAAGCAGCAAAAGATTTATTTTGGTTTTAAGGCTTTAATTTTAAAGTGCTAGTTTTAAAGCAACTGGGCTGCATGAGAGCTATTTATACTAGTCATTGATTCATAGTAAGAATTGATGATATTAGAAACCTATTGGAGAATACATATGAGCATTGACCAACAACAAATGCAAAAATCTGGCGCTCACAAAAACTGGCTGGGTGTTGGGCTGATTGCCGTAGCCTTGACGCTTAGTGCTTGTGGCAAAAAAGATGAGCCACCAGTAGAGACGACGCCAGCAGCAGATGCGCAGACGGCGGTAGAAGACGAAGCAACCGGTGTGGCAACGGCTGGTAGCTCTGATGATGTGGCAGTAGCGAGTACTGATAATGATATGGCTGTCAGTAGCACAGACGATGTGGCCGTAGCAACTGCGGATGACACAGAGGTGCTGGACGGTACTGAGAGCGAAGAGCACGTTTCAACCTATTAATATGGCAGATAAAACAGCGCTCACGCTATTAAGATGATAAAATAAGGCCCATAACGGATTGTGCGTTATGGGCCTTATTTTATCAAGATTACAATATTGCCAAGCGCCTTCTTATCGTTAAGCCCTTTTTTACTCCTGTTTTCATTCATATTTATTGGAAGTCTGCTAAACCATGCTTGATACTGCAAATAATCCGACTCGACCGATCGCTTTAGATTTACAAGATATCCATAAAAGTTTCGGCTCATTGGCCGTACTAAAAGGCGTATCTTTGACTGCCTATGACGGCGATGTTATCTCCATTTTAGGCTCGTCTGGCTCAGGTAAGTCGACCCTGCTACGCTGTATCAATCTGCTTGAAAAGCCAAATCAAGGTCGTATCATCATCGGAAAAGACGAGCTGATGCTAAAGCCGGCTAAGTCGGGCGAGTTGCAAGCAGCTGACATCAAGCAGTTAGAGCACCTACGCGCGCGCGTAGGGTTTGTCTTTCAAAACTTCAATCTATGGCCACATAAGACGATTATTGACAATATCATCGAAGGTCCAATACAAGTCTTAAAAATAAAAAAAGACCAAGCGATTAGCGATGCTGAAAAGCTGCTTGATAAAGTGGGCTTACTGGACAAAAAAGATGCTTATCCGGCAAACCTATCCGGTGGTCAGCGCCAACGTGTCGCTATTGCGCGCGCCCTTGCTATGCAGCCGCAGGTATTATTGTTCGATGAGCCGACGTCTGCCTTAGATCCTGAGCTGGTCAATGAAGTGCTGGCGGTGATGCGAGAGCTGGCAGCCGAGGGGCGCACGATGCTGATTGTGACCCATGAGATGCGTTTTGCACGTGACGTTTCTAGTAAGGTGGTCTTTTTACACCAAGGCGTTATTGAAGAGATTGGTACGCCTGAGCAAGTCTTTGACAATCCTAAATCTGAGCGTGTCAGAGACTTTATGGCCTCACATCGTCAAAACTAATCTGCTTAAATCTTATCAAGTTGCAGTCTTAGTAATCAGGTTTTAAAGCGCTAAGATTGCACATCAGTAAGTCTACTTGTGCCTTTATTACTCAATAATCACAGTCGGTATGCAAAATGTTTGTTTTTGATATTCCACTCAGGTATTATCAAAAGAGCTGTGAGCGGCTATCAATAGCATTTACTGTTATACCAAACTATCTTACAGCCTAAATATCCAGTTACCTAAATCTGAGTGACTTGTCTGGCAGGGACGTCAGAGAAAATATACCAGAACGCTATATTAAAAATTAGAGATTAAAAATCGTCTTAAAAATCCATCAGAATTTAAGGAACGTATGATGTCGAATTCTCGCCTATTATGGTCATCGATGACCGTTACCGCCGCGCTTATGTTGGGTGCTTGTAGTCAGCCGGCCAATGACGCTGCTGAAACCAATGCAGATACGCCGGCAGCAGGAACCAGTGGCAAGACCATTCGTATTGCGACTGAAGGCGCATACCCTCCTTTTAACTATACCAATGCCGATGGCAGTTTGGCAGGTTTCGATATCGACGTCGCCAATGCGCTATGTGAGCAGATGCAAGCCAAATGTGAAATTGTCGCTCAAGATTGGGACGGTATTATCCCAGGTCTATTGGCACAAAAATACGATGCAGTCATTGCCGGTATGTCGATTACCGCTGAACGTCAAGAAAAAGTCGATTTCAGTGAGCCTTATTTTGCCAATACCATGGTTTGGCTGACTGATACCAAAGGCAGCTTTGACCCTAAATCTATCAAGAATCTGAAGCTTGGTGGTCAACGTTCAACGACGCCAGGTGCTTATCTACAAGACAATTATGAAGGCAAAGACGGCAATACCGTTAAGCTTTATGACAATTATGACAATGCTTATTTGGACCTAAAGTCTGGTCGCAGTGATGCGGTATTGGCTGAAAAAGTATCGGCAAAATCATGGTTAGCAGACAATCCTGAAGGCTTCGGTATCGTAGGTGATGAGATTGACAATGATGACAATATTGCCATTGCTGTACGTAAAGGCGATGCCATTAAAGAAGACTTTAATAAGGCGCTGAGTGAGATTCGCAGTAACGGTGAGCTTGCCCGTCTCGAACAGCAGAACTTTGGTCAATAAGCTGTCATCATTAACGTCGATTGTTAATGTCCGTCTTCGGTGGCGGATATATATACGGCTGATACATATATTAAGGAATAACCACTATGAGCATTTCAATCTCCTCAGCAATGACCAAAAAAGCCTTGTGGCTGGCACCACTAAGTGCTGCCATGCTGATGCTGGCAGGTTGTAATAATAGCTCTGCGCCAGTAGAAACTACTGAGACAGACACTGCAACTGATACGCCTTTAAATATCAAAATCGCAACAGAATCAAGCTACAAACCTTTTAGTTATACTGACGCAGACGGCAAGTTAATCGGCTATGAGATTGAGTTGGTCGATGCCCTATGCGCGCAAATGAAAGCCAAATGTGAAGTCATCTCGCAAGACTGGGATGGCTTGATTCCAGGTTTGAATGCGCAGAAGTTTGACGCTGCCATCGCCGGTATGTCAATCACCCCTGAGCGTAAAGAAGTGGTCGAATTTAGCGACCCTTATTTCCATAGTGGTATTATCCTAATCGGTAAAAAAGGTGATGATATTAGGGTTGATGCCCTAAAAGGTCAGCCAATTGCCTCACAGCGTTCGACCGTTGCTTCGCAATATCTACAAGATAAACATGCTGATGCTGACATCAAACTTTATGACACCCAAGATAATGCTTATTTAGATCTAACCTCAGGTCGTGTGCGCGCGATGATGTCTGACAAAGTGACAGGTATCGATTGGCTCAAGACTGAAGCTGGTAAAGACTACGAAGTCAAAGGTCAAGAAATCAGCACCAATGATGATGCGATGGGCATCGCTTTTCGTAAAGGCGATCCATTGGTTGCCAAATTTAATAAGGCGTTGACTGAGCTAAAAGACAATGGCACCTATGATCAAATCACAGGTAGCTACTTTGGTACCAGCTCAACCACAGCTGCTCAAAAAGCAGTCGCTACCAATGATCTCAAAGAAGTCGTCGTGGATAAAGCCGATACTGATGCGGATACGACCACTGCTAAAGAAGCGCCAGCAGCAACAAATTAAACCCTGTGATGACAAATATGTATTGATCATAAGTTTTGAGCAATACATATTGTAGCCAGCACTTATCCAAATTTTACGACGTAATAACTTCAAGGATGATTATGAGTAACTATCTTCTCATAGGTTCAAATTCAATGACCAATCAGGGGTTTTCAAAACCTATGCTAGCAGTGGTAGCATTTTTAGCCTTGGTTGGTTGTAGTAACGGTCAAGAGACAGGGACTGAAAGCGTCGATGCAGATAAGACTGCAAAGACGGCTGAGAAAAAAGTAGATGGCGCAGACGGCATAGAGGGTAATGTCCTGCGTATCGGTACTGAGGGTGCTTATGCGCCCTTTAACTATACCAATGCAGATGGCACGCTCGGCGGTTTTGATATCGAGATTGCCAATGCCATCTGTGCTGATATGCAGGTGACTTGTGAGATTATGGCGCAAGATTGGGATGGTATTATCCCTGGTCTAAAAGCAGGTAAGTATGATGCTATCGTCGCGGCGATGTCAGTCACCCCTGAACGCTCTCAACAAGTGGCTTTTACCGATCCTTATTTTAGTAATGCGCTGGTTTTTTTAGCCAAAAAAGACAGCAGCTTTGACCCTGCAAAGGTGTCTGATATCAATGCGCATTCTATCGCCGCTCAGCGCTCAACCATTTCTTCACAGTGGCTAGAGAATGCTTATCCAAAAGCGGATATGAAGCTCTATGATACCTTAAGTAATGCGTTTTTGGACTTGGGTGCTGGCCGCGTTGATGCCATGATATCGGATAAACTGCCAGCGATTGAGTGGCTCAGCTCGGCGTCTGGTAGCGATTATGTGCTAAAAGGCGCTGAGATTGATATCAATGATAACTTTGCGATTGCGGTGCGTCCGAATGATGATGCTCTACAAGCAAAAATCAATGCTTCCTTGGCCAATATTAAGTCTAATGGTACTTATGATAAAATCAATCAAAAGTACTTTGCGGTACCAGCAAGCGCTACTGCAACATCAGCACCGACATCAACATCAGCCGATAGCGCCGCCCAATAGCGCTTCGATATATTAGTACTGTCAATGAAATTGTTTTAATAAACATAAAGACATTTACATTAAAGACGTTTACGCTAAAGACATTGCCATAACGGTGATGTCTTTTTTGCTTTTTTGCTTAAATCCTTAAGTTTTAAGTGTGATTAACGCTCGACTTTTATCAAATATTACGGATTTATTTGATATTTATGCTGATAAGCGCTTATTTAGGCAGTGCTTTTATATGTCAGTATTAACATAGCTGGCAGCGAATATGATAAAATCAGCGCTCATTTCTGCTGTGTCAATTACCGCAGCAATAATCGTCTGAATTTAGCGTCTACCTATAATGCAAATGGTCAGCGCCTATTTGATCTAAACGACGTTTATTAGCCGCGCTCAGCTATTGATGCTGATTCTTTTAACTGATATTTTGCAATTTGCTAATATAAAGAGACTGAGTGGATAATTGTGTTTGATTTACAAGGATTTGGCGCGCTATTACTAAGCGGCGCTACCGTCACTATAAAGCTTGCGCTGACCAGTCTGGTCATCGGTATGGCGTTAGGCTTGCTTGGCGCGACCGCCAAGATGTCCAATGTCTGGCTGCTGCGT
This sequence comes from Psychrobacter sp., assembly GCF_041554015.1. Lineage (GTDB taxonomy): Bacteria > Pseudomonadota > Gammaproteobacteria > Pseudomonadales > Moraxellaceae > Psychrobacter. The sequence goes on along the minus strand of NZ_JBFFMS010000004.1, from coordinate 17,776 downwards.
AAGCTTGCGACGGTCTATACTGCCACGATGCGCGGCATCCCTGAGCTGTTATTGGTGCTGTTTATTTATTACGGCGGCTCGATATTGCTCATGAGCATCCTCAAAAAATTCGGCTATAACGACTATATCGAGATTAGCGCGTTTTGGGGCGGGGTCATGGCGTTATCAATTGCCTTTGGTGCGTATGCGACCGAAATTTTTCGCATGTCCATTCAAGAGATTCCAATAGGGCAAAGAGAAGCGGCGCAAGCGATTGGCATGCGACCTTTTCAGACTTTTTATCGTATTACCTTGCCGCAAGTCTGGCAGATTGCACTGCCAGGTCTCGGCAATTTGTTTTTGGTATTGCTTAAAGATACGGCCTTGGTGTCGGTCGTCGGTCTCAAAGATATCATGTATCAGTCCTCGCGTGCGGCGCAGTCGACACAGCAGCCGTTTACGTTTTATATGGCAGCGGCGATTATTTATTTGGGTCTGACCATGTTGATTACCGGTTTTATGATGTGGCTTGAGTGGCGCGCCAATCCAGCAGCGCGTTATGCTAAAAAGCTCAGCCGTCAAACCCACCATCAAACCACTCAAAGTCAATCGACCATAGGGTAGAGGAGAGATACTATGGATTGGAATTGGCAGGTCATTTTTGACCATATCCCTGATTTAATGAGTGGCGCGGTATTGACTGTCCAGCTCGTTGTTTTCTCGGGTATTATTGGGTTGTTTTTTGGTTTGATTTTGGCATTATTGCGCCTGTCCAAAAATTGGCTGGTGCAAGTATTACCATTTTTATATATCTTCTTTTTCCGTGGCACGCCGCTATTGGTACAGATATTTTTGATTTATTATGGGCTTGGGCAGTTCGAAGCGGTGCGTAATTCGTTCTTATGGGAGCCAGTGCTTAGCCAAGCGTATTGGTGTGCGATTATTGCCTTTACCCTTAATACCAGCGCCTATTTGGCAGAGATTATTCGCGGTGCAATCCAAAATATTCCTGTGGGTGAGCTTGAAGCCGCCGATGCCATTGGCATGTCAAAATGGCAGAAGCTGACGCGTATTACCTTACCGCGTGCTTTTGGTATTGTGATTCCTGCCTACAGTAACGAAGTTATCTTTATGCTAAAGGGTAGTGCGCTGGCATCCACCATTGCTTTGATGGATATCACGGGCGTTGCTCGTACGATTAGTGCGCGTACTTATACCTTGATGGAATTGTTCTTTGCTGCCGGTGTCGTGTATCTGCTGCTGTCGTGGGTGATTTTATTTAGCTTTAGATTGTTTGAAAAACGTATGAATCGTCACGCCAGCTATGTGCCGCCAGATGTCATTACCAATACCATTCCTTAAAAGTAGGCACGGCAAAATAAAAAAGCCATAGTGGTCATAAATTAAAAAATCGGTCGGAAGGAAATAGTATGAGCTCATCGCCCCATATGTCCATCGCCAACGCTATTATTGGTAATGTGAAAGATACTGCTGGCACCACTGATACCCATAGTGATACCAGCATTGATAATAACGAACGTCTGCGTACTTCTATCGGTAAAGTGGTCTGTGTCGGGCGCAACTATGCGGCGCATGCAGAGGAGTTGGGCAATGAAGTGCCTAGCGCGCCGATGCTATTTATGAAGCCTGCCTCTTCGGTGGTATCTCTCCATCAGGGCGTTGAGCGCCCAAACCCTGCCATCTTTGGCGAAACCCACTATGAAGCTGAGCTTTGTATTCAGCTGGCAACAGACTTATCAAAAGCCACGCTTGAAGAGGCGAAACAAGCCATCGGCGGCGTGACATTGGGGCTTGATTTGACCTTGCGTGAGCTACAAACTGAGCTGAAAGAAAAAGGTTATCCTTGGGAGCGCGCTAAGTGCTTTGATGGCGCTTGTGTGCTTGCTGACTGGCTCGATGCAAATGCCTTTGGTGACTTCAAAAACGTCCATTACCAACTAAATATTAATAACGAACTCAAGCAAGACGGCGATAGCGCCTTGATGCTATTTCCCGTTTATGAGTTATTGGTCAATATCAGTCACGCTTTTAGTTTGCAAGCAGGCGACGTTATTATGACCGGGACACCAAGCGGCGTTGGCGCTTTACATGCGGGTGATGTGTTGACTTTAAAACTAGGCGCTCATCAGTGGCAGACAGAGGTTAAATAAGCTTTTATCGCAGCTGTCACCTAGTAACTTTTAAAGGCATTAACGCTATCAAAAAATCCAAATCCCAAGTGACCGCTTGGGATTTTTTTATCACTGGTGATAGCTATTTATCATGAGCTAATCGTTAAATTACTATCAAATCGGCATTTGGTTTTCAACGTACTGTCATAAACATTCAGTAGAATTAGGCGTAATACGTATTTTGATGACGGCAGCGATAAGGCTGTAGTCCACTCTTTTATGCTCCCCAATCCTACCAGCAAGGTGACTGATAATGACACTATTAAATAATAAACAACCAATTGCTCATGAAGTCGTTGAAGATTCCAACCCGAGCAACAATATCGATTTTCAAACCATTATTAGTCGCCGTTTAAATCGACGTAGTATCCTAAAAGGGGGCACAGGATTAACGGCAGCGGCGTTTTTCGGTACGCTCCCTTTAGTCGGCTGTAGCGACGACGATGATAATACTTCTACCAAAAATAATGGCAATGATGCTGCTATCCCTGCACAAGGTGATCTCAAACGTCCCGAAGCTTTGAAGTTTACCCCAGTGGCGCATTCGACTGCAGAAACGATGAGCGTGGCAGCAGGCTATAATGCTGAGATAATACTGCCTTTGGGCACGCCGCTGATATCTGGTATTGATGACTGGAAAGACAATCGCGAGCAGTCAGCAGAGTCATTCGAATGGCGCATGGGTGACAACCATGATGGCATGTGGTTCTTTGGTAAAAAGGGCGCTGCCTATGAGGCCAAAGCGGCAGAAAATGGGCTGCTGGTCATGAATCATGAGTACGTCAATAGCAGCGAGCTGAGCCCATTTGGTTACCATGTGATCCAAGATAAAAATGCTGCGCCAATCTTTCAAAACCGTCGACTTGCAAGCGACGTACGCCGTGAGGTCAATTGTCATGGGGTAGCAGTGGTCGAGATGAAGCGCCGCGCTGATGGCATGGGCTACGAGATGGTCCCCAATTCAAAATACAATCGCCGTATCACCAGCAGTACAACCACGCAATTAGCGGGTCCTGTTGCCGGCTCTGATTTGGTTAAGACCAAGTTTGACCCAACAGGCTTTCAAACTCGCGGTATCAACAACAATTGCGGCGCAGGCTTATCGCCATGGGGCACCTATCTGACTACCGAAGAGAACTTCTTAGGGGTGTTTGCTCGTGGGCAAGATGCTAGCCAGCTGAGCGCAGGACAGAATTACGGTCGCGAGCGCTATGGCGCAACGGAGAATTTCTCTGGCTTTGAATATCTGTGGCATACCCCTGATGCCCAAGATGCCAAGATCGTAGACGAGTTTTCACGCTGGGATATGACCGCCACTAGTGCTAGCGCTACTGACGATTATCGAAATGGTTTTAATACCTTCGGTTATATCACCGAAATTGATCCTTTTGATCAAAACTCTATGCCCCAAAAGCGCACGGCACTGGGACGTTTTGCCCATGAAAACTGTGCTTATGCCCCCGTTGAACAAGGCAAACCGGTGGTGTTTTATATGGGCGATGATGCTCGCGGTGAATATATTTATAAATTCGTCTCTAAAGCCATATGGTCAAATGATGATATCGGTGGGGGATTAAAAGCTGGTGACAAGTATTTGAATGAGGGTACGCTCTATGTTGCTATCTTTAATGAAGAGGGTCGCGGTGAATGGAAAGCGTTGATTCATGGTCAAAATGGACTGGATGCTTCGAACAGCGAGCTGCCCTTTCATGGACAAGATGAAGTATTGGTCTTTGCTCGCGCGGCAGCAGATGTGGTCGGCGCCACCAAAATGGATCGACCAGAATGGGTATCGGTCAGCCCGATAACGGGTGAGGTGTATGTGACTTTGACCAATAATAAATATCGTGGTGTACGAGATGATCAGCCAGTGTCGGCGTCCAATCCGCGCAGCTATAATACGGGCGGCAAAGCGCGTGGTAATGACAACGGTCATATCATTCGCTGGGCAGAAGCAGGGGGCGATCATGCGGCAACCAGTTTTGAATGGGATATTTATTTATTTGCTGCACCGAGTGATTTAGCAGCAGAAAATTTATCGCAATTAAATGACAGTAACGATTTTTCTTCTCCCGATGGCTTATACTTCGATCCACGCGGCGTTTTATGGATTCAAACAGACGACGGCGCTTATACCGATACCAGCAGCTGTATGTTATTGGCAGCGCTACCGGGTAATGTCAGCGATGGCACCATTAAAACCACATCAGCAGGGCAACAAACCCGAGTCGGTATGCCTGCTAGTAATGACAACATCAAACGATTTTTTGTCGGTCCGGAGGGCTGTGAAGTCACAGGTATCACGATGACGCCAGACTTTAAAACCTTATTTATTAATATTCAGCATCCGGGTAATACGTGGGGCGCAGTGGATGGCGGTAGTACTCCGCGCTCAGCGACAGTTATGATTACACGCGAAGATGGGGATGTCATACTGGCAGAGTCCTTTGTCTAGTTAACCATTTGCAGTAGTAATGATGCCTCTGAACAAACATAAAAATCCTAAGCCATGGCTTTGGGATTTTTGTGTTTTAGGCGATCGCTACTAAATGGGTAAGTGCAGCCTCTGCCAGTTTAGGCACAGCAAGCCAGAAAAATTTATACCAGTTCCGCGTTACAGTATGGCGTATCTATTTTATTTGGAATCGACTATAGTTCCCTATCTTTTTGACAATAAAGATACTTGATAGTTGAATCATTCTCTTCTGTTTATGATGATTACAGGATAGTATGGAAAATCTCTTTAACTGTTTGATATGTCAACATTATGCTCAGTCAAAAACCTTTAGAAACCATTCATGATTTATTTGCGACGACTCAGCATCCCTCTGATCAGGAGCAATCCGCTATCGATACAGGATTCCAAGGCGACGTCTATGAGGAGCTGGATAAGCTTGACTATATCTATGTGGATGAGCTGACTGAAAAAAGCGTGAATCAGAGTGATGTTCAACCGTATCAACCGCTCTCATTGGTTGGTTTTTTTGAAGGGTTGGCACAGCTTGCGACTATGGGCGTGGTTGAGGTGACTGATATTGTAGAAGCCATCCATCGTGAGATTCTGCTGCGGCCTTTGGGGCGGTTTAATAAAGGCTATGTCGAGCGCTGGCAACAGGGCATTACGGGACGTATTTATGGTACGGTACGTCAGGCAATGCAGCTGGTTGGCAATAACCTAGCGTCAGGTTTGCACCTTTATAACACTGTCTTAAGGCCTAAAAAGGTCAGATTATTACCAAAGAATTTGCGGCGTATGGTCAATATCCTAAACGGGGTCATGGGCGATCATCTGCTTACCCATCAAAACCCATTAGCGGTTTCGATGGTGCTTTACGATACTGCTAATCGCGTGCAGAGCACTGTTTTGTCAGGACGCGTGATTATTCTATGCCATGGACTTTGTTTAAGTCACTTAAGCTGGAAGGTATCTGGTGAGTATAATCTGGCAAAAGCGCTCATGTATAGCTTGCCATCATCGACTGTCTTATACTTAAATTATAATACCGGTCGACGTATCTCAAGTAATGGACGTAACTTTGCTCAGGTATTGCAAGATTTGATTGAGAACAATCCAGACATTACTCAGATTGATTTGATTGGTCATAGTATGGGCGGTTTGGTGAGCCGTAGCGCGCTGTTTTATGGCAAAGAGCAAGGGTTTGATTGGGTCAAACGTGTGGGCAATCTTATCACTTTAGGCTCGCCGCATCATGGCGCAAGTTTGGAGCAGATTGGGCATTTTGTCCAAGATAAAATTGCCAAATTGCCGTTTGCGGGGTCATTGGCAAAGCTTGGCGACATGCGCAGTGCCGGTATCATTGATTTGCGTTACGGTAGTATTCGAGATGCCGACTGGCAAGCGTTAGAGGGGCGTAGCGTCCTGCCAGCAGATTTTCGTCATCCTACGCACTTGCCACTGCATGTGAATACCTATCTGGTAGCAGCAGTGATGGTTGAGACCCATTTTGAATTTAAGACCACAAGCTTACTGGGCGATGGGCTGGTGTCGGTAGAGTCGGCACTTGGTGAGCATACTGAAGAGCATACGCTGGCAGTACCAGAGGGGCACAAAGCGATTTTTTATGGGATCAATCATATGAATTTAATCTATAGCGATAGAGTACATCAGCAAATTATCGCATGGCTCTTGGATAGTAGATTGGGCGATGCACATGAGGCAAAGTATGCACTGAATCCTCGTATTTATTCTTATCCAGAAATCGATGAGGTTTAATATTAGGACGTATAAGATAAAAGATACAAAATAAAAAACCAATCAGGCAAATACTAAAAACCCCTCAAGCATCATACTTGAGGGGTTTTTTATGTCAGACTACCTAAATCAATAAGATAAAAGCCTACTCAGCAAATATCGCTGCAATATCATCATTAGTAAATTTATAAATCTCACCGCAGAATCCGCAATCCATCTCAAAAGTACCGTTTTGCTCTGCAACGATATCAAAGGCTTCTGTTTCGCCGATTTGCTCAATGGCCATTTCACATTTCTCGCGTGAACAGGTACAGCCAAACGATAGCGATACTGGCTCAGGGGCGACGACTTGCTCTTCATGATATAAGCGGTACAAAATCTCATTACTATCAAGCGTGGTCAATTCTTCCGCTTTTAGCGTGCGCGTCAATACAGACAAGCGTATCCATAGATCATCATCGATACCCGCATCTTTATTTTGCTCAACTTCATAAGTCTCTTCAGCGGTACGTGGTAGCATTTGCACCAAGATGCCCCCTGCTTGTAAACCATCAGAGGCCAAGTTGATCAGCGTTGGAATCTGTGCTGATTGCTTTTGATAATGTGCCAAGCAGTCAGCCAAATTGTCATGACTACGCTCAACAATACCTTGGTACGGCTCGCCGCCCTCCGGCTGGATATTGATAAACAAGACACCTTGACCAGTCGCACCCAATTCTGCAAACGCTTCTTTGGCGTGTAGCATATTGTCCCACGCTTGCGCCTGCTCTTCGGTATCGCCCTTCCAGCTGGCAAGGGCGCGGATAACACCGTTTTGATCACATTCAGCCATCGCCCAGTTCAGCAAGCTATCGCTATCTGATGATTGTAATTGAATCGACAAGCGACCGTTGATTTTGACAGTACCAATCAGCAAACTTGCCGCCGTCAGCATCTCACCGAGCAAGCGTTTGAGTGCTTCAGGATATGGCTTTTGAGCAATGATGGTCGCATAGCTACGCGATAGGCGCACCACATCGCCGCGTACGGGTGAATCTTCTATAAAAAAGCGTTGGCGAATATCATTATCATGTATCAGATCAGCGTTTTGCTCATCAGTAATCGGAGTTTGGTTATCTTGTGTCATAGGTCATTTATAAGATTAAGAAGTTGCTAGCTTTATGGGGATAGATGCGGATTTATCAATCGGCTTTAGCAGATTATTGCCATAAGGAATGCTGCTTATAAAAAATGAATTTTCCTATTAGCCTTAGTAAATACGTACCTATATGCATGAGGTGAGCGCTTGTTTTATCTGGGTATTATGACTTTTCACAAATTAAAAATCAAAAACAGTCAGTTGAGTAAAAAAAGTTTACCCTCATCAGTCAATTTGTTGTACAGTAACATTAAGTTGCATAGTGATAAACAACAGCAACAGCACGGATGCATAGCAATAGGGCTCATAAGCGCACATTTATAGCGTTTTTTACGGTCTCTATCGCCTTTAAATGTCATTCCAATCTTGTGGCAATGTGATAAAAGGACATATCTCATGACTTACTCTCTTCCTACCTCTATATCCAAACCATTGACGTTAGTTGCCTTTATGGCACTAGGCCTAGCAGGCTGTAACAACAATACGCAAACCAGCACTGAGTCGACGCCATCAGATGGGGCAGCCACTGAGGCGACGGCGAATGGCAATGGCAATGGCACTTTAGATAAAATCAAAGAATCTGGCACCATCGTCGTCGGTCACCGCGACTCGTCTATTCCGTTCTCATACATTGCTGATGACCCAAATCAGCCGATTGGCTATGCCCATGATTTAGAGATGAAAGTGGTAGACGCGGTCAAAGAAAAACTCAATATGCCGGATCTAAAAATCCGCTATAACTTGATTACTTCACAAACGCGTATCCCGTTGGTGCAAAACGGTACCGTGGATTTTGAATGTGGTTCAACGACTAACAATGAAGAACGTCAAAAACAAGTCGCTTTCTCAAACGGCTTTTTTGAAATCGGCACCCGTCTATTGACCAAAAAAGATTCAGGTATCCAAGGCTTTGATGATTTAAAGGGTAAAACCTTGGTTACGACTGCAGGTACCACCTCAGAGCGTTATATTCGTGAATATAACGATGATAAAAAGATGGATATCAATGTTATCTCAGCAAAAGACCACGGCGAAGCTTTCCTTATGTTAGAAAATGGTCGCGCTGATGCGTTTATGATGGATGATGTATTGCTTGCTGGCGAAAAAGCCAAAGCAAAAAATCCGGATGAATGGGTGATTGTAGGTGAGCCACAATCGTTTGAGATTTATGGTTGTATGATGCGTAAAGACGATCCAGAGTTTAAAGCCGTCGTCGATGAAGCACTAGCCAATGTCTTTAAATCAGGTGAGATCAACAGTATTTATGACAAATGGTTTATGAATCCTATTCCACCAAAAAACGTCAACCTAAAGTTTGAGATGTCAGATAACTTAAAAGCCTTGATTGCGAGTCCACATGATAGCGATCAGCCAAAAGTTGCCACGGCACAATAACGCTCCTTGTCCCTCAACATAGCATGCTCATGCGTTCAGAGTGTTTGTCAATGTCTTGATAGCAGTCTGAAGCGTGAGCTTTTTCACCGTTGCTCGGAGAGACAATTATGAATTATAGCTGGAACTGGGGTGTGCTCTTTGAGCAAACCGGTATCGGTAGCGAGCTGTATATCCATTGGATGATTACCGGTCTCGGCTGGTTGTTATTGATTGGTAGTATCGCTTGGGCGATCGCCATGGTGGTTGGTACTATTCTTGGCATTATGCGTACTTTGCCCAATAAAGGCGCGCGTGCTATTGGTACCGCTTATGTGACTTTTTTTCGCAATATCCCCTTATTGGTACAACTTTTTTTCTGGTTTTATATCGCCCCCGGTTGGCTAACCCCGTCCATACAAGAGTGGTGGTATAAAGACTTGTCTCCCAATACCTCAGCCATGCTCTCAGCCAGTATCGGTCTAGGTTTATTTACCGCCGCTCGTATTGTTGAACAGGTACGGACCGGTATCGAATCCTTACCAAAAGGGCAAATCAACGCCGCCTACGCGCTCGGCTTTAGCATTCCGCAAGCTTATAAAGAGGTGCTATTACCGCAAGCGTTTCGGATTATCTTACCGCCGCTAAGCTCAGAGCTCACCAACTGCTTTAAAAACGCTTCGGTGGCATCTTTGGTTGGGGTGATGGAGCTGATCAGTCAGACCAAAACCATCAGTGAATATACCCAAAACAGTATTGAGATTTATACCTATGCGACCATTATTTATCTGGTATTCAATCTGTCGTTGATTGCCATTATGGGATTGATTGAACGTAAATTGCGTGTGCCTGGGCTAATTGCAGGGAGTCAAAAATGAATATGACCGAACTTGCAACTGCCTATCCCGGTTTGATGGGTGGCATGCTGACGACGTTAAAAGTATTATTTTTAGCAATTTTAGGCGGTCTCAGCTTGGGGACTGTCTTAGCGTTGATGCGTTTATCTGGTATCAAGGTACTTGAGATACCTGCAAAGCTATATGTCAATTATTTCCGTTCTGTGCCACTACTGCTCGTGCTGCTATGGTTTTATTTTGCCGTACCGATGATTTATTTTTGGGTCGCTGGTAAGTACCTGCAACTCGATACAGCATTTACCTCGTGTGTGGTCGCCTTTATGATGTTTGAAGCGGCGTACTTTTCAGAGGTGGTACGTGCTGGTATCCAATCTATCGGCAGTGGTCAGGTTAATGCTGCTAAGGCGCTTGGCATGACCTATGGGCAGACCATGCGCTTGATTATTTTGCCGCAGGCCTTTCGCAAGATGTTACCGCTGATTTTGCAGCAATGTATTATTTTATTCCAAGATACGACCCTGGTTTTTGCCATTGGTTTGACAGACTTTTTCCGCGCCGCTTATGTACGCGGTGAGCTGATGGGCTTACTGACGCCCTATATTTTAGGAGCCGGTGCTATTTACTTTATCATCAGTTTGAGCGCTTCTCTTGGCGTGCAGCAACTGCAAAAAAGATTGAGATTTTGATACTTTTTGCCAAAACAGTATCGGATCTATCTAATAAAAGCTTTATTTAATAATGATGAAAATAATGTGGTTAGGAGCCAGCGATGAATGAGCCAGTGGTAAATAATGCGGATACGTATATCAATCAATTTGGCGGACTGGTCACCGATAATGGTCATGCAAGCGATGAAATCGTCATCAAGATGAGTGATGTCAGTAAATGGTATGGCGACTTTCAGGTATTGACTGACTGTAGCGCCCATGTACATAAAGGCGACGTGGTCGTCGTTTGTGGTCCATCAGGCAGTGGTAAATCGACCTTGATAAAAACGGTCAATGGGCTTGAGCCGTTTCAAAAAGGTGAGATTATGGTCAGCGGCATATCTGTCGGCGCGCCAAAAACCAATTTGCCAAAACTGCGTAGTAGTGTCGGCATGGTATTCCAGCACTTTGAGCTGTTCCCGCATCTGACGATTATTGACAATTTGACCGTCGCCCAAATCAAAGTATTGGGACGTAAAGAAGCGGAGGCCAAGCAAAAAGCCATGGCCTATCTAGACCGTGTCGGGCTAACGGCGCAAGCAGCAAAGTATCCAGCTGAGCTCTCCGGTGGGCAACAGCAGCGCGTCGCGATTGCTCGTGCGTTAGCGATGGATCCGGTAGCGATGCTTTTTGATGAGCCAACTTCAGCACTTGATCCTGAGATGATTCAAGAGGTGCTTGATGTGATGGTTGAACTGACTCGTGAGGGCATGACCATGATGTGTGTGACTCATGAGATGGGCTTTGCCAGTCAGGTTGCCAATCGAATCATCTTTATGGATGAAGGTCATATCGTTGAAAACTGTAGCAAGGATGAGTTTTTTGAAAGCGCAAGAAGTGACCGTGCGCAAATGTTCTTATCGAAGATTCTCAATCATTAAGGCAGTCGGTGTAAGCTGATTGATCGAGAGCGTCTATTCATTATTTATAGGCGCTTTTTTTATGGTGAGTAACCATGTAAACGATTCTATAGATACTGATGTAAACGCCTATGTGACTGAATACGTGAGTGAATACCTGTTTACTGATACAATGGCAGTCAGTTTTATAAACTGCTACTTTTATAAACAGCCATTATCATAAAAAATATAATCTCTCATCTATCATGGAGTCAGTATGAGCTCAGAAACTATGCTTTCATCGACAACAGCAGAATCTAAAGGTATCGTTATCATTGGTGCAGGTTTGGCCGGCTGGCACGTTATTGATGCCATTCGTGCCAAAGACAAAGAGGTGGCGATTACCTTAATTACTACAGACAGCGGCGACCGCTATCATAAGCCCATGCTCACTATGGCAATCAGTCAAAACAAGCAAGCCTCAGATTTGGTACGCGCGACTGGCGCTGCTGCGGCTGAGGCGGCACAAGTGACCTTAATTGCCAATACGCAGGTGACAGACATCGACGCTGCTGCGCAAACGGTACAGCTTATCTCAGCGCTGCGCTCAGATCCTGTCTATACCAATTACGCAACCATCAGCTATGATAAGCTGGTGTTAGCTATGGGCGCTCACCCGATCTTTCCACCAAGCTTACCAGAAGATTTGGTCTGGCATGTCAATCATATTGAGCGTTTTGGGCAGCTACAAGAAAAGCTGGCAGCGGGCAGTCAGCATGTAGCGATTGTTGGCGCGGGTATGGTTGGGACAGAGATTGCTGAGGACTTGCTAAAGGCGGGTCATGAGGTGACCTTGATTGATTTAAATGATGCGCCGCTATCACAAATGCTACCGCCAAAAGCGACTGCGCGTATTGCAGCGGCAGTCAAATCTCAAGGTATTAACTTTTTAGGTGGTTATCTGGTGACGGATGTTGTTCGTATCAGTGAGGGTAATGAAGAGGAAAGCACTATTGGTAAGTTGCAAGTCAGCTATGAGCCATTTGCTTCTAACGCACAACCTACAGAATCTAAACAATCTGGTGTACTCATCGTTGACCATGTGATTGCCAGTACGGGTTTGACCGTTGACAGTACATTGCCAAGTGCCGCTGGGGTCGATTTCAATCGCCGTACTGGTATTGAGGTCGATGCGCCAACGCTGCGTACTACTACCGATAATATCTATGCGATTGGCGATTGTATGTCTATCAATGGCGTCGCCTGCCGCTATGTAGCACCGCTGCGTGCGCAGGCAGCGACGATTGCTGATGACGTTTTGGGATTAGAGCATAGCGGTTATGAGCATAAACCGCCGATGATTCGCCTAAAGAATAAAGCGATTTCGGTGATGGTAACGGGCGTGACGCAAGCTGCTGGTAATTGGCAAGTAGCCACTGAAACGGATGATGAGCTTGTTATGAATTTGCTCGATGATAGTGGTGAGGTCAGCGCAACCGTGACTATTAAAGCGCCGCCGATGGCATCCGCGTAATGATTGGCAAGTTGCCTGTAGCTTAGCTTTTAGCTTATTAAACATACCTCATGTTTTAAGTTAAAGGCTCTCTATAATCTAATGCCAACTAAAAACCAGTCATCTATACATACGTGGCTGGTTTTTTTGTGTCAAATAACTGCCATATATTTATGCTATCTTTAATAAAGCATCACAATGATATTCAATTAAATGATACAGAGCGTATTACTATTATTGACAGCGTTCGATTTAAGGCGGTATAGTAGCTAACGCTAGTCGAGACCTGTTCAAGGAAGCATGAATAGGTGACAGGCGACTTATTAGCATTATAAAAAGTAAAACGAAAGGACTCGTTATGACTCAAAATATCTATTTTGATAGCATTTTAAATAATATTCCCTCTATCAATATGGGCGCGCGCTCAGCAAATGCGCCATTGACTCAAAGCTATGATAAAGGTCCTGAGGTACCGCTGATTGAAGCGACCATCGGCGATTTCTTTGATGCCATCGTCTCTAAATATCCTGAACGCGAAGCACTGGTTGTCTGCCATCAAAATATCCGTTGGACTTACCGAGAGCTACAACAGCAAGTCAATCAGTTAGCGAGTAGTATGATTGAGATGGGGCTTGAGATTGGTGATCGCATCGGCATCTGGTCGCACAACAATGCCGAATGGCTACTGATGCAATTGGCAACGGCCAAGGTTGGTATAATTTTAGTCAATATCAACCCAGCTTATCGTGTCTTTGAGCTGCAATATGCACTCAATAAACTGGGCTGCTCGGCACTGGTACTCATGCGCCATTTTAAAAGCAGTGATTACGCCGGTTTGATCCGTGAGATGTGTCCTGAGATTTACCATAAAAACTATACTCAATTGGATTTGGTCGAGATTCCGACGATTGAGCGTATTATTTGGATTGATGAGCCAGACTCCGATGAAGAGTTTAACTTTATGCAGAAGTTCTCTGCATGGATGGCGGAAGGTGATGCCAATGATCCACGCGTAGCCGAGCGTCAAGCACAGCTCAAAAACACTGACTCTATCAACGTACAATTCACCAGTGGGACAACCGGTACACCAAAAGGCGCGACCTTAAGCCATCGCAATATTCTCAATAACGGCTATTTTATCGGTGAAGCGATGAATTTCACCGAAGAGGACAGACTGTGTATTCCAGTGCCTTTATATCACTGTTTTGGTATGGTGCTTGGTAATTTAGCCATTCTCACGCATGGCGGTTGTATCGTTTATCCAAATGACGGTTTTGAACCTTTATCGGTCTTAAAAGCCGTAGAAGATGAAAAATGTACCGGCCTGCATGGCGTACCGACGATGTTTATCGCCGAGCTTGACCATCCTGAATTTAAAAACTTTGATTTATCCACTTTGCGTACCGGTATTATGGCAGGCTCTAGCTGTCCGATTGAGGTCATGCGCCGCGTCATCGATGAGATGCACATGAAGGAGGTTACCATTGCTTATGGCATGACCGAAACCAGTCCGGTATCTTGTCAGACCAATGAGCATACGCCGCTTGATAAGCAGGTCTCGACCGTTGGTTTGGTACAACCTGCGCTTGAAGTCAAAGTGATTGATACCGAAACCGGCGAGATTGTACCCTTAGGTGAGACAGGCGAGCTGCTGACGCGTGGTTATTCGGTGATGAAAGGCTATTGGGGCAGCCGATTTAAGACCCGTGAAGCCATTCAAGATGGCTGGATGCATACCGGTGATTTGGCGACCATGGATGAAGATGGCTATGTCAAAATCGTCGGTCGTAGTAAGGATATGGTCATCCGCGGCGGTGAAAATATTTATCCGGTCGAAATTGAAAACTACCTTTACCGTCATCCTAAAATCCGTGATGTACAAATTGTCGGCGTTCCTGATGAAAAGTATGGTGAGGTATTGGCGGCTTGGATTATTCCCAAGGAAGAAGGCAGCTTAACGGAAGAGGAGGTACGCCAATTCTGTAGTGAGCATATTGCCCATTATAAAGTGCCAGCCTATTATCGTTTTGTGACCGAATACCCAATGACTATTACCGGTAAAATTCAAAAATATAAAATTATCGAGCAAATGAGAGAAGAATTAGGCTTATAAAAGATGGAGCCGTTTCATTTCTTGTTTTACTAATCATTTGTATTAGCAAAAACTAAAATAACCAGTCGTTAAAATAATTCGCATAACAAGCTACTCGCATTTACGCATTAAAGAAAAGGGATATCATGAGCGCTATCATAACCAGTAAACTGAGTCCAAATGCCGCTGAATTTCAGCAGAACAGTGCTGCCATGCAAGAGGTCGTTGATGATTTATATCAGCACCTGCGCAAAGTTGCCCAAGGTGGCTCAGAGCGTGCACGCGCCAAGCATTTGGCACGTGGCAAGTTATTACCTCGCGAGCGTGTCGAGCGTTTGCTTGATGTTGGTACGCCATTTTTAGAAGTGGCTCCGATGGCGGCGCACGATATGTATGGCGAAGATATTCCAGCGGCGGGCGTGATTGCTGGTATCGGTCGCATTAACGGCACTGAGTGTATGATTGTCTGTAATGATGCCACGGTAAAAGGCGGCACTTATTATCCAATGACGGTCAAAAAACATTTGCGTGCCCAAGAAATCGCGCAAGAAAACAATTTACCTTGTGTCTACTTGGTTGATTCTGGCGGTGCCAACTTACCCAATCAAGATGAAGTGTTCCCTGATAAAGAGCATTTCGGGCGTATATTTTTTAATCAGGCCAATATGAGTGCCGCTGGCATTCCGCAGATTGCGGTGGTGATGGGTAGCTGTACTGCTGGCGGCGCATATGTGCCAGCGATGAGCGATGAGTCTATTATTGTCAAAGAACAAGGGACTATCTTTTTGGGTGGTCCGCCACTGGTCAAAGCTGCTACAGGTGAAGAGGTTACTGCCGAGGACTTGGGCGGCGGCGATGTGCATACGCGTCTGTCAGGCGTGGTTGATCATTTGGCGCAAAACGATACTCATGCGTTATCAATAGCGCGTAATATCGTCAGTCACTTAAATCGTCCGGCTAAGCAAATTCCGAATCAAATCAAACCGCTGCCACCGCGCTATGATGCCAAAGAGTTATATGGCGTTATTCCAACCGATAAGCGCAAGCCATTTGATATCAGAGAGATTATTACCCGTATCGTTGATGATAGTGCCTTTGATGAATTTAAAGCACGTTTCGGCACGACGCTGGTTTGTGGTTTTGCTCATATTGAAGGCATGCCCGTTGGTATTATTGCCAATAATGGCATCTTATTTAGTGAATCGGCGCAAAAAGGCACGCACTTTATTGAGCTGTGCTGTAAACGCAAAATCCCATTAATATTCCTGCAAAACATTACTGGCTTTATGGTTGGTCGTAAATACGAAAACGAAGGTATTGCCCGTCATGGTGCCAAAATGGTGATGGCAGTGGCGAATGCTAAAGTGCCTAAATTTACCGTCATCGTCGGTGGCTCATTCGGTGCGGGTAACTACGGTATGTGTGGACGTGCTTATAGTCCACGTTTTTTATGGATGTGGCCAAATGCGCGTATCTCTGTGATGGGCGGTGAGCAAGCAGCGTCGGTACTCGCAACCGTCAAGCGTGATAACTTTGACCGTAAAGGTGAGGCGTGGAGTGATGAAGATGAAGCGGCATTTAAAGCGCCGATTCGTGAAATGTACGAAGAGCAAGGTCATCCTTATTATGCCACCGCACGTCTATGGGATGACGGCGTGATTGACCCTGCTGATACGCGTAACGTGTTGGCATTAGCGCTTAGCGCCGCTCATAACGCGCCGATTGAAGAAACGACTTTCGGTGTCTTTAGAATGTAGCAGTGAACGGTATATTGCAAATCATTTCGCGCTCATAAATACATAAAATATAGAGAAAGTCATGCAACAAAATTTGAATAATTATAAAAGTCTATTGGTTGACGTTGAGCAGCACGTTGCAACGGTAACCTTGAATCACCCTGAGATACGTAATGCCTTTAACGATGAAATGATTAGCGAGCTAACCAATGCGTTTAAGACGCTTGGCGCTGATGATCAAGTACGCGTTATCGTTTTAGCAGCAGCTGGTAAAGCATTCTGTGCAGGTGCCGATTTGAATTGGATGCGCGCCATGGCGGATTATAGCTATGAAGAAAATCTAGCGGATGCGGACAAATTGGCGCAAATGCTCAAGACTATTTATGAGTGTTCAAAACCAACGATAGCGGCTATCCAAGGTGACGTCTATGCAGGTGGCATGGGCTTGGTTGCGGTTTGTGATGTAGCAATCGCGGTGAGAATTGCCAATTTCTGTCTTAGCGAAGTACGTTTGGGCTTAGCACCAGCAACCATTAGCCCTTATGTGATACGCGCATTAGGCGCTAGAGCCTCGCAGCGTTACTTCTTAAGTGCAGAAGTATTTGATAGTAAAAAAGCCCGTCAGCTTGGTTTCATCCATGAGCGCGTTAGTGAAGAGTCGCTTGATGACACAGTTGCAGAATTTTGTGCCAAAGTGGTTAAAAACAGCCCGGAAGCAGTCAAAACCTGCAAACGCTTATTGCATGAAGTCGCGGGTGCACCTATTAACGATGAGCTGATTGCTAATACGGTCAAAGGCATCGCTGATATCCGCTCATCAGAGCAGGGTAAAGAGGGCGTGCAAGCTTTTTTACAAAAGCGCAAACCTGATTGGCTAATTTAGGGTCACAAACTTAGAATAAGCTGTTTAAGCATCAGACGTTATTCAAAAAAGGTGAGAATATAATGTTAGGAAAATGCTTGTGTGGTGATATCGAGTTTTCTGTTGACATACAGACCAAGCCTTTTAAGATTTATCAGTGCCATTGTTCGTTGTGTAAAAAACAGTCAAGTTCAAGTGCCAATTCGGCGACCGTTATCGAAGCGCGCCATTTTAAATGGATAAAAAGTGACAATATAAAAAGTTGGCAAAAAGAGAC